>NZ_JBBVGR010000005.1:0-338395 GCF_038148855.1 Phycobacter sedimenti | reverse complement strand
CTCTGATTTCAGCGAAGCCACCCCGGCAGCCACCGGAACCGACGGAAACGCGGCCCTCGACAAGTGGCAGGATTTCTGACGGAACGGAACGTTTCTGTGTACCTTTGAATGTGACCCGCCCGGCCCATCTGCCGGGCGGGTCTTTTTTGGCAGTCATTTCTGCAGCGGTGGTTTGCGCCATTGAGTTAGCGTTGATCGCGGATATGGTCGGTCTGCGCGCTGGCGCGGGCGCAAAGCTCGGCAAAGGGAGGCGAACCTTCCCACTGGCCGCGAATCTGCGCTTTGATATGTTCGCGATCTGTTTGAGATGAACCTTTTGGGGGGCACTATGTGGGACGTGCTGAGGGATACCAGATACCGGCACCTTTTCCTGGCGCAGGTTGTCGCCATTGTGGGAACTGGACTTGCCACCGTCGCTCTCGGCCTTGTGGCGTACGATCTCGCCGGGGAGAGCGCGGCCCTGGTGCTGGGCACGGTATTTACCATCAAGATGGTGGCCTACGTTGGCATTGCGCCCCTTGCCGCTGCCATTGCAGAGCGGATCGACCGGCGGCGATTGCTCGTTGGCCTGGATCTGCTGCGGGCTGCTGCTGCCCTGTGTTTGCCCTTCGTGAGCGAGATCTGGCAGGTCTACGTCTTGATCTTCCTCATGCAGGCGGCCTCGGCCGGTTTTACACCGACATTTCAGGCCACCATACCGGACGTCTTGCCTGACGAGAAACGCTACACTCAGGCCCTGTCCCTGTCGCGTCTGGCCTACGATCTAGAGAGCATTGTCAGCCCGCTCCTGGCGGGGCTTCTGTTGGCCGTGGCAAGCCATAACACTTTGTTCCTGGGGACTGTCCTGGGCTTTCTGGGGTCGGCTGCATTGGTGGTTTCGGTGACCTTGCCAAACCCGGATCCCGAACGGTCTGCCCGTCGTGGTATCTATGATCGGACAACGCGCGGGATCCGTATCTATCTGGCAACTCCGCGGTTGCGGGGCCTGCTGGCGCTTTGCCTTTCGGTGTCCGCTGCAGGCGCAATGGTGCTGGTGAACTCTGTTGTGCTGGTTCGGGCCGAGCTTGGCCTGTCAGCCAGCGCTTTGGCCTGGGCGATGTGCGCCTTTGGGGCGGGGTCCATGATGGCCGCCTTGGTCCTGCCACGACTCCTCGATGGTTTGCGAGACCGCCCCGTCATGCTTTTGGGCGCGCTCCTGATGGGGGTGGTGCTGGCGATACTGGCTGTGGTGAACATGACAGCCGGTTTGTCCTGGGGGACGCTTTTGCTGGCTTGGGTGCTGGTCGGTGTCGGGTATTCCGCAGTCATGACGCCCTCGGGTCGCTTGCTGAAGCGCTCGACGCGGCCGGCGGATCGGCCCGCCATCTTTGCCGCGCAGTTTGCGCTTTCCCATGCCTGCTGGCTGGTGTCTTATCCGCTGTCCGGCTGGCTCATGACCCGGTTTGGAACCTCTGTCACCCTGTTCGTATTGGCCGTGGTGACGGGGCTTGGATGCCTTGCCGCCGCACGCCTGTGGCCGACAGAAGTGGACCCCGAGGTCGAGCACACCCACGACAATCTGCCGCTTGATCATCCGCATCTGAACGGGGTGCGCAAACATCGGCACGCGCTGGTGATCGATGATGAGCACCCCCACTGGGGCGATCATTTTCGCGGCTAGCCGATTGATCGGGGAGTGCAAGTATTCGTATGCAAATAGAAAACGCCCGAGGCGTGCCCCGGGCGTTTCAACCTGCAGTCTAGGTTCGGCTTAGCCGATGATCGCGTTCAGTGTCGCGCTGGGACGCATCACCTTGGCTTTCAACTCAACGCTCGGGTGGAAGTAGCCACCGATGTCCGCGGCGGGACCTTGCGCGGCTGCCAGTTCGGCGAGGATCGCATCTTCGCCATCGGCCAGCGCCTTGGCGATGGGGGCGAATTCGGCAGCCAGATCGGCATCGTCGGACTGAGCAGCCAGTGCTTCGGCCCAGTAGCGGGCGAACCAGTAGTGGCTGTCGCGGTTGTCCGGCTCTCCGACCTTGCGCGAGGGCGAGCGGTTGTTGTCGAGGATGCCTTGGGTGGCAACCTCTGCCGCTGCGCCCAGCACACCCGCCTTGGCGTTGCCCTTGACGTCCGCGAGGAAGTTCAGGCTTTCACCCAGCGCGCAGAACTCACCCATCGAGTCCCAGCGCAGGTGGTTCTGCTCGACCAGCTGCTGCACGTGTTTCGGGGCAGAGCCGCCGGCACCGGTTTCGAACAGACCGCCGCCCTGCATCAGCTTCACGATCGACAGCATCTTGGCCGAGGTGCCGAGTTCCAGGATCGGGAAGAGGTCGGTCAGGTAGTCCCGCAGCACGTTACCGGTGATGGCGATGCTGTCCTTGCCTGCGGTGATCGTTTCAAGGCTCTGACGGGTGGCTTCGCGCGGGGCCATGATCAGGAACTTGTCGGCCACACCAGCAGCCTCGAGCGCCGGTTTGACGTATTTGATCAGTTCGGCATCATGCGCGCGGTTTGCGTCCAGCCAGAAGATCGCCTCGGAACCGGTCAGACGCTGACGGTCCATGGCCAGCTGGATCCAGTTCTCGATCGGAGCCTTTTTCACGGTGCAGGAGCGCCAGATGTCGCCCGCCTCAACCGCGTGGGAGTGCAGCGTCTCGCCATTTGCCAGAACAATGCGGATCTCGCCATCGGCGGGCGCTTCGAAGGTGGTCGGGTGCGAGCCGTATTCCTCGGCCTTCTGCGCCATCAGACCGACGTTGGCGACGGAGCCAGCCTTGGTCACATCGAGGGCGCCATTGGCTTTGAAGAAGTTGATGGTCTCGTCATAGACGGTGGAGTAGCAGCGGTCGGGAATGACGCAGTTGGTGTCACCCTTGGCGCCGGTTTCGTCCCAGCCCTTGCCGCCTGCGCGGATCACGGCCGGCATGGAGGCGTCGATGATCACATCGGACGGCACATGCAGGTTGGTGATGCCCTTGTCGCTGTCCACCATGTACATGGTGGGACGATCCAGCGCAGCAATTTCGGATTTGATTGCATCCGCGTTGGGCAGCGTGTCGATGGCGGCCAGAACCGCGCCCAGACCCGAGTTCGGGGAGCCGCCGGCAGCCGCAATTGCTGCACCGTGCGTGTCCCAGACAGGACCGAGCCATGCTTTTACCGCGTGACCGAAGATGATCGGGTCGGAGACCTTCATCATGGTGGCCTTCATGTGCAGCGAGAACATGGTGCCGTCTGCCTTGGTGTCCTCGATGGCATCGGCCAGGAAAGACGCCAAGGCCTTTGCGGACATGAAAGTCGCGTCGGCAACGGTGCCTTCTGCCAGCGGCCAGCCGTCTTTCAGAACTGTGACAGAGCCGTCCTTGGCAACGAATTCGATCTTCGCATCGCCAGCCTGGGCGGCGGTGATGGTGGCGGATTTCTCGTTGGCGTAGAAGTCGTTGCCCGGCATCGACGAGACTTTGGTCTTGCTGTCTGCGGACCATGTGCCCATCGAATGCGGGTTGTTCTGAGCATAGTTCTTGACCGCCTTGGCCGCGCGGCGATCCGAGTTACCTTCGCGCAGAACCGGGTTCACGGCAGACCCTTTGATCGCATCATAACGGGCGCGGATCTCTTTTTCCGCGTCGCTCTGCGGATCCTCGGGGTAGTTCGGGATGTCATAGCCCTGCGACTGCAGTTCAGCGATGGCGGCGGTCAGCTGCGGCACCGAGGCCGAGATGTTCGGCAGCTTGATGACGTTTGCATCCGGGGTTTTGACCAGCTCGCCGAGGGCCGCCAGATCGTCGCTTTGGCGCTGCTCTTCAGTCAGGTTTTCCGGGAAGGTCGCGATGATGCGCCCGGCCAGCGAAATGTCCTTTGTTCCGACCGCAACACCGGCGGCCGAAGCGAACTTGCGAATGATCGGCAGGAAGGAGGCGGAGGCCAGCTCGGGCGCTTCGTCTACGATGGTATACAAAATGTCGGGGTTAGAATTTTCTGTCATGTTCCACAACCTTTCAGCGATATCGGAAGCTTTGTCGACTTTGGGCAGCGGCTGCGCGCCCCGTTTTCTGGTGGCAGCGGTCCTCTGGGGAGGCTGCACATGGGGGCTTAGCCGGATGTATCGCCCCCCGTTTAGAACACAGAAGGCAAAGGCGCAATTGCCTGGATGGGTTTTCGGATGAGCAGTTTGACGCGGAAGCCACGATTTGTGGCGATATCCATGCGAACAGCTCGAATGCGCGGTATTTTTGGTCAACCAAGGCGCAGGTCGGCCGCGCGTCTTCTGTATCTTTGGCTGCGATCAGGCATGCGGGATGGCAGAATCGCCGTGATGGTGACCAGCCGCGTTGACCCTCGTGCCTTGCTCTGCCACTCATGAACGCCTGCGATCCCCTTTTGGTCGGACCCCTCGGAGATACTGATGCCCGCGTTTCGTTTCCTGCACACCTCGGATCTGCATCTGGGCAAGCGGTTTGGACGGTTTGAGGAAGAAACCCGGATGGCCTTGCAGCAGGGGCGGCAGGACATTCTGCCCCGGCTCGCCGCTTTGGCGCGTGAGCACGGGGCAGAGCATGTGCTTTTGGCTGGTGACACCTTCGATACAGAGACGCCGTCGGATCGGATCCAACGGCAGGCCTTGGCCGCGATGGGGGCTGCGGAAGATCTGAATTGGTGGATCATCCCCGGAAACCATGACAGCGCTGCGGCAGAGCCGTTGTGGGCGGCTCTTGCGGCTCACGCGCCGGAAAATGTGCATCTTTTGATGGCGCCGGAACCGATCGAGATGGCGCCGGGTGTCGTTCTGTTGCCTGCCCCTTGCAGCCATCGTTTCACGGGGCGGGATCTAACGGCCTGGATGGATGCCTGCGACACCCCGCCGGGCGCGTTGCGGATTGGTCTGGCGCACGGCGGAGTGGTGGATTTCGGCTCCGAGGCGGGCAGCGATGGCGCCGGCGAGACGATCTCTCCAAAGCGCTCCGGGTTGGCGCGGCTCGACTACCTTGCGCTGGGGGACTGGCACGGCAGTTTGCGGGTGGATGAACGCACCCACTACAGCGGAACGCCCGAAGCAGACCGTTTCAAACACGCAGGGCGCGGCAAATGCCTGCTGGTCGAGATTTCTGCCGCGGGGCAACCGCCAAAGGTCGAAGCGCTTGAGATAGGTCAGTATCATTGGCAGGAGGTGACGCTGGACCTGACCCCGACCACTGACATTTCCGCCGCGATAAACGATTTGCTGCCTGCCGCGCGGGCTGAATGGCGGTTTCAGCTGCTGCGCATCCGGGCGACAGGCTGGGCATCGCCGCCTCAGCGGCTGGCGCTGGACCAGTCCATCGCGCGCCTTGCCCCGGAGTTTTGCCATCTTGAACTTGTTGCGGACGATCTTGGAACCGAACACGATATCGAAGACCTTGATATGATCGGACAGGGGGGGGCGCTGCGTGTGGCCGCCGAGGAGCTGATGCGTGCAGCCTCGGACACCGCCTTGGCAGAGGAAGACCGGACCGTGGCCTCTGCGGCACTCAACCGCCTTTATGCCTATGCGCAGGCAGAGTACGAGGCGGAGGAGCGGCCATGAAGATCCGCGCGATCCGCCTTCAAAACGTCCGCCGCTTTGTGGATCCGGTCGAAATCGCAGGGATCGGCCCCGGTCTAAACGTCCTGTCGGCTCCGAACGAGCAGGGGAAATCCACCATCTTTGATGCGCTGCATGCGCTGTTCTTCAAGGATGCGAAATCGTGGGACAAGGACATCCGCGCGCTGGTGCCGCATGCCGGGGGCGATCCCAGAATCGAAGTAGATCTGGAGCACGCGGGCGCGCACTACCGTATCGCCAAGCAGTTCTTCAGGACGGCCGGAAAGGGCGAGGTGCGTATCTGGGAGGAGGGCCGCCTGCTGCATCAGGCCGATGCCGCCGAACACTGGCTGAAGACGCTGATCAAACCGCCAAAGGATGGGGGCCCGTCCGGGCTCTTGTGGGTGCGTCAGGGGCTGACCTCTTTCGAAGATGCGAAGGAAACGCAGCAGGCCCGTCGGGACCTTCTGTCATCCGTGGCTGGCGAAGTGGACATGGTCACCGGCGGGCAGCGCATGGACGCGATATGCCGGAAGGTCCAGTCGTCTTTGGATCAACTGGTGACGAAACGCGGTGCAAAAAAAGGCGGAGCTTTGGATCTGGCCGAGCAAGAGGTGGCAGAGCTGCAAGGCCGCCGTGATGCGCTGAGCGTGCAGGTTCAGGACTTGCGCCAGCTTCTGGAGGCGCGGCGCTCTTTGCGTCAGGAACAGGCCGAGCTCGACGACCCCGAAGAGCGCGCCGCGCGCGCCAGGCGGCTGGAGACTGCACAAGCGGCGCTGGAGGCGGCCAGGCGCCATCAGGATCAACTGGGGCGGGCAGTGCACGCGGTGCAATTGGCGGAGACACTTCTGGAAAACCACAGACGCAAGATCGACGCGCTGTCTCGGAACCTGAATGAGGTGGAGGCCGCGCAGGTCGAGCACCAGGCCGCAGGTGAAAAGGCGCAGGCTGCATCTGCGGCGCTGGAAGCTCCGGCAGCCCGGCTGCAGACCTTGTCAGAACACTTGGCCGTCGCGCGCACCAAGGCAAAGCTGGCACGCCAGGCCCTGGATCGGGCCCTGCAGGCTGCCGCAGCCGCACAGGCAAAGGAATTGCGCCGGGAACTGGCAGGGCGCGCCGACAAGGCTCTGGTGCAGGCCGATGTGATCAAGACGCTGGCCAAACCTGCCTCAACAGGGCCCGATCAGGCCGTGATGCAGCAGATCGAGGCAGCACAGATGGCGCATGCTCTGGCCTTGCGTGCACATCAAGGGGCCGCAGCCGCGGTGACCGTTCACTATGAAACGGACGCTGGAACCGTCATCTCGCTCAACGGCCAAAAGGTCGAGGGTGCGGCGCGTTATCCGCTTCCGGAAGGTGGTCAGATCCGGGTGCCGGGGGTTGCGCTGATCGATATTCACCCGGCGCAGGTCGAGGGCGCAGAGACCGTGCAACAGGCCGAGGCCGCGTTGATGCGGGCGCTCGCGCAGGTTGGGTGTGAGACGATTGAGGCCGCGCGCGCCGCGTTTGACCGACGGCAGGCGGCAGCCGCGCAGCGCCAGGAAGCCGAAGCCCTGCTGGCGGTACTGGCACCCGACGGGGTGGCGGCGCTGCAACGTCAGTTGGAGGCATTGCCGCAAAGCCAATCAGCCGAAGACGGGGGCAATAGGCCTGATACCTTGGATCGCGGTGCAGCAGAATCGGCCTGCCGGGCTGCCGAAGAGGAGGTGGACCGCCTTTCTGCCGAACTGGAGGCCCTGCGCGGTGTTGCGGATGCGGCGCGTCTTGCGGCTGAGACGGCGCGGTCGCAGGCAGAGGCCGCTGCGCAGCGGTCGGCGCGGGCACTGGCCGCGCTGGGGGACGAGGCGGACAGCAAGGCGTCTTTGGACATGCTGGTGGCCAGATTGCCAGACTTTCAGCAAGAACTGTCGCAGGCGCAGGCTGTCGAAGCCGCCCTGCGCCGCGCAGCGCCTGATATGGCACAGGTCGAGGCAGCCTTGAAACGTGCCAGGTCGGCCCAGGAGACCGCGCGTCAGCGCGGCCAGGATCTTGTGCGCGATCTGGCTGTTCTGGATGCTCGCATTTCGGCTCATGCCAGTGCCGCGGTGGAAGAGGAACTTGCAGAAACCGAAGACCAGCTGGCGCGGGCCAATCAGCGCCTTGCCGCTGTCACGTTCGAAGTCGCCGTGCAACGGCGTTTGCTGGCCGCGCTTGAGGCGGCTCGTACAGCGGCGCAGGGGCAATATGTCGGTCCGGTGCTGGCCGAGCTGTCGCCGCTGCTGCGCATGCTGTGGCCCGAGGCCCGGCTCAGAGTGGATGCGGATCAGATCCTGCCCGAAGATCTGGAACGTGGCGGCGAGAGCGTGGGGTTCGACAGCCTGTCCGGCGGTACGCAGGAACAGATCGCGCTTTTGGTCCGTCTGGCCTTTGCCCGGCTTTTGGCAAAGGCCGGAACTCCGGCACCGGTCATCTTGGACGATGCCATCGTCTACACCGACGATGCGCGGATCGAGAAGATCTTCGATGCGCTGACGCTGCAGGCCGACGATGTTCAGATCCTCGTCTTTACCTGCCGCCAGAAGGCCTTTCGCAGCCTTGGGGGAACACCGCTTCGTATTCGCCCTGCAGACGTACCGGGCTGAGCCGCAGAGCAGGGCGTTACTCGCGGAGTTCGTCCGCTCCTACGCCCCAGATCTTGGTTTTGGGGGTCCAGCCGCTATAGCCGCCTGCAGAAATCTCGCACCAGTCGATCGTGCATTCGCCTAGCCGCGCCACCACGCCCAGTTCAAAGGCCGCTGTGACCGGCGATTGGGTGTCCGGGCGGGCATGTACGGTCAGCATGTCCTCTTCGACCAGAACCGTGCGCACCCCCGAGATCAGCGTGTAGTGCACCCATCCCCCCGCGTTGTCATGATCGCGCACCCGGCGCCAATGGCCGTATTCGGCTGTCACCTCCAGCGGCATTCCACGTCGCTTGAACACCCAGTCGATACGGTGGGTCAGTGACGGTCCCCGGCGCACATTGGCTTCCGAGGCTTTCATCGAAACAAACCGCGGAAGGGGCAGGTTGGTGACAGGGCCGCGCGAATCCGCAGCCGACGCCCCGGTGGTGCCAGCCAGTGCGGTGCAAAGAGCCACCAGAAAAAGACGCAGTTTCAAAGCCGTCATCGTTGCTGCCTGTTTGCCCATATTCAGTCGCATCGCCTGTCCGAAGGCGCGCCGCCCCTGTCGCGCTGCGCCGGATTTAGTCCCATGTCTGCCAAAGGAAAAGGTCCGAATGTCGCGTCACATGGCCGGGATGGAGAGGAAGGGTTCTTGTGCCTGCCTGCATCCTGCGCCACGATGCCATGGCGGTGCTGGAACTGAAAAGCCATGGGAGAGCGCAAGTGGTAAGAGAACGTCTGACTGTTGTCGTTACGCGACGGTTGCCGGAGCCGGTGGAAACCCGGTTGAGCGAGTTGTTCAACGTGCGGCTGCGCAGTGACGACACGCCGATGACCCGCAGCGAACTGGCCCAGGCGATGCAGGAGGCCGACGTTCTGGTGCCGACGGTCACAGATACCGTTGACGCAGGGCTTCTGGCCCAGGCTGGGCCACGGCTGAAACTGATCGCGAACTACGGCGCCGGGGTTGACCACATCGATGTGGCCACGGCGCGCCAGCGTGGCATCCTGGTGTCCAACACACCCGGCGTTCTGACCGACGATACGGCGGATATGGCCATGGCGCTGATCATGGCCGTGGTGCGTCGCATTCCCGAGGGTCTGGCCCTGATGCAAAAAGGCGAATGGGAAGGCTGGGCGCCCACCGCGATGCTGGGCGGACGACTTGCGGGGCGGCGCCTTGGCATTCTTGGCATGGGGCGGATCGGTCAGGCTGTCGCGCGACGGGCGAGGGCATTCGGCATGCAGATCCACTACCACAACCGCCGCCGCCTGCGCCCCGAGATCGAGGAAGAGCTGGAGGCGACCTATTGGGAGAGCCTCGATCAGATGGTGGCGCGGATGGATGTCATCTCGGTCAATTGCCCCTCGACGCCTTCGACGTTCCATCTGATGAACGCGCGGCGGCTGAAACTGATGAAGCCGGACGCGGTCATCATCAACACTTCGCGCGGGGAAGTGATCGACGAACACGCTTTGACGCGGATGCTGCGCGCAGGCGAGATCGCGGGGGCGGGCCTTGATGTTTACGAGCACGGCATCGATATCAACCCGCGCCTGCGCGAGCTGCCAAACGTGGTGCTTCTGCCGCATATGGGATCGGCCACCATCGAAGGGCGGATCGAGATGGGCGAAAAGGTGCTTTTGAACATCAAGACCTTCGAGGACGGTCACCGCCCACCGGATCAGGTGGTTCCGTCCATGTTGTAAGACCTGACGCGGGCCATTGGCCCGCGTTTGCTTTTTTGTTGGAGGAATTTCATGAAACAGATTGCCATTGTCGCTCTTGCGTTTGTCGCCGGTCCTGCTCTGGCACAGGAAGCTGCCGATGCGGTTGCGCCGGAATTGGCGACTGCGGGCAGCTTTGAGGCGCTGTCACCTGAGGTAGCTGCTGCGCTGAAGGCGAAGGAGACAGGTCAGCCAGTCGAGGCACAGAGCTGGATGATCGCAGCAGCAAACCCCCATGCGGTTTCGGCGGGGGCTGAGGTCTTGCGCGCAGGTGGCACGGCGGCGGATGCCATGGTGGCTGTTCAGGTGGTGCTTGGGCTGGTGGAGCCGCAATCTTCGGGACTTGGCGGTGGTGCCTTTCTGGTTTGGTATGATGCTGCAAGCGGTGAGATCACCACGCTGGACGGTCGTGAAACCGCGCCTTTGGCAGCCACGCCGCGCCTGTTCCAGGACGAGAATGGTGCCCCTCTGAAGTTCTACGATGCGGTGGTCGGCGGGCGTTCGGTCGGCACCCCCGGCACTCCTGCTCTGCTGGAGGCTGCCCATCGCCGCTGGGGGCGGGCCAACTGGCCGTCGCTGTTCGAGGCGGGCATTGATCTGGCAGAAAACGGGTTTTCGGTCTCTCCGCGTCTGGCAGGTTTGATCGAACGGGATGCGGATCGCCTGTCGCGTTTCGGGGCAACCGCAGAGTATTTCCTGCCGGGGGGGAACCCATTGCAGGCAGGTGACTGGCTGATGAACCCGGCCTATGCCGAGGTGCTGCGCACCCTTGCAGCCGAAGGCGCAGCGGGATTTTACACGGGGCCGATTGCTGCGGATATCGTTCGCACGGTGACAAATGCGGAAGGCAATCCGGGCGTGCTGTCTGCGATGGATCTGGCGCTCTATCAGGTCAAGGAACGCCCGGCGGTCTGTGCGGAATACCGCGCTTTTGATGTTTGCGGCATGGGGCCGCCCTCGTCCGGTGCGCTGACCGTGGGGCAGATCCTGGGCCTGCTGGGGCAGTATGATCTGGCAGCCTTGGGCGCGGAAAACCCCGAGACCTGGCGCCTGATCGGCGATGCCTCGCGCCTCGCCTTTGCCGACCGGGGCCGCTACATGGCTGACAGCGACTACGTGCCGATGCCCACCAAAGGTCTGATCGATCCCGCCTATCTGTCAGAGCGTGCGAAACTGCTGGCGGGCGACGATGCCTTGCCCGAGGTGGCGCCCGGCGCGCCTGAGTTCGATCATGCGGGAGCAGCGCCAAACTGGGCGGATGATGTCTCGATCGAGTTTCCTTCGACCTCGCATATCTCCATCGTCGATGGCTATGGCAATGTCCTTTCGATGACCACCACCATCGAGAACGGCTTTGGCTCGCGGCTGATGACGAACGGCTTCATTCTGAACAACGAGTTGACGGATTTCTCTTTCCGCACCCATCGTGACGGGGTGCCCATCGCCAACCGGTTGGAGCCGGGCAAGCGGCCGCGTTCGTCGATGGCGCCCACAATCGTGATGCAGGACGGCAAACCGGTGCTGGCCATTGGATCGCCGGGTGGCAGCCGGATCATCGGGTATGTGGCCAAGACCATCATCGCTTGGGCCGATTGGGGCATGGATGTCCAGCAAGCGATCACCTTGTCGCATGCGGTCAATCACTTTGGCACCTATGACCTTGAGGAGGGCACAGGGGCTATCGCACTGACAGAGCCTTTGGAGGCGATGGGTTATAAGGTCAATCTGCGCGATCTCACTTCGGGACTGCATGCGATTGAGATCGGTGGCGTACTCAAAGGCGGTGCCGATCCACGCCGGGAGGGCATCGCCCTCGGAGACTGAACTGGGCGCACGGAGCAGACCTCGCGCCCGCTTGCATATGGGCGCGGGAGACGTATAGTGCGCCAGCGTGTTGACATGACAACACGAGCCTAGAGGAGGAAGATCCAGCCATGGTGCAAGCCACATCACTGCCGCGCAACGAGCCGGGTATCAAAGCCGCCATCGGCGTGTTGAAACAGCAGTTCGCGGATCGTTTGCAGACCGGTCAGGCCATTCGCGAGCAGCACGGCCATACCACCACCTGGATCGACAATCAGGCGCCCGATGCGGTGGTCTTTCCGACCTCCACCGAAGAGGTTTCGGACATCGTGAAGATCTGCGCGCAATATGGCGTGCCAGTCATTCCCTTTGGCACCGGGACCTCGCTTGAAGGGCATGTGAACGCGCCTGCAGGCGGCATATCTGTGGATATGAGCCGAATGGACAAGATACTCGCGGTTCATGCCGAGGATCTCGATGTGGTGGTGCAACCTGGCGTCACGCGCGAGCAGCTCAATACCTTCCTGCGCGATCAGGGCCTGTTTTTCCCGATTGATCCCGGTGCGAATGCCTCGCTGGGCGGGATGACGGCGACGCGGGCCTCCGGTACCAATGCGGTGCGCTATGGCACCATGAAGGACAATGTGATCGCGCTGGAAGTCGTCATGGCCGATGGCGAGGTGATCCGCACCGCGCAGCGGGCCAAGAAATCCTCGGCCGGCTATGACCTGACGCGGCTGATGGTCGGTTCCGAAGGCACGCTGGGCCTGATCACCGAGATCACCCTGCGCCTGCAGGGCATCCCCGAGGCGATCCGCTCGGCCCGCTGCGCCTTTCGCAGCGTGGATGATGCTTGCCGTGCGGTGATGATGACCATCCAGTACGGCATCCCGGTGGCGCGGATCGAGCTTTTGGATGCGATGAGCGTTCAGGCCGCCAATGCCTATTCCAAGCTGGACCTGCCCGAGGTGCCGCTCTTGCTGCTGGAGTTCCACGGCTCCGAGGCGGGCGTGGTCGAGCAGGCCGATATGTTCAGCTCCATCGCCGAGGAGTTCGGCGGCTTCGATTTCGAGGCGACCTCGACGGCCGAAGAGCGCAACAAGCTGTGGCAGGCGCGCCACGACATGTATTGGGCGGGTCTGGGTCTGCGCCCGGGCGCCAAGGGGCTGTCCACCGATGTTTGCGTGCCGATTTCGCGCCTTGCGGAATGTGTGGGCAAGGCCCGTGACAAGGCCGAGGAAATGGGCCTGCTGGCGCCGATGGTCGGCCACGTTGGGGATGGCAATTTTCACGCATTGTTGCTGATCGACATGGACAACGCGGAGGAACGCCGGAAAGCGGATGAGTACATTGGCTGGCTGAACGATATGGCGATTTCCATGGATGGCACCTGCACGGGTGAGCACGGGATCGGCCAGGGCAAACGCCCGTATCTGACCAAGGAGTTGGGGGTGGCGACCCGCTACATGGCAGCGGTAAAGGCGGCGCTGGATCCGGACAACATCATGAACCCCGGCAAGATCATCAGCGATTGATTCTGGCTGAGCCGAAAGGCGGTCTGAAAGATGGGCGGCGCGGGGCAAACCTGCGTCGTCCTTTGCCTTTTTGGCCCCGTCGTCCGGCTGTCAGAATCGATATTCCGGCTGCCATGATGCGAAAGGTCGGTTTTGTCGGTTTTTGCGTCGGATGGATTTGACGGACGGCGCGTGATTTCCGGCATATGGTTTGCAAAAGCCTAGTCATTTCTTCCGGAGAAGCGGGACATGAAAACCCAAGTCAAAGCATTGGTCGTCGGCGGCGGCGCCGTCGGAACCTCGATCGCCTATCACCTGGCCAAGGCGGGCTGGGACGATGTGATGCTGATCGAGCGGGACGAGCTGACCTCCGGCTCCACGTGGCATGCCGCCGGTCTGCTGCCGCTGTTCAACATGTCCTACGCGACCACCCATATCCACAAGTACTCGGTCGATTTCTACAAGACGCTGGAAGAGGAAACTGGCCTCAACGCAGGCTTTGCCGTGGTGGGCAACCTGCGCATGGCGCAGACGCAGGAGCGTATGGATGAATACATGCTCTATGCCTCCACCGCCGAAACCTGCGATGTGAAATACGAATGGCTCACTCCGGATCAGATCAAGGAGCGTTGGCCGCTGATCGAGACCTCCGATCTGAAGGGCGCAATCTACCACACCGAGGATGGCTACATTAACCCCGCCGACGTGACACAGGCGATGGCGAAGGGCGCGCGCCAGCGCGGGGTTGAGATTGTGCGTAAGATGCAGGCGGATGCCTTCCACTGGAATGGCACTCATTGGGAAGTGACCTGCACCAAGATGGTGGAGCAGGGCGGCAACCTAGTGCCTTCGGACGAGCAGGTGGTGATCACCGCCGAGCACGTCGTGACCGCCTCCGGCAACCACGCGCAGCGCACGGCCAAGATGCTGGGCATCAAGATGCCCGCGATCCCGGTCGAACACACCTTCATCGTGATGGACAAGGACCCCGAGTTGGTCAAATGGCGCGAGGCGGGCAATCCCGAGCACCCGGTTATCCGCGACGCCGACAATGAATCCTATGCCCGCGAGGAACGCGGCGGCTGGATCCTTGGTATCTACGAACACGGTGCGCCCGCGCGGTTCGAACATGGCGTGCCGGACAGCTTTCGCGCCGATCTGTTCCCGCTGGATCTGGACCGGATCGCGGATCAGTACATGGCTATGGCAGAACGCGTGCCCTCCTGCGCCGAGAGCGGCCTGAAGGACGATTTCAACGGTCCGATCTGCTACACCCCCGATGGCAACCCGCTGGTCGGCCCGGCGCCGGGCCTGCGCAATATGTGGCTGGCTGAAGGTTTCTCCTTCGGGATCACCGCCGCGGGCGGCACCGGCTATTACCTCGCGCAGATGATGGTCGATGGCGAGGCCGAGATCGACATGGCGAGCTTGGACCCCAAACGCTACTCCTCGAACTGGATGACCATCGAATTCGCGGCCCGCAAGAACGAGGAATGCTACGAGCACGTCTACATCCTGCACCACCCGGATGAAGAACGCGAAGCCTGCCGCCCGCTGCGCACCGCGCCCGCCTATGATCGGCAAAAGGCGCGCGGCGCGCAGTTCGGCTGGGTCAACGGCTGGGAACGTCCGAACTACTATGGGCCACTGGATGCACCGGACAATTTCGACAAGGAGGCGCGCTCCTTCCGCCGTGGCGGATGGTGGCAATATGCCGTCGAAGAGGCTAGGGCGATCCGCAATGGCGTTGGCCTGATCGATGCCACCGCCTTTACGAAACATGTGGTAAAGGGGCCCGGCGCAACGCAGTTCCTCGACTGGTTCACCTGCAACAAGCTGCCCAAAGTGGGCCGCATCAACCTGACCTACGCGCTGACCTCGGCCGGGACCACCCGCACCGAATACACCATCGTGCGCAATGGCGAGAACAACTACTACCTCGTCTCGGCCGGCGCGTGGACCGAGTACGATGCTGACTTCCTGCGCAAGGCGGCCGAAGACAAGATGGAGGAGTTCGGCTATATCGAGATCCAGGATGTCACCACCCAATGGGGCGTTTTCGCCATCGCCGGGCCGAAATCCCGCGATGTGCTGAAAGAGGTGATCGTGGATGCCGATCCCGAAACGGCGCTCAGCAACAAACGCTTCCCTTGGCTGTCGGCACGCCAGATCGAGCTGGGCATGTGCCCGGTCAATGCGATCCGGGTGGCCTACACAGGGGAACTGGGCTGGGAGCTGCATCACCCGATCGAGATGCAGAACTACCTGTGGGATCTCTTGAACACGGCCGGAGAGAAGCACGGGATGAAACTGGTCGGTGCCCGCGCCCAAAACTGGCTGCGCCAGGAAAAAAGCTACCGTGCCTTTGGCACCGAACTGGGCCGCGATGCCACCCCGCTGGAAGCAGACCTGCCGCGCTTCATCGACCTTGAAAAGGACTTCCATGGCAAGGCAGCGATGGTCGAGAAGGGCATCCGTGCCAAATGCTGCACGCTTCTGATTGATGGACCTTCGGACGCCGACCCCTGGGGCCGCGAGGCGCTTTATGCCGAAGATGGAACCCGCGTCGGTCGTCTGACTTCGGGCGGCTATTCGGTGGCCTTCGAAAAATCGATCGGCATGGGCTATATCACCCCCGATCTGGCGGTCGAAGGCACCAAGCTGAAGGTCAAGATGCAGGACAGGCTGTGGGATGCGGTCGTGACCTGCGACAGCCCCTATGACCCCAAGAACGAAACCATCCGCAAGGACGGTTGAGTTCCTATTGGATAAAACGCCCAAAGCCCCGGTCTCTGCGCCGGGGCTTTTTGTTTGTAAACCGCCGCTTGTCTGGGGGAATGCGGGGTGCAACAGTTGAGCCATCCAAAGGGGAGGGATGGGATGCTTGGCTACCTTACATTGATCCTGGTCTGCCAACTGGCCGGAGAGTTCCTTACCGGCACGCTGGCGCTTCCCGTGCCGGGGCCTGTCCTGGGCATGGTCTTTCTGTTCACCTTCCTGATGCTGCGCGGCCATGTGCCGGAACCGCTGGACCAGACGGCGAATGGTCTGCTGCGCTCCATGTCGCTTTTGTTCGTGCCTGCGGGCACCGGCGTGATCCTGCACTTCCAACTGCTGGGCGAGGCGCTATTGCCCCTGGGGGTGGCGCTGGTGGTTTCAACCCTCGTGACCATCGCGGTGACCGGCCTGTTGATGCAGTGGCTGGGCAAGGGGGAAAGCCCGGAGAACGGCGATGGATAGCCTTCAGGACACCTGGGTCTACCTCAGCGCATCCCCCCTGTTTCACCTGACCCTGACATTGGTGGCTTTTCAGGCGGCGAGCCTCCTGTTCGAGCGGATGGGCCGCAATCCGCTGCTCAATCCAGTGCTGGGCGCGGTGCTGATCGTGGTGGCCATTCTTGTGCTGACGGGCACCGATTATGGCACCTATTTTGAAGGTGCGCAGTTCGTGCATTTCCTGCTTGGCCCGGCCACGGTCGCCCTTGCGGTGCCGCTGTACCGGCAATGGCACCGGGTACGGCGGTCTGCGCTGGCGATTGCCGTGAGCCTTGTTGCGGGGTCGCTGACGGCGATCCTGTCGGCCGTTTGCGTGGCCTGGATTCTGGGCGGGTCAGAGGCGGTGCTGGCCTCGCTTGCGCCAAAATCCGTGACGGCCCCTGTCGCAATGGGCATTGCCGAGAAACTGGGCGGGCTGCCCTCGCTGACGGCGGTTCTGGTGATCGTGACGGGGATTCTTGGTGCAATGCTGGGGCCAAAACTGCTGGACATGACCGGTATTGTCGACTGGCGCGCGCGGGGGCTGGCGATCGGTACCGCCAGCCACGGGATCGGCACGGCCCGCGCGTTGCAAGTCAACGAAACCGCGGGTGCCTTTTCCGGCCTCGCCATGGGGCTCAACGCATTGGCAACCGCACTGCTGCTGCCCCTGATCTGGGGCGGGGTCGTCTGGTTTTTGGGCAGCTGACCCGCGTCAGTCTTCGCGGGTCTCGTTCAGCTCCATGTGCCCTTCACCGCGCGCCAATACCCGGCGTAGGATCGGCTCGAAAAACTCCAGCGGTTTTGTCGGGTAGTCCGGGTCAAAAGCGCACTGATCGTAGTCGTGGCAGAACTTGCGGCAGTCTTCCCAATAGGGGCTGTCGCGGTAGTTGTCGCGCGCGTGGCGGTCCCCGCCAAGGTGGTGATTGTAATAATACCCCTGAAAGACGCAGTGGTGTTTCAGGATCCACCAGGTGCGCTCGCTCACATAGGGCTTCATCATCGCGGCGGCCAGCTCGCCGTGATTGTAGGGCGACAGGATATCGCCCACGTCATGCACGAGGGCGGCCACAATGATCTCGTCATCGGCGCCATCGGCATGGGCGCGGGTCGCCGCCTGAAGGCAGTGCTGGTAGCGGTTCACCGGATAGGGCGTCCAGTCCTCGTCCAGCGAGCGGATCGCGTCCAGGATGCGGTCGGGCAGGGCGGCGTTGTAGGCCTCCTCATATTCCATGACCGCGTCCCAGTCGGCCTTTCCCGCCTCTTCAAAGCTGGTCCAGGTGGGTTTGTGACGTTCGTCTTTCATGGCTGGCTCCCGGGGTTGGCGGCATTGGGAGCCTAGCCACTCTGTTTCGACCTGTCAGCGGTTATCCTGCTGTCAGCTCGTCGAAACAGGTCATCGCCTTGGCGGCATACATCATCGAGGGGCCTCCGCCCATCTGGATGGACATGGCCAGAACATCGGCCACCTCTTCGCGGCTGGCCCCTGCCTTGATCAGGGCCTCGACGTGCAGGCCGATGCAATCTTCGCAGCGCAGGGCAACGGCGATACCGAGAGCGACGAATTCCTTTTGCTTGAACTCAAGAACGCCGCCTTGTTTCACGGCCTTGCCGAGCGCGCCAAAGGCCTGCGCAGCATCGGGAATCGCCCGGTTCAGATTGCGCAGCCCCGCTCGGGTCTTGTCGAGTTTGTCGTGCCAGTCCATCGGTTTTCCTTCGCGTTTCACATTCGATTTTCCGAAGGAGTATGGCGGGCAAGAACAGGCGGCCTTGATCTGGGTCAGAAATCCGGCTTTTGCGCCACCAGCGCCAAATTGTTGGCGGGCATTTCGATTACGTCGCTCATGTCGAGGCCCGAATTCTGTATCCAGTCGATGGTGTCGAAATCGTCCTTGTATCCGATCTCCGGGTCGTGGGCGATCAGGGACGCATGGAAGGTGCGGTCGCCCTCGCTCGTCAGTTCTTCTGCGCGCATGAAGGGGCCGTAGATGCAGAGCTTTCCCAATGGTTTCAGGGCGCGCGCGGCCTCTCGGATCAGGGTCCTTGCGTCTGCCTCGGTGATGAGATGCAAGAGGTTGGACAGTACGATGAAATCGACTGCCTCAACACTGTGCGCCCAGCCGGGGGCGGTGGCATCCAGCTCCCGCGCGGGACGGATGTTGACCAGCGCGGCCTCGGCAGCGTGGGCGTCAATGCTGGCGCGGCGCATCTCGTCCACCTCGGTGGGTTGCCAGACGAGGCCCGGCAGGCGGCGGGCATAGGCCACCACATGCTGGCCAGTGCCGCTGGCAATCTCCAGTGCCTGGCCCGTCTTTGGCGCGATATCTTCCAACAGATCGCAGAGCGGTTCCAGATTGCGGGCGGCGGAGGGGGCGAACAGCTTGCCACCCTGGCTTTCGGTGACAGAGGCAGAGCCGGGAGTGGAGCGAATGGGCATCAACGCAGCCTTTCTGGTGACAGAGCCGCGACAACATCGCGGTCCAGTTCCGTGGGACGAGAGCCGACAAGATCGGCGATCAGGCGCGATGCGGCAGGTGCGGTCTGAAAGCCGTAACCGCCCTGCGCTGCGCACCAGATGAAATCGGGCCACACAGGATCAGGGCCCAGCACCAAAGCGCCATCTGCAACGAAACTGCGCAGCCCGGCCCAATTGCTCTCGACGCGGGTGACGGGTTCAGTGACCTTCTCTTCATATCGCGCCAGCCCCTCGGCCAGCACCATGTCGTCGGCAAAGGCATCATGGGGTTCAACCGGGTCGGCATCCGCAGGAGACACAAGCAGCTTGCCTGCATCCGGCTTGGCATACCAGCCCTCTCCGACCCCCATCATCATGGGCCATTTGGTGACGTCATGCCCGCCCGGCGCAGGCAGGCGCGCCATGGAGCGACGCTTGGGCGTGATCCCGATGGGGGCGATCCCGGCCAATGCGGCGATGCGATCCACCCAAGCACCCGCAGCATTGACCAGCTGCTTGGCCTCATAGGTCTGCCCACCAGCGATCACCTGCCAGCCCGCGCCGCCGTAGTGGATTGCGGTGACCGCGGCCTTGGTGATGATCTGCCCGCCAGCACCGCGCACGACGCGGGCGAAATCCTGGATCATGCGGTCGGTATCGAGATCCTGCGCGTCCTCATGCAGTGCTGCGAGGGTGACGCTCCTGGGATTCAGGATGGGGACGCGGGCATGGGCGTCTTCGATGTGGATAGGGTGCAGGTCCAACTCGTTCACATCGGCAGCGAATCGTCCTTCCTCGCCGGGACCGGCCACCAGCATGAAGCCGCGTGGGGTGAGGTAGCCGCCGTTGGCTGTGCGGTGATATTCCGCGCTCGCCTTGTTGAGGGCGACGGTTGCCGGGTTGCCGTAGTTTTCTTCAAACATCGCCGCCGAACGGCCCGATGCGTGATAGCCAAGCGCCTCTTCCGCCTCCAGAACCGTGACGGTGCCCAGATCCGACAGGCGCGCCGCGGCGCTGACACCGGCAATGCCGCCGCCGATAACGAGGAAATCGCTCATGCCGCGCTGCCCTCCTCCTGTTCCTCCAGCCGGTCGGTGGCGGGCGCAGGGCGCGGGCTGAGCGCCGAGATCCGGGCATGAAGCTCTGGCGTCATCTCGAAGGTCATGGCGGCAAGCGAGGGCGCCAGTTGTTCTGCCGAGCGGCCCGAAATGATCGGCATCGGCCCGCTCGGATGGGCTGCGGCCCAGGCAACGGCGAGCGTCGCCGGATCGGTGCCAACCTCTGCCGCGAGGGTCGCCAGTTCGGCGGCCGCCTGATGCATCCAGTCCTGCCCATAGCGGCTGTTGTAGCGCGGATCGTCCTTGAGGCGCCCCTCACCCCCGCCAGCAGCGTATTTTCCGGTCAGAAGACCGCCGCCAAGCGGGGAGTAGGGCGCAATGGCGATACCCTGATCGGCGCACATGGGAAGGATCTCTACCTCGACCTGACGTTTTACCAGCGAATACATCGGCTGCAGGATATCCACGGACAGATCGAATTCGGTGCCGATCATCTGCGCCTTGACCACCTGCCAGGCGGCAAAATTGGACAGGCCCACATAGCGGATCAGCCCCTGCTGTTTCAGGGTGGCAAAACACTCAAGCGTTTCACGCAGATCGGTATCCGGGTCAAACCGGTGCAGGTAGAGAACATCGACCATATCAAGGTCCAGCCGCGCCCGGCTTGTATCGAACTGAGCGCGCATGTTGGCCGTGCCCGCACCGCCCGTGTAGCCCACCTTGGTGGCGATCAGCAGCTTTTCACGCTCTCCCTTGATCAGGCGGCCCAGGATCGTCTCGCTCGCGCCCTCGGTATAGACCCAGGCGGTGTCGAAATGCGTGATCCCGGAGGCGCGGCAGGCGGCATACATCTCGGCCGACTGCGCCTCGTCCGCGCGGCCTCCGAACTGCATGGTGCCAAAGGCAAAGCGGCTGACGGGGGTGTGATCGGGGGTGGTCAGTATACGTGTCATGCGCCAGAACCTGCCATGTCCATGTAACAGGGAAAAGGGCCAAGATGACGCTTGCCCAGAAATGTCCGCCCGCGTGATTGTGACTGGAGCGCGCGGCAATTGCAGGGCACAACAGGACACATGTTCGATGCCCGTATCCGTCCCCTGATCGATCCCGTCCTCAATGCGCAGGGCCGCGTGATTGCGCGCTGGGGCATCACCGCCAATCAGGTGACGCTGGTCGGGCTGGCGCTTGGCCTTCTGTCCGCCGCGCTGATTGCGCTGGGCGCCTATGGATGGGCGTTGCTTCCGCTCCTGTTGTCGCGGCTGGCCGATGGGCTGGACGGAGCGGTGGCGCGATCCAGCGCGCCGACTGGCTTTGGCGGCTATCTCGATATCACCTGCGATTTCCTGTTCTACGGCGCGGTGCCGCTGGCGTTCGTTCTAGCTGATCCAACGGTCAATGGCGCGGCGGGGGCCTTTCTGCTCATGTCCTTTTACGTCAACGGGGCGAGCTTCCTTGGCTATTCCGTGCTGGCCGAGCGGCACAAGATGACCAGCACCGCGCGCGGCGTCAAAACGCTGTATTTCACCGGGGGGTTGCTGGAGGGCGCTGAAACGATCGGTTTCTTCGTGGCGCTTTGCCTGTTTCCGGGAGCTTTCGGGCCAATGGCCTGGGTGTTTGGGGCCTTGTGTTTCGTGACAGCTGGGTCGCGGGTTTTGTTGGCCTATCGGGTGTTTTAAGTAGTAATCAAGAATAGTACCTAGCGAATAACGGTAGCTAGACATCAAAATGCCTTGCGGGACGATGGCAAGGATATGAGCGACGATTGGTCAACCTGAAACTGCTTTTGACTTAGCTCGTGTGAAAAGCGCAGTGTTATGATCTAGTCTAGGCGGGTTCAGTGTGAAAATGAGTGAACAAATTTCATCTACAGACCGCATGTCTTTGGCAGTCCGAGATTGGATGCATGAATTGCAGTCATACCCCGGTTGGCGAGAATGGAAACGTGGACATATCGCCTATGTCTTGAGCTTTGACGATGAGGTTGCAGAGAGATTGACGCCGTCGAAGGAGTTTATGTTTTCTCAAAAAATCGAAAATGAGCATGCAGTCGTACTCATGTTTTTGGAGCTATTGAGTACGGCGCATGCCCTGCGCGATGTTGAGTGGTACTTTCGGCGCTACCCATTTTCTCAGGCGCCAGTCTCTCGTGAAAGTCATTTAAGATACTGTTGTGAAATGTATTTTGGACGTTTCTACCAATTCCGAGAACGGCTTAAGAAGTTGTCAAAGGCAGTTAATCGTGCTTGTCCAGATAATGGCTTGGATTTTGGGCGCTTCATCAAGACTTTCGACAAAGAGTTTGATCAGGAAATTCGCGCTAGGCATGGCGTCCATCATCACGAAGCATTTGATGACGCCGCCATTTCTCGAATTGCGCTTCTTGAGCTAACCGACCAGAGCAATAGTAGAGCGACTAGCAAGCAGCACTATCAGAGTTTGTACCGAAAGACGGCAAAGGATTGGGCCGCAAGAACAAGACGCCGTGCTGACATGTTGGATCTTTTCATTGAAGCCGTAGCAGAAACCCTGCTGAAAGTTTGTTCCTTTTTGCCTGAGAGAATAGACGATTGAGCCTGATTTTTCGTTGGCCAAGCTTGCATGATTTGGCCTTGCGAACCGCAACTAGGTCTGTTCCGACGGAGTAACAAAAAAGGCCCACCAAACCGGCGGGCCTTTCCGTATCTACTCTGGGCAAGCCGCTTACTGGGGGATGTCGCCTTCGATGCCTTCGACAAAGAAGTTCATGCCCGCCAGGGTGCCGTCATCGGCGGTTTCGCCGTCTGCAAGCCAGGCCGAGCCGTCCTGTTTGTTGATCGGGCCGGTGAACGGGTGGTAGGAGCCGCTCGCGATGGCGTCCTTCAGCGCCAGCGCCTCTGCCTTGACCTCGGCCGGAACCGCGTCGGAGATTTCACCGATGCCTACCATGCCCGGGCCGATGCCGTCCCAGGTGTCCACGGAGGTCCAGGTGCCGTCCATCACGGCCTTGGTACGGGCGATGTAGTAGGGCGCCCAGTTGTCGATGATCGAGGAGACGCGCGGCAGCGGGCCGTATTCGGCCATGTCGGACGCCTGACCAAAGGTGATCACGTTGCCGGCGGCCTGCGCGGCGGCCTGGGGCGCGGTGGAGTCGGTGTGCTGCAGGATCACGTCGGCGCCCTGTTCGATCAGAACCTTGGCGGCGTCGGCCTCTTTGGCCGGGTCGAACCAGGTGAAGGCCCAAACGATCTTGAAGGTGACGTCGGGGTTCACTTTCTTGGCGTGGATATAGGCAGAGTTGATGCCGCGGATCACTTCGGGGATCGGATAGGAGCCGATGTAGCCCACGATGTTGCTTTTGGTCATGTGGCCCGCGATGGTGCCCTGAACGGCGCGGCCTTCGTAGAAGCGGGCGGAATAGGTCGAAACGTTGTCCGCGCGCTTGTAGCCGGTGGCGTGCTCGAACTTCACGTTGGGGAACTTCTTGGCGACGTTGATGGTCGGATCCATGTAGCCAAAGGAGGTGGTGAAGATCAGGTCGGCGCCCTGCAGCGCCATCTGGGTGATCACGCGCTCGGCGTCGGGGCCTTCGGCGACGTTTTCAACATAGACGGTTTCGACCTTGTCGCCGAATTCCGCAACCACGGCCTTGCGGCCCTGATCGTGCTCATAGGTCCAGCCGCCGTCGCCGACGGGACCAACGTAGACAAAGCCAACCTTGGTCTTGTCTTCGGCCATGGCGCTGGTCGCCAGACCCAGGGCCATGGCGGCACCGGTCAGAAGTTTCGTCAGTTTCATCAAAGGGATCCCCCGTTTTGATTTATAATATGCCCAGGTGTACGGGCAGGGTGTTTGGCCTCCCGTCAGATCCTAACGGGACGCATGGAAATTGCGGCCAAGGGCAGCAGGTGCGCTGCTTTTATCAGCCGAGAGAATGACGAGCACGACAATTGTGATCAGGTAGGGCGACATTGCCAGATACTCGACCGGGATGGCAACGCCGGCTGCCTGCAGATTAAGCTGAACCACAGTGACACCGCCAAAAAGATAGGCGCCCAGCAGCACGCGCCAGGGCTTCCAGCTGGCAAAAACCACAAGCGCCAGGGCGATCCAGCCGATGCCTGCGGTCATGCCTTCGGTCCATTGGGGCACGCGGATCAGGCTGATATAGGCCCCGCCCATGCCCGCACAGGCACCGCCAAACAGGATTGCCATGATACGGATCCTGAGCACCTTGTAGCCCAGCGCATGGGCCGCATCGTGATTCTCGCCAACCGCGCGCAGGATCAGCCCGACGCGGGAGTATTTCAGCACCGCCCAGACGGCAGCCGTCAGCGCGATCCCGAAGTAAAGGATGATGTCATGTCCGAACAGGATCGGACCGACAACCGGAAGATCGCTGAGCAGCGGGATATGGATATCCTCCATGCGGGGCGGTTTGATCCCCACATAGGACTGCCCCATCAGCGCCGACAGGCCGAGACCGAACAGCGTCAGAGAAAGGCCAGAGGCGACCTGATTGGCCTGGGCAAACTGCGTCAGGATTGCGAACAGCGTCGACAGCGCCGCACCCGCGACGGCTGCCATGACAAAGCCAAGGAGCGGAGAGCCGCTTTCGACCGCCGTGGCAAAGCCTGCGATGGCACCCACGATCATCATGCCCTCGACACCAAGGTTCAAAACGCCTGCCTTTTCCACCACCAGCTCGCCCACGGCGGCCAGCAAGAGGGGCGTCGCCGCCACCATCAGGGAGGCGATCAGAAGGACCGGATTGATTGCAGAAAGATCCATTTACGTGTCCTGCCCCTTGAAAACTCGCGTTTCGATTTCTCGCCGAATCTTGTTGCCCATCGTTCCCGGCCAAATTGGGTTGTGGGACTGCAACAACCGCCAGAATAACCCCATGCTAGCCGGTGGCTCCGGCGAAGAAGTCTCACCTTCGGCGAGCGAAGTTTCGCAAAGATCCAGGTACTCTTTTAAGGCAGACATCACGGCAGGGTCAGCGCGTACGTCTCGCTCCAAAGAATCCATTTCATCGTGGCTGACTTCGAGAACGACTTCCTTCTGGGCTTCCGCATCCCACATCTTGATAGATCTAATCGCCGCTTCCATCACGCCACCTCCGGCTTGCCGATTGCGATACGGAAATTGGTCAGAAGGTCAAAGGCCAAGAGGAAGAACAGCAGCATCCCCTGGAAGACCTGGATCGCCGCCGAGGGCAGCCCCATGTTCGACTGGGCGATATCGCCGCCAATATACGTGAGCGCCATCAGCCCGCCTGCCAGCAGGATGCCCACGGGGTGCAAGCGGCCGAGGAAGGCCACGATGATGGCGGTGAACCCGTAGCCCACGTTGAAGTCGATCGAGACCTGGCCGGATGGCCCCGAGACCTCGAACATGCCCGCAAGCCCCGCCAGCATGCCGGATGCACCAAGGCAGAACAGGATCAGGCGGGCAGGCTTTACCCCGGCAAAGCGCGCGGCGCGCGGGGCTTCGCCGGTCAGGCGAATCTGGTAGCCGAGCATATGCCGATTGAGCAGAACATAGGCAAAGATCACCGCGATCAGCGCGGCAACCACGCCCCAGTGCATGCCGGACCCGGCAATCAGGTCGGCGTTGTGGGCGCTTTCGTATTGTTGCAGGTTGCGGCTGCCGGGAAAACCAAATCCTTCGGGATTTTTCAGCAATCCCAAAGACATGGAGGCCAGGAACTGCTCGGCCACATAGACCAGCATCAGGGACACGAGGATTTCATTGGTGCCGAAACGCACCTTCAAAAAGGCCGGGATCATCGCCCAGATCCAACCGCCAAAGGCGCCCGCGATGACCATCAACGGGAAGATGTACCAGGCTTCATGGGGGTAGAAGGCCAGCCCCATGCCAGCGCCAAACAGGGCGCCCATGATGTATTGCCCCTCGGCGCCGATGTTCCAGATCCCGGCGCGAAAGCCCAAGGAAAGGCCGATGGCGATCAGCACCAGCGGCGCGCCTTTGATCAGGAGTTGCGGGCGATAATAAAAGGCGAACTCGCCGAACAGCGGCTCCCAGAAAATGGTGCGGATCGCCTCCACCGGATCCTTGCCGAGGATGGCAAACAAAAGCCCGCCTGCGATCATTGTGGCCAGCACCGCCACCAGCGGCGTGGCCAAGGACCAGGCGCGGGACGGTTGCGGGCGTTTCTCAAGCCGGATCATGTGTCGGCCCCTTCATGAATAGTCAGATACCAAAGGCGGTCAGACATGGGCCACCTCCATTCCGTGGGCACCGCCCATCATCAGGCCGATCTCATCCACCGTGAGGCCCGCAGCGGCGCGTGGGCTGCTCAAGCGGCCTTCGTTGAGGGCGGCAAAGCTGTCGGAGATTTCCATCAACTCGTCCAGATCCTGGCTGATGCAGATGATGGCCGCGCCGCCTGCCGCCAGATCCAGCAATGACTGGCGGATAGCGGCGGCGGCAGAGGCATCGACGCCCCAGGTTGGCTGGTTCACCACCAGAACCTCGGGGCGTTGCAGCACTTCGCGGCCGATGACGAATTTCTGCAGGTTGCCCCCGGAAAGGGAGCGCGCCGCATTCTCAGGCCCCGGCGTGCGCACGTCGAAGTCTGCGATCACCCGTTTGGCGAATTCTTTGGCGGCGGGCCAGTTCAGAAAGCCCCGGTTCACAAGGTTTTCGCGCACGGCGGCGGTCAGCATGGCGTTTTCCGTCAGGCTCATGTCAGGCGCCGCGGCATGACCAAGGCGCTCTTCGGGGGCGGACAGCAGGCCAAGGCGCCGCCGGGCCACGGGACCAAGCCTGCCGATGGGCCGCCCGTGCAGTTTCACGGCATCGGCCGCCGACAGGGTTTCCCCCGACAGCACTGCAAGGAGTTCATCCTGACCGTTGCCCGCGACACCGCCAATGCCAAGGATCTCACCCTTGCGGACGGTGAGGTGCACGTTCTTCAAGGACGTGCCAAAAGCCGAAGGCGCAGGCACGGAGAGGCCCGTGATATCGAGAGCGACATTGCCCACGATCCGATCCGAGCGCTCCGGTGTCTTGAGGGCAGTGCCAACCATCATCTCGGCCATGTCACGGGCTGAGGTTTCTGACGGGGTGCATTCGCCGACGTTCTTGCCGAGGCGCAGGATGGTGGCGTGATCACAAAGCTTTCGGATCTCTTCCAGCTTATGACTGATGTAAAGGATCGAGGTGCCTTCGCCGCGCAGTTTCTGCAGGGTCTGGAACAGGATCTCCACCTCCTGCGGGGTCAGGACCGAGGTCGGCTCGTCCATGATCAGCAGTTTCGGATCCTGCAGCAGGCAGCGGATGATCTCGACCCGCTGGCGCTCCCCGGCAGAGAGATCGCCAACAGTGCGAAAGGGATCAAGCGGCAGACCGTAGGTCTCGGATACCTCCCGGATGCGGCTGGCCAGATCCCGCATCGCGGGCGGGTTTTCCATGCCAAGGGCGATGTTTTCCGCCACATTCAATGCATCGAACAGCGAAAAATGCTGAAACACCATGGCGATGCCATCTGCGCGGGCGGCGCGCGGCTCGGCCGGGGCAAAGGGCTGACCCCTCAGCAGCATCTGCCCGCTGTCGGGCTTCACCAACCCGTAGATCATCTTCACAAGGGTCGATTTTCCGGCGCCGTTCTCCCCCAAAAGGGCATGCACTTCGCCTTCGCCGATATCGAAGGAGACCTGGTCATTGGCGACGACGCCCGGATAGGCCTTGGTCAGGCCCTGGAGGCTGAGTAGGGGGACTGTCACGCGTGCCTATCCTTCCACTGTTCCAATTCTGCGCCGTTTGATGCGGCGGTTTTTGTCTTTTGCCGGGCGTCCGGAGCCAGCAGTTGCGCTGCCACGCCGACCGCGATCATCTGCGGATGTTTGCCCAAGGCGGGATTTCCGATCGGGCAGGTGATCCGCGCGATCCGATCCGGGGTGTGCCCCAGCGCCGGAAGGCGCGATTTGAACCGCGCCCATTTCGTGGCAGACCCGATCAGACCGGCAAAGGCAAAATCGTGTTTCAGCAGGGCGTGGCATAGCGCCAGATCCAGCTCATGGGAATAGGTGAGGATCAGATGCTGCGCACCTGACGGCGCGTGAGGCACCAAAAGTGCAGGATTTTCGGTCCAAACTGGGGTGACGCCGCCCGGAATGGTTTGGGGAAACCGATCTTCGGCGGTGTCGACCCAGGTGATCGCATGATCGGGCAGCGGAGACAGGACATCGACCAGCGCGCGGCCCACATGACCGGCGCCCCAGATCCAGAGCGGGCGTTCGGGGCGATGCACGGGTTCGATCATCCAGCCGTCGATCAATTCAGATGCAGGGCGGGTGCCCTGGCTACGCAGCTGCGACAGCCTGCGATGGACCGAGAGCGGCATCTCGCGGCCTGCTCCTGCCGGACGCACGATCACTGCTGCGTCCAATGCCTCCAGATCGGAGACCTCGTAGGTCTCGCTCAGCAGCGTCACCGATCCGCCACAGCATTGGCCCAGATCTGGCCCCAGCGCATGGGTGCTGAGAATGGAGGGTTTGTCCTGTATCGCTGCCTGTTGCGCCGCCTTGAATTCCAGCGCGCCGCCGCCGATGGTGCCAGATTGGGCGCACCCGTCCTCGGTGCGCCAGACCAACATGGCAGCGCCCACTTCGCGCGGGGAGGAGCCGCGGATCGCGGCGATCACCACGCGGGTGACACGCCCATGGGCGCCGACAGCGGCCTTCAATCCTTCAAGGTCAAACCCCATCAGAGACCCTCCGCACCGCGTGCCAGATCTCTTCGGCCGTGGCCGGGGCGTTTAAGGCTGGATAGGTCGCGCCAAAGGCCGAGACCGCATCCGACAGGGCCAGCCAGGCGGAAATACCCAGCATGAACGGCGGCTCGCCAACCGCCTTGGAGCGGTAGATGGTCTCCTCCCGGTTTTCCCCGTCAAAAAGGGCCACGTTGAACACATCCGGGCGATCCGAACAGGCGGGAATCTTGTAGGTCGAGGGCGCATGGGTGCGCAGGCTCCCCTTGCCATCCCAGACCAGTTCCTCGGTCGTCAGCCAGCCAGCCCCCTGCACATAGCCGCCTTCGACCTGGCCGATGTCCAGCGCCGGATTGAGGGACGCGCCCGCATCATGCAGGATGTCGGTGCGCAGGATGCGGTTTTCGCCGGTCAGCCGGTCCACGACCACCTCGGTCAGGGCTGCACCATAGGCGAAATAGAAGAAGGGGCGTCCCTGGCCCTTGATGCGGTCCCATTCCAGTTTCGGGGTCTTGTAGAAGCCCGTGGAGGACAGGCTGATGCGTCCCTCGTAACAGAGCTTTGCGGCTTCGTCGAAGCTGAGGACCACAGACTCTCCGATGCTGACTTCACCCCCCTCAAACACCACGTCCCCAGGCGCGGCCTGATGCAGGTTCGCCAGATGCTCGGCCATCCGGGTGCGGATGGTGTCGCAGGCGGCCTTGACTGCCATCCCGTTGAGGTCCGACCCGGAGGAGGCTGCCGTGGCCGAGGTGTTGGGCACCTTGGCGGTGTCGGTGGCGGTGATCTTCACCTTCTCGAGGGGGATGCCGAACCGGCTTGCCGCCACCTGGGCGACCTTCTGGAACAATCCCTGTCCCATCTCGGTGCCGCCGTGGTTCAGATGGACCGAGCCGTCCTGATAGACATGCACCAAGGCGCCCGCCTGATTGAGATGGGTCAGCGTGAAGGAAATACCGAACTTCACCGGCGAAAAGGCAAGGCCGCGCTTCATGTGCGTCTGGCCCGCGTTCCAGGCGGCGATCTCTGCCTTGCGGGCGGTGTAATCGGCACTTTCCAGTAGCTGGGCAGTCATTTCGTGCAGCTCGAAGTCGGTGACCTCCATTCCGTAGGGGGTGGTGTTGTCGCTCGTGTTGAGCCCCGGAGCGGCATAGTAGTTGCGCCGCCGCAGTTCTACCGGGTCGAGATTTAGATCATGGGCGATATGGTCCATCACCCGTTCAATCCCGACCATGCCCTGCGGGCCGCCAAAGCCGCGATAGGCGGTGGCGCTTTGCAGGTTGGTCTTGAGCCGGTGGCTTTCGATGCGGATCGCGGGAATGGCATAGGCATTGTCGGCATGCAGCATGGCGCGATCCGCCACTGGCAGCGACAGATCCTGGGCCCAGCCGCAGTCGACCAAATGGGTGAATTCGACGCCTTGCAGCCGCCCGTCCGCGTCAAAGCCTGCGCGGTAGGAGATGCGAAAGGCATGGCGCTTGCCGGTGATGATCATATCGTCATCGCGGTCATAGCGCATCTTGCAGGGACGCCCCGTGTGGCGCGCGGCCACGGCGCAGGCGACGGCCAGCGCGTTGCCCTGGCTTTCCTTGCCGCCAAAGCCGCCGCCCATGCGCCGGATTTCGACCCGCACCGCATGCATCGGCAGGCCGATCGCCTCGGCCACCTTGTGCTGGATCTCGGTCGGGTGCTGGGTGGAGGAATTGACCAGCATTCCGCCATCTTCCTGCGGCAGGGCAAGTGCGGCCTGACCTTCGAGATAGAAATGCTCCTGCCCGCCGAGTTCAAAAGTGCCTTCCACAATGCGCGGGGCGGCTGCGATGGCGGCAGCGGCATCGCCTTTCTCGTAGACCCTTGGACCTTCTTCGAACCGGCTGTCCGCGGCGAGCGCTTCGTCCAGCGTCAGGAGCGGCGTTTCTTCGGCATAGTCGATTTCCGCCTTCCGCGCAGCAACGCGCGCCGCACGGTGGCTGGTAGCGATCACCAGAAAGACGGGCTGACCCACGTAGTGAACCGTGCCATCGGACAGGAGCGGTTCGTCATGGATCGATGGCGAGACGTCGTTGTCAAAGGGCAGATCCTGTGCCGTCAGAACCGCAACCACACCGGGGGTGCTGTGGACCTGTTCCAGATCCATCGACATGATCCGCCCTTTGGCGATGGTGGACAGGCCAAAGGCCAGATGAAGCGTGTCACGCGGGGTGGGGGTGTCATCCACATAACGGGCGGCGCCGGTCACATGCAGGCGGGCGGCGTCATGGGGGAGGGGCTTTGCGACGCTCATTGGCTCACCTCCAGAACGCTGACCGTTTCACCTGCCAGATCCGCGAAATAGCGCAGCAGCATGTTGCGCGCGCAGTCGAGCCGGTATGCGTCCGAGGCGCGCATGTCGCTGAGGGGGGTGAAGTCCTTTTCGAATTCCCCTTGGGCCAGAGTGATCGTCGCCGGGGTCCAGGGCTGGCCAAGAATCGCAGCCTCCACATGGCTCGCCCGCTTTGGCACGCCTGCCATGCCGCCAAAGGCGATGCGGGCGGAATGGACCACGCCATTTTCGACACTCACGTTGAACGCGCCCAACACTGCCGAGATATCCTGGTCAAAGCGTTTGGAGAGCTTGTAGACGCGCAAACGATCCGGCTGCCGGGGGAAAGACACCGCCTCGACGAATTCACCGGACTGGCGGTCCTGCTTGCCGTAATCGATGAAGAACTCTTCCAGTGGCAACTCGCGGCGCATGTCTTCCTTGCGCAGGTGCAGCGTCGCCCCCAGCGCAATGAGGGCAGGCGGGTTGTCCCCGATGGGAGAACCATTGGCGATATTGCCGCCAACCGTCGCCGCCGCGCGCACCTGCTGGCTGGCATAGCGACGGATCATCTCGGCGTATGATTCGTGCAGGGGCGCGATGGCGGCACGCATCCGGTTCATGTCGACCATGGCGCCGATCCGTACGGTCTCTTCGCTGATGTCGATCTGCTTCAGATCCTCGCAGGCATCGAGAAAAATCATCCGCCCAAGATCGCGCAGCCCCTTGGTGACCCAAAGGCCCACATCCGTTGCCCCGGCCACAAGGGTCGCGTCGGGGTTGGCGGCATAGAGCGCGGCAAGCGCGTCCGAGGAGGACGGCATGTTGTCCAGCGGCGCTGCCTTGGCGGGTGCCTCGGACGCGATCCAGTCTGGCACGGGCTGATCGGCGGCCGCTTCGGCGGCGCGGATGATCGGGGCATAGCCAGTGCAGCGGCAGAGGTTCCCGGCGAGGCGATCATCGAAATCCCGCGCGCCCTCCCTGTGGGCCGTGACCATGGACATAACGAAACCGGGGGTGCAGAAGCCGCACTGGCTGCCGTGGTGGTCGATCATGGCGCGCTGCACGGGGTGCAGGCTGCCGTCCGGCCCGGCGGCGCCCTCGACCGTGCGCACCGATTTGCCATTGAGTTGGGGCAGGAACAGGATGCAGGCATTGAGCGGCTTGGCCCCGCGCCCATCCGTCACCATCACCGTGCAGGCGCCGCAGTCGCCCTCGTTGCAACCTTCCTTGGTGCCGCATAGGCCCCGCTCTTCGCGCAGCCAATCAAGCAGCGTTGCCGAAGGATCCGCATCCTTCAACGCTACCTCCTCACCGTTCAGATGAAAGGTGATTGTCATCTTGTGAAACCCGTCGCCTTACCCTGTTTCCCCAAATGGCGGACCCTTCGATGCGACGTAGAAGAGCCAGCGGGGTTTATCCGTGTTATCCGAAGCAGAGTAGAAAGGCAGAACGCTGTCTGGCAAGGAAAAGCGACGCTTGCATGCAGATTTCTGGAATGAGCGAAAACCGTCGGCGCAAAGCGATATCCTTGAGAGTTGTGAAGGGCTTAATGCTTTTTCGACCGGATCGGGTTTGTCGCAGCCCCATAAGCACTTTTCGGGAATTACTGAAAATCACGCTTATTATTCAGGCAAACCGGTGCCGGGTTCGGGCGGACTCAGCCGGATATCTTGCTCGGTGAACTCTGTTACGAATGCGCTTTTAACCCGCGCATCTGATCGGATAGCTTGGCGCCATGACTGATGCTCCCCGATTCATTCACCTGCGCACCCACACTGAATACTCGCTTCTGGAGGGCGCGCTGCGGCTCAAGAAACTGCCGGACCTGTGCAAGGCAAACGGCATGCCTGCCATCGCGGTGACGGACACCAACGCGATGTTCTCGGCGCTGGAATTCTCGGTCACCCTGTCGGGGGCGGGGATCCAGCCGATCATCGGCTGCCAGGTGGATGTGACCTTTGAGAAAAGCGAGCCGGGAGAACGGCCCAAGGCGCCAGCCCCCATCGTCCTGCTGGCGCAGAGCGAGGCAGGCTACGAGCATCTGATGAAGCTCTCTTCCTGTCTTTACGTGGACAAGGGCGGACAGCTGCCACAGGTCACGCTTGAGGAACTGGAGGCGAATTCCAAAGGGCTGATTTGCCTCTCGGGCGGCCCGGAAGGCCCAGTTGGGCAGTTATTGCAGCAGGGGCAGCGTCCGGCGGCCGAGGCGCTGATGCAGCGGCTGAAAGAGATCTATCCCGACAGGCTTTATGTGGAATTGCAGCGCCACCCTGGCGAGGATGGCCAGCCCGAGGCGGAGCGCCTGACCGAGCGCGGCCATGTGGAGATGGCCTATGCGATGGATCTGCCGCTGGTCGCCACCAATGACGTCTACTTCCCCAATACCGAGATGTACGAGGCCCATGATGCGATGATCTGCATCGCAGAAGGCGCCTATGTGGATCAGTCCGAGCCACGCCGCCGCCTGACGGCACAGCACTATTTCAAAAGCCAGCAGGAAATGGTGACGCTGTTCGCCGATCTGCCGGAAGCGATTGAAAACACGGTGGAGATCGCCAAGCGCTGTGCCTTCATGGCCTACCGGCGTGATCCGATCCTGCCAAAATTTGCGGATGACGAGGTCCAGGAGCTGCGGCGTCAGGCCAACGAGGGCCTGCAGAACCGCCTTGCGGTGATTCCCCACGCTGTGAGCGTGGAGGAATACCAGAAACGGCTCGATTTCGAACTGGACATCATCGAGGGCATGGGCTTCCCAGGTTACTTCCTGATCGTTGCCGACTTCATCAAATGGGGCAAGGATCACGGTATTCCGGTGGGGCCTGGCCGGGGCTCGGGTGCGGGTTCGCTCGTGGCCTACGCGCTGACCATCACCGACCTTGACCCGCTGCGTTACAGCCTTCTGTTCGAACGCTTCCTGAACCCCGAACGGGTCTCGATGCCCGACTTCGATATCGACTTCTGCATGGACCGGCGCGAAGAGGTGATCCGCTACGTGCAGCAGAAGTATGGCCGGGACCGGGTGGGGCAGATCATCACCTTTGGTGCGCTGCTGTCCAAGGCGGCGGTTCGCGATATCGGCCGTGTCTTGCAGATGCCCTACGGCCAGGTGGATCGTCTTTCGAAGATGATCCCGGTCGAAGGGGTGAAGCCCGTCTCCATTGAAAAGGCGCTGCAGGACGAACCCCGCCTGCGCGAAGAGGCCAGGAATGAACCCGTTGTGGATCGCCTCCTGACCTATGGTCAGCAGGTCGAGGGGCTGCTACGCAATGCCTCCACCCACGCGGCGGGCGTGGTGATCGGGGACCGGCCTCTGGATGCGCTGGTGCCGCTTTATCAGGATCCGCGCTCGGACATGCCGGCAACCCAGTTCAACATGAAATGGGTGGAGCAGGCCGGTCTGGTGAAGTTCGACTTCCTTGGTCTCAAGACCCTGACCGTGATCCAGAACGCGGTGGACCTGATCCGACAGTCGGGCCGCGATCTGCATGTGGCGGCAGACGGGACCCAGCTTTATGATCCGCCCGAAGGCGCGGTGAACGAGATCAACGCCATCCCGCTGGATGACGAGGCCTCTTATAAACTCTATTCCGCCGCCAAAACCGTGGCCGTGTTCCAGGTGGAATCCACCGGCATGATGGATGCGCTCAAGCGCATGAAACCCACCTGTATCGAGGATATCGTGGCGCTGGTGGCGCTCTATCGTCCGGGTCCGATGGAGAATATCCCGACCTACTGCGAGGTGAAGAACGGCCTGAAGGAGATCACCTCGGTCCACCCGCTGATCGATCACATCCTGGAGGAAACCCAAGGCATCATCGTCTATCAGGAACAGGTGATGCAGATCGCCCAGGTGATGGCGGGCTACTCCCTTGGCGGCGCGGACCTGCTGCGCCGCGCGATGGGTAAGAAGATCAAGGAGGCGATGGACGCCGAACGCCCGAAATTCGAAAAGGGCGCGGCGGAAAATGGCGTCGACAAGAAGAAGGCGTCAGAGGTTTTCGACCTTCTTGAGAAATTCGCCAACTACGGCTTCAACAAATCGCACGCCGCGGCCTATGCGGTGGTGTCCTACCAGACCGCCTGGCTGAAGGCGAACCACCCGGTCGAGTTCATGGCCGGTGTCATGAACTGCGATATCCACCTCACGGACAAGCTGGCGATCTACTTCGAAGAGGTCCGCAAGGGGCTGAGCCTGCCTTACGTGCCGCCCTGCGTGAACCGCTCGGAAGCGACCTTCAACGTGGTCAATGGTGAGCTGGTCTATGCGCTGGGCGCGCTCAAAAACGTCGGTGTCGATGTGATGCGGCTGGTGACGGCGGCGCGGCGCGAGGATGGGACCGAACGCCCCTTTGTCAGCATCTTCGACTTTGCCCGCCGGGTGAATCTGAAAAAGGTCGGCAAGCGTCCCCTCGAAATGCTGGTCCGGGCAGGGGCCTTTGACCAGCTCGACAGCAACCGCCGCCGCCTGTTCGAAAGCCTAGAGGGGCTGGTGAACTATTCGGCAGCAATCCACGAGCAGAAGAACTCCAATCAGGTCTCGCTGTTCGGAGAGGCGGGCGACGACCTGCCCGAGCCGCGCCTTGCGGGCACGCCGGACTGGCTGCCTGCCGAACGGCTGAGCGAAGAGTTCAAGGCGATCGGTTTCTACCTGTCGGGCCATCCCCTGGACGACTACATGCCTGCTTTGAAACGCAAGGATGTGATGACCCTCGATGAGGTCACCGCCAAGGCGGAGCGCGGTCCCTTCATGGCCAAGATGGCGGGGGTGGTCGCCGGGCGACAGGAACGGAAATCGGCGCGGGGTAACCGCTTTGCCTTTGCCCAAATCAGCGATCCGAGCGGCGCGTTCGAGGTGACGCTGTTCTCGGAAGTTCTGGAAAAATCAAGAGAGTTCCTCGAGACTGGCGCCAAGGTCGTGATCACCGCAGAGGCCACGATGGAAAGCGATCAGCTGAAACTTCTGGTGCGCTCGGTCGGGCCGGTGGATGCGGCGATCGCGGATGCGGGCAAAAGCTCCCTGCGGGTCTATGTCAGTGACCCCGGCGCGATTGCTACCGTGGCCCGCGTGCTGGAAGATGCCAAATCGGCAGCCCGAAACGCCAGTCGGGGAGAGGTGCTGATGTACCTGCAGGATCCGGGCCTGCCTGGGGATGTGGAGATGGATCTGGGACAGGTCTTTCCGATCAACCCGCAGATCAAAGGGGCTTTGAAGTCCCTTGAGGGCGTCTTGGATGTTGAGGAGATCTGAGCACAGGACCTGATCCGTTTGGCGATTGGGGGGTATCTAAAGCTTTAGGAAAAGAGCCCTTTACGGTTGAACAGGTTATTAGGAAAGCTGCCCTATCACGGAAAGGAAGTATCCCTCCTGGTGGAGCCGCTGCGTGTCGACTGTCCTTGATAGGCTGAAAGAAAACTGGATGTACCTGCTGATTGCAGCGGGCACTACGCTGACTTTTGCAATCAGCGTGCGGTTTGAGCTGTTCGAGGAGTTTCATGAATATAGCCGTGCCCATGAGGATTGGGAGCTGGATGAACTCGCGGTTCTTATCCTGAACCTGGCTTTTGGCCTGATGGTGGCCTTGATCGTCAGGTCGAGGCAACTGTCCAAAGTCGCAGCCGAACGGGACAAGGCCGAACGTCAGGCGCAGGAGGTGGCCTTCAATGATGCCCTGACAGGTCTTCCTAACCGCCGGGCCTTCATGGATTATCTGCAGGGCTTGGATCGCGCCGGGACTGTGGAAGGCGAGATCGTGATGATGCTGGACCTTGACCGTTTCAAGGCGGTCAACGACGTGCACGGACACGCCTATGGTGATCTGGTGCTTGTGCGAACGGCGGAGAGGTTGAAAGCCGAGCTTGAAAAGGGCGATCTTGTTGCTCGTCTGGGGGGGGATGAATTTGCGATTGCGCTGGGTCCGGCTTCTTCGGTCGAGCGGGCAGAGAGCATCGCCCGGCGTATTCTGGCTTCCATCTCGCTCCCGATTGTCGAAGACGGTCTGCGTCTGTCTGTCGGCACCAGCATGGGGCTTGCCCTTCTTTCGGCGGAGCATACGGCACCCGCAGCCCTGCAGTTTGCCGATCAGGCGCTGTACTCGGCCAAGAAGCGAGGGCGGGGGCAGTTTGCCTGGTTTGACAAGGAATTGGAACAGTTCGCGCTTGAGCGCCGCGCCCTGGAGCTGGATCTCAAGCAGGCTGTGGCCAATGACGAGATCGCTCCCTTCTTCCAGCCGGTTTTTGATATTTCCACCAACAGGCTGCACGGGTTCGAGATACTGGCGCGCTGGACGCACGAAACGCGTGGCATGGTTCCTCCGGATGTGTTCATCGAGATCGCCGAGGATGTCGGGTTGATTTCGGCCCTCGGGTGGAGTGTCCTGCGTCAGGCGCTGCTGAAGGCGCGAAACTGGGATCCGTCCCTGCGGCTTGCCGTGAACATCTCGCCCACACAGTTTCGCGACGGGTATCTGGTCGAAAAGATCCGCGAAAGCCTGGAAGAGGCGGAATTTGATGCCCGGCGCCTGATTGTCGAGCTGACGGAAACTGCGATCATGTCTGACTTTGCGATGGCGCAGACGGCATTTTCAGAACTGCGCGAGCTTGGTGTTTCGGTTGTTCTTGATGATTTCGGCGCCGGCTTTTCTGCGTTTTCCAACCTGCGTCAGCTGCCGTTTGACAGCATCAAGATCGATGGCAGCTTCATCTCCAGTATCAATGTCAACCTGGAGAACCAGCGGATCGTGAGGGCGTTCCTCGCGCTGGCCCACGGTTTGGATCTGTCGGTGATCGCCGAAGGTGTGGAAACGGCTGAAGACCCGGATTTCCTTCAATCTGTGAACTGCGAAATGGGGCAGGGGTATCATTTCGCGCGCCCGATGTCGGGGCAGGATGTGGAATGGATGCTGGAGACAAAGTGGTCGTCGCTGATGCGGGAGCCAGATACCGAGAAATCGAAGGACGATCGTTTTCCCAAGGCGGGATGACCGCGTTACCCGCCCGCGCACGGCCCGGCCCGCGCACGGTCCGCTTGGAGTCCTGCCGCCGACCGTGGCGGTTCAATAGTGCGGCGGACGCTCGTCTGCAAAGATGACCCCACCTGTGCCCTCCTGGGATCGACTGGCTTCCCGCTCCATAAGCATCTGAACGCGGTATGTCAGCCTGTCCAGCTCGGTTTGCTGGCGGGCCATCACCTCGCTCAACTCGTCCACAGTGCGGGTCAGATGTGCAATCTGCTCTTCCAGATGCTGCATGATAACTCTCCTTGGCTGCGCAACGTCATACGCCGGGCCAGCTTGCCGGTCCATGGGAGAAACGTCAGGCTGCGGCGTGGGAGGAATGCACATGACGACAGTGACCAGCGAAACAGCGGATGGGGTCACCACGATTCTTATCCGACGCCCCGAGGTGCGCAACGCGGTAGATCCGAATACGGCACAGTCCCTGTTCGAAGCCTTTCTTGCCTTCGATCGGGACCATGATGCGCGGGTTGCCGTGCTGGCCGGGGCGGGGGGCTTCTTTTGCGCGGGATTCGATCTGAAGTCCGCAGGATCTGGTGCTGCAGATGACTGGATCGCGGGCCTCGATATTCCAGAGGCCTGGTGTGATCCGATGGGCGATCCTTTGCCCGGACCGATGGGCCCCTCCCGGCTGATGCTCAGGAAACCTGTGATTGCCGCCATCGAAGGGCCGGCCGTGGCGGGCGGGCTTGAGCTTGCCGCCTGGTGTGACCTGCGCGTGATGGCGCAGGGCGCCGTTGCCGGGGTCTATTGCAGGCGCTGGGGCGTGCCGCTGATTGATGGCGGAACAGTGCGATTGCCGCAGATATTGGGGCAGGGGCGGGCCAATGATCTGATCCTGACCGGGCGCGGCATCGAGGCGGATGAGGCGCATGTCATGGGACTGGTGGATCGTCTCTGTGCCAGGGGGGAGGCTCTGCAGACTGCACGGGAACTGGCCGCAGATCTTGCGCGTTTTCCGCAGGGCTGCATGCTGGCCGATCACCTGTCCGCGCGCATGGCGCCTGCGCACTTGGCGGCTGCACTGCGGCGCGAGTGGCTCTCACGGTCGGCATTCGCCGCCGAGGGGCGCCATGGCGCCGCGCGCTTTGCCGGTGGAAAGGGGCGCGCGGGGGATTTCTCGGATATCTGAGGCGGGCTGGCACGCTGCACATCTGCCGCAGCCGGGTCGCGTCGGCGCATGACACCGCCGCGCTACCTTGCCGTTGTTACATCCATCGGCTAGACCCCGCGGCACAGATCAGACCCAAAGACACCCGTGAGGAGGCCACGATGGCCAAAGTCAAGAAACAACCCCGTCCCAAGGCCATGACGCCAAAGGGCTTCCGCGACTATTTCGGTGCCGAGGTCACTCAGCGCACCGAAATGCTGCAGGCGATTGCCGGGGTCTATCATCGATACGGGTTTGATGCGCTGGAATCCTCCGCCGTGGAAACGGTCGAGGCGCTGGGCAAGTTCCTGCCGGATGTGGACCGCCCGAACGAGGGTGTCTTTGCCTGGCAGGAGGCCGATGAGGATGGCAAGGGCGACTGGATGGCCCTGCGCTATGACCTGACCGCGCCCCTCGCGCGGGTCTATGCCCAGCACCGCAACGATTTGCCAACCCCCTATCGCCGCTATGCGATGGGGCCGGTCTGGCGCAATGAAAAGCCGGGTCCGGGCCGCTACCGTCAGTTCTATCAGTGCGATGCCGATACCGTGGGCACCTCGTCCATGGCGGCGGATGCCGAGATCTGCGCCATGCTGTCGGACACGCTGGAGACCGTCGGCATTCCGCGCGGCGACTACCTGGTGCGGGTCAACAACCGCAAGGTGCTGAACGGTGTGCTGGAGACCATGGGGCTGGCCGACGAGGGGCAGCGGGATGCCGTGCTGCGCACCATCGACAAGTTCGACAAGGTCGGTGAAGAGGGTGTGCGCCAGCTTTTGGGCAAGGGGCGCCTTGATGCCTCGGGCGCCTATATCGATGGCGTTGGCCTGAGCGATGAACAAGCCGCACCTGTGCTGGCCTTTTTGACGTCGAAGGCCACCGATACCTCCGGAACGCTGGACAACCTGCGTGCCGCCGTTGGCGACAGCAAGATCGGTGCCGAGGGTATCGCAGAACTTGAACAGATCGGCGCATTGCTGGCCGCTGGCGGCTATGGCTCCGACCGGATCGAGATTGATCCTTCGGTGGTGCGTGGCCTTGGCTATTACACCGGTCCCGTGTTCGAGGCAGAACTGACCTTTGAAATACTTGATGAGAAGGGCCGCAAGCGGCAGTTCGGCTCGGTTGCCGGTGGCGGTCGCTATGACGGGCTGGTCAAACGTTTCACTGGCCAGGAAGTTCCCGCCGTGGGCGTCTCTATCGGTGTGGATCGCCTGCTGGCGGCCCTGCGCGAAAAGGGACGTCTTGCCACCCAGCCCACCGGCCCCGTTGTGGTGACCGTGATGGACCGTGATCGCATGGCCGATTATCAGGCCATGGTCGCGGAACTGCGGGCTGCGGGCATCCGCGCCGAGGTTTACCTGGGTAATCCCAAGAACTTCGGCAATCAGCTGAAATACGCTGACAAACGTCATTCTCCGGTCGCCGTGATCGAGGGCGGCGACGAAAAGGAGCGCGGTGTGGTGCAGATCAAGGACCTGATCCTTGGCGCCAAGATCGCCGAAAGCGCCACGCTTAAGGAATGGAAGGAACGCCCCAGCCAGTTCGAAGTGTCGCGTGCAGATCTCGTCGCCAAGGTGCGCGAGATTCTCGACAGTCAGGAATAGGCCGATGCCCACACGCTCAGACACATTGGCCCGCGCTGCCCGGCTGCGGATGAATTTCGAGGCGGCCGGGGCGCAGGTGGTTGACCCGCCGCTGCTCCAGCCCGCTGAAACCCTCTTGGATCTTTATGGCGAGGACATCCGCGCCCGCGCCTATATCACCTCGGATGCGCTGCGCGGTGAGCAGATGCTGCGCCCCGATTTCACCGTGCCCGTGGTGCAGATGCATATGCGCCAGGGGGCTGAGCCGGCGCGCTATACCTACGCAGGTGAAGTGTTTCGGCGTCAGGAGCATGACCCGGACCGCGCCAATGAGTATCTCCAGGTCGGCTACGAGGTCTTTGACCGCGATGATCCCGCAGGGGCGGATGCTGAGGTCTTTGCCCTGATCGCGCTGCAACTGCGCGGTCTGTCCGTGCGCGCTGCGACCGGCGATATCGGCATCCTGATGGCTGCCGTTGAGGGGTTGAATACGACGGAAAAACGCAAATCGGCCCTCATGCGGCATATCTGGCGTCCGCGTCGTTTCCGCAGTCTGCTGGAGCGCTATGCCGGTCGCGTCGCCCTGCCGGAAAGCCGCAGGAAACTGCTGTCAACCGAAGGCCCCTTGTCCGGCTCGGCCCCTGCGATTGGCAAGCGTCGCGCCGCCGAGGTGGACGCTCGGGTTGAGCTGTTGCGTGCCGATGCCGCGATGCCGCCGATTTCCGAGCACGAACTGTTGGCGTTGGAAGCTCTGATGACGGTGCGCGAGACGCTGCCTTATGCGATCGAGCAGATGCGCGATATCGCTGTCGATCTGCCTTCGATCCTGCCCGCTCTGGACCGGCTCGAGGCGCGCACCGCAGCGATGAAGGCGCGGGGTATCGATGTCGAAAGCCTCGATTTCGAGGCCTCCTACGGGCGCACCTCGATGGAATATTACGATGGGTTTGTCTTCGGATTCTATGCGGAAGCCAAACCGGGCCTGCCGCCTGTGGCCAGCGGCGGGCGCTATGACGCGCTGACCCGGCAACTGGGGCAGGGGGACGAGATCCCTGCGGTCGGCGGCGTCTTGCGCCCGGACCTGATGCTGATGCTCGAGGAGGGCAAGTCATGAGCCTGAAACTGGGCGTGCCCTCCAAGGGGCGATTGATGGAGAAGACCTTTGACTGGTTCGCCAAGAGGGGCATCACCCTGTCCCGCACGGGAGCCGAGCGCGAATATGCCGGGGTTGTCGAAGGGGTCGAGGGGGTTGAACTGGTCCTGCTGTCCGCCGGTGAGATCCCGCGTGAACTGGCCGCTGGCCGTATTCATCTAGGAGTGACGGGCACCGACCTCGTCCAGGAAAAGCTGCCGCGCTGGGAGCAGCAGATCGAAGAACTGGAGCCGATGGGCTTTGGTTTTGCCGACCTGGTGCTTGCCGTGCCGCAGTTCTGGATCGATGTGGATACGCTGGACGATCTGGATGCGGTGGCAGCGGCGTTCCGCCAGACTCATGGCCACCGCATGCGGATTGCGACCAAATATCATCGCCTCGTGCGCGAATTCCTGAACGAAGCCGGGGTTGCGGACTACCAACTCGTCGACAGCCAGGGCGCGACCGAGGGCACCGTGAAGAATGAGACCGCCGAAATGGTGGCCGATATCACTTCGACCGGGGAGACCCTGCGGGCAAATCACCTCAAGCTGCTGAGCGATGGGTTGGTTCTGAAATCCCAGGCCACCCTCTGGCGCAGCCGTGAGGCAGACTACGGCCCGCAGGAAAAGAAGGCCCTGAAAGACCTCCTTGCCTTGATCGAAAAGGCGATCTGACCCGGGCGCAGCCGCCCCCGCGCCAGCGGGGGGCGGGCCCAAGGTGAAAAGGGCATTTCAATGCCCGCATGCGCCGCGGGAGCGCTTGCCATCGGTCCGTTCAGATTGCTCTAGAGCACGCCGATATCCGCAAGCGCCTGCGACAGCTCGAGCGGCAATGGCTCTTCCTGTTCACGCCCCTCTGGCAGGTCTGCCGGGGTATCTTCCGGCTTCAGGTAGCGCCAGCCCTGGAAAGGGCGTTTGGGCGCTGTGTTGGTGCGATGGATCTCTGGCGCTAGGATGATGGCGCAGCGGCGGATGCCATCGCTGCCAGTAACCTCATCCAGACGCAGAATGCGTTGGCGACATTGAATCAGACCCTTGATCACCCAATAGATGGAGCCGCCGTTCAGCAGCTCTGTTTCTCTTTTGGGCCACATGCGCGTGACATGGCGGGGCAGGCCCTCGGGCAGGGTCTTGCGATACTGGGTCTGCCAGGCGGCAAGCGAATCGACGCTTTCGGTTCCGACCGAGAGTTTCACCAGGTTCACATGTTTTTCCAAGACGACCCCCACAAGTCCAAGCCGGTACGCGTTTGCGTCCGGAGGCCACACATTAGGCTTTTTGCTGGGGACGGCAAGCTGTCGCAAATCGCTTTTTGTGCAGGAGCAAGAGGTCCGTTTTCGCCAGCGCGCGCTGGACAGGTCAATCGGTTTTGCTGCGTGGGTTGTCCACAGGTTGTCCACAGATTCACCCACCGAGCTTACATGATCTGGTGTGGGTTTGATGTGGTTAGCGCAATATATTGTGCAATCAAGAGTAAAAAACCACTTCCGAAATGTGAATTGATCGTTGAGAAAGGGATAAACGGTGTAGTATCGAGAGCGCCACCTCACAACAAAAAGCCACAAGGGATTCGCTGTATGAGCCGCTTTGCCGCCCCCATTGCCGAGCAGATCTGGGACATGAAATACCGCTTCAAACAGGCGGACGGAACCCCGATCGATGTGACCGTCGAGGACACATGGCGCCGCATTGCGCGGGATCTGGCGCGGGCCGAAGACCAGCCCGAGATCTGGGAGGCAAAGTTCTTTGATGCACTCGAGGACTTCAAGTACCTCCCCGCCGGGCGCATCACCGCAGGGGCGGGAACCGCGCGGCAGGTGACGCTGTTCAACTGCTTCGTCATGGGCACCGTGCCGGACAGCATGGGCGGCATCTTTGACATGCTGAAAGAGGCGGCCCTGACCATGCAGCAGGGCGGCGGCATCGGCTATGACTTCTCGACCATCCGGCCACGTGGCGCGGACGTAAAAGGCGTGGCGGCGGATGCCTCGGGGCCCTTGTCGTTCATGGATGTCTGGGATGCCATGTGCCGCACCATCATGTCGGCAGGCTCGCGCCGCGGGGCGATGATGGCCACCATGCGCTGCAATCACCCCGATATCGAGCAGTTCATCACAGCGAAATCCGACCCGGCCCGCCTGCGCATGTTCAACATGTCGGTGCTGGTCACGGATGATTTCATGGATGCGGTCAAAGCGGACAAATCCTGGGATCTCGTCTTTGGAAACAAGGTCTATCACACGGTCCAGGCGCGCGATCTGTGGAACAAGATCATGCAGGCCACCTACGATTATGCCGAACCGGGCGTGATCTTCATCGACCGGATCAACAAGGCCAACAACCTCTCCTATGTCGAGGAAATCTGCGCCACCAACCCCTGCGGCGAGCAGCCCCTGCCGCCCTATGGCGCCTGTCTTTTGGGGTCGATCAACATGGCGCGGCTGGTCACGAACCCGTTTGAGGCAAACGCCGAGCTGAACCTTGATGCCATGCAGGATCTGGTCGCAACGGCGGTGCGGATGATGGACAACGTCGTCGATGTCTCCAAGTTTCCGCTGGAAGCCCAGGCCGAAGAGGCGCGCAACAAACGCCGGATCGGCCTCGGCGTCACGGGGCTGGCCGATGCCCTCTTGATGCTGGGGCTGCGCTATGGTTCGGACGAGGCGGCGCGTCAGACGGATCAATGGCTGCACCAGATCGCCCGCGCCGCCTATCTGGCCTCGGTGGACCTTGCCAAGGAAAAAGGCGCCTTTCCGCTGTTCGATGCGGACAAGTATCTGGCGTCAGGCAACATGATGAACATGGACGAGGACGTGCGGGACGCAATCCGCGAGCACGGCATCCGCAACGCCCTGTTGACCTCGATCGCGCCCACCGGAACCATCAGCCTTTATGCAGGTAACGTGTCCTCGGGGATCGAACCGGTCTTTGCCTATGCCTATACCCGCAAGGTTCTGCAAAAGGACGGCTCGCGCACCGAAGAGGAAGTGGTGGACTATGCGGTCAAGATGTACCGCGACAAGTTCGGCGCCGATGCAGAACTGCCGGAGTACTTCGTCAACGCCCAGACCCTGGCACCTGCCGATCACGTCAAGATGCAGGCTGCGGCGCAGAAATGGATCGACAGTTCCATCTCCAAAACCATCAACTGCCCCGAGGACATTTCCTTCGACGATTTCAAGGATGTCTACATGCAGGCCTGGGATCAGGGTTGCAAAGGCTGCACCACCTATCGCCCCAACGATGTTACCGGATCGGTCCTGTCGGTCAGCGAAAGCGCCGATACCGCGCCGGGTGAAACCGCGGATGCGCCCCACGAAAGCGATACCGAGAATGGCGCCGAAGTGGTATACATGTCAGAACCGCTGGACCGCCCGCAGTCGCTGGAGGGGCATACCTACAAGCTGAAGTGGCCGGACAGCGAGCACGCGATCTACCTCACGATCAACGACATCATTATCGGTGGCCATCGCCGACCGTTCGAGGTCTTCATTAACTCCAAGAACATGGAGCATTACGCCTGGACGCTGGCGCTGACGCGGATGATCTCGGCCGTGTTCCGGCGCGGTGGGGATGTGTCCTTCGTGGTGGAAGAGCTGAAAGCCGTGTTCGATCCGCGCGGCGGAGCCTGGGTGCAGGGCAAGTACATCCCCTCGATTCTGGCGGCCATTGGTGGCGTGATCGAAACCCATATGGTGGTGACGGGCTTCCTTGAGGGCGAGGGTATGGGCCTGAAGTCCGATCCCAAGGCCGAAGTGGTGAGCCTCAAGACACCGCGCGGCAAGGCGTGCCCCAGCTGTGGCCAGTTCGAAATGCAGATGGTCGAGGGCTGCATGACCTGCAGGAGCTGTGGCCACTCCAAGTGCGGCTGATACTCCGCACGGACGCTCGGTATTGATGCCGTCACCGTAAAGGTGTTCCCACCTGCATTTCCCGGGATGACGCGGAAATGCAGGTGGCCTTTGTGGAGAAGAGCAATGATCCGCGAGCTTGGTTCGATCCCTGCTCACCGCTTCGCGGCTGAGACCTCTCTATAGGAAATTGATTGGAATGATATTTCCAGGCCCTGTAGAACGATGTTGATAAATGACGGTCGTTGCGACCGAGCAATCACCCTGACACCCTTATTCAGCGTGCAACTGGCCTTCAGACAACTGGCCGGGTTTTTTGCGATAGCTTTCAATTTTTGACGCAAGCCTTTTGGGGGCTTCAAACTACACTTCCTTGAGAATGCCTGATTTTTTGCCTCTGCTGTCTTTCGGACAGGCCGGAGTGGATTCCAAAAGACCGGAGTTGTCCGCATTTGAACAGTGACAGAAATCATCTTTGAAGATGAATAAAAGGGGGGGGAGAAATGCCTGCATCGCATTCCCTGTCGCATTTTTTTAATACCAGTGATCCCGCTGATTTGGATTCCTGTGATCGAGAGAAAATACACCTTATAGGGACTATACAGCCCTTTGGTGCTCTGCTTTTGATTGATGCGGATAGCGGGACCGTAGCAGGCGTATCCGAGAATATTGCAGAGTTGTGGGATATCGATCCGGATGTCTTGCTTGGCATGCTCTTGCGTAAGCTCGATGCAGATTTGGCACGGCAGGTTGAAGGGGCCAAACAGGATCGGGGCATGCTGCACTCCGTTCTCGAGTACGATCTCGAGCGCAATGGCACGCTTTATGATTTCGTGGTGCACAGTCATGCCGGGCGCCAGATCGTAGAGATCATACCGAACCATGGCGGGGCGGCAAAACAGGTCCGGGCAAAAATGCGGATCTGCAGTTCGGCATGTGCCCGTATCATTCATGCCGAGGACTTCGACGCTTCATTGAAAATCGCGGTGGATGCGGTGCGCGAAATCACCGGCTATTCCCGCGCAAAGATCTACCGGTTTCATGAAGACTGGTCAGGCGAGGTGATTGCGGAGAGTTCTGATGGCGTGCTGCCATCCTATCTGGGGCTTTGTTTTCCTGCGACGGACATCCCCAAGCCCGTGCGCGAGCTGTATTCAATTGTCCCCTACCGGGCAATCGGTACGGTTTCAGGCGAACCGGTGCGCGTCAGGTGCCTGGCCAGCGAGAGTGCGGAACTGGACCTGACGGGATCGATCCTGAGGGCGGTCTCGAACATGCACATCACCTATCTGCAGAACATCGGGGTGTCCTCCAGTTTTTCCACTGCATTGAAGCATCAGGGCAAACTGTGGGGGTTGATCGCCATTCACAATGATACACCCGAGATGATCCCCTTCGACAGCTGGACGCTGATTCAGGAAATCGGCACGGCACTGATGCTGCGGCATGCGCAGCAGCAGCGAACGGATACGGCAGACATGATCTCTCGGTTGCGACAGATCGAAAGCCTGTTCTCGGCTTCTCTGCGTCGAAATGGCAATATCGAGGAAGTCATCAGCAATCTGATACCGGTCCTGCGTGAATTTCTGGGCGCGGATGGGTTTGCCTTCCAGTTCGGCGTAAACCTGCATACTTCGGGTCGCACGCCGCCGCCCGATTTCATCCGTAAACTGATCAAATGGGCCACCACCCGGCCGGGCGGATCAGACCAGTATCAAACGATTTCTTTGCAAAAAGAATGGCCCCTGGCCGCAGAACATGCTGACACGGCGTGCGGAGTGTTGATCCAGCCCATAGTCGTGCATCGGGTTTGCCAGCTGATCTGGTTCCGGGGACCGGTGACGCGAACGGTTCATTGGGCAGGCGAGCCCAAAAAGGTGCGTGACTCAGAAGGGCGGCTCACACCCCGGACGTCCTTTGAAACCTGGACGCAAGAACACGACGATCAGAGCATTCCCTGGAATGCCGCCGAACTGCAAAGCGCACGTGAGATTTTTACCGAATTCCTTGATATAATGGCGTCTCAGCTGCTGCTGAAGGAAGAGAATGAGAACCTGCGCTCCTTTGCCTATTCTGCGGCGCATGATCTCAAGGCGCCTTTGCGGGGGATCAATATGGCTCTGGAGTGGATGAGCGAAGACGGGTTCGATCCCGAAGCCGTGCGCGAAACCCATGCTTTGGCCCAGAAATCGAGCGAGAAGCTATCCGAACTGGCAGAGGGGCTGCTTGAACTGGTTGTTCTGGACAATCAGGTTCTCGTCCGTAAGCCTGTCGATCTGTCCAAGGTTGTCGCGGATGTGCAGGACCTGCTTGCGGGCCTTCTCCGAAGTGAACGGGCTGAGATTACAGTGTGCGACCTTCCCGTGATCGAAAGCAACGAACAGATGATGCAGCGCATGTTCCTCAATCTGATTGCCAACGCTTTGAAATACCGCCATCCAGACCGGCCACCGGTAATCGGGATTTCATCGATACTTCATGACGACGGGGTTTTGGAAGTTTCCGTTGAAGACAACGGATTGGGCGTTGACAAAAAGTTTGCCCACAAGATCTTTGAGCCGATGGAACGCGTGACCGTTCAAACCTACATAGAAGGGGCAGGGCTGGGTTTGGCGGTCTGCCAGAAGGTGGCTCACAAACACGGCGGTACGATTGCCCTGGATCTGGCAAGGCAGGAAGACGGGTCGCGTTTCGTGATCAGAATTCCGCAAGACGTTCAGTATCTGCATGGATGACCGTCAAAGCATCAGCGTGCGCCGAAAGCTGGCGAACTCAACAGCCCAGCCGCATGAAAGCTTGCACAGCCATCCCTGGATTGCGTCATTGACCGATCCTGACCTCACTTGCGAGCGATACAGTCTGGTCCTGTCGGCCTATCTGCGGTTCTTTCAGGCGGTTGAGGGAGTGCGCGTGCGTATGGGAGCTTTTACGGAATGCGCTTTGAACTCCAACATAGAGGCATTGAGCCGGGATACCGAGGGTTGCTATCCCTTGTATTCTGACGCCGTGCATGCCGATTTGACCCATGCCGAAGGATCTTGCGATGCTCTGATCGGGGCGCTCTATGTGGTGCACGGGGCGGGATTTGGCGCGAAGACGCTCGGTGCAGCCGTCATGACCAACTTGCCCGGGGCCAAATGTGAGTATCTGTCCGCCGGCACGTCACCAAAACTGTGGCGGTTTCTTCTGGCCGAGTTGGAACGCCTTGGAGGCAGTCCTGCGCGGCAGGAGGTCGTATTTGACGCTGCGGCGCAGACCTTTGCGAGTTTTGGCCGGTTCGTGACGTCGTTTTGTGAAGGCGCCTCGACCGGTTCGCTCGTCGCCGCTCCCTTCGAGGGCCGTGCACGAGGTTCCCTGGTTTACTGAGGGATGCCCTGCTCGCGCGCTTTCAGGGTCACGTGGATTTTTGTGCCGCTGCCCTCGGCGTCCCCGCACCAGATGTCGCCGCCATGACGTCTGGCAACCTTTCGACAGGTCGCCAGGCCGAGGCCGCTCCCGGGGAGGCTTGAGGTCTGTTGCAGCCTTTTGAACGGGGCAAAGATGGTTTCCCGAAACTCATCAGGTATACCAACTCCGTTGTCGGAAATCGTAAGCTGCACACCGCCGTCGATTTCTTGCGCTTCGATATGAATTCTGGGCGTGTCATCACCGCAGTACTTAATGGAATTGGCAACCAGGTTCTGGATGAGTTGCGCGATCTCCGGCGCGATGCAGTAGGCCGACAGTCTGTGCGTGTTCCATGTCAATTCCGCGCCGTTGTCCGCAATCTCCCGTGCCAGGGCCATGCTGACCCGCTCGCACAGGTTCTCCAGCGAGACGTGTTCCCATTTGGAGGTTCCATCAAGGCTGACATGGCACGCCAGGCTCTCGATCAGTTCCGACATGCGGGTGACCGAAAGCTTCATCATGTCGAATTCTTTGTAGACTTCCTCCATCTGTCCGTTGTCGAAGTCGGCCTGGATCTGCTCGCTCAGAAATTGAATTGCGCGCACCGGCGCTCTTAGATCGTGGACCAGCGTGTCTGAAAAGAGACTGAGTTCGCGCCGCTGTTCTTCCAGCTTCCAGCGCATGCGGGACACTTTCATGCCGTTTTCCATCATGCGGTTGAGAGCGCTCGATGTCATGATCGACTTGGGAATATAGTCCGATGCACCTTGAAGAATGGCAGACTTGGCCACTTCCTCGTCACCTTGTCCGGTCATGAGGATAATAGCGGCTTTGGGCCAGGTCTTCGCGAAACGTTCCAGAAGATCCAATCCGGTGAGGCCAGGCAGAAGATAATCCAGGAAGATGACATCGATCTCCTGTCCCGCGTATTCCAGAGCGGTCTTGCCGTTGCTTGCCTCACGGAAGGAACGATCCTCCTGAGGTGATCTCAACAGTCTGCGCAGCAGTTTGCGATCTGCATCATCATCATCGACTATCATGATGTCGAGCATGGAAAACCCCTTTAGATATCAGGTAGTTCGACAACGCGCCAATATGCGTTCAAGGTGTCCATCAAGTCCAGAAACATGTGGCCAGCCCGTGATTTGACGATATATCCTGCGACATTGTTGCGATATGCGGTTTCTATGTCGCTTTCGTCGTCCGACGTGGTGAGCATGAAAATGAGTGTCTTGCACAGATGGGGATCATTGCGAATTTCGCGCAGGAGTTCGAGACCATTCATGCGCGGCATGTTGATATCGCACAGCACCACGAATTTCTTGGGAGGAGTAATCTCCATCTGGCCGCGAAGAAATTCTAGGGCTTCCACGCCGTCGCGGACTCGAAGGAGCGGGTTGGCGATCTTTGCCTTTTGAAAGGCACGCTGAAGTGCCTTCGCGTCACCGTCATCATCTTCGACGAGGACTATGTTCAATGCCCGTTGAGAGAGAGAGACTTGTTCGGTCATTTCTAGCTGCCAGTTCGCTGTGGTTGAGGTTTGGGCCAGTGCAGCGTGAATTTGGATCCTGATCTTCCGTCCGACTCCACGCTGATCTTGGCGTTTGCCAGCGTCGCATGTTTCTTGACCAGCGCAAGGCCCATGCCGCTGCTTTCCACTTCGTCTCTGGGTTTCAAGGTCTGAAAGATCTCAAAAATCTTGTTGTGATACTCTTCCGGAATTCCGGGGCCGTTGTCTTTGACGCTAAAGACAATCTCAGTCGGGTTGTCTTCTGCATCGACCCATACTTCTCCGAAGGCCTTGTCGTGATGACGAATGGCATTGCTGATGAGATTGAGCAGGATGATCTGCAAGGGCATTCTGCGGACCTCAAGGGTGTCGAAAGTATCGGAGAAGTGGACTGTCATGCCATTGGGAACATCCAAAAGCCCTGTCAGCTCCTCCCGCAGCTCCTGGCCGGAAATGATGACCGCAGGCCCGTCATCCCGTCCAACCCGAGAGTGTCGCAGCAAATCGTCCAGCAGACGCTCCATCCGGGTCGCCCGGTTGCGCAGCAAATCGAGGCTTTCCTGGGTGTCCTCCGTCAGATGGGGCTCCAGGTCCTCGGCCAGCCAGTTCGCGGCATTGTTGATGACCCGCAAGGGCGCCTTCAGATCGTGGGACGCGACATAGGCGAATTGATCCAATTCCTCGTTGGACCGCTGAAGCGCTGCGATCAGTGCATTCACTTCGGCTTCCGCAGCTTTCTGTTCCGAGTTATCCCGTATCAATCCAATGAAATGCGTGTCGTTGCCATATATGATCCGGCTGACAGCGATCCCCAGTGAGATCCGGCTGCCGTCCTTGCAAAGCCCGAAAATCTCTCGATTTTTGGCCATCTCTACAGGTGTTGCGGACAGTAGCGAGCGGGAAAGGTAAACATGATGGTGTGCGGCATCTTCTGCTGGCATCAGCTTGTTGATCGGCTGCCCAATCAATTCATCCGCAGTATAGCCAAACAGCCGTTCCGCGGCCGGGTTCACCTCCGATATCGTCCCATCACTCCTGATTGCAATGATGCCGTCTGCTGCACCTTGGACAATGGAATTCAGGCGCGCTGCTTCCGATATCCGGTTGTTGACCATCTGAGAAAAGCTGCTTGCAAGGTCCGAAATCTCATCGTTGTGCCGACTTTCAAAGGTGACGGGCTCAACGCTTTGGACCTTTCTCTGGATTTCTTCGTTCAGATGGGTGAGCGGAGCCAGAAAACGGGAGGCAAGAATGTAGGCGCCAAGGGCCGACAGGGTCGCCAGGCAGACAGAGACTGTCGCAATGCCTTGCAGCCTGGAAAGCCCCGGAGCGGAAATGGCGGGCCCGTCCGCTACTGCCAGAACGGTGAAGTTGAGAGGACTGTCGTCGCTGTTGGCAAGAGCGGCTGACCAGTAGACCAGATTGTCGGTTTCCGGATCAAGAAGGGCTTGGGCTTCCGTTGTGCCCAGTTGGTCTGCGAAAGGCGGGGCAACCCAGTCGGGGTCTTCATGAAAAACAAGGCGCGCTGGGGCATCGCTATTGCCAAGCGATATATAGTCCAGGCTGTTGCTGACGGCGAAAACCTGAAACCCGGGTGCTACCGTCAGGTTGGCGCCGGTCAGCAGGTCTTCTGCATCCGCGTTGATGACGACGGCTCCGATGATGTCTCCTGCCTTGTTCCGCAAAGGTTGGATTGCGCGGATGGCGGGTCCTCCGGAGGGGCGGTTGAATTCCCGGTTTTGCGTCAGTTCGGACAGATACACGTCCCCTGCGTACCCGTCTTGCATTGGACGCACATAGGGCTCGCCGCCCTTCTGCTGCAACTCTTCGGAAGGAACGGTGATGAGGGTGTCGCCCTCGCGATTGATCCGAACGCGCTCTTGCCAGTTTCCTGACCTGGAGAGCAATCGCAGCTGCGTGTAAGGCTCATGGGTGCTTAGAAACTCGCGGAATACATGGGCGATCCTGTCCATGTTTTCCTGAAACTCTTGCTGCTGGTCAGCGGCTGACACGTCACTCAACAGGATAAGGTTCGTCGGGTCCAGGGATTGTACGGCAACGCCCATGATATGAGCATCGTCTTCCAGTCCTGTCAGGGTCTTTTCGATGCGCTTGGCGTAGGAGGAACCCGCAAACCTCATGCCGTCCAGCAAGGAGAGCCTGTGCGCCTGAAGGAGTTGTGAATAAAGAAAGGCCGAAGCACAAAGCAGAGCCAAACCTGTTGACGCAAAAACCACGAGCGCGATCCGAGTTCTCAGTGTAAAGCGCCGGGCGGTCGGCATGAGCTTATCTATCTCCGTGTCGGCGGTTGTGATTTGCGACTTGAGAGGAGTGCCAGTTTCCCCAGAGCCATCGTCCGCAGGGGGTAGCTTTGGGTTGACTGTAACTCAACTCTTGCATCTGAAAAGCGATTATCGAGACCTAGGGCCGCTTGGGGATCGTTTTCTGACTGCGATCCGAAACTCCACGCGCAGTGGCAACAACACTGCTGAGATCATCGACCAGGACTGTCAGATCCTTGCAGCCGCGTTCAAGCAGGGTGAAGTTGGAAAGGATGACCGGATCAAGCGTGTTTTCGCTTCGGTTGATTGCCTTTAACCCGCGCAGGGTTTTCAATGTCTGCCCGAGGATTTCGCGGATTTCCGGACCGCACGTTCGCATAAAACGCTCAATGACCTCTGTGACGGATCGCTGGAAGGCCTGAGCACCGCTCAATTGTGAAAACAGGATGCGTCGCTCGATGGCAGAGGTGATCGATTTTACGAGGGAAGAAACAGTCAGTTCTTCTTTGACAATGTAATCGGCACAGCCCTCACGCATGGCCTCGACCGCGATCGTATGCGAGGTCATGCTGGTCAGCATGATAGGTATCGCGTTGACCTGATCCTCGTGGGAAAGCAGAATTTTGAGCGCGTCCAGCCCCGTTTCCATCCCGAGGTTGTGATCAAGGAAGACGAAATCGAATTGGTGCTGGTCCAACTCTTCACGCATCTCGTTCAGAGTTGCGACCTCGATGAAATCAATCTTCAACCCGGCGTTTTTGCAGATTTTTGTCAGGCGTAACCTGTCGATCGGATCGTCATCGACGGCCAGTGCGAGCAAGGGGCGCGCGGCACCGTTTGTGATTGCACCGGTATCTGCTGAGCCAAATGCCCCATCATCTTCGTATTTCAACATAATCTAACAACCCCGTAACACACGCCAGCCAAATATGGGATCTGCGAAGAACCCTGCACCGGTGAAAAGCGCATGCAGGAGGAGCAGGCAGATCCTGCACCGGCTTCTACCAGTCTCGATCAGTGCGGTTAATATACTGTAACTTTTCAGCCGGATTGCGAAGAATTTACGGGCGGTTATGGTGCGCTGGTCCGGATGGTAAGTCCTTGCGTTCATTGAGCGAAACCAGCAAGGCGTCAAAAAGCGCCTATGGAAAACGCGTGTGCAATGGGACGTAAGCATGATCTGCCTCATCGGGGTGGCGTAGGCGGCTGCGGTTCCACGGACGCCTTTTGGCGTATCATGAAGCCCAGGACGGCAAAGGTCGCCAGCCCGCAAAGGGCGAATTGCGCGGCAGTACAGGATACCAATCCTGGGGAAAGCCGTCTGTTGGGCGGCAAGCGCCAATTGGCTGGGCCCTTCCCGAAAGCGGAAAAAAAAGATGGCAGGCTTTCAGTTTGCGCCGACCCGTACCTCTGGGCGCTCGTCCATTATTGATGCGGGTGGATGACGCGTTCGTCATTGCAGCAGGTGGATCACAAAACCGGCCGGACCGTTAACTCTGGGGGCTTGGGGTCAGGGCCAGGCAGAGAAAGACGTCGGCTGGCTGCCTCTTGAGGCCATCTTCCTGCGGAACCGTCCCGGTGAAAGGCCCTGCGTCCGCGTGAAAAAACGGTTGAAATAGGCCGGGTCCGAGAACCCGAGGCGAAAGCCGATCTGGGCTACCGAGAGGCCCGAATTTGCCAGAAGCTCTGACGCTTCGCGGGCCAGGGCCTCGTGCAGATAGGTCTGCGGTGAGCGCCCCGTTGCGCGGCGCACGGCGCTGCCAAGCCTGTCGCGGCTGACACCCAGCGCAAGGGCGTAATCTGCCACTTTCCAGTGATCCCGCAAATGCAGACCAACCAGTTGCACGAAATTTTGAACCAGCCCTCCGGTCGCTGCGGCCGAGCGGGGACGCTGTTCCCTCGCAAGCCTCCAGATCTGCACCAGCAGGAGGGACAGGAGATGTTCGGCAGCAAGCTCAGAGGCAGGCTCGGCGCCAGAGAGCTCTTCACGCAGGTCCCGCATCCACCCCGCCATGCGTTCTGATTGACGTGTCAGCGGCTCGGACAGATCCCGGCGCAGGATACGCGCCAGCTCGTCCCCCAGGGCTGTGGCGGGCAGGGCGCGGGCAATCGCGCTGTCGTTCAGGTGCAGGATCTCCCCGCGGCTCCCCGAGGCAAGACGCAGTCTCCCCTGCCTGGGCGTCGAGAGCCAGACCGCGCGGGGGGCGTCGAATTGCAGCTCCTGAGGGGTGCCGTCTACCCGTCCGCGTCCGGCTTCCAGCAGCAGAAGAATGCCCTGAGCGACCGGCAGATTGTAGGTCGTCTCGGCAAGGGGGCTGCGAATCTGGCGGGCGATGATCTGCGTTCTTTGGTCGGAAAACATTTCGCATGGTGCCTGTTGGGTGGAAACAGCCTCAGTAGTGCAATTCTTACCTTCAAAAGCACATTTTATAAACAACTGTTTTCAATAGGCTGACGCGGTGGAGGAAGTCCCGCCTCCTTTTGGCGGGCGAACCGGGTGGCTTTCAAATGCCGTCTCGGGACAACATGACTGGGAGGAGTCACATGTCTAAATTTTCACGGCGCGCCTTGCTGCGCGCGGTTCCTGTAGCGCTCGGCGCGATGCTGGCGCTGGGCGCTCCGGCGATAGCCGAGGCGCCTGTCAAGATAGGCTATGCTGTATCGAAAAGCGGCCCCAATGCGACCGGGGCAGGGATCACCACCATCCCAAACTACGAGCTTTGGGTGGCCGAGGTGAACGCAAAGGGTGGTCTGACGATGCCCGACGGCAGCCAGCGCAAGATCGAGGTTGTGGAATACGACGATCGCTCCAGCGCCGAGGATCTGGTGCGTGCGATTGAACGCCTTGCGACACAGGACAAGGTCGACCTGATCCTGCCGCCCTGGGGCACCGGCAGCAATCTGGCGATTGCGCCGCTGATGGACCGCTTCGGCTATCCGCAGCTGGCGGTGACGGCGGTAACCGACAAGGCACCGGAATTTGCCGCGCGCTGGGACCGGTCCTTCTGGATGCTGGGCGGCGGGCATGACTACGCGACCGCACTGGTCGAGGCGCTGGCGGCGGCCCGCGATGCCGGGGCGATCAACAACAAGGTTGCTATGATCTCGGTCGCGGATGGTTTCGGGATCGATCTCGTGAAGGCAGCGCGACCCGCGCTGAAAGAGGCGGGGTTCGAGACGGTCTATGATGCATCCTATCCGCTGGGCACGTCCGATTTTGCCGCGATGCTGAACGAGGTGCAGGGCTCGGGTGCGGACAGTTTCATTTCCTTTTCCTACCCGCCGGGCAGCTTTGGCGTGACCAAGCAGGCAATGACCACGGGCTATAACCCCAAGGTGTTCTACATCGGTGTGGGCGGGGCCTTCCCCGTCTATGCCAAGATCACCGGCGGCAAGCAGGAAGGCGTGATGTCCATTGGTGGCGTTGACGCATCAAACCCCGCGATCCAGGCCTATTTCCAGCAACACATCAAAGCGACCGGAAACGCCCCTGACAGCTGGGCCAGCGCCATCACCTATGCCTCGCTGCAGATCCTGGAGCAGGCGGTGTCCCGCGTCGGTCTCGATCATGAGGCCCTGGCCAAGGAGATCTCTTCCGGCAGCTTTGACACCATCCTTGGTGAGACCGCGATGGAGAGCAACCAGCTGCGCAAATTGTGGTTCGTGGGTCAGTGGCAGGGCGACAGCTTTGTGGCCGTCAGCCCCTCGGATCGCTCCGGCGCGGCGGCGCCTGCGATCCCTAAAGCCAAGTGGTAGACGCCCGCGCGTAACCCTGCGCCTGCGGCCCGATGAGGCGGGCCGCAGCACACAAGACTTCAAGGACACAATATGTTGATCTCAACCCTTCTCCTCGGCCTGGTGCTGGGCGGGACCTATGCGCTCCTGGCGCTTGGCCTGTCGCTGCAATACGGCATATCGAGGATCATGAACCTGGCGTATGGCGAATTCATGCTGCTGGCCTGTTTTGCGGTGACGCTGATGTTCACCGGCTGGGGTGTTGGCCCGCTTTGGGGGCTTCTGGTGGTGGCGCCTCTCGGATACGGGTTTTCCTGGCTGATCTACCGGGTGATGATGCGCCCTCTGGTGAAACGTGCGGACGGGGGCGGGCGGCTGGAGGTCGATACCATCCTTGCAACCTTTGGCCTCTTGTTCGTGCTTCAGGGCGTGATGCTGGTGACCTTTGGCAGTGATTTTACCTCCTATTCCTATCTCAATACCGGGGTCGAGATGCTGGGGGTGACCATCGCCGCCAACCGCCTGATCGCCTTTGTTTTGTCGGTGGTGATCGGTGTTGGCCTGTTCACCCTTTTGATCCGTACCCGCTGGGGCACCGCGATGCGCGCCGTGGCACTGTCGCCGGACTCGGCCTATCTGGTGGGTATCGACGTGGACCGCATGGGGCGGCAGGCCTTTGCCCTGGGCGGAGCCCTGGCCGCAGCCGGTGGCGCGCTGATCTCCATGTACCAGACCTTCTCGGCCACCGATGGTGTGGTCTTCACCATGAAGGCGCTGATCGTGGTGATTATGGGCGGGGTCGGCAATATTCTGGGCGCGCTCATTGCGGGGCTGTTCCTGGGGCTGGCCGAGACCTTTGTTGCGGCCTTCATCGATCCAGGGCTGACGCTTGCGGCCACCTATACGCTGTTTCTCGTTGTGCTTCTGTGGCGTCCCAACGGCCTCTTTGGCAAGGCGGGGGGCTGAGTCATGCGGATTATTGTCTCTGTTGCAGCGCTTGCCTGCCTCGCTGTTCTTCCCTCATTTCTCGACAGCTATGGCATCGGCCTTCTTGTTGGCCTTGCAGGCTATGTAACGCTGGCGACCGCCTGGGCGATGTTCTCGGGTCCGACACGCTATGTCTCGCTGGCCACGGTCGCCTTTTTCGGGGTGGGTGCCTATACGGTTGCCGTTCTCAACGAGGCGCTGCCCTATCCGCTGGTGCTGCTGGCCGCCGCCGGGATCGGGGCCACCATGGCGTTGCTGGTGGGCCTGTCTACCCTGCGCCTTGCGGGCATCTATTTTGTGATCTTCACCTTTGGCCTGGCCGAACTGGTGCGCCAGCTCATCACCTGGTTCGAGGTCAATATCACCGGCACACTGGGCCGCTATATCTTCCTCGATCTGGAGGCCAAGCATATCTACTGGCAGCTATTGGCGCTGGGCGCGTTGACGCTGGCGATGGCGGCCTGGATCCGGCAAAGCCGCCTTGGTCTGGCACTGCGCGTCATCGGTGACGATGAGACGGTTGCGGCCCATAGCGGGATCAACCTGGCGCGCACCAAGCTGGTGCTCTTTGTGGCCTCGGCCACCATCATCACCCTTGTTGGCGCAATCCAGGCGCCGCGCTGGGTCTATGTGGAACCTTCGATCGTCTTTAACCCGACCGTCAGCTTCCTGACCGTGATCATGGCCCTTCTGGGCGGGGCGGGCAGGCTGTGGGGGCCGGCCTTCGGCGCGGTGCCGCTGTTCCTGCTGTTCGAATGGCTGTCAGCACGCTTTCCCGATCACTTTTCGATCCTTCTGGGGCTGATGTTCCTCGCGGTGGTCTATGCGCTGCCGGACGGCCTGCTGGCTGCCGCTGAGAAACTGCGCAGCAAGGCAAGGGGTGATGCAAAAGGGGAGGCGGCCCGATGAGTGTTCTTCTGAAAACCGAAGGGCTGACCAAACGGTTTGGCGGCCTCACGGCGGTGAATGATGTCTCGCTTGAGGTGCGCAAGGGAGAGGTTCTGGGCCTTCTGGGGCCGAACGGGTCCGGCAAGACGACGCTGCTGAACCTGTTGTCTGGCGCATTGCGCCCCTCTGCGGGGCAGTTTGCAGTGTCCGGAAGGCCATTGTCAGGAGCGCGTCCCGATGTGATCGCAGGTGCTGGGGTCGCGCGCACGTTCCAACTGGTGCGCATCCTGCCCTCGCTGACGCTCGAGGAAAACGTGATGGTCCCGGCGGCTTTCGGGGCACAACGGCTCTGGGGCAGCGCGCTTGCCGCGCGGGTGCGCGACTGCCTCTCCATGGTCGGGCTTGAGGATCGCGCGTCGGGTGCTGCTGCTGACCTCACCTATATCGACCAGAAACGCCTCGAGCTGGCCCGCGCCCTGGCGGCCGAGCCGCGCATCCTGCTCTTGGATGAATGGCTGGCGGGGCTGAACCCGACGGAATTGCACGAGGGGATCGCCCTTATTCGCAGGCTGGAGGAAACCGGTATCACCATCATCATGGTGGAACACATCATGGATGCGGTGCGTGCCCTGTGCCCGCGCTGCGCAGTGATGAACTCAGGGAAGCTGATCGCGGACGGGCCGACGGCAGATGTGCTGGATGATCCCCATGTGGTGGCCGCTTACTTGGGAGAAGAAGATGCTTGAGATCGACAACCTCACCGTTGCCTATGGCAAGCATGTCGCTCTGGACGCGGTATCGATGCGGGTGGAGCCGGGCGAATGCGTGGTGATCCTGGGGGCCAACGGGGCCGGAAAATCCAGCCTTCTGAAGACGGCCGGTGGCGTGGTGGCGCCGCGTTCGGGCCGGATCAGCCACGAGGGCACAGATCTGGCGACGGTTGCCGCCCACGAAAGGGTCGGGCGTGGCATTGCCCTTGTGCCCGAGGGGCGTGGGATCTTCCCGCGCATGTCCGTGGCCGAGAACCTGGCGCTGGGCACTTATCCCGAACGGGCTCGTGACGGGGTCGCGGGGCGGCAGGCAGAGGTGTTCGAGCTGTTCCCCAGGCTCGCCGAGCGGCGCCGCCAGCTGGCGGGCACCATGTCGGGTGGCGAGCAGCAGATGGTCGCCATCGCCCGCGCCCTGATGTCGAATCCCGACATCCTGCTTCTGGATGAACCCAGCCTTGGCCTTGCGCCCATCGTGGTGAAAGAGGTCTTCGCCGCCCTTAAACGTATCCGCAGCACCGGCCTTACGCTGGTGATCGTGGAGCAGAACGTGCGGGCGAGCCTCGCACTGGCCGACCGGGGCTACCTCTTGGAGGCGGGCCGCGTCGTCGGGCAGGGCACCAGTGACGACTTGCAGAGCGATCCTGCGGTGCAGCGCGCCTTTCTGGGCGGCACCAGTGAATCGCTGAAAAACGAAATATCCTGACAGACGGAGAGAGTGAAATGGATAGCCTTAAACTGTTCATCAATGGCGCGCATGTGGATGCTGAGAACGGACGTCAATTCGAACGCCACAACCCGGTGACCGGCGACCTGGCCACCAGCGCAGCAGCGGCCAGCATCGATGATGCAAAACGTGCGGCAGATGCGGCGGCAGCGGCCTTCCCGGAATGGTCGGCCATGGCGCCGGGGGTGCGCCGCCGGATGCTGCTGGACGCGGCCGAGGCGCTCAAGGCGCGCGGTGATGCCATCGTCGAGGCCATGAAGGCCGAGATCGGCGCGACCGAGGCCTGGGCGCGGTTCAACATCATGCTGGCCTCGGAAATGCTGGTGGAGGCGGCAGGCCTGACCACCCAGATCAAGGGCGAGATCATCCCCTCGAACCGCCCCGGCAGCACGGCCTATGCGGTGCGCCAGCCTGCGGGCGTGGTGCTGGCGATGGCGCCCTGGAATGCGCCGGTGATCCTGGGCGTGCGCTCCATCGCAACCCCCCTGGCCTGTGGCAACACGGTTGTGATGAAGACGAGCGAACTCTGCCCGCGCACCCATGCGCTGATCCTTGAGGCTGTGGCCGAGGCAGGCCTGCCCAAGGGCGTCGTCAACGCGATCTCCAACGCGCCAGAGGATGCACCCGAACTGGTGGAGGCGCTGATCGCCCACCCGGCGGTGCGCCGCGTGAACTTCACGGGATCGACTCGTGTGGGCCGTCTGATCGGGGAAATCTCGGCCCGCCACCTGAAGCCTTCGCTGCTGGAGCTGGGCGGAAAGGCCCCCTTCATCGTGCTGGAGGATGCCGATATCGACGCTGCCGTCGCCGCCGCCGCTTTTGGCGCCTACATGAACCAGGGCCAGATCTGTATGTCCACCGAGCGTATCATCGTTGTTGACGAGATTGCGGATGCCTTTGTCGAAGCCTTCGCGCGCAAGGTCGAAACCCTCACCGCTGGGGACCCGGCGGAGGGCAAGGCGCCACTTGGCTCTGTCGTAAATGCCGCCGCTGCTGACCGCATTCGGGAGCTGATCGAGGATGCCGTCCAGAAGGGCGCGCGCCTGATTGGAGGCGGCGGTTCGGGCACCATCCTGAATGCGGCAGCCCTTGATGGCGTGACACCGCAGATGCGGCTTTATTCCGAAGAAAGCTTTGGTCCGGTGACATCCATCATTCGCGTCAGTGATGCGGATGAGGCGGTGCGCGTGGCCAATGAAAGCGACATGGGCCTGTCGGCCGCCGTCTTTGGCCGCGATCAGGCGCGTGCGATGCAGATAGCCAGCCGCATCGAAAGCGGGATCTGTCACGTGAACGGGCCAACCGTGCATGACGAGGCGCAAATGCCCTTTGGCGGGGTCAAGGACTCGGGTTACGGGCGGTTTGGCGGCCAGTGGGGCATTACAGAGTTCACCGACCTGCGCTGGATGACCACTCAGAGCGGTGGCATCCACTATCCGATCTGATATCTTCTGGGCGGCCCCTGTGCCGGGGGCTGCTCACCACTCAACCCAAGCGGTCGTGTTGCCCCTCTGCGCCTGGATCAGCCTGCTTTTTCCGGCGCCGGGGTTTTCCGCTTTGGGGTTGCTGCACGGCTTGCTAGTCTGCGCTCAATAACAAAAATCGAGGCAGACAAAGAGCAATGAAAACGGGCTTTACCGGCACGTTTGTCATTTCTTGGTCGCAAACGGAACTAGACGGTCAGAAGGCCGCGTCCTGGGCAGACATGCGCGTGGGGTCGGCTTGGTCCTGGTGGGGTGAAGCCCAGCGCGTGGATGGCCCGACAGAGGTGTTGCGCCTTGAGATGGCAAAGGATGCAGAGAACCTGCGCCAGCGGGCGGCACGATCCGTGCGCAAGCTGGTTGGCGCTGCGGCGGGTGCACCATCCCCAGAACCGTCATCGGTTGAGTTGGCCGACAAGAGTTTCACCCTCACCAATGGGATCGACCGATATACCGCGACGTTGATCGACGTCGCGCCTGGAAAGGCGCCGCTTCTGATGTTCGTGGATGAACTGCCTCCACGGGATCGGGAACTTTGGGTCCTGGGGCTGCGGTCAAAAGGTTCGGCGCAGAAAGAGGCTTCGACGCCCGAGAGCGGCGTGATCTGTTTCACGCCAGGCACCCTGATCGACACCCCGTGTGGGCCTTGCCCGGTTGAGACCCTGCGTGAGGGCGACCGGGTCCAGACCCGGGACAACGGCGTACAACAGATCCAATGGATCGGCGCTCGTCGGATGAGCGGGGCTCGACTATTTGTCTATCCGCACCTGCGGCCCGTTCGCCTGCGGACCGGCGCACTGGCGTCTGATCGCCCCGGCGCCGATCTTGTGGTGTCGCCCGAGCACCGTTTGCTGCTGCGTGGACGCCATGTGAAGGCGCTGTTCAACACGTCCGAGGTTCTGGTGGCGGCAAAGGATCTGACCAACGGCAGCACCATCGTTACGGACACGCATCTGCGCGAGGTAACCTACATTCACCTCCTGTTGGAGGATCATCAGGTGCTTTGGGCGAACGGCGTTGAAAGTGAGAGCTTTCATCCCGCCAATGCCGCGCTTTCTGCCCTGTCTGACGGCGACCGGCGGCGTTTGCTGGATCTGTTGCCGACGGTGGAGCAGGATCCGCTCAGCTATGGGGGTTTTGCCCGCCGGAACCTGACGACGTCCGAAGCGGCAATCCTGCGGCACGAGGCGGCCTAGCAAGGGGCCGAAACTCAGGCGGAAGGGCTATTGACTCGGGCGTGCAGCCCTATATAAGCGCGGCTTCATTGGTGTTGGTGGCCCCCGCAAGGGGATGCCTGTCATGGAGAGGTGCATTCGGACCAAACCAAGAGGACAACGCCCTTCATATGTTGCAGTTCATCTGGGACAGGTCGACCGCTTCGATGCGGCAATTGCAGACGCGATTGCAGCCCGCAAAGTGGGAACCGGTTTTCGGGCAAGCTGCAACGCCCTTAAAGAAGGAGATCAGCCGTGACCAAACGCACGTCTGCCAAGTACAAGATCGACCGCCGCATGGGCGAAAACATCTGGGGTCGTCCGAAGTCCCCGGTCAACCGTCGCGAATATGGCCCCGGCCAGCACGGTCAGCGCCGCAAGGGCAAACTGTCCGACTTCGGTATCCAGCTGCGCGCCAAGCAGAAGCTGAAAGGCTATTACGGCGATCTGACCGAGAAACAATTCCGCCGCATCTACGGTGAAGCCGAGCGTGTCAAAGGCGATACCGGTGAAAACCTGATCGGTCTGCTGGAGCGCCGTCTGGACGCGGTTGTTTACCGCGCCAAGTTCGTTCCCACCGTTTTTGCGGCCCGTCAGTTCGTGAACCACGGTCACGTTCTGGTCAATGGCAAGCGCGTCAACATCCCCTCCTACCGCGTGAAGGAAGGTGACGTGATCGAGGTCCGCGACAAGTCCAAGCAGATGGTTGTCCTTCTGGAAGCCACCCAGCTGGCCGAGCGCGATGTGCCTGACTACATCGAAGCCGACCACTCCAAGATGACCGCAACCTTCGTGCGCACCCCGGGTCTGGGCGATGTGCCTTACCCGGTCGTGATGGAGCCGAACCTGGTCGTCGAATTCTACGCCAAGAACTAAACGATTTCCCATTCTTGGGATATGTTATGGGGCTGCCTTTTGGGGCGGCCCCTTTTTCATGGTGGTAGCGATGCGTCGCTGGCAAGGCTGGCGAAAAGACGATGCCTGCCGTGGCAAAATCGCGCCGTTGGCCGGATTTCCATTTGGCTCCGGTGGTCTGTCGGGTTTAGGCTAATCTCACGTTGCCTTGATTGTCCGAGGTATCGATATGGAGAATTGCCATGAAAGCCATACTGGGTGCTTTTCCTGGGCTTGCCGCAATCGGACTGGCAAGCGCCCTGTCCGCGGCTCCGCTCAAGCTGCAACCTGCCAATCCTCAACCGGGGAGCCTGCGGCCTGGATTGGCCGTGCGGTATGCCTATCCTGAGGACGTGAAAGACTTGAGCCAGGCTCGGGCTGCGCTCAAGATCAGCTCAGAGGCAGGACCTCCGCTGAAGGGGCTGGATTACCGGGATACCAACGAGGGCGATCTGACGCTGACCTCTAAACGGGCGCAACATGTGGCGGCGCGGATCACCGGGTATGTGCGTTTCGACAAACCCGGTGTGTATAACATCGATTTTCTCACCAACGATGGTTTGCTGGCCAACATCGGCGGGCAGATCGTTGGGGAGTTTAACGGCCGACAGCCCTGCGACACCACAGTCATGACCGAGGTGGAGGTCCCGCAGGCGGGCTGGTACAAGCTTGATACGCTGTATTTCCAGCGTCTGGGCACTGCCTGCCTGCATATGCGCATGGGGCCAGAGGGCAAGCGCGTGAAATGGATGCCTGACTCGGCTTTTGGGCACTAACTGCCATTTGCCCTTCGGGCAGGACGTCAAAGCGGCAGGGGGCGGCCTTCGGCGATCGCCTCCATCGCGAAATAGGACGTTACGCTGTCCAGCTCGACCCCTGAAATCAGGCGCTGGTACACAGTGTCATAGCTCGCCATGTTTTCGGTGACCACCTTGAGCTGGTAGTCATAGTCCCCGCCGATCCGGTGGAAATCCACGACTTCTGGTATCGTCAGAACATGGGCGCGAAACCGGTTCAGCCAGTCGGCCGAATGATGGCGCGTACGCAGCATCACGAAAACCACCAGATCAAGGCCCAGTTTTGCGCGGTCGATTCGCGCGGTTGAGCCTTGCAGCACGCCCTTTTCATTCAGGGCTTTCAGCCTCCGCCAGCAGGCGTTCTGCGACAGACCCACCTTTTCTGCAAGATCGCGTTGCGACAGGGCGCCATCCATCTGCAAGGCGCGCAACAAGCGGGTGTCTATATGATCTAAATTTTCCTTCATTAATCGATCATATGACACGCAAAATCAGATATCTACTCAAAAATGAGTGGCAAAATAGCAGTGAACATGAGGCATCCTCTTCAAAGCTAAAGGAGAGCACGATGTCTTTTGCCTCATTCAAACACAGCCTGAACAGCACCGTTCAGCAGGGCTGCCTGGCCGATGATTTGATCGGTGAAGGCGTCCAGATCCCGGGACCTGATGGTCCGGTGCCCGTGGTCTATGCCGACTACGTTGCCTCTGGGCGGGCGCTGCGCTGCGTAGAGGCATTCATCACCGAAAATGTCCTGCCGTTTTATGCCAATTCCCACACCGAGGCGTCCTACTGCGGTGCGCATATGACGGGGATGCGCCGCGCCGCTCGGGCCGAAATCGCCCGTATTACCGGCGCAATGCGGGACGATGCGGTGGTCTTTTCCGGATCTGGTGCGACAGCTGGCCTGAACCGGCTGGTAAGCCTGTTCGGAGTGAATGCGGCCCAGGCGCCGGTGGTTTTCATTGGCCCCTATGAGCATCATTCCAACATCCTGCCGTGGCGGGAAAGCAAGGCTACGGTGGTTGAAATCCCCGAGGCGTCGGGAGGAGGCGTCGACCTTCAGGTTCTTGAGGCCGCACTCAAAGAATACGCGGCCTGTGATCTGAAAATCGGCAGTTTCTCTGCTGCCTCAAACGTGACCGGTGTTCTGACCGCTGTCGACGAGGTGACCCGGACCCTGAAGGCGCACGGCGCTCTTGCGGTCTGGGACTATGCGGGGGGAGGCCCCTATCTGCCGATCGATATGGGGGGCAATGGCGGTGTGCGCAAAGATGCCGTGGTTGTCTCGCCACATAAATTTCCGGGCGGCCCCGGTGCGTCTGGGGTGTTGATCGTCAACAGTCAGGCCGTGCGTCGGCGTGCTCCGTCCTGGCCGGGCGGCGGCACTGTCAGTTTCGTGTCTCCATGGGACCATGCCTACAGTCATGATCTGTCCGCGCGTGAAGAGGCGGGCACGCCAAATGTCATCGGAGATATCCGCGCGGCCTTGGCCTTTATGGTCAAGGAGGCGGTCGGCGAGGCAGAGATCGCCCGCAAGGAAGCCCATTTTGCCAAGATGGCTCGGGCGGGTTGGCAGGACAATCCGCGCCTTACATTACTGGGGCACCCCAGCGCGCTGCGCCTGCCGATCTTTTCCTTCACGGTTCGGGGCGCATCAGGGCAGCCCGTTCATCAGCAACTGTTCACCCGTATGCTGAGTGACTTCTACGGGATTCAGGCTCGGGGAGGATGCGCCTGTGCGGGCCCATATGCCCACCGGCTGCTTGGCATCGACGAAGCCGAGTCGCGCGCCCTGTTTGCCGATCTGGAGGCGGGGCAGGAGCTGCGCAAACCGGGCTGGGTGCGGCTCAATTTTTCCTACCTGATGACGGATAAGACTGCGGGTTTCATCATCGACAGTGTGAATGAGCTGTCCCTGCGCGCCGAGGGTCTGGCACAGCACTATCGGGCCGACCCCAGCACTGCGCGGTTTCATCCGAGGGCCGCGTAGAGAGCAAATGCGCAAGGTGTTGTGGCGACTGGCTGAGGGGGGACGCATCTTGCGGCTTTTCGATTGCTGCGCACAAGGTTAAACACGGGGCGGAACCAAGGAGTCCGTCGAATGAGCCAGATCACACCGCAGCCCGGCATTATGGACATCGCTCTCTATCAGGGCGGGGCTGCCCATGTGGAAGGGGTGAGCAATACCGTCAAGCTCTCCTCCAATGAGAACCCTCTCGGCCCTAGCCCGCGCGCCATCGAGGCCATGCGCGAGGCGGCGGGCAATATGCACCGCTATCCCAGCTCGGATCATGCAGAGCTGCGCGCGGCCATCGGAGAGGTTCACGGGCTTGATCCGGCGCAGATCATCTGCGGTGCGGGCAGCGACGAGATCATCACCTTCCTCTGTCAGGCCTACGCCGGGCCGGGGGATGAGGTGCTTTATACCGAGCACGGCTTTGCCATGTACCGCATCAGTGCGCAGGCCGCGGGCGCAACACCTGTGGAGGTGCCCGAGCGCGAGCGCGTGACGGATGTGGATGCCTTGCTTGAGGGCTGCACCGAGCGCACCAAGCTGGTGTTCATCGCAAACCCGAACAACCCGACGGGAACCATGATTGGCGCCGCCGAAGTGGCACGTCTGGCGGCTGGCATTCCCGACGGGGCGCTGCTGGTGCTGGATGGCGCCTATGCGGAATATGTCGAGGGCTTTGATGCCGGGGCAGCGCTGATTGCGGGCCGCAGCAATGTCTTCATGACCCGCACCTTCTCCAAGATCTACGGGCTTGGCGGTGCGCGTATTGGCTGGGGCTATGGCCCGCAGGAAATCATTGACGTGCTGAACCGCTTGCGCGGCCCGTTCAATGTGTCGTCAACCGCGCTGGCCGGGGCCTTGGCCTCGGTACGGGATACGGATTTTGTCGACCGGTGCCGGGCCGAGAACGCGAAATGGCGCAGCTGGCTTGCGGACGCTCTGGCGGAACTCGGCGTGCCGTCCGATACCTCTTGCACCAATTTCATTCTGGCGCGGTTTTCCAGCCAGGCCGAAGCCGAAGCCTGCGATGATTTCCTGAAAGCCCGAGGGCTGATCGTGCGGCGGGTGGCGGGCTATAACCTGCCCAATGCCCTGCGCATCACCATCGGGGATGAGGCCGCCTGCCGCGCCGTTGCGGCCGCGGTCAAGGCTTTCAAGGCAGGGGAGGGGGCGGCATGAGCGCCCCGGTCTACAACCGCGTCGCGCTGATCGGCCTGGGCCTCATTGCATCCTCGATGTTCTGGGCGATGAAACGGGCGGGGCTCGCCGGAGAGGTCACGGGCTATGCCCGCAGCACGGAAACCCGCGAGACCGCACGCCGGATCGGCCTGTGTGATCGTGTCTGCGACAGCGCTTCCGAGGCAGTCGAGGGCGCCGACCTCGTGGTGCTCTGCGTGCCGGTTGGCGCCATGGGCGCCGTGATGGAAGAGATATCTGCCGGGCTGAAGCCCGGTGCCACGGTTTCGGACGTGGGATCTGTCAAACGCCATGTGATCGAGGCGGTGTCCCCGCATATCCCCGAAGGTGTGCATTTCGTGCCGGCGCACCCTCTTGCCGGGACCGAGCATTCGGGCCCGGAAGCAGGATTCGCGGACCTGTTCAACAACCGCTGGAGCCTGTTGGTGCCGGTGGAAGGTACGGATCCGACTGCCGTCGATCGTTTGCGCCGCCTTTGGGAAGGCATGGGCGCCAATGTGGACGAAATGGACGCCGATCACCACGATCTGGTTCTGGCCGTCACCAGCCATGCACCGCACCTCATTGCCTATACCATGGTGGGGGTGGCCGATGACCTGCGCCGGGTGACCGACAGCGAGGTCATCAAGTACTCTGCCGCCGGTTTCCGGGATTTCACCCGCATCGCGGCTTCGGATCCGACCATGTGGCGCGATGTTTTTCTGACCAACAAGGACGCGACTCTGGAAATTCTCGGGCGGTTCACGGAAGAGTTGTTTGCCCTGCAGCGGGCCATCCGGACCGGCGACGGAGAGCACCTGCACCAGTATTTCACGCGCACCCGCGCCATCCGGCGGGGCATTATCGAGGCGGGTCAGGATACGGACGCGCCGGATTTCGGACGGACAAAGCCGTGATGATCGGGCGGGTTGCGGTTCTGATTGGCGTGATGGTGGCGGGAAGCGCCAGTGCGACGGCGCCCGAGGCTTCCCTTCGCCCCAATGCCCGTCCCGCCCCCGTGCACCACTCTGCCGCGCAGGATGAGCCCCCGGTTCGGCCTATGGCCCGCGCCCAATCGGGGGCGGTTCCCGTGTTGGCGTCGGCCCAGACCGGCGCTCTCGTGCCTGCGATTGACGTGCCCGCAATGCGCCCGGTCACGCGACCCGAAGCGATCGTCGAACAAGTCCTGTTCAATCGGCGTGCATTGCGAAAGACATCGGTCTGCGGCGATATCGACATCCAGGGAGAACCGGTCGGGACTGTCACGGGCAATTTGCCGGGGTGTGGGGCGAAATCCGCGGTTCGCGTAACGTCCGTGTCAGGCGTGCGTCTCAGTACGCCTTCGGTAATGCACTGCGATCTGGCCAAGTCGCTCAACCGTTGGGTCAGCAAAGACGTGGAAAAGGCATTTGGGCGGGGCAACAAGGTGGTGTCCTTGCGCGTGGCGGCGCACTATGCCTGCCGTAGTCGCAACAACCGCCCAGGCGCACGGATTTCCGAACATGGCAAGGCCCGTGCGATCGATATTTCGGGGTTCACCCTGGAAGACGGTCAGACTGTTACGGTGCTGGAGGGCTGGAAAAAGCGTCAGACCCGAAAGAAACTCCGCAAGATCTGGAAAGCGGCCTGCGGACCTTTTGGCACTGTACTGGGGCCGGATGCGGATCGCTATCATCAGGACCACTTTCATCTTGATGTGGCGCGGCATCGGGGCGGGGCCTACTGCCGCTGACCTGTATGGGAGCAAGGTAGCGCTCCCGCCACTGAAAGCGCCTTGGCCCTGGTCGGGCCAGACGATTTCCAGTGTTGGGCATGGCAGCCCGCTTTGCGGGCTGCTGCGCCGCAGCCGCATCCGCCCAGAGCAGGACGTGATGGCCAAGAACGGGATTTCCTGACAGACAGCCAATGAGCCTCTTTTGCGGCCGAGGAAATTGCTGTTTACAGGCGGCAATCGGAAAGGACCAATCGCCATGACCATGTGGGTGTTCGGATATGGATCGCTTCTTTGGAACCCGGGATTCGCCGTGGCGCGGCGCGAAGTTGCCACGCTGCACGGCTATGCGCGCTCTTTTTGCATGAGTTCGATCCATCATCGGGGCACCGAAGACGAACCGGGTCTTGTTCTGGCGCTGGATGAGGTTGCGGGTGCACGTTGCACCGGTTTGGCGCTGGCAGTCGAGGCAGGCGCCGAGGCGCAAACGCTGGACTACTTGCGGGAACGCGAGTTGATCTCTTCGGCCTATCTTGAGCGCAACCTGAATGTGGAGCTTCACACGGGGGACATCGTGAGGGCCGTGACCTATGTGATCGATACAGGCCACGTACAGTATTGCGGCGGCATGACCCTTGAGGATCAGGCCCGCATCATCGCCAGAGCGGTGGGAGGGCGAGGCCCGAACACCGAGTACCTGTACAATACCGCCAGCCACCTGTCCGAGATCGGGCTGCAGGATGAAGAACTGGACTGGTTGGCCCGGCGGGTGCGTCAAATCACATCATAAAGCCTTGGCCTTGCACTCTCTTTCCCTATAGGCTGCAGGTGCGAGAACAGCACGAGAGAGCGGCAGGAGCCCCTGAATATGGCGCAGCCAGACGGTAAGATCAGGCCACAGTTTTCCCAACCCGTCCGACAAGTCATCCTGATGCTGATCGCGTTGGGGCTTGCGGGGTTTGGTGCCTTTGTGGCGCTGCCGCGGGTGCTGCCGGTGTTTCAGGCCAATCCCTGGCTCAACGGTTTTATCCTTATCGTCTTTGTCATCGGTGTTCTGGCCTGTTTCTGGCAGGTTGTTCAGCTCATCGGCTCGGTGCGTTGGATCGAAAGCTTTGCTGCAGGCGGCGCACGTGGCGATGGGCGCCCGCCGTCGATGCTGGCGCCGCTGGCATCGCTTTTGCGATCAAGAGGCGCGCGGATGCAGCTCGGCTCGTCCTCGACCCGGTCCATACTCGACTCCGTTGCTACGCGGATCGATGAAGATCGTGAGATCACCCGCTACATTGTCAATCTTCTGATATTCCTCGGCCTTTTGGGTACGTTCTACGGGCTTGCCACCACCGTTCCGGCCGTGGTCGATACCATCCGCAGTCTGGCCCCGCGCGAAGGGGAAGAAAGCCTCGATATCTTCAATCGCCTCATGACCGGGCTGGAAGCACAGCTTGGCGGCATGGGAGTGGCCTTTGCCTCGTCTCTTTTGGGGTTGGCTGGCTCGCTGATCGTGGGGCTTCTGGAACTCTTTGCAGGGCATGGTCAGAACCGCTTCTACCGTGAACTGGAAGAGTGGATGTCGACCTTTACGCGGGTCAGCTTTTCCTCAGGTGAGGACGGAGCGGGTGACAGCGGCGTGGTCTCGCAGGTGCTCGACACCATGGCCGAGCAGATGGACGCGCTGCAGGGCATGTTTGCGGAAACTGCCCAGGGGCGTGCAGCGGTCGAAGCAAAGCTGTCGCAACTGGTGGATAGCATAAACGACATGAACCGACGTCAGGAACAGACCGAGGCGCTCAGCGCCGCGCTGGAACGGGTAGCCATGGGGCAGGAAACCCTGACCGAAATCATGCGCGCCCATGGCGATGTGGGCATGGATGCGGAAAGCCGGATGCGGCTGCGCTCCATTGATGTACAGATGCTGCGGATCCTCGAAGAGATTTCCGCGGGCCGCCAGGAAAGCCTGGCGGAATTGCGCAAGGATATTGATCTTATGGTCAAGGCCTTTGCGCCGCCACGCGGGGCACAACGCGCCGCGCGCTCTGTGTCGCCGTCTCAGGACGAGGGCTGATCCATGGCCCTGTCCCGGCGCACAGGACAAAGGTTTCAGGCGTCGATCTGGCCGGGGTTCGTCGATGCGATGACCGGGCTTTTGCTGGTCCTGATGTTTGTCCTGACGATCTTCATGATTGTTCAGTTCGTTTTGAGGGAAACCATTACCGGGCAAGAAAGCGAGCTCGACGAACTTTCGGCCGAAGTGCAGGCGCTGGCGGCTGCGCTTGGCCTGGAAGAGCGTTCAAACAGTCTTTTGACGGCAAGGCTCGGCGCTTTGAACGCGACGCTGAACACGACACAATCCGATCTGGAGCAGGCAGAGGCACAGCTTGCGCAGCAGCGCAGTCTGATTTCATCCCTGACCTCTGAACGGGATGCACAGGCCGCTGATCTTGAGGCTGCGCGCAGCCGCATCACGGCCTTTGAGGCGCAGGTGGCTGCCATGATCGCAGATCGTGACGCGGCAGTCGCGCAGATTTCAGATCTCACTGCCGAGCGCAGTGACCTAGAGGCGGAACGGGCCAGTCTGATGAGCGAGCAGGAGGCTTTGAACCTGGCATTGGTCCGGGCGCGTGAAGAGATTGACGCAGGTGCAGAAGCAGCCCGGCTTGCGGCAGCGCGGCGCGAAGCGCTTGAGGCCATGATCGCGGATCTGCAACGGGAAGGGGCAGCGCAGTCGGATGCGTTGGCCGCTTTGGAGCAGCAGTTGAGTGAAGAAGAGGCCGCACGACTTGCCGAAGCCGCCGCCGCCGAGGCCCTGCGCAAGAAGCTCGAAGATTCGGATGCGGAACTGACGGCCATGACTCTGGCGCTTGAGGCCCAGCGAAAAAAGGCAGAGGACACCCTGACGCTCCTGGCCGCTGCGGACGCCGCCAAGGCACAGCTCGACAGCAAGCTGGAAGAGGCTTTGTCGGTGCTGGAAGCCGCGCAGGCCCAGTCGCGGGAGCGCGATGAGCTGGCTGAACGCCTGACACGGGTTCTGGCACAGATGGAGGTCAGCCAGTCCGAAGCGGAGGGGCGCGTAAGCGCGCTTGAGGCTGAACTTGACCGGGTGCGAGCGGATGCAGCCGGTGTGAAAGCGGGTCTCGGGGCCCAGCTTGAGCAGGCCCAGGCGGATCTGGCCGCTGCGCGCAGTGCTGCCACCTCGACGGAAGAAGACCGGGCGGCCATTGAGCAGCGTCTGCTTGTCGCCCTGGAAGCCCTGGAAAACGCGCAGGCGGCGGCCAGCGACACGGATGTGTTGCAGCAGCGCCTTCTCGCGGCGTTGAATGCAAGAAACGCTGCAGAAAGCCGGGCAGAGGAGCAGCTGACGCTCGCCGAGCAGCGCGCCACCTTGTTGGCGGAGGCGCGGGCCGCCCTCGCCGATCAAAAGGAGCGTTCAACCAGGGCGCAGAGAGAGGCCGCCTTGCTGAATCAGCAGATTGCCGCGTTGCGCGCACAGCTTGGCAGCCTTCAGGCCATTCTGGATGACTACCAGGAACGGGATGCAGCGCAGCAGGTTCAGCTGCAGAACCTCGGTCAGGACCTGAACGCGGCCCTGGCGCGGGCGGCCTCCGAAGAACGGCGTCGGCGGATCCTCGAAGAACAGGAGCGCAAGCGGCTTGAGGCCGAAGCGGCTGCACTTGCAGACCGGGCCCAGAGTGCGGAGACCAAGGCGGAAGACCTGGAACGCTACCGCTCGGAGTTCTTTGGCCGCCTGCGGGATGTTCTGGGTAGCCAGGAGGGCGTGCGGATCGAGGGCGACCGGTTCGTCTTTGCCTCCGAGGTGCTGTTTGCGCCGGCCAGCGCAGAGCTGTCCGAAGAGGGCAAAGCCGAGATCGCAAAGGTCGCCCGCATCCTGCAAAGCGTTGCGGCCGACATTCCGCCCGAACTTGACTGGATCATACGGGTCGATGGGCATACCGACAGCACCACCTTGCTAGGCCACCCCAGGTTCAAGGACAATTGGGAGCTGAGTCAGGGGCGCGCTCTATCGGTGGTACGCTACATGATCGAGGCACTGGGTATTCCGCCCAATCGGCTTGCGGCGAATGGATTTGGTGAATACCAGCCGGTGAACCCCGCCGACACACCCGAGGCCTATTCGCAGAACCGGCGGATCGAGCTCAAATTCACTGAACGCTAGGGTCAGGACCCATTGATTTCCGTGTAGGGACGTGATTCACGGTTCGAAAAACGAGCGGTGAACATGTCTGATCTTTTCTGGTTGAGCGATGCGCAGATGGCGCGTCTTGAGCCCTTTTTTTGCCGAAGTCGCACGGCAAACCACGGGTCGATGATCGGCGTGTGCTGAGTGGAATTATCTTCATCAATCGCAATGGCTTACGGTGGCGCGATGCGCCAGCGGCCTATGGCCCGCACAAGACGCTGTACAATCGCTGGAAGCGGTGGAGCGATAAGGGCGTCTTCGCCCGGATGATGGCGGGACTTGCCGCGGAGCACGGCGAACAGAAGATCGTCATGATCGACGCGACCTATCTCAAGGCCCACCGACCAGCGACCAGCATGGGCGTGAAAAAGGGGGGCGTGGACGCCTGATCGGTCGCACCAAGGGTGGCATGAACACGAAACTGCACGCCATCTGCGACAGCCAGGGACGTCCGCTAAACCTGTTCGTGACCGCAGGACAGGTCAGCGATTACATCGGTGCCCGTGCATTGGTGAGCAGTTTGCCCAAGGTGGACTGGTTGCTTGGAGATCGTGGCTATGACGCCGATTGGTTTCGAGAAGCGTTGAAAGACAAAAGGATACGCGCCTGCATCCCCGGCCGGAAACAGCGGAAGAAGCCGGTGAAGTACGACAAGCGTCGCTACAAACGGCGCAACCGGATTGAGATCATGTTCGGCAGACTGAAAGACTGGCGGCGTGTGGCTACACGATACGATAGATGCCCGAAGGTCTTCCTGTCAGCCATCGCCCTCGCCGCACTCGTCATTTTCTGGCTATGAGTCCTGACCCTAGGCGCGTGCCGCGTTAGAAGCGAAGAACCCGGATTGTTCGGTCTATCTCTTTGCCGTCGCGAAGCAGCCGCGAGGTTCCTGTGTACAGTCCGGTCGGCCAAGAAGATGCGCGCAGCCGCTTGCCCGCGGCCCGGAAAAACTGCGCCTGATCCTTCTTCAAAGTCACCTTCTGCTCGATGATTATACCGTCCGGCCCTTCAATGGTGAGGGCGATGCTATCCCCCTTGCGCCCGCCAAAGGCATAGACCCAGAGCACCAGCGCCGGGGACTTGGAGGTCAGGGTGTTCTCCCGGTCTGCCGCTTCGCCGGTTTTTATGGCGTCATAAGCCGGAACATCGGCGCTAAACCCGGCGCCGATGAAACCACCGGCGACATAGGGGACCGGGTTTGCCCAAAGTGACTTTCCGCTATGAGGGCCACAGTCCGCATCTGGGGCCGTTTCAAATGGGTCGACGACCGCTCCCTCCTTGCGCACGGACAGGTGCAGATGGGGAAACTGCGTGCGACCGGAGAGGCCGACTTCGCCAAGGGCAGTTCCAGCCACAACACGGTCGCCGGTTTTGACGCGGATCGAGCCCTTTTTCATATGGCAGTATTGGGTTTCCCAGCCGTCTGCGTGTTGCAGGACAACACCGTTGCCGCAGTCGCGCCCCTGCAGATCTGCGGCATTGCCATTGATGGCATATCGGTCTTCCATGCCATCCCGCATTCCCGCAACAACTCCGTCGGCCGCAGCGCGCACCCGCACACCGACTTGCATGTCGCTGAGATAGGGCAGGGCGATGTCGCTTCCCTTGTGACCATCGTAAGTCAGGGCGCCGCATGCAAAGTCCCGCGCGCCCGGCCCCGGATCGCGGTCGACATACTGCTGGATGTGGCAGGTTTCACCCAAGGTGCAGTCAATCGGCCAGGACAAAGCAAAATCGCCCGCCGCAACAGGTGCGGCGAGCGAGTAAAACATAGCAACAAGCGTGCGGTACATCAGTCTGCGGTCAGCAGCGGTGGCTTGTCGCCCGAGATGCGGGGCTTGCCTGGCCCTTCGAGACGCAGATCGATCTTGCCGTCCTTGATGCCGACCTTGACCACGCCGCCCTTGGTCAGCTTGCCAAAGAGCAGCTCTTCGGCGAGCGGCTTTTTGATGTGTTCCTGGATCACGCGTCCCAGGGGGCGCGCGCCCATCTTGTCGTCATACCCCTTGTCGGCCAGCCATTCGGCCGCCTTGCGGGTCAGTTCGATTGAGACATTGCGGTCCATCAGCTGGGCCTCAAGCTGCAGAACGAACTTTTCGACCACCTGCAGGATGACCTCTTTCGGCAGCGGAGCGAAGGAGATGACCGCATCCAGACGGTTGCGGAATTCCGGCGTAAAGGTGCGCTCGATTGCGGCTGTATCTTCGCCCTCGCGGCGGTCGCGGCCAAAGCCGATGGCGGCTTTTGCCTGCTCGGTGGCGCCCGCGTTGGAGGTCATGATCAGCACGACATTGCGGAAGTTCACCGTGCGGCCGTTGTGATCGGTGAGCTGCCCGTTATCCATCACCTGAAGCAGGATGTTGAAGACATCAGGATGCGCCTTTTCGATCTCGTCCAGAAGCAGCACGCAATGGGGGTGCTGATCAACGCCGTCGGTCAGCAGGCCGCCCTGGTCAAAGCCCACATAGCCCGGAGGCGCGCCGATCAGTCGCGACACAGCGTGTTTCTCCATGTACTCGGACATGTCGAACCGCAGAAGCTCAACGCCAAGGGTATCGGCCAGCTGCTTGGCGACTTCGGTCTTGCCAACCCCGGTCGGGCCCGCAAAGAGATAGTTGCCGATGGGCTTTTCCGGCTCGCGCAGGCCGGCCCGTGCCAGTTTGATTGCGCTCGATAGCGCATCGATGGCGTCATCCTGGCCAAAAACCACGCGCTTGAGAGATTTTTCCAGATCCTTGAGCACTTCGGCGTCGTCCTTGGAGACGCTCTTTGGCGGGATGCGGGCGATCTTGGCAACGACGGCCTCGACCTCCTTGACGCCAATGGTCTTGCGACGCTTGCTTTCGGGAACCAGATGCTGAGCGGCGCCAGCTTCGTCGATCACGTCGATGGCCTTGTCGGGCAGCTTGCGATCGTTGATGTAGCGGGCCGACAATTCCACCGCCGATTTGATGGCATCGGTGGTGAATTTGACGCCATGATGATCCTCGAAATAGGGTTTCAGGCCCTTCAGAATGGCAATCGAGTCCTCGACCGTGGGTTCATTGACGTCGATCTTCTGGAACCGGCGGGACAAGGCGCGGTCCTTTTCGAAGTGCTGACGGAATTCCTTGTAAGTTGTGGATCCCATGGTGCGCAGCTTGCCGCCCTGCAGCGCAGGTTTCAGCAGGTTCGAGGCATCCATGGCCCCGCCGGAAGTCGCACCGGCGCCAATCACGGTATGGATTTCATCGATGAACAGAACCGCATCGGGGTGCTGTTCAAGTTCCGTGACAACCGCCTTGAGGCGTTCCTCGAAATCGCCGCGATATCGGGTTCCGGCCAAAAGCGCGCCCATGTCGAGCGAGTAGATCGTGGTTTCCGAGAGCACCTCCGGAACCTCACCCTGCACGATCTTGCGGGCAAGGCCCTCGGCAATGGCGGTTTTGCCCACGCCGGGATCGCCGACCAAGAGCGGGTTGTTCTTGCGGCGACGGCACAGGACCTGAATGCAGCGTTCAACTTCGTGACCGCGGCCGATCAGCGGGTCAATGTCGCCCTCGCGGGATTTCGCGTTCAGATCGACGCAGTATTTCGCCAGTGCGCTTTCCTTCTTGTCGCCCTCGGCGCTGGCCTGCGGCTGGGGCTCTTCCTCAGCCTCATGGGCGCCGGTCACCGGGCGCTGTTCGCCGTATGCCGGATCCTTGGCCACGCCGTGTGCAATGAAGTTTACCGCGTCATAGCGGGTCATGTCCTGATCCTGCAGGAAGTAGGCGGCATCGCTTTCGCGTTCGGCAAAGATGGCGACCAGAACATTCGCACCCGTGACCTCGGTTCGGCCCGAGCTTTGAACGTGGATCGCGGCCCGCTGGATCACGCGCTGGAAGGCGGCCGTGGGCACGGCCTCGCTGCCATCGATATCTGTGACCAGGTTCGACAGATCTTCATCAACGAAGGTAACCAAAGACGACCGGAGCTCATCCAGATCGACGCTGCAGGCGCGCATGACGCGGGCGGCGTCCGGCTCGTCCAGCAGCGCCAATAGCAGGTGTTCCAGCGTTGCGAATTCATGTCGCCGCTCATTCGCCAGCGCAAGCGCTGCGTGAATGGCATGTTCCAGTGTGCTCGAGAATGAAGGCACGGGCGTGCTCCTCTGTCTTGGGTTGAGAGGGCGGGCGGGCCTGTTAACCATCCTGCCCCATTCTCAACCATGGCCTCATAGTGTTAGAGTTTGGTTGATAGATCCCCGTCTTCAAGCGGATTCTTTCATTTTTCAGTCACATTTCTTTTCGATTGGTCAGAAATGGCGCAGGCAAGGGGTCAAAACACGTCCTTTCGTTTGCGAATTTCCGTAAAGACCTCAACGGGTTCGGCCCCTGTCATTCCGAGGTTCTCCTTTACTTTGGGCAGATGGGCGCGCAGGAAGGGATTTGTGTCGAGCTCCAGTTGCATTTGAGACGGAATGGTCGCCTCTCCCGTGCTTCGCGCTGCATCTATTTGGGCGACCCGAGTCTGCAGAGCCGGGTTGTCTGGCTCAATCGTCAGTGCAAAAGCCGCGTTCGATTGCGTGTACTCATGGCCGGAGTAGACCAGGATGCCGGATGGCAGCCGCATCAGTTTGGACAGACTTTCCCACATCTGTTCCGGCGTGCCTTCGAAAAGGCGACCGCATCCAAGGGCCATCAGGCTGTCGGCGGTAAAGACTGCGCTGCTGCCCGGGATATAGAATGCGATGTGGCCGATGGTGTGGCCTGAGACGTCGAGCACCTGCACCTCGTGGCCAAAGAGTGTGAAGCTCTCGCCGTCGTTTACCGCGCGATCCAGTTTGGGGAGCCGGTGGGCGTCGGCAGCCGCGCCCGTGACCTTGGCACCATAGGCGTCGCGCAAAGCGTCGGTTCCGTCGATATGGTCCCAGTGGTGGTGTGTGAGAAGGATTTCATCAAGGCCCCAGCCCCGCGCGGTCAAGGCGGCGGTGATGGCATCGGCCTCCGGCGCATCTACCAGTGCGGTACGGCCCGATTGCGCATCATGGAGCAGAAATGCGTAATTGTCTGAAAGGCAGGGGACGGTGACGATCTCAAGGGGCATGGCCATTCGCTCTTTCATTGTTAAACTGTCGCCAGAGTGACCCAAGCAGCAGGCGCCCGCAATGCATCTTGATGTTCAGGATCTGAGGAACTTCTACTATCGCAGTACTCTGGGCCGTGCAGCTCAGTCTGCCGTGCGCACGCGCCTGTTGCAGATGTGGCCCGAGGCGACGGGGCAGACCATGGTGGGTTTTGGCTTTGCCGCTCCGCTGATGCGGCCCTACCTGGCAGATGCCCGCCGGGTCATTGCCTTGATGCCGGCGCCGCAAGGGGTGATGCAATGGCCGGCGGGGCTGCCCAACGTGTCGGTGCTGTGCGAGGAAACCCGCTGGCCGATGGACACGGGCCGTGTGGATCGTCTGGTGGTCTTGCACGGGCTGGAAACCTCTGAGCGACCATCGGAACTGCTCGAGGAGGCCTGGCGCGTTCTCGGCCCCGGCGGGCGCGCGATCTTCATTGTGCCGAACCGGGCCGGGTTTTGGGCCCGTTCCGACAAGACGCCGTTTGGCTACGGTCGACCTTACACGCTGACCCAGCTGGAAAACCAGCTGCGCCTGCATCAGTTCACCATAGAGCAGCACACCGCCGCGCTATACCGTTTGCCCAGCTCCCGGCGGTACTGGCTGAAATCCGGCGCGCTATTTGAGCGGATGGGACGCCGCCTGCCTGCGATGCTTGCCGGGGGCGTCTTCATGGTCGAAGTCAGCAAGCAAACCCATCAACAGCGCGGCTTGATGACGCGTGTCAAGCGCTCCAACCCGATCCGGGTGCTGGAGGGGTTGTCAAACCCGGTGCCGGAGCCGGTATGACCGAGCGCCGAAAAAAGCGGCCTGATAGAGCGCAGAGTGGTGGAAACTCCGTCCTGAACTGGTGATTCCCGCGACAATGCGATGTATCAGCCTGCGCGGTGGGCCAGGCCTTGAGCCGCACGAAGGGGGAACAAAAGCCGTTTTGCGTGGTACAGGAATCGCAATTTTATGAACAAGACGTTCATTTTTTGACGCCCTTTGCGGGGGCAAAGGGCCGCACTTTGGCTAAGGTATTGAAAATACTTAATTCAGTCATTTTGCTGTTCCCGCTATAGGCAGTTGATAGGTTGGGAACGCTCTGCTACATCCACGCTGATTTCGATGACCTGCCGCAACGGCGGGCTGACTCACACCCCCGGGTGCTGCTCTTCCAGAGTACGCAGACCGGGGCCAAAATAATATCGGAAGGGTGGACGTGTCCGAACCAGCTTCGATTTCTGCAGGCATCGCCGCGCGCTATGCCAAGGCGGTCTTTGAGATCGCTGAAGAGAACAAGGCGCTCGACAGCCTTGAGACCAGCATCAATGACCTGGCAGCTGCCCTGGCTGGCAGTGAAGATCTTCAAAATCTGATCAGCTCGCCTTTGGTGACGCGTGAAGAGCAGGCCGCAGCGATCTCCGCTGTTGCAGCAAAGATGGGATTGGACCCGGTTCTGGCCAACACCCTGTCGCTGATGGCTTCCAAGCGCCGCCTGTTCGTGGTGCCCGCGCTGATCGAGGCACTGCGCGCCAGCCTGGCCGAGGCCCGCGGTGAAGTCACCGCAGAGGTGACCTCTGCCAAGGCGCTGACCAAGACCCAAAGCGAAAAGCTGGCCAAGACCCTGGCCGAGCGCGTGGGCAAGAAAGTTACCATCAATGCAACCGTCGATGAGAGCATCATTGGCGGTCTCGTCGTTAAAGTGGGCTCGAAGATGATCGACAGCTCGATCCGCTCCAAGCTCAACTCCCTACAGAACGCAATGAAAGAGGTCGGATAAATGGGTATCCAAGCAGCAGAGATTTCTGCGATCCTGAAAGACCAGATCAAGAATTTTGGTCAAGAAGCAGAGGTGGCCGAGATTGGCCGCGTGCTGTCCGTTGGTGACGGTATCGCTCGCGTTTACGGCCTCGACAACGTGCAGGCCGGTGAGATGGTCGAGTTCCCTGGCGGCATCATGGGCATGGCGCTGAACCTCGAAGCCGACAACGTCGGTATCGTGATCTTCGGCTCGGACCGCGACATCAAAGAAGGTGACGTCGTCAAACGCACCAACTCGATCGTGGACGTTCCGGTTGGTCCCGAACTGCTGGGCCGCGTTGTGGACGGTCTGGGCAACCCGCTGGACGGCAAGGGTCCCATCAACGCCAAAGAGCGCGGCATTGCCGACTCCAAGGCGCCGGGCATCATCCCGCGTAAGTCGGTGCACGAGCCGATGGCAACCGGCCTCAAGTCTGTTGACGCGATGATCCCGATCGGCCGTGGCCAGCGTGAGCTTATCATCGGCGACCGTCAGACCGGTAAGACTGCTGTTGCTCTGGACGCGATCCTGAACCAGAAGGTCTACAACGACGCCGCAGGCGACGATGAGTCCAAGAAACTGTACTGCGTCTACGTCGCCGTCGGCCAGAAGCGTTCCACCGTTGCCCAGCTGGTGAAGAAGCTGGAAGAAAGCGGCGCGATGGAATACTCGATCGTGGTCGCCGCAACCGCGTCCGACCCGGCTCCGCTGCAGTTCCTGGCGCCCTATGCCGCAACCGCGATGGCGGAATACTTCCGCGACAACGGCAAGCACGGCCTGATCATCTATGATGACCTGTCCAAGCAGGCGGTTGCCTATCGTCAGATGTCCCTGCTGCTGCGCCGCCCGCCGGGCCGTGAAGCCTATCCGGGTGACGTTTTCTACCTGCACTCCCGCCTGCTGGAACGTTCGGCCAAGCTGAACGAAGACTTCGGCTCCGGTTCGCTGACCGCTCTGCCCGTCATCGAAACCCAGGGCGGCGACGTGTCGGCCTTTATTCCGACCAACGTGATCTCGATCACCGACGGTCAGATCTTCCTTGAAACCGAACTGTTCTACCAGGGTATCCGCCCCGCCGTGAACACCGGTCTGTCGGTTTCGCGTGTGGGCTCCTCGGCCCAGACCGACGCGATGTCCTCGGTTGCCGGTCCGGTGAAACTGTCCCTCGCTCAGTACCGCGAAATGGCGGCCTTTGCGCAGTTCGGCTCTGACCTCGACGCCGCAACCCAGCAGCTGCTGGCCCGTGGTGCACGTCTGACCGAGCTGATGAAACAGCCGCAGTACTCGCCGCTGACCAACTCGGAAATCGTCTGCATCATCTTTGCAGGCACCAACGGCTACCTCGACAAGGTCGACGTCAAGGACGTTGGCCGCTATGAAGCCGAACTGCTGAGCTTCCTGCGCGGCAAGAAGGCTGACTTCCTGCAGTGGATCACCGACGAAGACCCCAAGTTCAAAAAGGGCGAGCCGGTCGAAAAAATGAAGGCGGTACTCGACGAATTCGCTGCCGACTTCGCGTAAGGAGATAAGGCAGTGCCAAATCTCAAGGACCTGAAAAACAGGATCGCGAGTGTCAAAAGCACCCGTAAGATCACAAAAGCCATGCAAATGGTGGCCGCGGCGAAACTTCGCCGCGCCCAGGAAGCTGCCGAAGACAGCCGTCCCTACGCCAAGCGGTTCAACGCCGTGATGGCGGCCCTGGCGGCTTCGGTGGGTGACAGCGAAGCAGCGCCCAAACTGCTGCGCGGCACCGGAAGCGATCAGGTACAGCTGCTTGTCGTAATGACAGCCGAGCGTGGTCTGTGTGGTGGCTTCAATGCCAACATCGCCAAGCTGGCCCGTCAGAAGGCAGCTGAGCTGAAAGCCGCTGGCAAGACGGTCAAGATCCTGACCGTTGGCAAAAAGGGGCGTGATGCCCTGCGCCGTGATTTTGCGGATCATTTTGTCGGCCACGTGGACCTGAGCGAAGTCAAACGCCTTGGCTATGCCAATGCGCAGGACATCGCAAAGGACATCCTGACCCGCTTTGATGCCGGTGAATTCGACGTTGCAACGATCTTCTACTCGGAGTTCGTCAACGTCGTGACACAGGTGCCGACGGCGCAGCAGATCATTCCGGCCTCTTACGAGGGCGGTCAGGCCGAAGAGACCTCGGCGGTATACGACTACGAGCCCAGCGAAGAGGCGATCCTCGCCGACCTGCTGCCCCGTGGCGTATCCACCCAGATCTTTGCGGCGCTGCTGGAAAATGGCGCATCCGAACAGGGTGCCCGGATGAGCGCGATGGACAATGCGACCCGCAACGCGGGCGACATGATCGACCAGCTGACCATCGAGTTCAACCGTTCCCGTCAGGCCGTGATCACCAACGAGCTGATTGAAATTATTTCGGGCGCCGAGGCGCTCTAAGAGACAACCGGAGACCAATCACATGGCAAATGCAAAAGGCAAGGTGGTTCAGATCATCGGCGCCGTTGTCGACGTCCAGTTCGGCGACGACCTGCCCGCGATCCTGAACGCCCTCAACACCGACAACAACGGTAAGAATCTGGTTCTGGAAGTTGCGCAGCACCTGGGCGAAAACACCGTCCGTACCATCGCAATGGACGCAACCGAAGGTCTGGTTCGCGGTCAGGAAGTTGTCGACACCGGCGCTCCGATCTCGATCCCGGTCGGGAACGCGACCCTGGGCCGCATCCTGAACGTCGTGGGTGAGCCCGTCGATGAAAAGGGTCCCGTGAACGCCGCGGAAACCCGTCCGATCCACGCGGCCGCGCCCGAGTTCAACGACCAGTCGACCGAGTCGGAAATCCTGGTGACCGGCATCAAGGTGATCGACCTGCTCGCGCCCTACTCCAAGGGTGGTAAGATCGGCCTGTTCGGCGGTGCCGGCGTTGGCAAGACCGTTCTCATCATGGAACTGATCAACAACATCGCAAAGGTGCACTCGGGCTTCTCCGTGTTCGCCGGTGTTGGCGAACGGACCCGTGAAGGCAACGACCTTTACCACGAGATGATCGAATCCAACGTGATCAAGCCCGACAACCTGGAAGAGTCGCAGGTGGCTCTGGTTTACGGTCAGATGAACGAACCTCCGGGAGCCCGTGCGCGTGTTGCTCTGACCGGTCTGACACTGGCCGAACAGTTCCGCGACCAGTCCGGTACCGACGTTCTGTTCTTCGTGGACAACATCTTCCGCTTTACCCAGGCGGGCTCCGAGGTGTCGGCTCTGCTCGGTCGTATTCCTTCGGCGGTGGGCTACCAGCCGACCCTGGCAACCGACATGGGCGCCATGCAGGAACGCATCACCTCGACCAAGAACGGTTCGATCACCTCGATCCAGGCTGTGTATGTTCCCGCGGATGACCTTACCGACCCCGCACCTGCAACCACCTTCGCGCACCTTGACGCAACCACGGTTCTCAACCGTGCGATCTCGGAACTGGGCATCTACCCGGCTGTGGACCCGCTCGACTCCTCGTCGCGCCTGATGGACCCGCAGATCGTTGGCGAAGAGCACTACAAAGTGGCGTCCGACGTTCAGCAGATCCTCCAGCGTTACAAGTCGCTGCAGGACATCATCGCCATCCTCGGCATGGACGAGTTGTCGGAAGAGGACAAGCTGACCGTCGCGCGTGCGCGTAAGATCCAGCGTTTCCTGTCCCAGCCGTTCGACGTTGCGAAGGTCTTTACCGGTTCTGACGGTGTTCAGGTTCCGCTGGAAGACACCATTGCCTCGTTCAAGGCTGTTGTGGCCGGCGAATACGACCACCTGCCCGAAGGCGCCTTCTACATGGTTGGCGGCATCGAAGAGGTGAAGGCAAAAGCCGAGAAAATGGCTGCTGAGGCGGCCTAAGGAGGGCCCTGATGGCTGATACCATGCAATTCGACCTCGTGAGCCCGGAGCGGAGCCTTGCTTCGCTTCAGGTGAGCGCGGTTCAGATCCCCGGCGCGGAAGGCGACATGACGGCTATGCCGATGCATGCGCCGACCATCACCACCCTGCGTCCGGGTGTCCTGCGGGTCGAAAGCCCCCAAGGCACTTCGGAGTATGTGGTCACCGGCGGCTTTGCCGAAATCGGCTCCGAGGCGCTCTCGGTTCTCGCCGAAAAGGCAATCCCGATGGATGAAATGACCCGTGCGCATCTTGATGAGCTGATCGAGGACGCGCGCAATACCTACAAGACTGCAAAGGAAGCGGAGCAGCCCCACGACATCGTCGAGGAAGCCGCGAAACTTCTGGCAGACATGGAGGCCCTTGGCACCCACATGAGCCTGTAACCGGCTCTGCGCCAAGCGGACAACTCTTTGGAAACCGGCTCCATCTGGGGCCGGTTTTCTTTTGGTGGGCCGGGTGTTTATATGCTGAGTTGAGCATTGGACTCGGGATCTACCTCAAGACGAAAGGAGCCGCCCTCAGATGAAAAGACTGCAAAACCCCCGCACCGGTATCGATCAAGGGGATGTCGTCGTGTTTTCCGAATTTGACAGCGACGGCCCCATGTGGACGGGGAAGGGTGCCCGCGAGCGGCGCAGGGCGGTGGAGTTTTCTGAATCCTTTGCGCGTCCGCCTGCGGTGCATGTCTCACTTTCGATGTGGGATATGAGTACTGAAGCGGCGGTCAGGGCGGATCTGTCGACCGAGAACATCAGCGAGACCGGTTTCGAGATCGTCTTTCGCACCTGGTCCGATAGCCGCATCGCCCGCGTCCGCGCCGCCTGGATGGCCATTGGCGATCTGCCGTTCGAGGACGATTGGGACGTGGACTGAGTCTTTGCTGTCGCCCGTGGATGCCATCCGGGGAAGTCAGCCTTTTCGCAGGTTGAGTAGTGGACTTCTCTTGGAAGGAGGGAAGAACCGCGTGACGCTGGTCAGGGTTGGCACATTTCTTTTGTGACAAAAATACTTGTGGCACTAGGAGAGATGTGTGTCTCGCCTATGACATGTGGGATAACCACTTGAGATCTGACCGCGCCCCTCGCTCGCAGTCGTCAAGACATACAAAGTAGCCGGAAATCGTCGCGCAGGTCCAATAGCCTCCGTCGGGATAAAACAGCAGATCATCCTCTTCGACATTGGTCCAGATATTTTCATCGTAGCGAAAGAACTTACCATCCTTGCTGACGAGGATGTCGACAGTACGCGTGCCTTCTTCATTTCTCACCGTCTTCTTTACAATCCACTCATGCATTTCGCCCGGCTTTCAATCTAACATGTTCATGCGCAGCACACGCTCTTGCAAAAAGAGCACTTCTGCTAATCCAAGCATCAAAAAAGGGCCCCGCGCAAGTCTATGCACGGGGCCCTTTGAACGATGGAGCGACTGACTTCACACGTGGCTGTAAAGCGACTCGTAGATCGGGATCAGGGTCTTGTCTTCGAACAAGGAAGACACCGAGGTGCCATGCCAGATGTTCAGGATCGCCTGGGTGAACAGGGGTGCGGTGGGCAGGATGCGGATGTTGGGGGCGCCCAGGACCGCTTCGGTCGGCTGGATGGTATCGGTCAGCACGAGGGACTTCATCACCGAGTTGGTGACGCGCTCCACCGCGGGGCCGCTCATCACGCCGTGAGTGATATAGGCGTGGACTTCCTTGGCGCCATTATCCAGCAGCACCTGCGCCGCCTTGCAGAGCGTTCCGGCCGTGTCGCACATATCGTCGACGATCAGGCAGATCTTGCCGGTGACATCACCGATCACGGTCATCTCGGCCACTTCGCCCGGCTTTTCCCGGCGTTTGTCCACAATGGACAGGGGCGCGTTGATCCGTTTCGCCAGCTCACGTGCGCGCGCGACGCCGCCCACGTCAGGTGACACGACCATCAGATCTTCCATCTCATCCTTGAACTGATGCTTCACATCCAGCGCAAAGATTGGCGAAGCATAGAGGTTATCCACGGGGATATCAAAGAACCCCTGGATCTGAGCCGCATGCAGATCCATGGTCAGCACCCGTTCAATTCCGGCACCAGTCAGCATGTTGGCGACCAGTTTGGCCGAAATCGGCGTGCGTGCCTTGGTGCGGCGGTCCTGACGGGCATAGCCGAAGTAGGGGATCACTGCAGTGATCCGCTGGGCAGACGAACGACGCAGCGCATCCGAGATGATCAGCAGCTCCATCAGATTATCATTGGCCGGATTCGACGTCGGCTGGATGATGAACATATCCTCGCCGCGGACGTTCTCGTAGACTTCCACGAAGATCTCGCCATCGTTGAACCGTTCGACACGGGCATCAACCAGACCCTGATCTACACCGCGGTGCATACTCATTCTGCGGGCAATGGAATTGGCGAGCGGGAGGTTGGCGTTCCCAGCGATAAGCTTGGGTTCGTTCATGGTCGGCATTGGCTGATATCCCCGGGCAGCAAGGCAATGTGACAGATTCGTGATATTGAACCCCGCTTAGCATGCGCCTAGGGTCCAGCCTAGTTCTTAGCGGGAGAAAAGCGACATGGCGGCCATCGATTTCTATTTCTCGACCCTTTCCCCCTATGCCTATCTGGCCGGAAACAGGCTTGAACAAGTGGCGGCGCGGCATGACGCCCAGATCACCTACAAACCTCTCGACATCATGGCGCTGTTTCCGCGAACCGGGGGGACGCCGCCAAGGGACCGCCATCCTGCCCGCCAGGAATACCGGCTGATCGAGATGGAGCGGCAGTCAAGGAAGCTGGGAATGCCGATGACCCTCAAGCCTGCGCACTGGCCCACCAATGCGGCCCCGTCTTCTTACGCGATCATTGCGGCGCAAAAGGCCGGGGGAGGAGATGTTGGAGCTTTGGTCCATGGCATCCTGCGCGCCTGCTGGGCCGAGGAAAAGGATATCGCCGAGGACAGCGTGATCCGGGAGTGCCTGACCCACGCGGGATTTGACCCCGCGCTTGCGGACAGCGGGCTTCTGGTTGGCGCCGAGACGTATGGTCAGAACCTGGAGGACGCGGTTTCTGCTGGCGTTTTCGGCGTACCGTTCTATGTCACCGATGATGGTGCCAAGTTCTGGGGCCAGGACCGGCTGGATGATCTGGACCGGCACCTCACGGAGCGATAGCCTGCATGAAAGATATGGCGCAGACCCTGCCGCAGCCCGTTTTTTTCCGCAGTTTCGGGAGCGGTCCGCGCAAAATGCTGGCCGTACATTGCTCGCTTGCGCACTCTGGGACATGGCGAGGGGTGGCAGAGGCTCTGGATGGCCAGGTGACCATAACTGCCTTTGACATGCTGTCGCACGGGCGCAGCCCGGACTGGGACCGCAAGGGGGATTACCAGGACCGTAACACCGAGGCCGGGCTGTCGCTCATGCCGGATGAACCTGTTGACTTGATCGGCCATTCCTTCGGCGCGACCGTCGCCCTGCGCATGGCCTTGAGCCGCCCGGAGCAGGTTCGCAGCCTGATCCTGATCGAACCGGTGCTGTTCCGCGTGGCGGTCGAGGATGCGCCTGAGGTCGCCCATCGCACCCAGGAAGAGAGCATGCCGTTCATTGAGGCCTTTGAGGCCGGGGATGAGGCGCTGGCGGCGCGGCTCTTCAACCGCAGCTGGAGTTCGGGCACCCCCCGCTGGCCCGACCTGCCCGAGGCGACGCGCGCAGCCATGACGCGGGCCATCCATATCGTTCCGGCCTGCGATGCATCGGTCTATCAAGACCGGGCGGGGGTCTTGCGTCCGGGCGTACTGCAGGGGCTGGAGATGCCGGTTCTGCTGCTGCGAGGCAGTGATACTCAACCCGTCATTGCGGTGGTGAACGAAGGTCTGGCGCAGCGTTTGCCCAACGTGCGTTCAGACGTCATCGCGGGGGCCGGCCACATGGTGTCGATCACTCATCCCGCAGAAACTGCCGCCCGGATCCGTTCTTTTTGGGCAGACTGAGGGCTGCCGTTTATCCCGGAAGGCAGGGGCGCGCCCTCCGGGCTGCTTGTCAGATTGTGTCGATGGTAGTGACTGTTTCTCTGAAGTAGTCGATCTTGCCAGCTTGTTCATGGGTGACGATGTAGGTGACACTGTTCACCATTCCGTTCTGTCTTGGATAGAAGAACTCCTGCTGCATCCGTGTCATGGCCCACCCATCGCATAGCGTTTTCGTGGTGAGATCCTGAATGCGCGTGCCCTTAGGGAAGATCTCTTCGCCCAGCCGTTGGAGGACCGCAGCGAACTGGCCTATGCCCTGAGCCTGCTGCCAGGTGGTATCCGCATCGTCATTGTAGTGATCGATGCGAAAGTCGATATCCTCGGCCAAGAGGTTAAAGATCGAGGGGTCCCCTGCTTCGAACAGACGCAAGACCTGTTCGATCAGAGGGGCGTGGGTGACAGACGCAGCGGTTTCCATGAATGGCTCCTTGAACAATTGCGGTGAATCCAGTGATCCTTGTTTCGCACGCTGCATTGGTATAGGTAATTCCTGTATTTCCTATATAGTGTATAGGTAAAGGCTATGCTTGATCTTGCTCCGCTCAGATACTTTCAGTCCGCCTATGAAACCGGAACCTTCAGTGCAGCTGCGCGTCTCAACGAGGTGCGCCAACCTTCGGTTTCTGCGGCGATTGCCCGGCTTGAGGCCCATTATGGTGGGCCGCTGTTTCAGCGTGGTCCCGCAGGGCTGGTTCCTACCGATCTGGGGCACGAGCTTTACGAGCAATGTGGCGTGGTTCTGTCGCAGCTTCAGCAGATGGAGGACCGTCTGAAAAAGCGCATGCGCCCTCAGCTGCGGGTGCACTGTTGTCCCGATGTATTGATGGAGCCTTTTCAGAACGGGTTTCAGCGCCTTTCGCGAGAAAAAGACGGCATGGTCTTCCAGTTCACCGACACCCCCCAACTGGCGGATGTGGTGCTCTGCTCCGAAGCCTGTACGCCTGAGGGAATGGGATTTGTCGGACTGTGGGACGAAGGCTATGGGGTGGCTTTGCCCCTGGGGCATCCCCTAAGCCTGCGTGCAGAGCTGACGCTGCAGGATCTTGCCCAGCTGGAGATGATTTCACGCCCCTATTGTCCATCCGCAGACCTGTTCCGCGCTGCCGGGGAGGGCAGGCTGATGGTTTCGGCTCAGGCGCTTCATGACGCACAGCTATTGGAACTGGTTGCAGCCGGTCTCGGCGTGGCTCTGGTCCCGCTCACCTATGCGCAAGTCTCCGATCGGATCGCCATATGCGCCCTGCGCGAGGCTGCCAATGTCACCCGCCGAGTGGGGATCGCCCATCGCAAGACCAGTGTTGCGGCGTCCGCCGCCAAAACCCTTGCCGAGGTGTTGTCCTGAGCGGGCGCGAGGCCAGCGGCCCCTGCATCTGTGGTTTCGGTATCAGAGCAGGTTCAGAAAGGCCGTGATTTCATCCCGGCTGATCGACCAGTCACACACGAACCGCGCGGTGACGGGGTCGTCTTCCGGTCCCTCCAGCGGGCCATCCCACAGATGATAGACCGCCCCGGCCTCCATCAGACGCTTGTGGGTGCTGCGGGGCAGGGCGGCAAAGGCCATGTTGGCCTCCGGCTCTGACTGGAATGTGGCACCTGCCTTGCGCAGACCGTCGGCCAGGAAAGCGCAGGAGGCATTGGCGGATTGTGCGCTTTTGAGCCACAGATCTTCGCGAAGATAGGCGAGCATCTGCGCCGACAGGTAGCGATGTTTCGAAAAGAGATGCGCGCCCCGCTTGCGGCGCAGCTCGAACTCCCAGGCGTGTTTGGGGTCAAAGAAGATCACTGCCTCGACCCCCATCAGCCCGTTTTTTGTGCCTCCAAAGGACACCGCATCCACGCCCGCTTTCCAGGTCATTTCAGCCGGGGAGCATTTCAAAGACACCAGCGCATTGGTGAAGCGCGCGCCATCCAGATGAACCGGCAGGCCGTATTCCTTGGCGACGGCGCAAAGGGCGCTCAACTCGTCGCAGCTGTAGACAGAGCCGCGTTCCGTCACTTGTGTGATCGAGACCGGTCCGCGCTGGGGGCCATGAACGCCTCGGGTTTCTTCGCCTGCGATGCTCTTGCGCAGGGCCTCGGGGGTCATCTTGTCACCACCGGGCACCAGCGTCAGCTTTGCGCCGCCGGTGTAGAATTCGGGCGCGTTGCACTCGTCCTCGTGGATATGGGCCACGGGGCTGCAGAATATGGTCTGGAAGGGGTCTGACAGGGTCGCCAGAGCCAGGGAATTGGCGGCGGTGCCGGTCGCCACCAGATAGATCGCTGCCTCGGGTGCCTCGAATATGTCGCGCAGACGCTGGCGCACGGCCTCCATCTGGGCGTCGGCACCATAGCCCATGGCATAACCCATGTTCGCTTCGCTGAGGGCCTCCAGAACTTCGGGGTGAACGGGGCCGGAGTTGTCAGAGGCAAAGAACATCAGATGGGCTCCTCAATGATATGGTCTTCCCAGTCTTCTTCGGGGGTGTCGAATTCTGAAACCGTCATGCCCTGAACCGACACGCCAGCGCTGTGGACTGAATTCGGATCGCCCGTGATCAGCGGATGCCAGGCGGGCAGGGGCTTGCCCTGCCACAAGAGGCGGTAAGCGCAGGTCTGCGGCATCCAATAGGCGTGGGTATCCAGATTATCCGGGCGCAGAACGATGCACTCGGGAATGAACTGGTGACGGTTTTCATAATGGGCGCAGCGGCAGGTCTGATCGTCCAGCAGGCGGCAGGCCACGCGGGTGAGGGCGACCTCGCCGCTGTCCTCATCCTCCAGCTTGTTGAGGCAGCATTTGCCGCAGCCATCACACAGCGCCTCCCACTCGGCTTCGGACAGCTTGTCGAGCGGCTTTTTCTCCCAGAACCGGGGGGCGAGCTTTGTCATGTCGCCGCCAGAATGTCGCGCGCCTGTGCGCAATCGGCGTCCATCTGCGCGATCAGAGCTTCCAGTCCGTCGAATTTCATCTCGGGGCGCAGGTAGTCGACCAGCCCGACGGAGAGGGTCGCGCCGTAAAGGTCGCCCGTAAAGTCGAAGAGGAAGGTCTCGATATTCGGGTGATCGCCATCGAACATGGGCCGCACACCGATGGAGGCCGCACCATGATAGCTGCCCTTGTGCGGGCCATCCAGCACATCGACCAGGGCGGCGTAGACGCCGAATGCAGGGGGGTGCAGCCCATCGATGGACATGTTCGCGGTCGGAAAACCAAGGTCGCGCCCGCGCTGTTCGCCGCCGATCACGGTCCCTTCGATCCGGTGCCAGTGGCCAAGCATGGCCGCCGCATCGCGCGGGCGACCATCGCTCAGCGCCTGGCGGATCGCTGTCGAAGACACGGTATGTTCGGTGTATTCCATCAGGGGTGCGATGGTGACGCCAAAGCCCATGTCCTGCCCGAACCGGGTCAGATCCTCGGCGGTGCCTGCGCGCCCCTTTCCAAAGCAGAAATCGGCCCCGACGACAACGTGCCTCAGGCCAAGCCCTTTTGACAGAACCTTGGAGGCAAAATCTTCTGGCGTGAGACCGGAAAGGGCGGCGTTGAAATTCAGCTGGTAGAGCTTCTCAACCCCCAGCTTTTCCAGCCGGGACGCCCGTGCCGCCGCCGACATCAGGCGAAAGGGCGGCGCGGCGGGGGCAAAGAACTCGCGCGGGTGCGGCTCGAAAGTGACCACGCCCAGAGGGGCATCCGGTGCCGCCTGGCGGGCCATGTCGATGACCGAACGGTGGCCGCGATGGACGCCATCGAAATTGCCGATCGCGACGCTGGCGCCGCGGTCCTGGTCTTCGACGAATTGATAGTCTCGAATGATGCGCATTGCGCCTGCGTAGCGCCCCGTGCCGGGGCATGCAAGCGTGCCGTTACGCATCTGTCTGGCCGTATCTTGGGGCCGACGGCGGGACTCAGTCGAACTTGCGCGAGGGGGCCATGACCATGGCTTCGCCCACAAGCACCTTCTTGCCATCGACCATGCAGCGGCAATCAAGGCGCACGCGGCGTTTGTCGATCTGGATGTCGGTCACCTCGACCTCGGCCAGAACCATGTCGCCGGGGCGCACCGGGGCGAGGAACTTCAAGGACTGGCTCATGTAGATGGTGCCATGGCCGGGCAGCTGTTCGCCGATGACGGCGGAAATCAGACCGGCTGTCAGCATCCCATGGGCGATGCGCCCTTCAAAGATCGTGTCGCGGGCATAGTCGTCGTCCATGTGAACCGGGTTGTGATCAGTCGAGACATCGGCGAATTTCTGGATATCCTCGTCCGTCACCACTTTGCGCAGGTAGCGGACCATGCCCATTTCAATGTCTTCGATGCAGATGGTTCCGCGTGGCAGATTGTCCAACATGCGCCCCTCCGGGTTTGCGGGCAGCAATGGGTGCCCTTGAAATTTTTGAGCGCATGGGCGCTCCGTTCTGCAACTTTATTACTTTGCAGGTGCAGAAAATCAAGGGTTTTCTGACGGGTTTTCGGTTTAGCGCAGGCGTCCGATCGAAAAGGTCGGAGCGCTCTCTTCCTTTTCCAGATAAGCGGTTAGCGCTTCCGGGTCCGGTTGGTGCGACGTTTTGGTTTCCGCTGCGGCCAACCCGCCTGTGATGAACAGAGAATCGATTCCCTCGCCCATGGCACCGGCGACATCAGTGTGCGGACCATCTCCGATCGCCAGGATATCCCCATCTGAGATGTCCTGTCCCAGCTCGGCCAGGCGACGGCGCGCCAGGTCATAGATGGGGGGGTGCGGCTTGCCAAAATACAGGCTCTCTCCGCCCATTTCTGTGTAAAGCCGCGCCAGAGCGCCTGCGCACCATTCGCGGGTCTCGCCGCGGTCCACCACGATATCCGGGTTGGCGCACAAGAGCTTCATGCCCTTTTGCTTGGCATAGAGGAAGTCCGCCCGGTTCACATCCGGGTCCGCCATGGGGTCAAAGGGGCCGCAGCAGACAATGCCGGTTGCCTCTTGCAGGGGAACACGAGTGATTTCGACGGGCGAGTCGATGACGTGCAGCGGCTCAAAGAACCCAGCATCGCGCTGCCATTCGCCCATGAAGTAGACCTTGTCGCCCACTGCGCCGGTGAACATGGCCGCGCGCGCAGAATCGCCCGAAGTGGCGATGGTGTCATAGGCGTCTTGGGGTACGCCGAATTGGGACAGCTGCTCTGCCACACCTGCGCGCGGTTTTGGGGAGTTGGTCACCAGAACCACAATCCCGCCGCCTTTTCGGTAGTCTTGCAGGGCAGCAACTGCCTCGGGGTAGGCGGTGATGCCGTTGTGCACACATCCCCAAAGGTCCACAAAGAGGGCGCGATAGGGGGCCGAGACCTCCGAGAGCGTTTCAATGATATGGGTCATGGTTTGGCCTTTCCTGTCTGGACATGCAGCGCGGGACATCGCGCGCCAGATATGACCGAGTTCCCGCCGCAGTGCCACCGCTTTATCTGCCGCCGGATTTGGGCGGAACTCTGCGTGAAACTTTGCTTTGCGGCAGTTTCCCGCGCAGCCGCGCCATCATGTCCACCAGTAGGACTTCCTTAAGTATTCCAAAAATATGATGTGTGCTCGGGCGAACAGCAGCGGTAACGTGAAAAGGCAGAGCAATGAAACTCAAGACTTACACACGATCTTTTGCCCCGGCTTTGGTCCTGGCGGTTTGGGCCGCCGGGGCGCCGCAGGCGTTTTCAGCGCATGCAAACCCTTGGGCGGAGGAGGATGACGAAGTGCAAGAACAGTTCCACGACGTCAATCAGGCCAGATCGGAAGGAACCCCCGGTCAGGATGAAATGAACGGCGCTATGACGCGCAGCGCGCATGGCAAACTGGGCACGGCCTCCAACGCAAGTGGTCTTGCTGGCGGCAGCAACAGCGGTGATGGCGCCGGAAACGGTGGCGGCCACGGCGGCGGTGGTGCTGGGAACGGTGGTGGCGGTGGCCATGGCGGCGGGGCTGGCAATGGCGGTGGAGGCCATGGAGGCGGCGGTGCCGGAAATGGTGGTGGCGGTGGTCACGGCGGCGGCCGCGGGTGATCCTCTGCCGAGTATGAAAAAGGCGCCCTCAAGGGCGCCTTTTGTTTTGTCCGTTGGTCGTGCGATCAGACCTTGAGGTTCGGAATGATCTGCTTTTTGCGGCTCATCACGCCGGGCAGAACAACGGTGTCGCCTGCGGCATCGGCATCAAAGCTTTTCTTGGCGACGGTTTTGACCAGATCGTTGGGCACCAGCAGGGTGGCTTCCTCGTTCAGGATATCCACCACGAAGAGCAGCACCTGATCAACGCCGTCTTCGCTGGCGACGGTGGTCATGCTGTCCATCAGCGAGGCCTTGCGGTCCAGTACGACGCCGGGCGCGGTGGTTTCCAGAACCGAGACGCGGAACTTGGTGCCGTCGACTTCATATTCTTTCGAATCCATGCGGATCAGTTCCGCATCCGAGAAGGAGGAGACATCGGATTTCGCGGCGAACATCTCGGCGGCGTATTCGGCGATGTTGATGCCGAGGTCGGCTGCCAGCTTCTCGGCCACGGCGCGGTCGTGGTCGGTGGTGGTGGGCGAGCGGAACTCCAGGGTGTCCGACAGGATACAGGTCAGCGCGGCGCCTTTGACGGCTTCGGGCATCTTCGCCATGTCGTCCCCGATCAGGTCGTGCATGATGGTGGCGGTGCAGGCCAGCGGTCGGATGGTGATGTCGATCGGACCTTTGGTTTCGAGGCCGCCCACCAGTTTGTGGTGGTCGATGATCGCCTGAACGTCGGCGCCGTTGATGTTGGCAGGCAGTTCGGCCGGGTTGTTGGTGTCCACGATCACGACGGGCTGGTCATCTGCCACATCGGCGATGATCTCCGGCTTCTCAAGGCCCCAGCGTTGCAGCATGAAGGCCGCTTCGGTGTTCGGCTCGCCCAGCAGTTTGGGCGCGGCGTCGATGCCTTTGATCTCATTCAGGTACCAGGCCCAGACAATGGGAGAGCCGGTGGAATCGGTGTCGGGGGATTTGTGGCCGAAAACGAGCGTGGTCATGATGCAATCCTGTAGAAACGGGAGAATTTGCGCGCCTTATAGCAGGGCGGGGGCGTTTGTCACCCCATCACCGCTGCGCTGCGGCGCTTGGCCCTCCGTGTCGATTGGCCTCCGCTTGGTCGGCAGGGGCATTTGCCCCCTCTTGTTTTGTTGACGACCCCGAAAAGCCGGGCCATGGTCGCCGCCATGAACCGCGAAGATCAGCTATATCCTCCGATCAAGGCCCTCTTGGAACGCCAAGGCTACGAGGTGAAGGGAGAGGTCGGTGCCGCCGATGTGGTGGCGCGGCGCGGCGATGAGGATCCTGTCATCGTGGAGCTGAAGCTGCGGTTTTCCCTGTCGTTGTTTCATCAGGCTGTCACCCGTCAGGCGATCACGGATCTGGTTTATATTGCCGTTCCCAAGCCCAAGGGGAAACAGGCGCGGCGGATGCTGAAGGATAACCTTTCGCTTTGCCGCCGTCTGGGCCTTGGTCTGATCACCGTTCTGCCGGACGGGCGCGCTGAAGTTCAATGCGATCCCGGCCCATATACGCCGCGCAAGTCCAAGGTCCGCAAACAGCGCCTGCTGCGGGAGTTCGACCGCTTGCGGGGCGATCCGAATACCGGCGGGACCACGCGCCAGGGGATTGTCACCGCTTACCGGCAGGATGCGCTGGCCTGCGCCGTGCATTTGGCTGCTCATGGCCCCTGCAAGGGGGCAGACGTTGCGCGGGTCACAGGGGTTGCGCGGGCCACCACCCTGATGCGCGACAATCACTATGGCTGGTTCGAGAAGGTCTCTTTGGGGGTCTATGCCCTGAGCGACAAGGGGCGCGATGAGTCGGTGATCTGGGCAATCAGCAATGATGGTGCGGACAGGTCGACCAATCCTGTGTCGGTCAGAAGCCCAGCAAACGTGTGACTCCGAGCCGTTGCGCCCAAAGTGCCAGCGCCAGAGGACCTGCAAGGCCTATCGCAGTGCCCAGAATGAGATGCAGGGAAGGATCGCTGATACCGATCTTAATCAGCGCGATGCGGGTCGCGGCGCTGAAAATCGTATGGGCCAGGAAAACGGCCATGGAATGCTGACCAATGAGGCGGATGGTGCCGTTCAGTCGCCCTTTGCTTCCGAGGCGGGCAATGGGTTGGGCCAGAGCCAGGAACAGGAGGGTCACCAGAGCGGATTGCACGTTCAGCCCAAAGGACTTGGGCTCGGCGTATTGCGCGAGACTGCCGAGGGCGATGAATGCCACTGGCGCCCAGAGATAGGGTCTGGGCGGCAACCAGATCTTTCCTTCCATCCAGTTTCCGGAAAATCCAAGGGCCACGCCCAGAGCGAGAAACGGAAGATGCCGGAAGGTCTCGGCGATCCAGTCAACGAGGGTGGGCGGGATTTCCAGCATGTCCCAGACCAGGCTTGCCGCAAGGGCCAGGATGAGCCAGACCACAGGACGCTGGCCAAGCGCAGGCAGAGCCCGCACCAGGCCGCCCCAAAACACCATGCCAAGGAACATTGCCCAGAGAAACCAAAGGTGGTCGACAGGTGGCAGAGGGAGGACCAGCAGGGCTGCGGGGTCTGCCGGAGCGTTTGCGGAGGCGCCCGCGAGCACGCGAAGCGCGATGAACAGATAGGTCCAAAGCGCCAGGGGATAGAGCAACCGCAGGCTTAGATGGCCAAGGTAGCGCCCTGCGGTACCGCGCTGAGCTTGCTGAAGCAGGAACGACCCGGCGAGAATGAAAAAGGCGTTCATGTGGAACAGGTAGATGAACCTGTCCAGATACCCGAGCCAGCCTTGCTCCAGCCCTAGGAGGTTGGCATTCGCGAGCCCGCGCCAGCAGTGGGCCAGAACGACCAGAATGATTGCCAGCCCACGAGCCATGTCCACCCAATGAAGGCGGCAGGTTCCCGTATCGGCCTTTCGCCGGAAGTCAGTGGGCACGCGTCGGGTGTGTGGCATTGGGGAATCGGTTGGCCTTTGAATGTGTTCTGATGTTCCGTTGCAGCTTGCGGTTAAGATTTCCAGACAGGCAGCCACGTCGAACCTGAGTTGATGAATGGATGATGTCCGGAAGCGGGTTTATCTTTGGTTGACGGGGGCAGGTTCACTTCGAATGATCCGGCAAATTTCCGTGCGGCCAGACCGGACCAAATGGTGTTTGTGCGATACGCACAGGAAACCCCGTCATCATGGTTGACTGAGCTCCGGGATTGGCGCGAGCGGGCATGCATTTCACCGAAACAAAAAAGGCGCCGACAGGCGCCTTTTCCTTGGGGCTTCAGACCGTGGCTTGTTGCTTCGCTCAACAGGCGGCCTCAGGCTGCAGCGGCTTTGGTCTTTGATTTGCGGCGCGCGCGCATGGCCCCCATTCCAGCGATGCCAAATCCAAGCAGGCCCAAGGAGGCCGGCAGCGGAACAGGTGCGATCGAGTTGAACGAGACCGAGCCATAAAGGGTCCGCGATCCAAATTCATGCACGCTGCCACTGAAATCGAACAACAGGTTCAGGAACCCATCAGCAATTAGCGGCGCGAAATCAGCATTGGCGATAGTCGCGCTGCCAGTATGCAGGGAAGAGTATTGTGTTCCCTGGTCGCTTGCAAAGTCGAAGGCATCGTTGGCGCTGTTGTTGTCGAACACGCGTCCAAGGCTGAAACCCTCAATCGACACGTCAATGTACTCACCAGATGAGTTCAGGTCGTCGCGGACCGAGAAAGTCAGGATCGCATCGCCGAGAATCGTTGTGGGTGTGGCGAGACTGAACGCTTGATTGTGACCAGTGCCGACGCCGGCCACCGGACCAAAGTTCAGGGTCGCAGCACTAGCTGAACCGGCAGCCATTGCAAGCACAGTAGAAAGGAGGAAACTTTTCATAATGACTACTCACTCTAAAATCACGTTGGAACGCCAATAATTTGTGACGAATTCGGCGCAAAAGCAAGGAATGTTTAATCCAGAGTTAACCGTAGGGTCCGGTTTGCCGGATCACATACGGGCCCCGGTCGCACTGAACATCTGGGTTTCAGGCCCGAAGCCGCAGATGCTTTGAAAAAAAACATCGGGGGCTGAGCAATCCGACATATTGATTGATCGACTTGAGAAGAAAAAGGGCGCCATTTCAGCGGTTTGGTTCCCGGCATCGCGAGCCATCAGCCCGACGCTGCACGGCTTTGGTCTTAGATTTGCGGCGCGCGCGCAGGGCCCCCACTCCTGCAATGCCAAATCCAAGCAGGCCCAGAGAGGCAGGCAGCGGAACGGGCGCGACTGTGGCGAAAGAGATCGACCCGTAAAGCGTGCGTGGGCCGGTCTTGTTTACAAAACCGCTGAAATCGAACAGCAGGTTCAGGAACCCATCGGCAATCAGCGGCGTGAAATCAGCATTGGAAATGGTCGCGCTGCCCGTGTGCAGGATGGCAGTGGACAGTCCCGATTGCGTTCCCTGGTCGTTGGCAAAGTCGAAGGCATCGTTCGAGGGGTCGTTGTCGAACACACGTCCTAGGCTCAAGCCCTCAATCGACACATCAACGAACTCGTTAGTTGCGTTCAGGTCGTCAAGAACCGAAAAGGTGAGCGTCGCATCGCCGGCGATTGTCGTCGGGGTGGCGATGTTGAACAGCTGGTTGTGACCATTGCCAACTCCGTACACCGGTCCAAAATTCAGAGTTACAGCACTTGCGGAACCCGCGGCGACCGCGAAAACGGCGGAAAGAAGAAGACTTTTCATTGGGCGATGCTCGAATGTATTTGGAAAAGGGGCACCGTCAATTGAGAAGAATTTTATTCAAATTGCAAGTATCTCCACTGGGCAAAGCGGTCGTGTTGCACATCCGGAACGTTCGTGTGTCCACCCGTTGGGCCTGCCGGGGGCGCGTTATGCTGTAGAGGGCTGTTCGGTCACACGCTAACGCTAAGCAATTGATGACTCGCGCTATGCTGGACACAATGCCTCTCCCCGGCCTATGCCCGATGAACGCTCAGAGCTGGAAACATCACACATCATCAGGTGTCAGGTCCTGTGTGCGGCACGGTTTTCGGAGGCAGGCAGGTCGCGCCCGGGGGCAGCTCCATCTACTGGTGCCCAGCCTTCCGGGCGTTCTTCCTTTTTTGATTTTCTGTCGAGATGCGTGTTGACAAGGTGCGGTGCCGTTCCTAGCTTCCGAGCCGTTAGCACTCACCCGATGTGAGTGATAACGCCCCCGCGGGGAGCGGGGGCTGACTAGAAAACAACCTTTGAGCCTATTAAGGAGCTGCAAAGATGGCATTGAAACCGCTTCATGACCGCGTGCTGGTACGCCGCACCGAGAGCGAGGAAAAAACCGCTGGCGGGCTGATCATCCCCGATAGCGCCAAGGAAAAGCCCTCGGAAGGCGTTGTTGTCGCCACCGGCGAGGGCGCCCGCAAGGACAGCGGTGAGCTGATCGCAATGGCCGTTAAGGCCGGTGACAAGATCCTGTTCGGCAAATGGTCCGGCACCGAAGTCACCGTCGACGGCGAAGAGCTGCTGATGATGAAGGAAAGCGACATCATGGGCATCATCGAGTAAGCCCTCCGGCTTCTCTGATCCCATTTCATCGCTGACAAACACAGATTTTCTCAAGGAGAAACGAAAATGGCTGCTAAGGACGTCAAATTCGACACCGATGCCCGCAACAAGATGCTGCGCGGCGTGAACATCCTCGCCGATGCCGTCAAAGTCACCCTCGGCCCAAAAGGCCGCAACGTGGTGCTCGACAAATCCTTTGGCGCACCGCGCATCACCAAGGACGGTGTTTCGGTTGCCAAGGAAATCGAACTGGAAGACAAGTTCGAGAACATGGGTGCCCAGATGGTGAAGGAAGTCGCTTCCCGCACCAACGACGAAGCCGGTGACGGCACCACCACCGCGACCGTTCTGGCCCAAGCCATCGTCAAGGAAGGCCTCAAGCAGGTTGCTGCCGGTCTGAACCCGATGGACCTGAAGCGCGGCATCGACATGGCAACCACCAAGGTCGTCGAAGCGATCAAGGAAATGGCGCGCCCGGTGAACGATTCTGCTGAAGTCGCTCAGGTCGGCACCATCTCTGCCAACGGCGAAGCCGAAATCGGCCAGCAGATCGCAGACGCGATGCAGAAAGTCGGCAACGAAGGTGTGATCACCGTCGAAGAAAACAAAGGCATGGAAACCGAGACCGACGTGGTCGAAGGCATGCAGTTCGACCGTGGCTACCTGTCGCCCTACTTCGTCACCAACCCGGACAAGATGATTGCAGACCTCGACGACTGCATGATCCTGCTGCACGAGAAGAAACTCTCCTCCCTGCAGCCGATGGTTCCGCTGCTCGAGCAGGTGATCCAGTCGCAGAAGCCGCTGCTGATCATCGCCGAAGATGTGGAAGGCGAAGCGCTGGCGACCCTGGTTGTCAACAAACTGCGCGGCGGTCTGAAAATCGCAGCCGTCAAGGCGCCGGGCTTCGGCGATCGCCGCAAGGCCATGCTGCAGGACATCGCGATCCTGACCGGCGGTCAGGTCATCTCCGAAGATCTGGGCATGAAGCTCGAGTCCGTGACCATGGACATGCTGGGCACCGCCAAGAAAATCGAGATCACCAAAGACGAGACCACCATCGTTGACGGTGCAGGCGAGAAGGCCGAGATCGAAGCACGCGTTGCCCAGATCCGTACCCAGATCGAAGAGACCACCTCGGATTACGACCGTGAGAAGCTGCAGGAACGCGTTGCCAAACTGGCAGGCGGTGTTGCCGTGATCCGCGTTGGCGGCATGACCGAAGTCGAAGTGAAAGAGCGCAAAGACCGTGTGGACGATGCTCTGAACGCAACCCGCGCAGCTGTGCAGGAAGGCGTAATCGTCGGCGGTGGTGTTGCACTGGTTCAGGCCGGTAAGGCTCTGGAAGGTGTCACCGGTGCCAACGCAGACCAGAACGCAGGTATCGCCATCGTGCGCCGCGCCATCGAAGCGCCGCTGCGCCAGATCGCCGAGAACGCCGGTGTTGACGGTGCCGTGGTTGCCGGCAAGGTCCGCGAATCCACAGACAAGAACTTTGGCTACAACGCTCAGACCGACGAATATGGTGACATGTTCAAATTCGGTGTGATCGACCCGGCGAAAGTGACCCGCACCGCTCTGGAAGATGCGGCCTCGGTTGCTGGCCTGCTGATCACCACCGAAGCCATGGTTGCCGACAAGCCCGCCAAGGAAGGCGCGGCCGGCGGCGGCATGCCCGACATGGGCGGCATGGGCGGCATGGGCGGCATGATGTAAGCCACGCCATCCAGCCGGATGATTTTGGGGTCGCCTTCGGGCGGCCCCTTTTTGTTGGACGGCTGCAGGATCCGACGAAACAGGGCAACGAAGCCGTAGGACCCTCCCGCGGTCCCAGTACCGCAATGCGTTGGCGGGAGGATGTTTTCAAACTCTATTAGGCACGACACTGATTCGTTCTTGGTTTTTTTATGGGCACCCCCCTAGTCTGGCTGCATCTATCAACCGCAGCGGGGAGAAGGGATGAAACGTTTTGTAAGTCTGGTTGTGGCGGCGACGTTATTCGCGGCCGTTGGGCCTGCTGGCGCTGACAATCTACGATGGACCATCCGCAGCGAATATCCGCATATCGTGAGCCTGGAATTCTACAGTCAGGATTACAGCCGGGCGTGGCCCGGGGACGGTGAGGTCTATATCCTTGATGACTATGACGTTCACGAATACAACCTGAGCTGTGAAACCGGCGAAACCATATGTTATGGCGCCTGGGTGCGCGGCAACAGCAACAGGTACTGGGGCGTTGGTCTCGACAATTCACAAGGCTGCAATGACTGTTGCTACACCTGTGGATACGGTGATACGGCCTTGCGCATCCTGAACTGATGGGCTGGAACGACCGGCTTGAATAGGAGAAGCCGGATTTGCAATTCGTCGGACTGGTTCTGATCGTTCTGATCGCCTTCGCAGCCAATTCCGTCCTGGGTCGCCTGGCGATCGGCGGTGGTCACATGGATGCGATGGGCTTTGGTCTTTTGCGCCTCGCCTCCGGGGCGGCCATGTTGCTGACCCTGTGCTGGTGGCAAACCAGGCCCGTGTCGGCAAGCAATTCACCCGTGCCGCCGGTAAGATGGGCCGACGCTCTTGGCGGCGGGGCTGCTCTCACTCTTTACATGATCGGGTTTTGCCTGGCCTATCAGGGGCTTGATGCGGGGCTTGGGGCGCTGGTTCTCTTTGGCGTCGTGCAAATCTCCATGTTTGGCTGGGGGGCGCTCAGGGGCAACCGGGTCGGGGCGGGGCAAATCCTTGGAGCAAGCCTCGCCTTTTTGGGGCTGGCATATGTGGTCTGGCCCAGTGGTCCGGTACAGGTTCCCCTCGGAGCTTCGTTGCTGATGGCACTGAGCGGGCTTGGCTGGGCGGCCTACACTCTGTTGGGCCGAGGCACCCGCGATCCCGTGCGCGCCAGCGCGATGAACTTTCTTGCGGCGACGGTCATGATGCTCCCCTTTGTTCTGCTGACGCTTTCGGATTTGCACGTCAGTGGGACAGGTGTCATCCTTGCCGTCTTGTCCGGTGCCGTCACCTCCGGCCTTGGATATGCGCTCTGGTACCGCGTTCTGCCTCAGCTTCAGCCTGCGACGGCGGCCACGATCCAGCTGAGCGTGCCGGTCATCGCCATCATCGGCGGTGCCCTGATTCTGGCAGAGCCGGTTGGAGTGCGCCTGATGCTGGGGACAGTTGCGGTTCTTGGCGGCATCGCTCTGGTGATCTGGTCGGCGCCAAAGCAGTGAAAAGGGTTTTCGAAGGAAAGTCCGGACTCTATCTGGGTACCATGAAACGATTGCTCTCATTTCTGCCAGTCGCCGTCCTCGGTCTTTTTCCCACGGCGGTATTTGCCGACTGCGTCATCCTGCTTCATGGGCTGGCGCGCAGTGAATCCTCGTTTTCCATAATGGAAGACGTTCTGACGGGCCGCGGCCTTGATGTGGTGCGTCCGGGCTACCCTTCGACGGATGAGCCCATTGGCTCTCTTGCGGATGCGGTGCTGCCCAAGGCATTTGAGGACTGCGGCGCGCAACGCGTTCATCTGGTCACCCATTCCATGGGCGGCATCCTTGTGCGGTATTGGCTGAGGGAGCATCGTCCGGACACCCTTGGCCGAGTGGTCATGCTTGGCCCGCCCAATCATGGCAGCGAACTGGTCGATGAGCTTGGCGACTGGGAGGTGTTCGGCCTGCTCAACGGTCCTGCCGGTCTGCAGCTGGGCACGGGACCTGGCAGTATCCCGAACCAGTTGCCGCCGGTTGATTTTCCCTTGGGGGTCATCGCCGGAGAGGTCTCGCTCAACCCGGTGTTTTCCAATCTGATCCCTGGCCCCGATGACGGCAAGGTGTCGGTCGCCAGCACCCGCATCGAAGGGATGGCGGATCATATCGTGCTGCCGGTCACCCATACGTTCATGATGAACAACCCGCTGGTGATTGCCCAGGCGCTGCATTTTCTGCGCCACGAACGGTTCGATCCGGACATGACCTTTCTGGATGCGGTGCTTGGCTTGCCCGAGGGGCTATGCGATGACGGCGCCTGTAGTGGCGCACCAGCAAAGGACCCAGAGCGTGACGACCCTTGATTTGACCCTGCAGGGCGGCGATGTGCTGTTGCCGGATGGCGTGGTTGAGAATGGCGAGCTGTGCATTGCGGAGGGGGCCATCGCCCCGGCACGGACAGGGCGCCCGGTGGATCTGTCCGGGTATCTGGTTCTTCCCGGTATCATTGACCCCCATGGGGATGGCTTTGAGCGCCATCTTGCGCCACGTCGCGGTGCCATGAAGCAGATGGATGAAGGGGTCATCGCCGCCGAGGCGGAACTGGCGGCCAATGGCATCACGACGGCGGTTCTGGCGCAGTTTCATAGCTGGGAAGGCGGCTTGCGCAGTCCGGACTATGCCGATCAGGTGTTTGCCGCGATCACATCCGTCGGGGGAAGGCTGGTGACGGATATCCTGCCACAGCTGCGGTTTGAAACCCATATGCTGGAGGACTATGCCGCACTGCCCGCGCGGCTGGCGGCGTCAGGGGTGACCTATATTGTCTTCAATGACCATCTGCCGCATGAGCGGCTGGCCGCAGGAAAAAAGCCTGCGCGCCTTGTGGGGCAGGCTCTGAAGGCAGGACGCAACCCCGAAGTGCACTGGCAGATGCTCAAAGACATGCATGCCCACAGCGTCAAGGTGCCCGACGCCCTTGACGCCATCTGTGCCGAACTGGGCGCCATGGGCGTGCGCATGGGCAGCCACGACGATCATAGCGCTGATGTGCGCGCCACCTGGCGGGGGCGGGGCGTCAAGATCAGCGAGTTTCCCGAGACCCTTGAGGCCGCCGAGGCTGCGCGGGCGGGGGGCGATCACATCATCCTTGGTTCACCCAACGTGGTGCGGGGCGGCTCTCACAAGGGTAATGTTTCAGCGATCGAGCTGATTGCCATGGGCCTGTGCGATGCACTGGCGTCCGACTACCACTATCCAAGCCCGCGCCGTGCAGCCCTGATGCTGGCGCGCACAGGGCTTCTGGATATGGCGCAGGCCTGGGCGCTGGTGTCCAGGGGTCCTGCGAGTGTTCTGGGACTTGCCGACCGTGGAGAGCTGGCTGTCGGGAAACGCGCCGACGTCGTGATCCTCGAAAAGGAGAGCGGACGTGTCGCGGCAACCCTGTCCGGCGGGCGCATGAGCTACATGAGCGGGGAGGTGGCCGCGCGGTTCGTGGGATAGGCGGTCCGCGGCAGGGGGGGGCGCAGCGCATCCTGCCCGGCAAGCGGGCCCTCTTTGCTGCGCGCGAAACCCGCTTGGGGCGGATTTCGCCGGTCAGTTGCAGACGGCAGCGGTTACTTGGTTCGGATGATCCGGTTGATATGTCCCATCTTGCGCCCCGGCTTGCCCTCGGCCTTGCCGTATAGATGGATCGCGCAGTCCCGCTCGCGCGCAAGCTCTGGAATACGCTCGACGTCGGCGCCAATCAGGTTCTCCATCACCACGTCGCTGTGGCGCTGCCCATCTCCAAGAGGCCAGCCAACGACGGCGCGGATGTGCTGCTCGAACTGGTCCACGGCGCAGCCGTTCTGTGTCCAGTGGCCCGAGTTGTGCACGCGCGGCGCGATCTCGTTGACCACAAGGCCGCTTGTTGTGACGAACAGCTCCACGCCCATGACGCCCACATAATCGAGCGCATTCAGGATCTTTGCCGCGATCAGAACGGCATCCATGCGCTGGCTTTGGCTGAGGCGTGCGGGCACGGTGGTCGTGTGCAGGATGCCATCGCGGTGCACGTTTTCGCCGGGGTCAAAGCAGGCCACTTCGCCACTGGGGCTGCGGGCGGCAATGACCGAGACCTCGTGGCTGAAGTCTACAAATCCCTCCAGGATGGCTGCAGCACCTGCCAGCGAGGCCAGCGCAGGCGCGGCGTCCTCGAGCGTCTTGATCCGGGCCTGTCCCTTGCCATCATAGCCAAAGCGGCGGGTTTTCAGGATGGCCGGAGCCCCGATCCCGTTGAGGGCAGTCTCAAGGTCGCCCTCGGAGGTTATGTCGGCAAAGGGCGCCGTCTGCAGGCCAAGATCCTTCAGGAATGACTTTTCGGTAAGGCGGTCCTGCGAGACACGCAGAGCTTCACGTCCGGGCCGGATCGGGCGATGTCGTTCGAGAATGTCCAGTGCCGCCGTGGGGATGTTTTCAAACTCATAGGTGATCACATCGACGGATGCGGCAAAGGCTGCGAGCGCGGCCTCATCCTCGTAGGCTGCGGTTGTCACCTGATGCGCTACATCGCCAGCGGGTGGGTTGGCGCCAGGTTCAAATATGTGCGTCCTGAATCCAAGGCGGGAGGCCGCGACCGAGAGCATGCGGCCAAGCTGGCCACCGCCCAGAATTCCGATGGTTGCCCCGGGCTGCAATGGATCACTCATCGACTGGCTCCTCGGGGATCGAGGCCGAAAGCGCCGCGCGCCACTCATCCAGCCGCTGGGCAAGGGCCGGGTCCTGAAGGGCCAGGATCCCTGCGGCCATCAGCCCGGCATTGGCCGCGCCGGCCGCGCCGATGGCCATGGTGGCAACGGGAAAGCCTTTTGGCATCTGCACGATGGAGTAGAGCGAATCCACTCCGGAAAGAGCGCGTGTCTGAACCGGCACGCCGACCACGGGAACCCGCGTCTTGGAGGCGACCATGCCGGGCAGATGTGCCGCGCCGCCGGCACCGGCGATGATCACCTGCAATCCACGCTCGGCTGCCGTTTTGCCGTAGGCCCAAAGCCGGTCTGGTGTCCGGTGCGCCGAGACGATCTTTGCCTCGTAGGGCACGCCCAACTCATCCAGAATATTGGCGGCTTCTTTCAGCGTGGGCCAGTCCGACTGGCTGCCCATGATGATGCCCACTTTGATGTCAAGGGTGGTGTCTGGCATGTGATCCGGTCCTGTCATGCCGCAGGCCCTGCGCGTGCCTGCTCGGGTGGTAGGAGCGCGCACTATAGTCGAAGACGCCTGCGGTGCAATGCAGCAATGCGGTCGGAAACCGACGGGAAGCCATTCAAACGGCTGCAAACTGGCTGATGTGCGCCGGATTGCGAAACCACAGCGCGCCCCGGCGCGCTGCCGAGCCCAAGGCTTTTGCCTGCGGCAGTGCAGCTGCCGACCTGCAAAAGGCGCGGGAGCTGCTCTTTCCATGGCTTCGGTGCGGGCGGCGTCGGTCTGTAAGCCGGGACAGATCAGGCGATGATGTCAGGGGTCAGCCGGTCTTCGATCAGGGCGATCTTGTCTTTCAGGACCAGCTTCTGTTTTTTCAAACGCTGGATCGTCAATTGATCCGAGGTGCCGCGCTCTTGCAGGGCGGTGATGGCCTCGTCCAGATCCCGGTGCTGCCTGCGAAACACCTCAAGTTCGACCCGCAACACGTCGTCGGTCTTCATCGAGATATCGGTGGGGGCGTTCATTGGCGACTCAACAGCTGATGAAAGATGCGAACTGCAGGATACTTCGTTAACGTCTTTTGGGCTAGTCCTAGCCATGCACACTCTTGAGAATTCAAGAGAAGTTACCATATTCTGTAAGGGCGGTGCCCGGACCGGGGCCGCAAGACTATCCGTCGCTTTCGAACAAAGGACGAAACACGTGTCGAAACTTACCTTGGGCTCATACCCGCATATGTTGGGGTTCGAGCAGCTTGAACGCCTTCTGGAACGCTCGGCGAAGTCCGGCAACGAAGGCTATCCCCCCTATAATATCGAACAGACCTCGGATCACTCCTATCGCATTACCCTGGCGGTGGCCGGTTTTGCCGAAGAGGATCTTTCGATCACCGTTGAAGACCGCCAATTGGTGATCCGCGGCCGTCAGCGTGACGATGCGGATGGTCGTGTGTTCTTGCACCGTGGTATCGCCGCGCGCCAGTTTCAGCGCATGTTTGTCCTCGCCGATGGGGTCGAAGTGGGCGAGGCGCTGATGGAGAATGGCCTGCTGCACGTGGACCTGACCCGTGCCCGCCCGCAAACCGTTGTTCAGACCATCAACATTCGTAAGGGGTAACAGACATGCACACACCGTTTGATTTCAACGACGCAGGCAAGCGCATCGTTTACGTCAAGGCCGTGGATGTGGCCGATCTTCCTGCCGAGCTTCAGGCCGGCGCGCACGGGCGTAAACAGCTCTATGCGGTCCATGACGCCGAAGGAGAACAGCTGGCCCTGGTCGCAGACCGGCGTCTCGCCTTTGTCCTGGCGCGGCAGAACGATTTTTCACCCGTGGCGGTTCACTAACTCCAGCGCTCCCGGCCTCGGTGCCGGGGGCAGGAATTTGCGAAAGACAGCGGAGAATCTGTCGGCTGGCCGGTTCCCGCTGGAAGCGTCTCGTGATTGCCGGTACCCTCGCCAGCGGGCACATGAGCGAACGGGAACACACTATGACATCCTTCGAATTTGACTGGGTGGACGCCTTTTCGGATCGCCCGTTTGGCGGCAACGGGTGCGCAGTTGTTCACGGCGGCGCCGTTTTGCCCGATGAGATCTGCACGGCCTTCGTGCGCGAGACCTCCCTGGTCGAATGCACCTTCACGGGCGCGTCAGAAGTGGCGGACGTCCGGGTGCGTTATTTTCTGGCCAGCCGGGAGATCCCCTTTGCCGGTCATCCCACCATTGCAACTGTTGCCGCGCTCAAGGACAGGGGATTGATCGAGGGGTCGTCCGTGACCCTTGAAACCGGCGCGGGCATCGTGCCGGTGACGATTGATGGCGACATGATCGAGATGACCCAGGTTGCGCCGGAGTTTGGTCCCATGCCGGATCCAGAACTGGTCGCCGCAGCGGTGTCCTTGCCTGCTGACGCCATTGTCGGGCGACCGCAGAAGGTTTCGACGGGTCTGCCTTTCTGTATCACGGTTCTGAAGGATCACGCGGCTCTCAAGGCGGCCAGGCTGGATGTTGGGGCACTTGCGCGTCTGACATCGGCATTGGGTTCTGACGGTATCGACATGATGGAGCCTTTTCTTGTCACGCTGGAGGGGGCCAGCGCTGCGGGCGATACCTATTCCCGCCTGTTGATGGCACCCCCCAGCCCGCCGGAGGATCCCTTTACCGGCTCCGCAACCGGCGCGATGGCGGCTTATCTGTGGAAACATGGCCTGATGCGCAAGGAAAGCTTCGTCGCCGAGCAGGGCCATGGCATGGGCCGTCCCGGTCAGGCGCAGGTCACCCGTATTGGGCCTGCCGAAGCGCCGACAGGCGTGCGGGTGGCCGGTCAGGGTTATATCCTCATGCGTGGAAAGGTGGATCTGCCGGGCGAGGCTTGACCGGCCTGGTGATTTCGACGCATTACACGATGTTTTCAAAAGGCCTGTCGTCATGAGCGAACCTGCGATCGCAATTCTGCCCCATGGCAGCAAGCTGGACCGTGCGCTGACGGAGCGCCCTCTGGGCCAGCTACACTGGCCTCTTGGCTGCCCTGACCGGCTGAAGGGCGGTGTCGTGGGGGACCTCGGGCCAGAGGATCACCTGATCGCCTTCGCCAAGACCGCCATGCATTTTCAGCCAAGGTTTCCGTTTCGGGCGCGGCTGTCGCTGATGGTGATGGAGCCGAGGATCATGTCGCTCAACCACCACCGCCTGCTGCGGCTGACCCACCGGCGCTTCTTTCGGGTTTTCACCTATGATCCCGACCTTTTGGATCGTTTGCCAAATGGGGTTTTCCTTCCTTTCGGAACAACCTGGGTGCCAGAATGGAAGGACCTGATCATCAACAAGACGGCGGATCTGTCCTTGATCGCTTCGGCCAAGCGGGACCATCCCGGGCACAAGTTACGGCACCAGGTTGTAGATTACCTGCAGCAGCACCGGCCATCGGCGCAAATTATGGGCAAAGGGTATCAGCCGTTCGAGGCCAAATCTGAAGGGCTGGCGCCTTTTAGGTATTCCGTTGTCATCGAAAACGTGCGGGAAACCAACTGTTTTACCGAGAAACTGATTGATGCGATCCTCTGCGAGACGGTGCCCATCTACTGGGGGTGCCCGAACATTGAGGATTTCTTTGACACAGACGGCATGATGATCTGCTCTGACCGCGCTGATTTGGAGGCCGCGATCAGCGCAGCCAGCGCCGAGGACTATGAGCGACGCCTGCCGTCCTTGCGCGCTCAAAAGCCGGTTGCCGCACATTTTGGCGATCTTTTCGGGCGCGCGGCAGAGGCGCTGCGCGACAGCCTTTGAAGTGCTGCCGCATGGGACGATGGTGTCTGGCTGCGGCTAAGGCCGCTCTTCCGTTTTCGCCAGTTTGCGCGCGCGGCGCTTGGATTTTTTGACTTCATACCATTCCCGCAGGCCCTGCGTCTTGAGTTCGGCCTCGGGCGCCAGCAAGAGTATTGCGCGCCTCAGCGCCCACTCCTGCACGCTTCCGCGGCAGCCTTTTTCCGGCCACAGCGAGCGCTCTGACCAGATATACCGGGGGCGTCTTGAAGTGTGCTGAGCTGACCGTTTTGCCACCTCATTGGCAAGATCTGCCATCAGGACCATGATGTTCTCTTTTTCAAGAACGGTTTCGCGGGCCTCGGCGATCGCCGATTGTGCCGCCTCCCAGCGCCCGTTCTGAATCTCCTGCACCATGCGGTGCGCCTCGGCCACAGGATCATCAAGGTTCAGCAATTCGAAGCTGCCTTCGGGGAAGTAGTCCTCAACATTGCTGCACCCGGCGTAGAAAGGAAACGACCAGCATAGCCAGGGGTCGGTCAGCTTTTCGGTCCAGACGTGGGGGCCTTCTCCGTTCTCGATGGCCAGGTTGTACTTGTGGGGCAAGAGTGCATCCGCCTTGTCGCCGATGGGTTTGAAGCCGCGACCGTAGACGTCGATGTATTCGGGGATCTCCTGGATCAGCGTTTCAACGAACCGCATGCGTTTGCGGTGATACTCGGTGTGTACCTTGTTCGAGGTGACGATGGCGATCTTGTTCTGTTTCTCAGCCGGAGGCTGCAGTGCTTTGAACCAGTCATAGCCGCGGTGTTCGCCCTTTCCGGAAAAGTCGAACCCCGCCCACCAGTACCAGCATACGGCCCGATGACGTTTCTCCGTTTTCAGTGTCTTCGAGGTGGTTGTCAGAACCAGCCCGAACTGATTCAGGAAACGGCAGCTATAGGGGTGTATGACATCCGGTTCCGCAGCAATGAAGATGCAGCGTTCTCTTGGAACATGTGTCTTTATCGAATAGGAGGCCCGGTTGAAAGCAATCAGGACGTCGGAATCCTCCGGGACCGAGGTGCCAAATGTAAACGCCACATTCTTGTTACGTGGCAAACCGCCCGGCGACTGTTTCAAAAATGACTGCGCTGTTGTGTCGGTGAAAACATGGGCCTTGATAAGGGCAGTCATTATGCGCCTCCGAGAGTTCAAACTTTTGACCGTATCTAAGGCGAAAACCGTGATCACAAAAGGTTGAATTGTTTTCCCCAAAGCGCCTGGCACCACGCAATCGGCCCGCCAGTTGGCGGGCCGACGACAGTTTCAAAAGGGGGGGGGCATGTGGATCAGGCGCTGATCAGCCCCATGCTTTCAAGCTTGAGCAGAACCTGGTGGGCGCAGTTGTCCACCTCAACGTTTTCGGTTTCGACGCGCAGTTCAGGATCTGCCGGTACATCGTAGGGGTCCGAAATGCCTGTGAACTCCTTGATCTTGCCCTCGCGCGCCAGTTTGTAGAGCCCCTTGCGGTCACGGCGTTCACATTCCTCGAGGGAGGTTGCAACGTGCACTTCGACAAAGGCGCCGAACTGTTCGACATCCTCGCGCACGGCACGGCGGGTAGTGGCATAGGGGGCAATGGGCGCACAGATGGCGATCCCGCCGTTCTTGGTGATCTCGGACGCCACATAGCCGATACGGCGGATGTTGAGGTCACGGTGCTCTTTCGAGAAGCCCAGCTCGCTCGACAGGTTTTTCCGCACGATATCGCCATCCAGCAGGGTCACAGGGCGACCGCCCATTTCCATCAGCTTGACCATCAGGGCGTTTGCGATGGTGGATTTCCCGGAGCCGGAAAAGCCGGTGAAGAAGACAGTAAAGCCCTGCTTGCTGCGCGGCGGTTTGGTCTTGCGCAGCTCGGCCACTACCTCAGGGAAGGAGAACCACTCGGGGATCTCCAGCCCTTCCTGGAGACGGCGGCGCAGCTCTGTGCCCGAGATGTTGAGGATGGTCACGTCGTCCTTGTCCGCGATCTCGTCAGCGGGTTCGTACTGGGCGCGTTCCTGCACGTAGACCATGTGCTTGAAGTCGACCATTTCGCAGCCGATCTCGGACTGGTGCGCCCGAAAAAGATCCTGCGCGTCATAGGGGCCGTAGAAATCTTCACCGGCAGAGTTCTTGCCGGGGCCGGCGTGATCGCGGCCGACGATGAAATGGGTGCAGCCGTGGTTTGCGCGGATCAGCCCGTGCCAGACCGCCTCGCGCGGACCGGCCATACGCATGGCGAGGTTCAAAAGGCTCATCGAGGTGGTGGCCGCCGGATATTTGTCCAGAACCGCCTCATAGCAGCGCACGCGGGTGAAGTGATCCACATCTCCCGGTTTGGTCATGCCGACAACAGGGTGGATCAAAAGGTTCGCCTGGGCTTCGCGCGCGGCGCGGAAGGTCAGTTCCTGATGCGCGCGGTGCAGCGGGTTGCGGGTCTGGAAGGCGACAACCTTGCGCCAGCCCATCTTGCGGAAATAGGCGCGCAGCTCGTTCGGGGTGTCACGGCGGCCCCGGAAATCATAGTGGACAGGCTGCTGGATGCCGGTGACCGGGCCGCCAAGGTAGATCTTGCCTGCGGTATTGTGCAGGTAGTTCACGGCAGGGTGGGCATCGTCATCTGCGCCAAAGACCTTCTCGGCCTCGCGGGCTTTGTTCGGCTCCCACTTGTCGGTGACGGTCATGGTCGCCAGAATCACGCCTTCCTGGTCGCGCAGGGCAATATCCTGACCCAGTTCAATCGTCTCGGCAAAAGCTTCGGATACATCCAGCGTGATCGGCATCGGCCAGAGGGTGCCATCCGCGAGGCGCATGTTCTCGACAACGCTGTCATAATCTGCTTCGCTCAGAAAGCCCTTCAGCGGGTTGAAGCCACCATTCATCAGCAGCTCCAGATCGCAGATCTGGCGCGGGCTCAGGTCGTGGCTGGTCAGCTCTGCGGCCTCGACCTTCAGCTTCTGGGCACTGTCGTATGAGACATATAGCTCGGGAATGGGGGCGAGATTGTTTTCCATGAATTTTGTCCTGTGCTTGAATGGTTCGAGGCCGCTGGTCGTGCCGGTGAGTTCCGCATGCAGAGCGTCATACTCGGCAAATTTGCGGATCAGGAAGTTGTCTCTGAGGCGGATTCGTTCTGCAGCGCCCCGCGTCGTGATTTCGTAGGCGTAGCGCTGACGTTTGTCGGGGCCGTTGCGCTCTGTGATCTTCACCAGGCCCTTGTCTGCTGCCGCCCTCAGAACGGCATTCAGCCGTCCAAGGGAAACGCCCAAAGCCTGAGCTGTCGCACGCTGGGACGCGTCCGGAGCAGCTTCCAGCTGACGCAACATCCGAAACAGGAGGTCTTCCTCCTCCGGGTTGCCAGGTCTTGGGGCGATGGTTGGCATTTGCGACTCAAAATGTGTTCACGGATGAACGCATCGCACATGCGTGGTCCGATTTGAAGCATTTAGTGCGCCTGTCGGTGGATTGAGGCCGACTGTTTTCCCAATAACCGCAGAATTGGAATACTGTGTCGCTGGGGTGTTCAAAGCAGGGACGCTCCCCCTAGCCAAACAGGCGAAGAGGCGCGCATCGGACCGGATCACGCCTCTTGTGTGCTGTCACAGTCGTACTGCGAAGCAGCGTGAGGTGGATGGCTGAGGTTCGGCAGCTTGGGAGGATAGCATGCCATCCTGCCCGGGCAGGCGGATACTATCGCTGCTCAACCATGTGATTGCGGGCAGGCCTCGCCTGCGCGGGCTCTGCCAAGCGGAAGGCCGCAGTTCTGTCGGCAAGATCGGCAATCCGTGCCTTGGGCCTGTGGGCTGTGGTCTGGGGGAGGGGGGCGGACACAGGGTGCTGCGGCTTCGCGCAGTGTCCTGGGCCGCCAGCACGGTCTCTCAAAGAGGGCGCTGTGCTGGCGGGCAGGGGGCTTGGCGGATTAGTCCTGTTCGGCCAGGAAGCGTTCCGCGTCGAGTGCGGCCATGCAGCCCATGCCGGCCGAGGTCACCGCTTGACGGTATTTGTGATCGGTCAGATCGCCCGCGGCAAAGACACCGGGAACAGAGGTCTCGGTCGAACCGGGCTTGACCTTGACGTAGCCGCCATTGTGCAGCTCCAGCACATCCTTGACCAGTTCGGTTGCCGGTGCATGGCCGATGGCCACGAAAACGCCCTTGCAAGGAATTTCTGAGATTTCACCGGTTTGAACGTTCTTGACCTTCACGGCTTCGACGCCCAATGGGCTGTCGGTGCCGACAACCTCGTCCAGCTCGTGGAACCACAGCGGTTCGATCTTGGGGTTTTTCATCAGGCGGTCCTGCAGGATCTTCTCGGCACGTAGCTCATCGCGGCGGTGGATCAGCGTCACCTTGGAGGCAAAGTTGGTCAGGAACAGCGCCTCTTCGACAGCCGTGTTGCCGCCTCCGATCACGACGATCTCCTGGCCGCGATAGAAGAACCCATCGCAGGTGGCGCAGGCAGAAACGCCGAAGCCCTTGAATTTGTCTTCCGAGGGCAGGCCCAGCCATTTGGCGCGGGCACCGGTTGCCAGGATCACGGCATCGGCTGTGTAGGTGGTGCCGCTGTCGCCCTTGGCAGTGAAAGGGCGCTGGCTGAGATCAAGATCGGTGATGATGTCGCCGATGATCTCGCAGCCCATCGCCTTGGCGTGATCCTGCATGCGCACCATCAGATCGGGGCCCTGGACCTCGGTGTCGCCGGGCCAGTTTTCGACCTCGGTTGTGGTGGTCAGCTGACCACCCGGTTCGATGCCCTGCACGAGGATCGGCTCCAGCATCGCACGCGACGCATAAACTCCGGCCGTATACCCAGCCGGACCCGATCCGATAATCAATACCTTGGTGTGGCGCGTTTCGCTCATGTCAAATCCCCAGATGCGTTGGTTCGCGGGCATGCCGCCGTCAGAGGACCGATATAGCGGCAGAGCAGGGACGCTTAAACCCCCGGCATGGCGTTCATGCCGCTGCAGTTACCTGAGGCAGCTTGAAATCTTTTCGGGCAAAGAATATTTCGCCTGGGTGAAATATTATTGCGCGCCACATTGGCGCTGATATAAGAAACGAAAAACGAGGGGAGCCTTCACAATGGTCACTACACGCCTTGATCCGATTGATCGCAAGATTTTGTCGGAGCTGCAGGCCGATGGGCGCATGACCAATGTGGAACTGGCCAAACGGGTCGGCATTTCGGCGCCGCCCTGTCTGCGCCGCGTGCGCGCCTTGGAAGAAGCCGGGTTGATCCGGGGCTACCACGCCGAGGTCAACAGCCGCGAGCTGGGCTTTGAGGTGCAGGTCTTTGCCATGGTGGGTCTCGAAAGCCAGGCCGAGTCAGAGCTCAGTGCTTTTGAGGACAAGTGTCGCAGCTGGCCCTTGGTGCGTGAGTGCCACATGCTGAACGGAGAGGTGGATTTCATCCTGAAATGCGTCTCTCCTGATCTCAGCACCTTTCAGAGCTTCCTGACCGGAGATCTGTTGACCACGCCCAATGTGGCCAGCGTGAAGACGTCATTGGTCATCCGTGGCGCGAAAGATGAACCGGGTGTGCCCTTCGATGTGCTGGAAGATCGTCTCGCACGGGAAGCCTGACGGCCACTGCACGCGCGCTCGGGCAGGGCGGATGCCGACACCCATGACGCGGCACGGACGCAGATGGTGACGCAGGACTGGTATTCTAAAAATCGGCGCGCTCAAAGGCCAAGGGGCCGAAATCCGCAATGCTGTCCACATGGCTGAACATGTTCAGGAACAGCGTCTTGATCGGATAACTGACCAGATGCAATGCAGTTGATCCGGGATGGTAGCTCTCGAATTCCAGGCCTCCCACCTGGATCACCGCATGTTTCGGCAGGCACAGATGATAGAGTTCAATGGCGGTGGGCGGTGCGGTTTCGAATATGTTCATGCCGTCCTGAAACGACTGGACCGGGGTCAGCAGTTTGGCGTCCTGAACCGTCGCGCGCATGTGTGGCGGTGTGCAGAGCAATCGCGCCGCAGGGCCAGCCACGACACAGGACATCGGTTTCTGCATGCCAAAGCTGTCGGCCATGAAACTGGTAAGGGGGTGCCTTTGACCCTTGGAGTCCGCCCGTGCGGGAACAAGGCTTGTCGATCCTTTCCACACAAGAGGCTGATACCCGCCATCATGCGTTGCGATCCTGTCGCCGGGCCAAAGATCCTCGACCGCCACCGGTCCCACGTCGGTCTGCACCAGCGAGCCGCGCGTGAAGGCGCAAAAGGCATTTTCGAAAAGCGGCAGGGCCGGTGCGATGTGACGTGTTTCAGCCGTACTGCCGTTGGACAAAAGTGTGCTGACTTCAAACCTGCGCAATTGCGGCCTGGTCGTCATCCGGAGCGCGGCTGGATCCTGAAGCAGAGCAGTGGCTTCAGCAGCCGTTGCTGCGGCGTGTTGTAACGATTGTGGCGTATTCACTACTTCAGGCCTTTCTCACTTCGCATCGCGTCCCAAACACAGGAGCCAACGACCCATGCACCTCTGGCGGACCGAGCTTTCGGATGGACCAAATGCAACACGCTTTGATCGCGCTTCCCTCGTGCAAGTGAACAGCCTTTCCTAAAGAAAACCCTACAAGGAAAGAAAACGGCCACAAAACACGGCCCTGACCGCTCCGGTTTGCCGGAAAAATCGCGCAGGCTTATCGGTTCGACCCCATGCGCCCGGGCGTCAGGCAGACCTGCGCAGGCACACAGCCGCCCTGCGGGCCCGAATGGATGCGCTTCGGATTGAACCTCTGTGCCAAGGCAAGGTGCATTTCTCGCTTTTGGCAGTTGCAACAATCGATGCGATGAACCGGGTTCTGGCTTTCATTGAGTGCTCCTGCCGTCTCCATACTGGATCGTCTCGGTATGGAACGAGTTATCGGTAATCAATGCGACGCGAATAAGGCGATGGCATGGAAAAGCACCGGCAGAGCGGGTCAATAGCGCCACAATTGAGCGCCTCTGGCGCCAGTGGCGAAGGGAAACCGGTCCTGTTCCGGGTTGGCAAGTTCCCAAAACCGAGGGGGCGCTTGTGCCTGGTCTATAGGCGAATGCAGGAGATCAGCCTGCCGTAGTCGGCTTGGCTTTCATGGGTCGCCCGACGATAGGAGTAGAAACGTTTGGGATCGCTATACGTGCAATGGCGTGTCCACTGCGCCTCTTGGATGCCTGCGCTGCGCAGTTTGTGGAGCCCGAGGCCTGGCAGGTCAAACAGGAAACGATCCCCCTCGCCATTTGCAAAAAAGCGGGCATTCTCCGGGTTTTCAGCCATGAAATCCTCAAAGAACTCGGGTCCTACCTCGTAGGCGCGCTGGGAAATCGTTGGTCCGATCACAGCTCTGATGCGGTCTCGCGATGCGCCAAGGCGCACCATTTCGTCCACCGTTGCCTCAAGAACGCCATCCAATGCGCCCCGCCACCCGGCATGAGCGGCGCCGATCACGCCGCCTTCGGGGTCTGCAAAGAGAACGGGCTGGCAATCGGCGGTCAGTATGGACAGGGCGAGGCCGGGAACACGAGTGACCATGGCATCCGCAGCCACCAACTCGCCCTGTGCCTCTTCTATGACGGCAACATCCGGTGAGTGAATCTGATTGACCCGCGCCAACTGCTCCGGTGCCACCTCCATCGCTGCCGCAACGCGAGCGCGGTTGAGTGCGACGGCTTCGCGCTGATCCGAGGATCCCAGCCCGCAGTTGAGGCCCTCAAAAATGCCGGAGGACGCTCCGCCGTGGCGGGTGAAGAACCCGTGCCGCAGCGGAGAGAGCAGGTCGGATGTGAGAATTTCCAGAGTCATGACTGCAGCCCCGGTGGAGGTGTGGCGGAGGTGGGAAAAAGGCCCAGCACTTTGAACAGGTTTCCCATTTCCTCGGGGTGCGTCAACCGCCGATGTGCGGCGATGAGGGTTTCAAGCGGGTCGCCTTGCAGTGGTGCCGCCAGGGCGCGGGCACGATCGGTGATGCCCAGCCGTTCGAGAAAGACGCCCTGCGGGGTCAGGCGCGAAAAAGCGCAGCCTTCAGATCGTGCCGCGCCGCACAGGGTTTCGAAATCCACATGGGTGGTCAGATCGGCCATGCCCGGCGCCTCAAGTGGATCGCAAGTCGCATGATCGCGCAGGGCTTGCAGCGTGTCGCCAAGCGAGCGCCAGTCGCCATAGTCGATGATCAGCGCCGCGCCGCCGTAGGTTGCGATCCGCTCTGCGATGGCCGCGGTGATCGGGGCGGCCGCCTCGCAAATCTCGACCAGATCGCCATCACGGGTGTCTTCCATCCGGTGGGAGAGCGCGGGCTGCTCTGATGCCGGACCGAGCCCAAAGGACAGTGCCCCCTCTGGAAGGCCGATACGCTTCTCACGCCATCCTGCGCCGTCGCGCATGAACTGGCGCACGGGCAGGGCGTCGAAGAACTCGTTCGCCACCAGAAACAATGGCTGCTGTGGCAGGGTGTCGATGCTGTCATGCCAGGTTGGTTCATGGCCTTGCAGGGCCTCAGCTTGTGCTGCGCGCAAGGTGGGGGAGGCTTCGACCAGATGCACGGCGAGAGCGTCATGAAAGCCGGAGACGGCGCGGGTGGCGCGCAGCAGATCCGCCATGAGAGTGCCGCGACCCGGACCGAGTTCGGCCAGCGTAAACGGCGTCGGCGATCCCTGGTCGAGCCAAGCCTGGGCAAGGCACAGCCCGATCAGCTCGCCAAACATCTGGCTGATCTCTGGTGCAGTGGTGAAATCCCCGGCGGCCCCAAGCGGATCGCGGGTGGTGTAATAGCCGTGCTTCGGGTTGAGCAGGCATTCGGCCATATAGTCCGCAAGGCTCATAGGGCCGTCGATATCGATCCGGGCGATGAGGTGATCCAGGAGGCTCATGTTGCAGGCCTTTTGGTGCGCAGGGCATTAAGGGCAAAGGCAAGCCCCAAGGCGATCATCGGCAGCGACAGCATCTGTCCCATGGTCAGCCCATAGCCATCGATGTGAAACGCCAGCCCAAGGGGATTGCCTGGAGAAACAAACTGCGCATCGGGCTGGCGGGCAAATTCAACCACGAACCGTGCGGCGCCATACCCGGCCAAAAAGGTTCCCAGAGCGAGGCCCGGCGCCAGGAATGCCCCGCGCCGGAACACAAGCCAAAGCAGCGCCAGGCCAAGAATCAATCCTTCCAGCGCAGCCTCATATAGCTGCGAGGGGTGGCGTGCGCAGATCTCTCCCAGCGCTTGCCCGCAGTCCTGAGCAGCCTGACCGGGAAAGGCGACGCCCCAGGGCAAGTCGGTCGGGCGGCCCCATAGTTCAGCATTGACGAAATTTGAAAGTCGCCCCAGCAGCAGCCCCCAGGGCACCGTAAAGGCGACAAGGTCGGCCATCTGCAGTTTGGGGATGTTGTGGCGGCTCGCGTAGATCCATGAGGCCAGAACAACCCCGATGAGACCGCCATGAAAGGCCATGCCGCCTTCCCAGATGCGCAGGATCTGTGACGGATTCGAAAGGTAGTACCCCGGTTGATAGAACAGAACGAACCCAAGGCGGCCGCCGAGAATGACGCCCAGCACGATCCAGGTCAGCAGATCTTCTACCTGCGCGGGCCGCATCGGGACTTGCCCGCCGGGCCAGAGCGCAGGGCGGTTCAGGGCCATGACAGCAAGGCGCCATGCGATCACGATACCGACGATATAGGCCAGCGCATACCAGCGCAGGGCAAACTCCAATCCAAAAAGGGAAATGGAGAAAATCTCGGGCGAGAGGTCGGGGAATTGGATCATGGCATGCATGGCCACTCAATGCCTTTGCCGGGGAAGGGAAGTCAACGGGGCACGGCAATGGCTTGCCGATGGCCCTCTGGTTGCCCATATAGAGCACAAGCCTGAGATGGAGAAGACGATGCAAAGCCGCAATAAGATTCTGGACGACATTTCCCAGTTGATGACCAATGCCATGGGCGTTGCCCATGGGGCGCGCGAAGAAGCCGAAACCGCAATGAAAAGTCTGATCGACCGCTGGCTGGCGGATCGCGATTTTGTCACCCGCGAAGAATTCGATGCGGTCCGAGCCATGGCACAAAAGGCGCGCGAGGAGAATGAAGCGCTCAGGGCGCGGCTGGATGCGCTGGAAGCCGCGTCGAAAGACTGACCGCACCTTTATTGTATTGCTGAATGCTCCTTTGGCGTCTCCTGCGATCACTAGCGCAGGAGACGTGCTGACCTGCGCTGGCAAAGCCCGGTGAGCGAGCGTCCCGGTCGCCGATGACCTCAGGCAGAACCCGTCCAAAGCACCCCAGGCGGTTTGCCGAGATTTTGGGTGCCTTTCCACTTCATCCACAACTTATTGCAGATATCCCCAAATAAAGGGTTGCCAGCCTGTCCTTGCGCCGCCACCATATCTAGTATGGGAGCGGGGATGCCTCCCCGGTCCATTGAGCGCAAAGCTAGCTCTTGCGGGTCCGTAGAGGCCCCAATGCTAGATACCAGAGAGGTGGCATCATGGCCCTATCCGAGCATCATCTGGAAGACGACATTCACCCCATCGACATCGTCGAAAACATTGCCTCCCACCACGACTGGGATTTTGATCGTATCGGCGACGATCAGATCGCCATGGCGGTCGAAGGGCAGTGGCGCACCTATTCTGTCACGCTGGCGTGGTCGGGCTATGAAGAGACCCTGCGCCTGGTCTGCAGCTTTGAAATGGAGCCGCCCGAAGACAAGCTGCCGCAGCTTTACGAGCTCTTGAACCTGATCAATGACCAATGCTGGGCCGGGGCCTTTACCTATTGGGCGGAGCACAAGCTGATGCTTTATCGCTATGGTCTGATCCTATCGGGCGGGCAGGCGGCCAGCCCCAGCCAGATCGATGCGATGATCCATGCGGCCGTCTCCAACAGCGAGCGCTATTACCCGGCTGTGCAACTGACAACCTGGGCCGGCCAGTCCCCAAGCGAGTCTTTGCAGGTGGCCATTGCAGAGGCCTATGGTCGCGCATAAACCTGTGCCCCGAGGGTGAGAAACGAACACTGGGGGGCAAAACCATGGACATGAATGCAATCGCTGGGCGGGGGCTCGTTCTGCTGGGCTGCGGCAAGATGGGCTCGGCCATGCTGGCGGGCTGGCTGGAGGGCGGGTTGCCTGCATCGTCGGTCTGGGTGCTTGATCCTTATCCGTCTGACTGGCTGAAGGGCACGGGTGTCGCGATCAACCAGGGCCTTCCGGAAAATCCGGCGATCGTTCTGATTGCTGTCAAACCGCAGATGATGGGTGATGCGCTCCCCAGCCTCAAGGCGCTGGGCAACGGCGACACATTGTTCATCTCGGTCGCGGCAGGGATTTCCTGTGCAAGTTACGAGGCGATGCTGGGGGGCAGGACCCCGATCGTGCGTGCGATGCCCAATACGCCGGCCGCGATCGGGCGCGGCATCACCGCCCTGATCGGCAACAGCCAAAGCGGCGCACAGCATCTGGATATGGCTGAATCCCTGTTGTCGGCAATTGGTCAGACCGTTCGGCTTCAGTCCGAGGATCAGATGGACGCGGTAACCGGCGTCAGTGGCTCCGGCCCCGCATATGTATTCCACCTGATCGAAACGCTGGCCGCCGCTGGCGAGGCGCAGGGGCTTCCTGCCGATCTCGCCATGCAGCTTGCCAAGGCAACGGTTGCGGGCGCAGGGGCCCTGGCTGAAGCCGCCGATGAAAGCCCCGAGCAGTTGCGCATCAATGTGACAAGCCCCAATGGAACGACTCAGGCGGCGCTTGAGGTTCTGATGGACAAGGATGGCGGATTTCCTGAGCTTCTGAACCGTGCGGTAGCCGCAGCCGCGAACCGATCAAAGGAGCTTTCAGGTGAGTGAGATTACCTTTGATGATTTCCTGAAGGTCGATATCCGCGTCGGCAAGGTGGTGCGGGCAGAGCCTTACCCGGAGGCCCGCAAGCCTGCGATCAAGATGTGGATCGATTTTGGCGACGAGATCGGCGAGAAAAAGACCTCGGCCCAGGTGACGGCGCACTACACGCCGGAAACGCTGGTGGGGAAACAGGTTCTGGCCGTGGTCAACTTCCCGCCGCGGCAGATTGGCAAATTCATGTCCGAGGTGCTGGTTCTTGGCCTGCCGGATGAGGCGGGCGAGATCCGTCTGATCGGCCCCGATGGCCCGGTTCCCCTTGGCGGAAGGATGCACTGACCATGAAACTATTGATCACACGGCCGATGACCGCCGCAGTCGAAGCGCGGGCGCGGGCTGAATTCGATGTGGATATTCGCCCTGATACGGGGGTGCTCAGCCGCGCGGAAATGGAGCGCGCCCTTCGCGACTATGATGTTGTGATGCCGACCCTTGGGGATCTTTTTTCGGCGGATGTGATTGCCAGCGCTACGAAGGCGCGGTGCCGTCTGCTGGCCAATTTCGGTGTCGGCTACAATCATATCGATGCCTCGGCAGCCCGCGCTGCCGGTATTTCGGTTACCAATACGCCGGGCGCGGTCACGGATGCCACTGCCGATATCGCGATGACCCTGATCCTGATGTCGGCGCGCCGTGCCGGCGAGGGGGAGCGGCTGGTACGCTCCGGTGCCTGGGAGGGGTGGCATCCGACCCAGATGCTCGGTCAGCATGTGACCGGCAAGAGTGTCGGGATCATCGGATTGGGACGGATCGGCGCGGCAATCGGGCGGCGCTGTCATTTCGGCTTTGGCATGAAGGTGTTCTACACGGCGCGCAGCGACAAGGAGCCGGGATATCCTGTTACCCGTTGCGAATCCTTGGCTGATATGGCTGCTCTGGTCGACTTTCTGGTGGTCGCGGTTCCGGGCGGCGCTGAAACCCGGCATCTCGTTGATGAGGACATTCTTGCTGCCATGCAGCCTCATGCACATCTGATCAACATAGCGCGGGGCGAGATCGTGAAAGAAAGTGCTCTGATCGCGGCGCTGCAGGACGCGCGGCTAGCCGGGGCTGGACTTGATGTCTACGAGTTCGAACCCAAGGTGCCAGAGGCCCTGCGTGAGCTGGACACGGTGACACTGCTCCCGCACCTTGGCACCGCGACCGAGGAAGTGCGCACCAACATGGGCCACATGGCCCTTGATAACGTGGCCGCCTTTGTCTCCGGAAAGGCTCTGCCCAACCCGGTCTGATCGGATCAGGAGGCTGTGGGCCGGTCGCCTACGGCTTCTCGCCAGTGGCGGCGGCACAGCGAGACATAGGTCTCATTTCCGCCGATCTGAACTTGTTCGCCTTCAGTGATGGTGCGGCCCTGCCCATCCTGTCTGATCACCATGGTCGCCTTCTTGCCGCAGTGGCAGATGGTGCGCACTTCGCGCATCTCATCGGCCAGGGCAAGCAAGGTGGCAGATCCCGGAAACAGGTTGCCCTGGAAATCCACCCGCAGCCCATAGCACAAGACCGGCACGCCCAGATCATCCACCACGCGGGCCAGCTGCCAGACCTGGTCGGGGGACAGAAACTGCGCCTCGTCAATAAAGATGCTCGCCAGCGGCCCCTGATCCAGGCGGGACTTGATCCGATCGAACAGGTCGTCCTCAGGAGAAAACACATCCGCCGCTTCGCTTATCCCGATCCGAGACGCGATCCGCCCTGCGCCGGCGCGATCATCGATGCGGGCAGTCAGCAGGTAGGTTTCCATGTTGTTTTCGCGATAGTTGTGCGACGCCTGGAGCAGTACAGCCGACTTGCCCGCGTTCATGGTGGAGTAGTGAAAGTAGAGCTTTGCCATAGGGGCGGTTTACCCTTTGGTATCGGGTGAGTGAACAGCAAATCGCTCCGTTTCCGTGCTGCACCGGATCCGGCTTCCCGTTTCCGCATTTGCCGCGAAACCTGCCGATCCTCGATACTGATATGGGATGATGCAAAGACCTGGAAACGAATTGCGTCCTTGCGCGGTGCTCTGTCCGATCCGGGCAATAGCGAGCCCTGGGGATGGAAAGGTGCAGATGCCGCCAAGGACGCAGAGAACAGGGACCCAATCGATTACCCACGCACACTGGTAAACGAGAGCCCCGAAAATATGCAGAAGCTCAACCTCACTCACAAAGCCCGCTTCACCCCAAAATGATGCAGGAATGGCATCGGGGACACTCGTTAAATCCCTGAAAACGCAAGGGATGGATCAAGTATTGCAATTCGTTTAAAAGGAGAGCATGGGAAATTGTCGATTTCATTCCCCGCCCACGGGGAACCGCGAATTAGTGAGACTACATGGCAGACATTGGTACGTACCTGAAAAAGCACACGGAAGCCCTGGTCAAGGATGTCGGAATCGAGGCAGCCTGTCAGATCACCGGTAAGTCCAAGGCCACCTTGGGGCGGTATTATTCGGACAATGCTGAACATGCCGAACGTTTCATGCCCGTAGATTCCGTCGCAAAGCTGGAAGGCGCCGCCTCTTTTCCCCATGTGACAGCTGCCCTGGCGGATCTCAAGAACATCACCCTGTCATACAACCACTCCGAGGAAGGAGAGGGGGGCGCGGCGCGGACCAGTGGTGGTGTCAATGCTGACGTGATCGCGCTGAGCCAGCGGTTTGCGACCTTGATGAGCGAATATCAGGAGGCGATTGCGGACGGCATCATCACCGTCAACGAGGCAAAGCGTCTGCTTCGGGAGACGGTTCTGCTGCAGCAGGTTCTGCTCGAGATGAAGCTCCACCTCGAGGAAGAAAGCGCCTGATCGCCGCAAGCATCGGTTACGGCGCAGGGGCGGGTTCCAGAGATCTGAGGACCTAACCGTGGCGGCGTAGCAATACGGAGCCAACCGAATAGCCGGCGCCAAAGGAGCAGATCAGACCCATGTCCTGATCGGCCATATCGTCGGAATGCTGCGAAAACGCGATAATTGACCCGGCCGAGGATGTATTTGCATAATCCTGCAGAATATTAGGCTGCTCCTCTGGCGTGGGGGTGCGGCCCAGAACCTTCTTGCCGATGAAATCGTTCATAGACTTGTTTGCCTGATGCAGCCACAGGCGTTTCAGATTGTCGCTTGAGGCGCCGCTGTCGCTCAGGTGCTGGGCGATGTGATCGCTGACCATGGGCAACACTTCCTTGAATACCTTGCGCCCGTTCTGCATGAACTGCATGTCACGGCGATCCGCGACCCCATCTGGCCGCGAGCGGCGCAGGAAGCCGTTGTTGTTGCGGATATTGTTGGAAAACTCGGTGGCGCAGCGGGTGGACAGGATCTCGAAATGAGGCCCTTTGGCGTCTTCGATCCGCTCGACCAGCGTTGCCGTGGCCACATCGCCAAAGATGAAATGGCAATCCCGGTCCCGCCACTCCAGATGGCCCGAACAGATCTCGGGGTTGACCACAAGCGCCGAGCGGATGCTGCCGGAACGGATCATGTCGGCGGCCACCTGCAGGCCAAAGGTGGCCGAAGAGCAGGCAACGTTCATGTCGAAGGCAAAGCCCTTGATGCCCAGAAGGTTCTGGATCTCGATGGCAACGGCCGGATAGGCGCGCTCCATGTTCGAGGCGGCGCAGATCACCGCATCCACATCGTCAGCCGATTTACCCGCCTGCGCCAAGGCCTTCTTCGCGGCGTCGACCGCCATTTCAGCCATGATGCCTGGCTCGTCATCGCTGCGCTGGCGCAACAGGGGGTGCATCACTTTGGGGTCCAGGATACCGGATTTGTCCATTACATAGCGCCGCTCGATGCCCGAGGCCTTGATGATGAACTCTTCCGAGGAATGCTGCATCGGCTCCATCTCGCCCGCGGCAATGGCCTCGGCGTTCTGCGCGTTCATGCGATCGGCATAGGCGTTGAAAGCCTCGACCAGTTCGGCATTGGTGATGGACTGAGAGGGGGTGAAGACCCCGGTGCCGGTGATGGCAGCTGTGAACATTGCAACGAACCCAGAAGTTTTGAAGTGCCGTATATCTGGGCACTTTGCGCAAGGAAGGTCAAGGGCAGTCCATGCCTGCCCCAAGGGCAAGACCTGCCGGATAAGTGAACTTCTTCACATGAAAAGTTCATCCCATGAAGTATTGTGGTGCGAATCCCGCTGGAACGCGGATCACCTTCACCTGCGGGAAGGTTCAAACATAATGCGGCGGATATACAGTTGAGCGAAGACGTGCCCTGCCTGTCGCCAGAGATCTGCGCCTTGCTGGGTGTCTATGCGCTCTACTGGAAGGTGGAAAACGCCATCGAGGAAACGGCTCTGGCACCCCGTCTCGGCCGACTGGAAAGTCGACTTTTGATCCATATGGATCAACCGCGGCGGATGGGGGCCCTGGCGCAGCTGCTTCTGACCGGCGCGCCCTCGGTCACCGCGGCTGCCGACAAGCTCGAAAAGTTGGAGCTGGTTGAGCGCATGCCCGATCCGGATGACCGGCGCGCGTTGTTGCTGCATTTGACGGAACGGGGCCAGCAGGTGCGTGTGCAGTTGCAAAAGGAAGTCAGCGATCTGTTTCGGGAGATTTCCGATCTCTCGACTGCCGATATTGACCGGTTTGCGGCTCTATCCATGAAAATCCATGATACGATTCTGGGACAAGGGGCGCGTCTGTCCCCGCAGGTCCCGAAAGGAGATACTGAATGACGAGATTCAAGAGATTGGTGGCGCGCTCTGCGCTTGCATTGGCGATTGCCTCTTTCGTACCCTTGGCGGCCTTGGCTGCGGACGAGGCCCTCAAACCCGTCAAACTGCTCCAGACCCGGACCGGAAGCATGACGATCGAGCGACAGTTTTTTGGCCAGGTTGCCGCAAAGCAATCCGTGGATCTGGCCTTTCAGGTTGGTGGCCAGGTGGTCAGGTTCCCTGTCGCCCAGGGCTTTGTCGTCCCCAAGGGGCAGATGGTGGCGCAACTGGATCTTGAGCCGTTCGAGTTGCAGCTGGAACAGGCGCGCCTGCAGAAGGAACAGGCCGACCGTACGGTTGCGCGGCTGGAAAAGCTGGCCGGGACCGTGAGCCAGGTTTCGATCGATGATGCCGAAACGCAGGCGGGCTTGGCTGGTGTGGCCTTGCGAAATGCAGAGTACGAGCTCCAACATGCGACGCTGACGGCACCTTTCGACGCGCTGGTCTCCAGCAGGGAGGTCGACAATTTCACCACCGTGGGCGCAGGAACGCCCATTGTGCGCCTGCACGACATGTCCGAATTGCACATCAAGGTGGATGTGCCGGAAATCCTGTTCCAGCAGGCCGATCAGAGCGACCAGGTTGAAATCACCGCTTCTTTTCCTGGCTGGGATACAACCTACCCGGTCGAGATCCTGGAGTTCGACGCCGAGGCGAGCAGCGTGGGGCAGACCTATCGCGTGACCTTCCGACTGGCGCCGCCTCAAGATCGCCAGATCCTCCCCGGTGCTTCGGTCGCAGTGCGCGTCAAGGTCGAAACCGACGCCGAGGCCATCGTTCTGCCCGCCACAGCCATCGTGACCTCATCGGACGGAAAGACCGGTGTGATGGTCTTTTCCCCAAGCGGGGCGGATCAGGGCTCGGTTGCCTGGCACGCCGTCACGGTCACGCCCACGCAGGACGGGGAATTTGCCGTCCAGAGCGGTCTTGAGGGCGGAGAGGATGTTGTTCTGACCGGCGGAAATGCCCTGAACGACGGTCAGGCGGTGCGCCGCTTTGCCGGTTTCGCGAACTGAGGTCGGCGCAATGGACATCGCACGCGCTTCGATCGAAAAGCCGCTGTATACGTGGCTGATCATGCTGATCGCCCTTTTCGGGGGGATCTGGGGATTCCTGTCGCTTGGGCGTCTCGAAGACCCGGCCTTCACCATCAAACAGGCGGTTATCGTCACTCAATACCCGGGAGCAACGGCAGAACAGGTTGCCTTGGAGGTGTCGGAACCTCTGGAGTCGGCCATCCAGAAGATGGCAGAGGTGGATGTCATCACCTCGATAAACCAGCCAGGGCAATCGCTGATCGAGGTTGAAATCAAATCGACCTATGACGGCAGCGAACTGCCGGCGGTCTGGACCAAGCTGCGCGCCAAGATACGCGATGCATCCAGATCCTTGCCGGATGGAACCAGCAATCCCTATGTGAACGACTCTTTCGGGGATGTGTTCGGCCTGTTCTACGCGGTCACCGCCGAAGGCTTTACCGATGCCGAGAAACACGAGCTTGCGACCTTCCTGCGGCGCGAACTGCTGACGGTCGAGGGCGTTGCCGACGTCGACGTGGCAGGCCTGCCGGACGAGGCGATCTATGTCGAGCCGAACCTTGCGGTTTCGGTAAATCTGAATGTTCCCATGACGGCGATCGCCAGTGCTATCGCCACATCGAACTCGGTGCGGGAGGCGGGCAAGCTCGATGCCGGCGACACGGACACGCGCCTGATCGCGCCGGACGGTTCTGACAGCGTATCCGAGATTGCCGGCCTGTCGGTCGGGGTGCAGGGCGAGGTGATCAACGTTGTGGACATGGCCAGCGTCCATCGCGGAAGGGTGGCCGATCCGAGCCTGATCGTACGCTACAACGGCACCGAGGCTTTCACCCTCGGGGTTGCGGGCATTGCCTCTGAAAACATCGTCGATGTGGGCAAGAATGTGGACGCGAAGCTGGCACAGCTGGATAGTGAAATCCCCTATGGTGTGTCCCTGCAGCCGATCTACCAGCAGCATGTGGTGGTGGATCAGGCCTCGAATGACTTTCTGGTGAACCTTGCCATGTCGGTGGCCATCGTCGTTGTGGTTCTGGGCTTGTTCATGGGGCTGCGGGCCGCGGTGGTTGTGGGGACGACCCTGTTGCTGACGGTGGTCGGCACATTGCTGTTCATGAACCTCTTCAGCATCGAGATGGAGCGCATCTCGCTGGGGGCCCTGATCATTGCCATGGGCATGCTGGTGGACAATGCCATTGTGGTGGCCGAAGGAATGCAGATGGCGATGCTGCGCGGCAAATCCTCTCGCGATGCCGCAGAGGAGGCCGCAAGCAAAACCCAGATTCCGCTTCTGGGGGCGACCGTCATCGGGATCATGGCCTTTGCAGGTATTGGCCTCAGCCCGGATGCCACCGGCGAATTCCTGTTCTCGCTGTTTGCGGTGATCGGGATTTCCCTGCTGCTGAGCTGGATATTGGCGCTGACGGCAACACCGCTTTTGGGGCACTACTTTTTCAAGACCGGCACCGGCGGCGGCGGCGATGAATACGGCGGCCTGATCTTCAGGACCTATGGCACCATCCTGCGCCTGTCGCTGAAATTGCGCTGGCTGGTGGTCGTGGGATTGGTCGTGCTGACGGCGGCCTGTTACGTGGGCTTTGGGCAGGTGAAGCAGGCCTTCTTCCCGGATTCCAATACGCCCCTGTTCTTTGCGCATCTGAAGCTGCCTCAGGGGACGTCCATCGACACCACCTCACGGCAGCTCAGCGTGATTGAGGACTGGCTGTCCGAGCGGGACGATGTGGTGTCCACATCTGCCTTTGTTGGGCAGGGCGCCACCCGTTTCATGCTGACCTATTCGGCGGAGAAAGCGAATCCAAGCTATGGCCATCTGATCATTCGCACGCCCAGCCTTGAGGCAATTCCGGCATTGCAGGCGGATCTGGAAGCTTTTGGCGCGCAGGCCCTGCCAGAAGCGGAATTCCGCACCAAACGGCTGGTCTTTGGCCCTGGCGGCGGTGATCCGATCCAGATCCGTTTCTCGGGGCCGGATCCAAAGGTTCTGCGACAGCTTGGTGACGAGGCCATGGCCCGCCTCAAGCAAAGTTCGGAAGATATCCTGAGCGTGCGTCACAACTGGCGTGAACAGGAACTGGTCTTGCAGCCCATCTATGCCACGGATCGCGCCCAGACCGCAGGTATCGCGCGCGAGGACATCGCGGATGCCATGCAGTTTGCCACCGATGGTATCACGGCGGGCGTCTTCCGCGAACGGGACCGGTTGATCCCGATCATCATTCGCCGCGCTCCGGACGATCACTCCAACATCATGGATCAACTTGTGTTTTCCTCGTCATCCGGCAGTTTCTTGCCGCTGGAACAGATGATCGATGGGGTTGATGTTCAGGTTCAGAACACGCTTGTGCACCGCCGTGACCGTGTTTTCACCCTGACTGTCGGTGCGGATATCTCGGCGGAGGCGACGGCGGCCACCGTCTTCAGGCAGGTCCAATCCAGTATCGAGGGGATGAGACTGCCGCTCGGCTACATGATGGAATGGGGCGGGGAGCACGAGAATTCTGCCGAGGCGAACAAGAGCCTAGGCGCCCAGTTGCCGGTCTCGTTGCTGATCATGGTGCTGATCTCGGTGCTGTTGTTCAACGCAATCCGCCAGCCGGTGATCATCTGGCTTTTGGTTCCGATGTCCGTCAACGGGGTGGTGATCGGCCTCCTGGGGTCCGGAATGCCATTTACCTTTACGGCGCTTCTGGGTCTGCTGAGCCTTTCGGGCATGCTGATCAAGAACGGTATCGTGCTGGTCGAGGAAATCGATCTGGTGCGGGCAGAGGGACGCCCGCTGCGCGAGGCCATCGTCGAGGCGTCGGTTTCGCGCCTGCGCCCGGTGATGCTGGCGGCGGTGACGACGATCCTTGGCATGTTGCCGCTTCTGGGCGATGCCTTTTTCGTCTCGATGGCGATCACGATCATGGGTGGTCTGGCCTTTGCAACAATCCTCACACTTGTTGCGGCGCCTGTCTTCTACCTGATCTTCTTTGCGCGCGACGAAAAACGGGAAGCGGCCGCTGCCTGAGGCGAAGCGCCGAAGGACAAAGATCACAAAAAAGGCCCCGGCAGTTGCCGGGGCCTTTTTCGTGATTGCCTCTGCGCTCTATATCAAGGGAATGAAAGGCACGTCGCAGGCGGAGAGGGCGGCAAGGCCCGCAAGGATTGTGATCAGGCGCATCTGGGGGGCTCCGTCGAATTTTTTGCACCTGCCATCAGACCTCAAAGCGCAAGCCGGGTCAAATGTCGCGGCTTTCGCAGCAGCCGATTTGGCGTTATTAAAAACTTATTCAAACAATGGTATGCACATTTGGAGCGTGCGAAGGTCCATCAACCGGCGAGGGAGATCCCAATGAATCCCAGTAAGCATACGTGTTTGAGTGTCTCGATCGTTTCAGCTTTTCTGATTGGTGCAGGGTCAGCGCTGAGCGCTGCATCTGACGGCGCACATAGCGTCGATGACGCGGTGATCGCCGAGCAGCGACGCAGCCTCTCCGAGCATACCCTTTTTGCAGGCTATGGACCGCAGTCCCCAAGAAACATCGATAGTCGAAGCGGCAGCAACCGTGTCCAGTTTGAGGCCGCGCCGCCCTTCACCGAAATGAACCTGTGCAATATTCACTTTCACGAAAGCGCCGAACACCGCGGAGGGGAGTTCACCACCTATGCCGGAAACGGCGATGGGCATGGCTATGGCACAGGTTTCAAGTACTCGGGCGAGTTGAGTATTGCGGAGCTGGCGCCTCTGGCAGAGCCCGTAGCCGAAACCGAGCATGGCAGCCTTGAGCCCGGCGACACCATCGAGGTGCATTATGTCTACACCACCGCGCGGGTCGATCCGGGTCCGACCCTGGGATCCTGCCTGAGCGAAGCGATAAAGAACCCGCAGCTGCGGGTCGAGGCGCAGGTCTTTGTGCTGGTCAACGATGAGGAGGCGCTGGATTTCACCAAGCTGACGCGCCTTCAAAAGGTGGAGGGTCTTACGCAAGCCATCAATATCCCCTCCGATACCGGGCGCCCCGTGGAATATGCCGGCTCCACCACCGGGCCGGGATACAACGAAAAGGGCTCACCGTTTCAGGTCACCTGGTCGGTGCGTCCCAAGGTGGCCAAGGTCAGCATCCAGTCGGTCGCCCGTTGGCTCGCCTACAATCCCTTTGATGAGGATCACGCCCATGGCGTGCGCAACCTGGTGATCAACCCGGATCTGTTGTCGGTGATCGGGCGATAGACCCCGTCGCACTGATTGGAGCACAGGTAGAATGAACCACGGCAGAGGTCGCGTTGATGGGCACGCCAGAGCCAGGGCCGCTCAGATCTTGCGTGACTTTTTATCCGGCAAGATCTCAAATGATCAATTCGCCGAGGAGTGCCCCAGAACGGATGATCTCGCGGTGCACGCGATATGGAATACGGCTTGGCTCTTTTACGACGACTTCAAAGAGCACAAGCTGACTGGGCGATACCGACTCCCACCCGATCAGAAACGTGCCTGTGTGCGCTGGATCCTGTTCTTGCACAGTGATCTGCCTTACGAGTGGTCAGATCTGACGCTCCCGGGCGCAGATCCCGCCGCGCGCGTGGAAAGAAGCGTTTTCAGGCGGTTGTTCTCAATGTCGAATCCCATCGACGAAGAGCAGGCGACCCGATTTCTCTCGGCCGGACACTATCCCGTTTGGCCTTTTCTGAGGGTGGCGGACTACAAGAGGACTCTGTCCTCCCCAAGGCTGCTGGCCCAGTCAGGTCAAAAGATAGAGTGAGAGCTTCGCGCATACGGAAATAGCACTGACTTTGCCTCTGCCTTTTACGGTTTCTTAGACGCCTGCAGTGAATATTCGGTCGAAAGCATTTACCTAGAAAGGGAAGAAAAGCTTGCACCACGACCAAGGGCCTCAGGCCGCTCGAACTGCCCCTCATGACATTGTTCAAGACGTTTCGCAGCTTATGGAAAGCGCAAAGTCCACGCCTTTGACGGATGGCGGTCTTCGGACCTCGCAGATCCTGTCTGAGGTGCTGGAACGGGATCCCCACCATCACGAGGCGCAGATCCTGAAAGAGAGGCTGCACCAGATGTTCGTGCCGCGCTGGCACTTCCCCATGATGGCGGACAAGGCGCGCAACAGCGCCTATGCAAAGGCGATTGCGGCCAAGGTGCAACCGGGCGACGTGGTCCTGGATATCGGCTGCGGGGCGGGCCTTACTGCGATGATGGCCGCGCGGGCCGGGGCGAAACACGTTTACACCTGCGAGCAGCAGCCCCTGATTGCCGAAGCCGCCAAACAGGTCATTGCCGACAACGGGCTGAGCGACCGCATCACGGTTCTGTCGAAATGGTCACATGAGATCGTTGTGGGCGTGGATATTCCCGAGCCTGCGGATGTGGTGATCTCGGAAATTGTCGATACCGTTCTCCTGGGGGAGGGGGCGCTGGCGACGCTGACCCATGCCATGGGGGCACTCGCCAAACCCGGTGCCCGTGCCATCCCCGAGCGTGGAACGCTGATGGCGCAGCTGGTGGAAAGCGAGAAGCTGGTTCGGCAGTGGCAGCCTCAACAGGCCGAAGGCTTTGATATCAGCGCCTTCACGCGTCTTGCCGATGTGGCGCAGATCACCCCGAATGACTTTGCAGCCTGCGGTTTGCGGCCTCTCGGGCCGACGACAGAGATGTTCCGGTTCGACTTTGCCCGGCCCAGTCTCAATTCAGCGCGCACCACCGAAGATCTGTTCTGTGTCGCCGCCGGAACCGTTCATGCCGTGCTTGTCTGTTTTGACATGGAGCTGGCACCGGGCATTTCGGTGACAAATGACATTTCATCGGACGGCCACTGGGGGCGTACCGCCTATCTGCTGGACACCCCGCGCCAGGCCGAAGCGGGGGACTATCTGCGGGTTACTGCGCAGCATGATACCTCCCAGCTCAGCCTCTCAGTCCACCAGATGCCTGTCAGCGCAGAGGACGCCGAGAATACTGCGACCTGGATGTCCCGTGCCAAGCGGGCCAATGCCTTGCTGCGCGTACGCAGCGATGGCAGCACGGGCACGGTCGGCAGCCACGTCGCATAAGGGGCCTGCCAAACCTTGGTCTGGCCCCAGCGGCGCCTTTGGGCCCACGTAGAATACGAAAAGCCCCGGAACCAGTCCGGGGCTTTTGGGGTGATCTCTTTGGGCGGGGGAGGGTCAGCCTTGCAGGCTTTTGACCTGAACCTCGCCTTCGGCCTGTGCCTTGATCGCCTGAGCGGCGGCATGCGCACCGGCGGCGGTGGTGAAGTATGGGATCTTGTCATAAAGCGCGACCGAGCGCATTTCCTTGCTGTCCTCGACCGCCTGCGTGCCCTCGGTGGTGTTCATGAGGATCTGCACATGGCCGTCCTTCAGCAGGTCGACGACGTGCGGGCGGCCCTCATAGACCTTGTTGACGCCTTCACAGGCAACGCCGTGACCATCCAGCCACTTCTTCGTGCCGCCAGTGGCAACCAGGGTAAAACCCTGCTCGACCAGTGTTTTTGCAGCCTCCAGCATGGCGGCGCCCTTGTCGGCATCCTTGATCGAGATGAAGGCCCGCCCGGAGGACGGCAGCACCATGCCCGCCCCCATCTGCGCCTTGAGGAAGGCCCCGGCAAAGGAACGATCCCAGCCCATCACCTCGCCGGTGGAACGCATTTCCGGGCCCAGGAGAGTGTCGACGCCAGGGAAACGGGCAAAGGGCAGCACCGCTTCCTTGACCGAGAACCAGGGCATGTTCGGGTCGGCCAGTGTCATCGGATCGGCCATCGGCACGTCCACGTCATAGCCGGCGTCTGGCTCATAGGGCGGGCGCTGCGGGAAGGTCGAAAGCTTCTCGCCCGCCATGATGCGCGCGGCAATCGAGGCAATGGCGCTGTCGGTGGCCTTGGCGACAAAGGGCACGGTCCGGCTGGCGCGCGGGTTCACCTCGATCAGGAAAATCTCGCCATCCTTGATCGCGAACTGCACGTTCATCAGGCCAACGACATTCAGTGCCTTGGCAAGCGCGTGGGTCTGGGTCTTGATCTCTTCGATCACGTCCTTGGACAGGGAGTAGGGCGGCAGGGAACAAGCGCTGTCGCCCGAGTGCACCCCGGCCTCTTCGATGTGCTGCATGATGCCCGCCACATGCACGTCGGTACCATCGCAGATCGCGTCCACGTCCAGTTCCACCGCGCCAGCCAGATAGCTGTCGAGCAGCACCGGGCTGTCGCCTGAAACCACCACGGCCTCAGCGATGTAGCGTTTCAGCTGGTCCATGTCGCGCACGATCTCCATCGCGCGCCCGCCCAGAACGTAAGAGGGGCGGATCACCAGCGGGAAGCCGATTTCCTTGGCTATTTCCAGCGCCTGAGCGTCGGTGGAGGCAATGCCGTTATGTGGCTGTTTCAGGCCCAGCTTGTTGACCAGATCCTGGAAGCGCTCACGGTCTTCGGCCAGGTCGATCGCATCTGGCGTGGTGCCGAGGATCGGAATGCCCTCGTCCTGCAACGCATTGGCCAGTTTCAGCGGGGTCTGGCCGCCGAACTGCACGATGACGCCGTGCAGTGTGCCGTTCTGCTGTTCGGCGCGCAGGATCTCCATCACGTGTTCAAATGTCAGCGGTTCGAAATACAGCCGGTCCGAGGTGTCGTAGTCGGTCGACACGGTTTCCGGGTTGCAGTTGATCATGATGGTTTCATAACCGGCGTCCGTCAGCGCATAGCAGGCGTGACAGCAGCAGTAGTCGAACTCGATCCCCTGGCCGATCCGGTTCGGGCCGCCGCCCAGGATCACAACCTTCTTGCGGTCCGAAGGACGCGCCTCGCATTCCACTTCGCCCATCATCGGGGTTTCATAGGTGGAGTACATATAGGGGGTCTGCGCTTCGAATTCGGCGGCGCAGGTGTCGATCCGCTTGAACACGGCATTGACGCCAAGGTTCTGACGGGCGCGGCGCACGTTGTCCTCATCCCGGCCGGTCAGGGCGCCAAGGCGGGCATCGGTAAAGCCCAGCATCTTGAGCGCACGCAGGCCGTCTTCGCGCATTGGCAGGCCTTCTTTGCGCACCTTGCGTTCGGCGTCGACGATCTCGCGGATGCGGGCCAAGAACCAGGGGTCGAACTTGGTAACATTGTGGATTTCATCATCGCTGAGCCCATGGCGCATGGCCTGGGCGATGGTGCGCATCCGGTCCGGGGTCTGCTTGCTGATCGCCTTGATGACGGCTGCCTTGTCATCGCCGCTGGCTTCGTCCCAGAGGCCCACGGTCATGCCGGGGATCGAAACCTCGTCAAAGCCGGTCAGGCCCGATTCCATCGAGGCCAGGGCCTTTTGCATGCTTTCGTGGATGGTGCGGCCGATCGCCATCGCCTCGCCCACGGATTTCATCGCGGTGGTGAGATAGGGTTCGGAGCCGGGGAACTTTTCAAAGGCGAATTTCGGGATCTTGGTGACGACATAGTCGATGGAGGGCTCGAACGACGCGGGCGTCACCTTGGTGATGTCGTTGTCCAGCTCGTCGAGCGTATAGCCCACCGCCAGTTTCGCGGCGATCTTGGCAATCGGGAAACCGGTCGCCTTGGAGGCCAGCGCGGAGGAGCGCGACACCCGCGGGTTCATCTCGATCACGACCATACGGCCATCGGCAGGGTTCACCGCCCACTGTACGTTGGAGCCGCCGGTTTCCACGCCGATCTCGCGCAGCACCTCGATCGAGGCGGTGCGCATCATCTGGTATTCCTTGTCGGTCAGCGTCAGGGCCGGGGCGACGGTGATCGAATCACCGGTATGCACACCCATCGGGTCCACGTTTTCGATCGAGCAGACGATGATCGCGTTGTCCGCCTTGTCGCGGACCACTTCCATTTCATACTCTTTCCAGCCCAGCAGGCTTTCGTCGACCAGGATCTGGTTCACCGGCGATGCGTCCATGCCTGAGCGGCAGTAGTGGATGTAGTCTTCGCGGTTGTAGGCCACGCCGCCGCCGGTGCCGCCCAGGGTAAAGGCGGGGCGGATGATGGCGGGCAGGCCGACCTCGTTCAGCGCATCAAGCGCCAGCTGGACGCCCGCCTCAAGATCGGCGGTGCCGTTCTCGCGGGTGGGGGCGGTGATGATTGTGGCGCGCGGGTTTTCAAGACCCAGACGATCCATCGCCTCGCGGAACAGCTTGCGGTCTTCTGCCATTTCAATGGCTTCACGCTTGGCCCCGATCATCTCGACGCCGAATTTCTCCAACACGCCCATCTCTTCGAGCGCGAGCGAGGTGTTGAGGCCCGTCTGCCCGCCCATGGTCGGCAGGAGCGCGTCGGGGCGTTCCTTTTCGATGATCTTGGCGACCACCTCGGGGGTGATCGGTTCGATGTATGTAGCATCGGCCAGGCCCGGATCGGTCATGATCGTCGCAGGGTTCGAGTTCACCAGGATCACCCGGTAGCCCTCTTCGCGCAGCGCCTTGCAGGCCTGTGCGCCGGAATAGTCGAATTCGCAGGCCTGCCCGATGATGATGGGCCCCGCACCAATGATCATGATCGACTGGATGTCGGTTCTTTTTGGCATGGCCTTGCTTCCTTCGGTTGTGCGTGCGGAATATGGGTCGAGTCATCGGGCGCCCCCAGCGCCCAAATTGTCCTGCGTTATAGGGACAGAGCGAAAAGGTGCAAGGGGGAGATCAAAGGGGATCGGGGCGGCGCTGCAAATTACCGCTTTTGTCGCATGGATCCCGCCTTGGCGCAAACCGGCATTCCTTGGCCCTTTGGCGCGCGCGCAGGTGCTCGGCCCGGCTTGAACAGGTGCCCCGCAGGGCTTGAAACGGCTCTCAGATGGGGCGAAACCGGGTGTAAACGGCCTCGGCCCTTGACTTCCGCAGGCGCAGCAGGTGTATCGGCGCAAAGCTTTCGGAAGACCTCCGACCCCAATTGCCCGTTTCAGCCGAAAAGAGGCCAACTCATGCACGCATATCGCAGCCATACCTGCGCCGAACTGAACAAATCCAACGTGGGCGAGACCGTGCGCCTGTCCGGCTGGGTCCACCGTGTCCGCGACCATGGCGGCCTGTTGTTCATCGACCTGCGCGACCACTATGGCATCACCCAGGTCATGGCCGATCCGGACAGCCCCGTGTTTGCCGAGATCGAAAAGGTGCGCTCGGAATGGTGTATTCGCATCGATGGCAATGTGCTGGCGCGCGACGAAAGCCTGGTGAATCCCAAGATCCCCACCGGTGAGATCGAAGTCTTCATCCGCGACATCGAGGTTCTGGGCAAAGCCGAGGAACTGCCGCTGATGGTCTTTGGCGATCAGGAATACCCCGAGGAAACCCGCCTGCGCTATCGCTACCTCGATCTGCGCCGCGAGAAGATGCAGAACAACATGGTGCTGCGCTCGAAGATGATCCAGTCGATCCGCAAGCGGATGTGGGACAAGGGCTTCAACGAATATCAGACGCCGATCATCACCGCATCTTCGCCCGAAGGGGCGCGCGACTTCCTGGTGCCCTCGCGCCTGCATCCGGGCAAGTTCTACGCCCTGCCGCAGGCGCCGCAGCAATTCAAGCAGCTGATGATGGTCTCGGGCTTTGACAAGTATTTCCAGATCGCGCCCTGCTTCCGCGACGAGGACCCGCGCGCCGACCGTTCGCCCGCTGACTTCTACCAGCTTGATATGGAGATGTCCTTTGTCACCCAGCAGGATGTCTTTGATACCATCCAGCCGGTGATGCAGGGCGTGTTCGAAGAGTTCGGCGGTGGCCGCAAGGTCGACAGTGAATGGCCGCAGATCTCCTACAAGGATGCCGCAAAATGGTACGGCACCGACAAGCCGGACCTGCGCAACCCGATCAAGATGCAGGATTGTTCCGAACATTTCCGCGGCTCGGGCTTTGCCATCTTCGCCAAACTGCTGGAGCAGGAGGGCACCGAAGTGCGCGCCATCCCCGCACCGACGGGCGGCAGCCGCAAGTTCTGCGACCGGATGAACAAATTCGCTCAGGGCGAAGGCCTGCCGGGCATGGGCTATATCTTCTGGCGTGAGAAAAACCTTCAAGAAGACGTCAAGAAAGCCGCAGAAGAACTAGATGTATTGATGAATCTGGCCAATTCAGATGCTGTGTTGGTTGATATGGATGATGATGACTTTATGAAGTTTCATGAAGTAATCCAAAACTTCATCGATAAACACAAAGACGCCTCTAACGAACTCCAAGCGGCTGTCGTTGAATTGGAAGAAGCACAGAATAGTAAGAATGCTCTCGCGGCGTTCGCCGTGTATGCCAAACACTTTTCCGGCATGGAAGCCGCAGGTCCGCTGGCCAAGAACATCGGCCCTGAGCGGACCGAGGCCATTCGCCAGCAGCTGGGCCTTGGCGTCGGTGATGCGGCCTTCTTCCTTGGCGGCAAGCCCAAGGCGTTTGAGGCTGTCGCGGGCCGCGCCCGCAATGTGATCGGCGAAGAGCTGGGCCTCATCGACAAGGACCGCTTTGCCTTTGCCTGGATCGTCGATTTCCCGATCTACGAGCAGGACGAGGAAACCGGCAAGATCGACTTCGAGCACAACCCCTTCTCGATGCCGCAGGGCGGGATGGAGGCGCTGGAAGGCGATCCGCTGAAGGTGCATGGTTACCAGTACGATCTGGCCTGCAACGGCTATGAACTGGTCTCGGGCGCGATCCGGAACCACAAGCCGGAAATCATGTTCAAGGCCTTTGAAATTGCAGGTTATGGCAAGGAAGAGGTCGAGAAACGTTTTGGTGGCATGGTCAACGCCTTCCAATACGGCGCACCGCCCCACGGCGGCTGCGCGGCCGGCATTGACCGCATGGTGATGCTCCTGGCGGATGAAGCGAACATTCGCGAGGTCATCATGTTCCCGATGAACCAGCGCGCCGAGGATCTGATGATGTCGGCGCCCAGCGAGCCGATGGCAGAGCAGCTGATGGAACTGGGCCTGCGCGTGATTCCGCAAGACCAGTAGTGCGCGCGTCAGGTCGCAGAAAATGAAAAAGCCCGGGGCGTGTCTCCGGGCTTATCGTTTTGATGACGGCTTTTAATCTGCCTGCTTCACCGATCAGAACTGTAAATGACTAGGGGTTCGCTCCTTTGCCGATCTCGGTTCTCTCTGATTCCACGGGCGGCTTGGCGGGCCTGCAGGTAGAGGGCGATGCCCAGGGTGGTCAGGGCGATCAGTATTACTTCGAGCATGTCAGATTGCGATTTTCCGTTCGAGACGTTCCTGAACCATTCCGGCCAGAATGGCGGTTTCCGCGCCCACCGGCAGGCCGTCCATACGGGACTTGGCGAGGTTCGTGGCGGCTTTGGCCAGGGGGCCGTCGCCTGCGCTTCGCGCCACACCGGCGACGAACTGCGCCAGGTAGTCGAGGGCCTTGCCTTCCTGGTCTTCGCTCAGAACATCGGCCGCATGGGCCATGTCGTCGCGGAAGGCGAGGAGGTCCGGTTCGATTGTTTCATCTGTCAGCTCTTGCAGGCCCGCGGGCTGCCGGTCGGCGGGCAGACGGCACAGGATCGCCTGCTGGAAGGCTGCGAGCGAGGTGATGGGTTTGGCCAGGAAACCGTCGGCTCCCGCCTCGATGGCCTCAGCGGCTTTGGTTTCATCACCTGATATCGCAAGGATCACCGAGACGCGAGGTGTGACGCGGCTGATTTCGGAGATGAGTTCGGTGCCAGAGCCGTCCGGCAGCCCCACATCGGCAATCACCACGGAGGGGCGGTATTCTTTCAGGTGGCGGCGGGCCGATTTCAGACAGTCCGCGCGGCGAATGCGGGCGCCGCTTCGCAGGCAAAGAAGGCGCAAGGCCTCACAGGCAAAGCGACTGTCCTCGACCACCAGAATGGTCAGGCCAAGAAGGGGGCGCCGCTTGGTGGGCAAACGCTGGGCGGCAGCAAACAGTTCCGAATCGTCCATAACTCATACTCCTTGCGGGATACGCGCTCGACGCTATGGATTTGAGGCTAATTACAGGTTAACGCGCGGTGGACATGTTTGAGAGGTTTTGGCCCGGACGCCGCGTCCCGTGCGGTTTGGCGCACTTGCCAGCCGAACCCTGCTGCCCGTATTGAAGGGCGAAACAGGATGTCAGAGGAGAACACCCGTCATGATCGGTCGATTGAACCATGTTGCCATTGCCGTGCCGGACCTTGAGGCGGCTTCGGCCCAGTATCGCGATGCCCTCGGCGCCAAGGTCGGCGCGCCGCAGGATGAGCCGGATCATGGCGTAACCGTTGTGTTCATCGAACTCCCCAACACGAAGATTGAGTTGCTGTACCCCCTGGGTGAGGACTCTCCGATCAAGGGCTTTCTGGAAAAGAACCCGTCGGGCGGCATTCACCATGTTTGCTACGAGGTGGAAGACATCCTTGCAGCCCGCGATCACTTGAAGGCGCAGGGCGCTCGGGTGCTCGGATCGGGCGAGCCGAAGATCGGCGCTCATGGCAAGCCGGTTTTGTTCCTTCATCCGAAGGATTTCAACGGCTGCCTGGTGGAACTGGAGCAGGTTTGATCCTATCTGTAGCCCGCGCCGACTGGGGCGCGGAGCTTTTGGAGTGACGGGGCGATGGGCATAACATCCGGACTGGTGCTATATGCGGTGATTTGGTTCATGACCTTTCTGATCGTGATCCCGATCCGGCTGGAGACTCAGGGGGACAAAGGCGAGATCGTGCCCGGAACCCACGCCGGGGCGCCCGAGAACCACTATCTCAAACAAAAGGCCTGGATCACCACTTTCGCCTCTTTTGTCATCTGGGCCATCGTCGCAGGGATCATCCTGTCCGGTGTGATCAGCGTCAATGATTTCGACTGGTTTGATCGCCTGCCCGACCCGAGCTGATCCGAAGACATGAGGCGGGCGCCTCCCGCCCGTCGTCGGTCTTTTCTGAAAAGATCTCCTCCCCTTGGGCCCGGCGCCGCGCATGGCGCGCCGCCGGGCCCAAGTCTGCCAAGGGGCATCAGCTTCTGACCGTGTGCCGCAGGCGAGGGAGAACCGCGGGAGAGCCTCTGTAGAGCTTCCGTGCCTCAGCCTTGCCGATACAGCCCGTGAAACAAATGGGTGAACGTCGCGGCGCCCAAAATCGGAATGACCAGGTTCAACACGGGAACCGACAACGGCATTGCCATCAGCGTTCCCGCCAGCCAGATCGTTCCAATGTGCTGCCTGCGCATCCTGCGCGCCTCGGGCAGACCGATGCGCCGTGCCGCGGCAAGCGTGAAGTATTCCCGCCCCAGGAAGAACCCGTTCAGCCCCCAGAAAATGAACATGGCCACCGGCGGAAACATGAAATAGAGCGCCAGCGCAAGGAGGTTTGCGATGACGAGCACGCCAAGGAAGCTCACCGTATCCCGCAGCCCCTCCAAAAAGCTTGGCTCTGTGGCTTTTGGCAGGTGAGGGTAGTGCCGATCCTCCACGGCCTGTGCGACCTCATCCAGAAACAGCGAGGTGATGGCCGATGCAACCGGGATCATCAGGAACACCGACAGGACCATCATCAGGAAAATCGAACCGATGGACAGGATATCGTCCAGCCATGTGACTTCGCCGAGGATCGGGAGGGTCACCTGAGGGCCGACCAGCCACTGCACCCCAAAGAAGAAAAGCACATAGGTTCCCATCAAAAGGGCCAGCGTCAGCCCGACTCCAAGCATCAGAACCTTGCGGAAGCGAGGGTCCCCTGTCTGGGCGAGCGTCTTGAAAAAAGCGTCAAATATCATTCAATCATCCAGCTGGTAATGCGTTCCACGTCCGGGCGCGGACGTTCGGGTGGTTTTGCGCCTTCGGTTGCGATGTGGATCAGCCCGGCAATGCGCTCATTGGGGGCGAGCGAGAAGGCCTCTTCGCAGAACCGGCGGTCGTGACTGACCCAGCCGGAGAGCCAGTTCGCGCCCCAGCCCGCAGCAAGGGCTGCATTCAAAAGGGCCAGGCAAACGGCGCCGGCAGAATAGGTCTGCTCGACTGGGGGAATCTTCGCACTCTCGGTCTGAACCTCGACCACGACAACGGCAAGTTGGCCCAGATCGAACTGGCTGCGCCCCTTTGCGATGTCTTCCCGCGATTTGCCAAGCCGCTCGCCTGCGGCGGTTGTCAGGTCCGCCAGCCGTGCCATGGCCGGTTTTTCGACCACGATGAAGCGCCAGGGTTCGAGCTTGCCGTGGTCCGGGGTGCGCGCCGCAGCGGTCAGAAGCGGCAACAGCTCTTCGCGGCTGGGGGCTGGCGCAGTCAGAGTCTTTGCAGGCCGCGACCGGCGTGTCAGAAGAAACTCCAGGGCGGCGTCATTGCGTTCTGGCATATGTGAAACCTTTTTACATTTGTGGTTTATATGTTGGCCAGCCAAGCTGTTTCAAGGGGGTGAGGGCCGGCTGGCATGTCGGTCCGGGTGGTGTTTGCGGGTGTGCTGAGCCCGTGCCCCCGACCGGGAGGTCTGCCAATTCGCGCCGGTCCATCGGCGCGTGTGAAGATAGCCAGGTTTTCGCTGCAGGATAAAGAGTTAAGTGGCGCGGGCTTGTGACCAGCTATTCCCAGACAAGCCTTTGGCCGCTGAGGCAGGCATGCAGCGCGCCCGAGGGAACCAGTTCCAACTGCTCGAAAAAGCTTATGTAGTCCATGTGCCCAATGTATTCGGCAATCTTGTCGCCCTCGAAACGAACCATGAGACAGTCATAGGTTTCGATCTCCTTGCCGGTTGCAAGGCATGTTGCCGTGATATGTATCCGCAGCGAGATCCAATCGCGCTCTTCGACCTTGTTTTCCACTCTGAATACGGTCCGGCCAATAAGCCCGCGCACCACATGAGCCAGCTCTGCCCATTCCGTTATCGGGAGTTCTTCCCCACTGGTGACGGCACCACGATAGGTAGCGCCTTCGACGATGAAACGCTCGATCTTGCCTGGAGAGGCGCCCCCAAAGGCGGCATTCAGAAAATCGCGCACACAAGTTTCCTTGTCGAAAGGGCTGTATGCAGAATGCGACTGAGCCATTTGTGACACCGGATAGCGATATGTTAGGGCAGTGTGACCCGGTTGGGGCGCCCATGTATAGGGGGTTTCAACGTGAGGTGGAGTAAATTCGACACGGAGCGAACATGAGGCGACCCAAGAAAAGAGATTTGCCTGACCTTTCTGACCTTGCAGTGCCCGGAGCGAGCATTTCGGTTCGGGCTGTTCCAAGGGCGTCTGGCAATGCTGTCCAGCGGACAGGAGAGGGGCTGAAGGTGCTTGTGACAGCGGCACCCGAAAACGGAAAGGCAAACGATGCGGTTCGCGCTCTTCTCGCAAGCGCATTGGGTGTTGCGCCCTCGGATCTTAAACTGCAACGGGGTGCGGCGTCGCGTGACAAGGTCTTTGTTCTGGCGGGCGGAGCAGCCGGGATCGGCTGAGCCTTACTCCTTGGTGCCCTCGGCCCCCTCAGGGACCAGACGATAGACACCCTCTGGCAGGTCCAGCGCGGCTGCCAGATCGCGAAGCTGTCCGTATGACAGGGTGATTTTTTCCACACGGTCGGTGCGGGGATCAAATTGTTCTACCGTGACGCATTCTGAGAAGGCGTTGATGATGACATCTTCCAGAAGCGGAGCCTCGCCTTCATCAACGAGGGTCACGATGGTCGAGTCGAATTCGTGTTCGATGGTAAACATGGTTCGATTTTGCCATTGCCTTGCTCGGATTGGCAAGTGGTCCTGCGGGCGAAAAGGCGCTCTGGCAGGCCGAAAACGCAGAGAGCGGCTTGATAGATCCGGATGGGTGGTTGATCCTTGCGCTGTCCGGCTCTTATGACTGTGCGATGAAGACAAGGATGGCCTTATGCGCTATGTGATTTTGACTTTGCTTCTTGGGGTCTTGGCGGCCTGTTCGGTACCGGTGCCGCCGCTTCAGACCCCGGATGCTCCAAGCTCCGGCGGCGCTGGCGGCAGAGTTGCCGGATTATCTCCACAAGAAGCCCTGGGTGCCTTTGCTACGGTCAAGGCGCGGGTGGAGCCCGTGGCCGAGCAGACCTGCCGGACCCAGACCCAAGGTATGAACTGCGATTTTGCGATCGGGATCGACCCCGACCCTCAGGCTCCGCCAAATGCCTATCAGAGCCTGTCCAGCGCTGGCCGCCCGGTCATCACCTTTACGCGCTCCATGCTGGGGCAGATCGCCAACCAGGACGAGCTGGCCTTTGTCATGGCTCATGAGGCTGCGCACCACATCGAAGGGCACCTGGCGCGCCAGCAGCAGAATGCCGTTGCCGGCTCGGTTCTGCTTGCGGGTCTTGCGAGCCTCGCAGGGGCAAACGCTGCCGAAATATCGAATGCACAGGATCTTGGCGCTATTGTTGGCGCGCGCAGTTATTCCAAGGAGTTCGAACTGGAGGCAGACAGGCTCGGCACCCTCATCACCCACAAGGCCGGCTACCGTCCCAGCGTCGGAGTGAGATTCTTTGACAGGCTGCCGGATCCCGGTGACAGGTTCCTCGGCACCCACCCCGCCAATCCGGACCGGGTCCGTACCGTGCAGGATACCATCACACGCTACGGGCTGAACTGAGCCTGGGGATGGTGGATCTGCGCAAGCTCGGTGTTGTCCTGACTGATCGCGGCTCGCGCTACGCGGTAAGCGGTGCGAAGGTCTCTTCGCGCGAGGAAGTGGATGCGATGCTGGCCGAACTCAAGACAGAGCGTGCCTACGCCAAGGCGACCCACAACACCTGGGCGGCCATCCTGCCCACCGGCGGCCTCAAGGCGGACGACGGAGAAAGCGGCGCGGGCATGGTCATCCTGCGCATGATGGAGCGCGAGGGGCTGAGTGACCACATGATCGTCGTCACCCGTTGGTACGGGGGCAAGAAACTGGGCGGCGACCGGTTTCGCCGCGTTCAGGACGCGGTGCGCGCCTATCTGGCGGATCTCTGACGCAGCCCCGTGGTGCGTGGCGGGGCGCATTGACCTGCATCAAGGTGGATTTTCCCTTCCCTGATACCCTTTTGCCTGCAACGCAACCGGGAGAACACGCGATGGATGATTGCTCACTCAGGGAGAGAGGCACACTCAGGACGCATGCGGCCCTGTTTGACGACATGGGGCGCTCGCTCGGGTTGGACCTGCAGGAAGAAGCCATCGCGGGGCGGCTCGACTTTGACGAAATCGGCGAGGCTGTCCTGCGCTGCAGGCGCTGTGCGCATCCTGACACATGCGCGGTCTGGCTGCAGTCCCAAAAGGGAGAGGCGATCGCAGGAGATACCCCTGACTACTGCCGCAACAGAGATTTGCTGGGATACCTGCGAGAGCCGTCCGAGTGATTGGGACAGGGACTGGTCGTCACAACGTAAGTCACTTCGCAAACAAGAGGTTTCATCATGCAGCCACTGGGTGATGCGCTCGTCCACCTGAGACTGTTCGGTCTCATGGCGAAGACCGTTGACGTGGATCTGGCAAAGGCCTTTGCCGACGGGAAGATATCTCCTGCGGAATGGGCGAGGATGGTCAACCGCTGCAGGGCCTGCGATTGCGCTGAAAAATGCGAACGCTGGCTGGCCGTCCATGAGCATGCCTCAGAGGCGCCAGACGGGTGCAACAACGCCGACCGCCTGCGCAGCCTGCGCGGGGCGCAAGACGCCACTGCGGAGTGACCCTGGTCCGTTCCAATGCCCATCGCCTGATCCCGGTCCGCCGGGGGCGCCAACGCGGCGTGCTCCCGCGCCCGCGCCTGCCTTGGCTGCGCCAAGACCCGCTGGCGGCCTTGGGCCCGGCGCCGCTATGCGGCGCGGAGCTGTCAGGCGAAAACATCCATTCCCAAACCTTGGTTCGCGTACTATATGCGCAGCCATGACAAGCAATCCGCCAGATCTCCGCCCCGACCTTGCCCCCAAAGCCCAGTTTGGTGACGCGCCTCGCGAGGGCCAGCCGACCCTCGGAATGGTGTCCCTTGGCTGCCCCAAGGCACTGGTGGACAGCGAGCGGATCCTGACCCGGCTGCGCGCCGAAGGCTATGGCATCTCTGCCGATTACGCGGGCGCCGATGCGGTGATCGTCAACACCTGCGGGTTTCTCGACAGCGCCAAGGCTGAAAGCCTTGAGGCCATTGGCGAGGCGCTGAAGGAAAACGGCAAGGTCATCGTCACGGGCTGTCTGGGGGCCGAGCCGGATTACATCCGCGAGCATCACCCGCGCATCCTGGCGGTCACCGGCCCGCATCAATACGAACAGGTGCTGGATGCCGTGCACGCCGCCGTGCCGCCTGCGCCCGATCCATTTGTCGACCTGTTGCCTGCAACCGGTGTCAGCCTGACCCCGCGCCATTTCAGCTATCTGAAGATCTCGGAAGGGTGCAATCACAAGTGCAAGTTCTGCATCATCCCCGACATGCGCGGACGTCTTGCCTCGCGCCCGGCCCATGCGGTGCTGCGCGAGGCAGAGAAGCTGGTGAACGCGGGCGTGCGGGAGCTTCTGGTCATCAGCCAGGACACCTCGGCCTATGGGCTGGATCGCAAGTATGACGTGAACCCGTGGAAAGACGGAGAGATCCGCAGCCATATTACTGACCTCTCCCGCGCGCTGGGCGAGCTGGCGCCCGCTTCGGACCTCTGGGTGCGGTTGCACTACGTCTACCCGTACCCCCACGTGCGCGAGCTGATCCCGCTGATGGCGGACCCGGACAACGCCCTTCTGCCCTATCTGGACATTCCGTTTCAGCACGCCCACCCGGATGTGCTGAAACGCATGGCGCGCCCTGCGGCGGCGGCCAGAACGCTGGATGAAATCCGCGCCTGGCGCGAGATTTGCCCGGACATCACCCTGCGTTCGACCTTCATCGTGGGCTATCCCGGAGAAACCGAGGCCGAGTTTCAGCATCTGCTGGACTGGATGGATGAGGCGCAGCTCGACCGGGTGGGCTGCTTCAAGTATGAAAACGTGGCCGGGGCGCGCTCTAACGATCTGCCGGATCACGTGCCCGAAGAGATCAAGCAGGAGCGCTGGGAACGCTTCATGGAAAAGGCGCAGGCCATTTCCGAGGCCAAGCTGGCGGCCAAGGTCGGCCAGATCTGCCAGGTCATTGTCGACGACATCGACGCGGACGGCATCGCCACCTGTCGCACCAAGGCCGACGCGCCGGAAATCGACGGTAACCTCTTTATCGACGAGGGTGCCGAAGGTCTGAACGTCGGGGATCTGGTCACCGTCGAGGTGGACGAGGCCGGGGAGTATGACCTTTGGGGGGCACTGGTGGAAGGCAACTCGCCATCCTAGGCATCTTGTGGACTGAAGACCGAAGAACGGGCCGGATTTCGAAGGCGGTTCTTTTGCCCGGCTATTGCACCCGTCGGGGCGCGCTGTATCCTTGGCCCTACAGGCAGGGGAGGGCGCTATGCGGCTGATCATTCGGGTTCTTTCGGCAATTGTCTTGACGCTGGCGCTGCTCATTGGCGTCGTGATGATGCTGCCGGGGGAAAAAGTGGCATCTCTCGCGGCGCAGCAGCTTGAAGCGCAGACCGGCCGCAAGCTGGAATTCCAGGGCGATGTAGGCTTCACACTCTGGCCGGTGCTGGGGGTCAGGACCGAGCGGGTGACTCTTTCCAATGCCGATTGGGCGGGGCCTGAGCCGATGCTGCAGGCCGCGCGGATGTCCATTGGCGTATCGGCAGCTGATCTGTTGCGCGGCAAGGTGCGGGTGACCGAAATCACGGCGCTGCTGCCGCATCTCAATCTGGCCACGCGGGCTGACGGGACCGGCAACTGGGTGATGACCCCGGATGCCGAGGTCGGCCATTCGGCCGCTGCCTCACCTGATCCCGAGACGGCTAGTGCTGCTTTGCCGGTGCAGATCGAAAAGCTGGTCCTGACCAGCGCCTCTTTGCGCTATGCGCCACACGGCGGAGAGGTGGTCGAAATGAAGGCGGTGGATCTGGCGCTCAGCTGGCCGGATCCGGGCGGTACCGTGAACATGGAGGCAACTTTGCGTCCAGCCGGGGCTCCGGTTCAGATCAACGGCGAGGTTGGCACCTTTTCAGAGTTCCTTGCGGGCAAGGTATCTTCGGTGGGCGCAACGGTGACGGCGCCCGGTGGCGTCTTGCGTTTTGACGGTCGCGCCGGGATTGACGGCGCAGGAAGCGGTCGCATCACGCTCAAGACCTCGGACACGGCCGCCTTTGCTGGCGCATTCGGGGCGGCAGACGTGGCCCTGCCCAAGGGCACAGGTCAGGCTGCCGTGGTTGGGGCGGATGCGACATACACCCCGGATGGGCGCCTTGCCCTGCGGGATCTGTCGCTTGATCTCGATGGAAACCTGATCCAGGGGGCGCTGGATCTTGTCCTGAAGGACGTCCCAGAGGTGACCGCGCAGCTGTCGGCAGGTGCGTTGTCCTTTCCGGGGCTGGCGACTGGGACCTCCGGCGGTGGCTCTGGTTCCGGCGGCGGGGTCGGCGCCGACGGCTGGCCAATGGAGCGGATCGATGCCTCTGCACTTTCGACTGTCAATGGCACGGCTGTCCTGACCTTCAAGAGCCTCAGTGCTGCGGGATACAGCCTTGGGGAAAGCAAGCTCACGCTGACAATCGATCGTGCCCGGGCCGTCATGACCGCGCAGCCTGCCGCCCTGTTTGGAGGGCAGGTCACGGGCCAGCTTGTGGCCAACAATCGCAGCGGCCTTTCCGTGGGGGGCAAGCTGGCATTCAACGATATTCAGCTGGAGCAGGCCTTGGGGCAGACGGCGGGCTATTCGCGGCTGCATGGTGCGGCCCTGGGCGAACTGGAGTTTCTCGGTGTTGGCAACTCGATCGATGCGATCATGCGCTCGCTCAGCGGCAAGGGGTGGCTTGAGGTCGGCAAGGGCTTTTTCACCGGCTTCGATCTGGAAGGGTTGATGCGCGCGGGGCGCGGCAACGGCGGCAGCACTGTCTTCGATAGTCTGACCGGTGGCTACACGATGAAGGATGGCAATCTGCAGAACCCGGATCTTCTGGTGTCGATCAAGGGGCTGAGAGCTGACGGTGCCGGGCGGATCGGCCTTGGTGCGCGTGATCTCGACTATCGCTTCACGCCAACGCTGCAAGGCTCCGACGGCGGAGTTGGACTGTCTATCCCGGTGGCCATCACCGGTCCCTGGAGTGCGCCCAAGATCCGCCCGGATCTGCAATCTGCCCTGCGCCCCAAGGTCGAAGAGATCGAGGATCAGGCCAAGGAGCGGGTGCGTGAAAAGCTGAGCGAGGAGCTGGAGACCGAGATCGCGCCTGATGCGGATCTGAACGAGGTGATCAAGGACCGGATCGAGCAGGAGGCCAAAGAGCAGCTCTTGCGGCTGTTGCAGGGTAACTGAGTACGGATCCTAGGAGCGCATCCTTTGTAAACAGCAGCGCGCCCACCAAAGGTGGGCGCGCCGGTCGACTGGCGCAAGCCAGGCGAAATACCTCTAAAGCCTTCCGATCAGATGGTCTGATCGTAATCTCCCACCAGGGGCTCGGTGCGGATCACCGCATCGATGTCGGCAAAGATCGCGCGCATTTCCGCTTCGCTTTCGCTGCTTTCGCAGACCACCACGAGGTTCGGCGTGTTCGAGGATGCGCGCACCAGCCCCCAGGAGCCATTGTCCAGGATCACGCGGGCACCATTGACCGTGACCACCTCTTTGATCGGGCGGCCTGCGACGGTCTCTCCGGCTTCGGCCTTGGCGACCAGTTTCTCCACCAGTCGCTCCAGAACGGTGTATTTTTCGGTATCGGCGCAATAGGGGGACATGGTCGGGGTTGACCAGGTCTTGGGCAGGGCCTTGCGCAGGTCCGACATTTTCATGTCCGGGTTGCGGTCCATCAGCTTGCAGATCTCGACAGCCACGCGCATGCCGCAGTCATAGCCACGTCCCACGGGCTCGGCCAGAAAGTAGTGGCCAGACTTTTCGAATCCGGCCAGCGCACCGATTTCCTTTACCCGCCGTTTCATGTGGCTGTGGCCGGTTTTCCAGTAGTCGGCAGTGACGCCGTTCTTCTGCAGCTCGGGATCCGATGCAAACAGCCCGGTGGATTTCACATCCGCCACGAAGGTTGCGTTGGGGTAGATCTTGCTGAGGTCACGGGCCATGATGACGCCCACCTTGTCGGCAAAGATTTCTTCTCCCTCGTCGTCCACCACGCCGCAGCGATCGCCATCGCCGTCAAACCCCAGCGCGAAATCCGCACCCGAGGCTTTGACGGTGTCCGACATGTCATGAAGCATTTCCATGGCTTCGGGGTTGGGGTTGTAGTTGGGGAAGGTGTAGTCCAGCTTATTGTGGCTGGGGACCACCTCGACACCGATCCGTTCGAACAGCTCAGGCCCAAAGGCCGACGCCGTTCCGTTGCCGGTGGCGCAGACCACCTTCAGCTTGCGGGTCATTTTGAAATCGCCCACCAGATCGTCAAGATAGGCTTCCTTGACGCCATCGACGAATTCATAAGAGCCACCCTCGCGGGCAACACCTTCGCCGTTCAGCACGATGTCGCGCAGCTCTGCCATCTCGTCGGGGCCATGGGTCAGCGGGCGGTCAAAGCCCATCTTGACCCCGGTCCAGCCGTTGGGGTTGTGGCTGGCGGTGACCATGGCCACGGCAGGCACATCCAGGTGGAACTGGGCAAAATACGCCATGGGAGAGACAGCCGGACCGATGTCCTTGACCTGGATCCCCGCCTGCATGAGGCCCAGGATCAGCGCCTGTTTGATCGCCAGAGAATAGTCGCGGTAGTCGTTTCCGACAGCAATGACCGGCTCGATCCCGCGCTTGTGCATCTGGGTGCCAAGACCCAGACCAAGCGCTGTCATGCCCGGCAGGTTGATTTCCTCGGGGTATTTCCAGCGGGCGTCATATTCGCGAAAACCGGTGGGCGTAATCATCGGATCGCGCAGAAAGGACCAGGTATTGGGCGTCACTGGAGAGATGGGTTTAGGCATAAAAGGTCCCTTTCGGGTTTTAAATCGTAATCGGGTTTGCTTTTGCCAGACGATCGAAGGCCATGAGCGTTTCAACCAGTTTTGGCATATCATCGAGGTAGATCATATTCGGCCCATCCGAGGGCGCGCGATCAGGATCTTCGTGAGTTTCAATAAAAACGGCAGAAATGCCCAATGAGACAGCAGCGCGGGCCATGACAGGGGCAAATTCACGCTTTCCACCGGATGATCCGCCCTGTCCACCCGGCTGTTGTACGGCGTGGGTTGCGTCCATGACAACGGGGTAGCCGGTCTGCGCCATGATTGGCAAAGACCGCATATCGGCCACGAGCGTGTTGTATCCGAAGGATGCGCCACGCTCGGTCAGCAGGATGTTCTCGTTGCCGGTGCTTTCGACCTTGGCGACCACATTGGCCATGTCCCAGGGCGCAAGGAATTGCCCCTTCTTGATGTTGACTGCCTTTCCGGTGCGTCCCGCCGCCAGCAGCATGTCTGTCTGACGGCAGAGAAACGCAGGGATCTGCAGGATGTCCACGGCCTCGGCGGCCACGGCGCATTGATCCTCGGTGTGAACGTCGGTCAGGACGGGGACATCGAATTCCCGGCGAATATCGCCGAGCACCTTCAGTCCCTCGTCTATGCCGAGGCCGCGCATGCCGGACAGCGAGGTTCGATTGGCTTTGTCGTATGAAGCCTTGAACACATACTGCGCCCCGGCGGCCTCACAGGCCTCTTTCATTCTTGCCGCAATCATGCGGGCATGATCGGCGGTTTCCAGCTGACAAGGGCCGGCAATCACTGTCAGCGGACAGTCATTGCCGATGGTCAACCCGGCGATGTCGATGTGTTTCATGGCTTTATGAAGATACCTGTTCCCGGAGAATGGATGCTGTGAGCGAACACATCAGGTAGATACCGGAAAAGATCAGGAAAGCCAAAATCGTATTTTCGAACTTGCGCGGATAGGAGGCTTCCTCGCTTGGCACAGGTTCGGAGGCGGTGGTCAGGTAACGCACTTGGCGGTTGGCCTCCATGCGGGTGGTTTCCACTTGCTGCAAGGCCGATTGCAGCATCAGATCGCGGGTCGCGAGGTCGGCCTGGGCCATCTGGATCTGGACGCTGAGGCTGGCAAGCGAGTTTTCGCCTGCCGAGGCATTTGTCATCCGGTCGTTCAGCCGCTGGATCAAGGCCTCCAGGCGGGCGATGTCAGCCTCGGCTCCGTCTACCTTGGCCCGGTTGGGGCGGGTGTTGTCCAGAAGGGCTGCCAGTTCCAGCTGTTTTTCCTGAAGCTGGACCTCGAAGGTCGAGATCTGCGAGCGTAGCGACATGATCACGCCCTCCGGGTCAAGCACGGCGCCCTTCTGCTGCAGGCGTACGAGTTGCTCTTGCGCTTCGCGGCGCTGTGTTTCGGCAAGGGCAAGGGCAGCTTCGGCTTCGCCCACCTGATCGGACCGCTTTTGTTCCGAAAGATGGTTCACCTTTTCCTGAGCATAGGTGATCAGGCGGCGCGAGAACTCTGCAGAGACCTCGGGGTCGGCTGCAGTCACCTCCATGCGGATCATGCCCTCGGTCGGATCATAGCCGATTTTGACGTTTCGCTGGTAGGTCTTGTAGGCTTCTTCGTTCGATGCATCGGGGTTCAAGCGCTGGATCGGATCGATCCAGTTCTGGGTGAAATGGGATTTGAACCCCACTTCTTGATCCAGTCGTAGCATCGCCTCTTTGGATTGCAGATAGCTTTGTACGGCGATCGAATCCTGACTGGTGGCAAACTGGGTTCCACTAAGCAATCCCCCCATGGCGCTGCCGCCGACGCTGTCGGCCTTTAGAACCAGAAACTCGGACTTGGCTGCGTACATCGGGGTTGCGATCTTGTAGAAATAGTAACCCGTAATCAGCGTGGGCAGCATGACGAAAAACGCGAGACGGGCCAGAAGAAGGCCAAGCTTGCGCCGACGTCTTCGGGCAAGATCGCGTTGAATTCCCTGGATTTCACGGTTCCGGCGCTCCGCCGGGCTCAATTCCGTCGATGGCAGAGACGTCTTGGCGGCCGGGACAGTCTGTGGCAGCTGGATTGCGCCGGGGGTCGGCGTGCCTTCTGGCCGGGCTGTGTTCTGCGGCACCACCAGTTCAAGCATGTTGGCACGTTTGAAAGGGTCGATGCCCTTGAGACGGAGCAGGCGCACGGCCTCGAAGTCGGAAGTCACAGGCAGATTGTGCTGCTGGGCTACCCGGCGCGCAAGGCGCAATTCTCGGCCTGTCAGCCCCTCGCGCCGGATGTCGTCGATATCGGTAGAGGCCTTCATTTCGCGGGCGCTGCTGACCTGTCCTGCGCGCAGTGTCTCTGCGGCGTCTTGGGCCGGTGGCTTTGAGTCTGCTGGCTTTGTGTCTGCCCGCGCGGAGTCGCTGGCGGACCGGGCACTGCTTCCGGGAACCGGCGTCTCCACCGGGCGCGCGGCAACGGCCTCGGCGCCTTGTCCGCCCGCGGCGCCGGTGCTTCGACGGATCCGGAACTTCTTAGCCTTGGGTTTGGTAGTCATAGAGCTGTTTCGCTTCTTCCAAGGTTTCAAACATGTGCAGGTGTCCGTCCATCAACACCGCTGCGGAGCGCGCGAATTTCTCCAGCGTCTTGGGCTGGTGAGACACGATGATGATTGTCGTGGTCTGCAGGCGTTCCTGCAGGATTTCACCGGCTTTGCGGTTGAACTCCACGTCGGTCGTGCTGGGCATGCCTTCGTCGATCAGATAGATGTCGAAGTCCAGAGCCAGCATCAAAGAAAAACTGAAGCGGGCGCGCATCCCCGAAGAGTAGGTGCCAATGGGCTGATCAAAATACTCACCCAGCCCGCAAAGCCAGCGGCAATAGGCTTCGACATAGTCCGGGTCCAGCCCATAGAGCTTGGCAATGTAGCGGCTGTTGTCCATCCCGGAAAGGCGGCTGATCACGCCGCCCATGAAACCAAGCGGGAATGAGATCTTGCAGCCGCGCCGGATCTCTCCTTCATCGGGTTTTTCCAGACCGGCCATCATGTTGATCAATGTCGTCTTGCCCGTCCCGTTGGGCGCCAGAATACCGACCGATTTGCCAATCTCTACCCGAAAGGAAACCCGGTCGAGGATCACCTTGTGCTGTTTGCCTGTCCAAAAGGACTTGCTGACATTTTCAAACTCAAGCATCGCGTCTTCCGGTCTTGCCTGTTCGTCCGCTCTCCGGCTCTGGTTGTCTTGCTGTCCCCCAATCCACCCGATCAACAGATGGCTTGGAAGGCGATCTCATTCTGATTGTATCCGTTCTGGATAGCTGAATAATATTAACGTCCTACGGGGGGAATCGGGCTTTGTTGTGTCAAAGTGTGAACCTTTTTTGAAAGGAAGTGTTAGCATTTTGCCGCGCTGCATCTTGGAAAACGAGACAAACGCCTGTGTTTCGTCATTGGCAGAGTACCCTGTAAGTATATGCTTTTTGTTGCCATTTGTGAAACAGTGACGGGGGAGCGGATGGAGACAGGGCAAGCCTTGGAACAGCAGATTGCCGAATGCCGCCTGTGCGCAGAGCGATTTGCCGGGACAGCGACCCGTCATTCTCCCCGGCCGGTGATTTGGTTTCGCCCCTCCGCGCGCATCCTGATTGCGGGTCAAGCACCGGGCGCCAGGGTTCACGAAAGCGGACGCCCCTTTACGGATGCGTCAGGGGACAGGCTGCGCGAATGGCTCGGTCTGAACGAGGCGCGATTCTATGATAAAGAGCAGGTTGCGATCGTTCCCATGGCCTTTTGTTTTCCGGGGTATGATGCAAAAAAGGCGGATCTGCCGCCGCCGCGGCTCTGCGCTCGTACCTGGCGGGCGCAGGTGATGCAGGCTTTACCGGAGATCGAGCTGACCATTCTTGTCGGCGGGCATGCCCAGAAGTACCACCTTGGCGGTTCGATGCGCGTCACGGACCGTGTCATGGGCTGGCGCGAACATGCGCCGCGGATCTTTCCCTTGCCTCATCCGTCGTGGCGCAATACCGCATGGCTGAAACGCCACGCGTGGTTTGAAACGGATCTGCTGCCTGCCTTGCAGGCGCGGGTCAAGGAGCTGATGAGATGACTTTGCCCACCCAACTGGATCAGGCCCATGCGCAGATGGAGGCGGATCCCGCATCGGATACGGCCCGCCTGCGGTTCTATGAACGGCTCTCGGATTGCGAGCTGTTCCTGATGCTGGAAAAGGAGGTCGAGGGCGACAGGTTGGAGCCTGCGCTGTTTGACACGCCGGAGGGGCGGTTTGTGCTCGTCTTTGACAGGGAAGAACGTCTGGCGGAGTTCGCGGGGCGTACTGTTCCGTATGCGGCTTTGTCCGGGCGGGGGATCGTGCAGATGCTGGCGGGTCAGGGGATTGGTCTTGGGGTCAACCTGGAGGTTGCGCCTTCGGCCATGCTGATTCCGCCCGAGGCTGTCATCTGGCTTCAGACGACGCTTGGCCATGCGCCGGACGAGGTGGAGGCAGAAGTCGAGAGTTTTCTTCCACCCAAGGGCCTGCCGGAGGCAGTTTTGACGGCTCTGGATGCCAAGCTTGCCACCGCGGCAGGTCTGGCGCATTCGGCTTACCTTGTGGCCGTGACCTACCAGGGTGGGGGCAGGGGGCATCTGTTGGGGATCATCGATGCCAAGGACGGCGCACGAGGCGCTCTGGCCAAGGCGGTCGGCGAAGCGCTGACCTTTTCCGGGATCGAAGCCGGGGCGCTGGATGTGGGGTTCTTTGCGCAGTCCGATCCGGCAGCGGCCAGTCTTGCCCGCGTCGGACTGCGGTTCGAACTGCCTCGGCCGCAGGAGGCTCAGGTGTATCAGCCATCCATGCCGGGAAGTGACCCCGATAAGCCGCCCCGCCTGAAGTAGTCGTCCGAGGTTTGTATCTGCCGGGCGGGCCAGGCGCCGCGCTTTGCGCGGCGCTGCGGGTGCGCTTGGTGGACTGAATTCCAGATACTGAGAAATGTGTCCGCCCGGGAAGTCCGCGCCGCAGCTGTGCTGCGGCGCCGGGCCCAAGGGCGTCAAGGCTCATGGCGGCCATCGGCCGGGCTGAGCCTGCGCGCGCGGGAGCGCAACGGCCCAAGATCACAGCCGAGGATCACGGCCCGCGATTGTGGGCCGCGATTGTGGCCTCAGGACTCTTCCGCTTCCAGCTTGTCCTGAGTGCGCGTTTCAAAGTCGCTGGCGGCATGGCGTTCGCGCAGCTGGGTATGCAACTCGCCAAAGGCGCGGTTGACCATGCGGCCGCGGCTGACGGCGGGGCGGGCGTCGATGGCCTTGGCCCAGCGCATCACATTCTTGTAGCTTTCCACGTCCAGGAACTCGGCAGCTTCATAGAGACGGCCCAGAACCAACTGGCCGTACCAGGGCCAGATCGCGATATCGGCGATGGTGTACTCATCCCCCGCAATGAAATCGTTGTCGGCCAGTTGACGGTCCAGGACATCGAGCTGACGCTTGGTCTCCATCGCGAAGCGGTCGATCGGATACTGCCATTTCTCGGGCGCATAGGCGTAGAAATGGCCGAACCCGCCCCCGAGGTAGGGTGCGCTGCCCATCTGCCAGAACAGCCAGTTCATCACCTCGGTGCGCGCGGGGCCCGAAGCCGGCAGGAACTCTGCGAACTTTTCGGCGAGGTGCACCAGGATCGAACCGGACTCGAAGACGCGCACGGGTTCATCGCCGCTGCGGTCCATCAGGGCCGGGATCTTGGAGTTGGGGTTGATGTCGACAAAGCCGGAACCAAACTGGTCGCCCTCGCCGATATTGATCAGCCAGGCGTCATATTCAGCGTCCGCGTGCCCCTTGGCCAGCAGTTCTTCGAACATCACGGTTACCTTGACGCCATTGGGTGTTGCCAGCGAATAGAGCTGAAACGGATGCTCGCCCACTGGAAGCTCCTTGTCGTGGGTCGCGCCCGAGATGGGGCGGTTGATGGAGGCAAAACGCCCGCCGCTCTCCTGGTCCCAAGTCCAGACTTTCGGCGGGGTGTAACTGGTGTCGCTCATTTGATTGGCCCTGTGTGTTTGGTGTCGGACCGCGATGGAGGCGGCCGGGTTCTGAATGCGTCTTCGCGCGGGATACTCTCGGAAAATTCCAATGACTGGAAGGTGGGGGCGCAATCTTTTTCGTGCAAGCGCGCAGGGAAGAGGCTGCACTCACGCAGGGACACAGCCGCGTGAGGGGCGCTTCGCACACCCTGCGATCAGGATATGATCGAAGGGTGTGCCGCGGGCGCAGCCTGCGCCAGAAGCCGGTAGTCATCGGAGAGGAAAGACCATGAAGAGCTTTGCACTGGGCGCCATCGCCGCTCTGATCCTTGCGAGCGCCGCATCGGCGGGAGAGCAATATATCGACAGGACCGGCTTTGCCGTATCAGGCTATGACGTTGTGGCCTATCGCAGCCTTCAACAGGCGCCGGTCGGAAAGTCCCAGCCTGCTGCGGTGCCGGGTCGTGCCGATATCACCGCCGAGTACAATGGCGCGCGCTTCGCTTTTGCCAGCACGGAAAACCGGGACCGGTTCCTGGCCAATCCGGCATTTTATGTCCCGCAATACGACGGGCATTGCGCCTATGGTGTTGCCAAGGGCGGAAAAGCTCCCGGCAATCCGAACCTGTGGCGGATCGTGGATGACAAACTGTATCTCAACGTGACCCGCAATGTGGCGGGCTTCTGGGAACAGGACATTTCTGGCAATCTGAACCGGGCCGAAGGCAACTGGCCGGGAATCGAGCAGCAAGCGGCCTCTGATCGTGTGATCCCCGGATTCACTTCTACTGCCCCAGCTGGCGACTAGGCAGGGTCGACCCGCGCGCATGGCGCAAGACAGGTGGACAGGGTCACCAAGGGCGCAAACAAAAACGCCATCCAAAGCCGAGCAGGCCGCTGATGCCCATGCGATGAAAAAGAAACGGCCCGGCACAAAAGGCCGGGCCAAAACCGTTTGGGGTGTTCCGCTTACCGTTTGCGGTCGCGGCGCGAGCTCATCGGTTGAAAGGCCACGCCCACATGCGCTTCGCAATAGGGTTTGCCTTGCTGAACGGGCAGACCGCAGAACCAGAAATCCTCGGTCGCGGGATCGCCCACGGGCCATTTGCAGGTGCGCTCGGTCAGTTCCATCAGCGACAGCTTCTTCGCCTTCTTCTCGACCTCGTTGACCTTGGCCAGCGCCTCGGGGCTGATTTCATTGGCCGAAGGCTGCGGCGGCAAGGGCTGACCGGCCGGGATGATCTGCTTGCGCGCAGGCATCGCGGATTTGGTCTCTGCCGAGGCGGCCGGGGCCGGGGTGGCCGGACGCGCAGGTTCCGTCTTGGGCTGCGGCTTGGGCTTTGGCGCCGGTTTCGGCGCTGCGGCTGCCGCAGGTTTTTCCTTGGGTTCGGCGGCCTTGGCGCCACCGGTCGCGCGGTTGGACAGACCAAGACGATGCACCTTGCCGATCACGGCATTGCGGGTCACCCCACCCAGTTCCTTGGCGATCTGGCTGGCCGACTGACCTTCGCCCCACATTTTCTTGAGCAGTTCGACGCGCTCGTCTGTCCAGGACATATGTTGCCTTTCCAAGCTGAAAGCGGCCCCATAATCCTGCGGCCGCCATCGAGTTCCGATACAAGCGCCTATTTTAGTCACTGACGCCCGAGTTACAAGGCGTCTTGCACCTTACGTCTCAAGAGCTATGCAAAGGGGGGCGGACGGATCTTTTCGGGCCGCAAATGGGCAAGGGCATAGAAGGAGCAAACCACATGAGCGAAACAAAAACCGCCTATCGTGTTGGTATGGGAGAGCGCCGCTTTGGCGCGGTCAACTGGCTGGGTCTGCAAACCCTGGCCGGGCGCGAGATCAAGCGCTTTACCGTGGTCTGGACCCAGACCCTGCTTGCCCCCCTGGTGACTGCGGCGCTGTTCCTGATGATCTTCAACATTGCCATAGGGCCAAAACGGGGCGACGTGATGGGCGTCCCCTTCCTGACTTTCCTGGCGCCGGGCATCATGATGATGACGGTCATCCAGAACGCCTTTGCCAATACCTCGTCCTCTATCGTGATTTCCAAGGTGCAGGGCAATATCGTGGACACGCTGATGCCGCCCCTGTCGGGACTGGAGTTGCTGCTTGGGTATCTCGCAGGCGCCATTGCGCGCGGTGTGATCGTGGCGCTCGCGATCGGGGTCGGGCTGATGCTGGTCTTGCAGATCGTGCCCGCGCATCCGCTGGTCGCACTGGTCTTCGTTATCCTTGGCGCAGCCTTCCTTGGCGGCCTGGGCATCGTTGCGGGCGTTTTTGCCGACAAGTTCGATCAGATGGCGGCCATCACCAACTTTATCGTCACACCCTTGGCGTTCCTGTCCGGCACCTTCTACTCGGTCTCCTCCATGCCGCCCGTGTTGCAGGCGATTTCTCATGCAAACCCGGTGTTCTATCTCATCGATGGGGTGCGTTATGGCGTGATCGGCACCTCTGACAGCCCCCCGCTGCTTGGGTTTGTGGTCTGCCTTGTGGCCACAACAGCGGTCTGTCTTCTGGCATGGGTCATGCTCCGCAAAGGTTATCGGCTGAAGGCCTGATCGCAAGTCAGGCTGTCCCGGCCTGCCGCCCTTCGCGCCAGGCCAGGAGGGCCGCACCGGCCAGGATGATGCCCGCGCCCAAAAGGGTGATGGCATCGGGCACTACGTCAAAGCCCAGAAAATCATAGAGCGCGGCAAAAATAAGCGTCGCATAGCTGAAGGGCGCCACAAAGGAGGCATCTCCGCGCGCCATACCATTGATGAAACAGGTCTGCGCGCAGGCCATCAGCCCGCCAAGCGTAGCCAGGGCGATCCATTGCTCGGCGGTTGGCATCTGCCAGACCGGCAGCACCGCAAGGCTTGCGATCACAACGCCCATCGAATTGTTGATCCAAAGGATCTGCAGCGGCGCCTCGCGCCCCGACAATTTCTTGATGAATATCAGCTCCATTCCCATCACCACGGCAGCGCCAAGCGCCAGCAGGGCGGCGGGCTGAAAGCTTTCGGGTGTGGGTCGCAGCAGGACCATGGCGCCAATCAGGGCAATCCCCGCCGCGCCCCAGCGCCAGGGACCGACCCTTTCACCGAGTAGCGGAATTGCCAGCAGCATGCAGAACACCGGGTTCAGGAAGGTGATCGCCGTCGCATCTGCCAGCGGAATATGGGCCACGGCAGCAAACATCAGCGTCACCCCGCCCCAGCCAAATGTGGTGCGCCCAACATGCAGGCCCCAGTGAGGGCGCTTCAGTTCTGGGCGCAGGGCGATCACCACCGAAGTGATTGCGATAAAAGCAAACAGGAACCGCCCGTGAGAGATCTGCAAGGGATGCAGCGCCGGACCCAGTGCATCGCTGCCCAGTGTCTTGGCCATCAGGGTCGTGCCCGCGATAAAGGCCGTGGCCAAAAGGATCAGCGCGGCGGCCAGCATCGGGTTCTGCGGTGTCGAATGGGTCATGTCGCAAGCGGTGCGCCCGTTGCTGCCAAAGTGCAAGAGCAAAAGCTGCGGCGCCCATCGAAGCGTCTCGATCGCGCAGGCAGGTCCAGGAATGTGGGCTGCGCCGCTTTGCGCATGCGGGCTGGTCAAAAGGGGTTTTCTTTTACTCAAAGCTTCCTTATGAAGCCATTCCATGATCAAACGTGCACATATCACACTGTCCCGACGCCGACGCTCTTTTGCGTAACCGGCCTCTTTGATCTTGCGTGCCCGAAAGAGGGCACAGACACCCCTCTACAGTATTGACCCTTCGGCCCGGCTATGCACAGCTTTGGCCTCCATGTTTGAAAAGGATGATCCTGATGATCCCGTCCGTTCTGCCGACTTACAATCGTGCTCCGCTTCAGTTCGTCAAAGGCGAAGGCGCCTGGCTGATCGAGGCCGATGGGCGACGCTTTCTGGATCTGGGCGCCGGGATCGCGGTCAATGCGCTGGGCCATGCCCATCCGGCCCTGGTTGAGGCGCTGACCACCCAGGCGCAGAACCTCTGGCATGTCTCCAACCTTTACCAGATCCCGCAGCAGCAGGCGCTGGCGGACAAGCTGGTGGCGCATACCTTTGCCGACACGGTCTTCTTCACCAATTCGGGCACCGAAAGCTGCGAACTGGCGGTGAAGATGGCGCGCAAGTATTTCTACGACAAGGGCCAGCCCGAGCGGGTCGAGATCATCACCTTCGAAGGCTCCTTCCACGGGCGGTCTTCGGCTGGCATCGCGGCCGCCGGATCCGAGAAGATGACCAAGGGGTTCGGACCGCTTCTGCCGGGCTTTGTCCATCTGCCCTGGAACGATCACGATGCGGTCGCCGCCGCCATCGATGAAAAGACCGCGGCGATCCTGATCGAGCCGGTGCAGGGTGAAGGCGGCATCCGCCCGCTCCCTGATGCCTGCCTGAAGGGGCTGCGCGACCTGTGTGATGAACACGGTATCCTCCTGATCCTGGATGAGGTCCAGTGCGGCGTCGGCCGTACCGGCAAGCTGTTTGCCCACGAATGGGCGGGGATCGAGCCGGACATCATGATGGTGGCCAAAGGGATCGGTGGTGGTTTCCCGCTGGGCGCGGTTCTTGCCACGGAAGAGGCCGCCAGTGGCATGACGGCAGGAACGCATGGCTCCACCTATGGCGGCAACCCGCTGGGCTGCGCCGTCGGATGCGCGGTGATGGATACCGTGGCCGATCCCGATTTCCTGGCCGAGGTCAACCGCAAGGCGGGCCTCTTGCGGCAGAAGCTGGAAGGGCTGGTCGCCAGCCATCCGGAGGTCTTCGAAGAGGTGCGCGGCTCGGGCCTGATGCTGGGCCTCAAATGCAAGGCCGCGAACCTGGATGTGGTCAAGGCCGGTTATGACAATGAAGTCATCACAGTGCCCGCCGCCGACAATGTTATCCGCCTGCTGCCGCCGCTGAACCTTACGGACGATGACATCGCCGAAGCCTGCACGCGTCTTGACAAGGCCGCTGCGCAGGTTGGCGCTGCCTGAGCAAATCTGGAATTCCAATGAGGAAGGCTGGGCTATGGACCGGCCTTCCAGACGACAAGAAGTGACATGACATGAACCATTTTCTCGACATCCACAAAACCGATGCCGATGCCCTGCGGGGCATTATCGATCATGCGGGCGCCATGAAGCAGGCGCGTCTGGGCCGCCCCAAGGGCGCACCCGATGACGAGCAGCCGTTGGCGGGCCGCATGGTTGCGCTGATCTTTGAAAAACCTTCGACCCGGACACGGGTTTCCTTTGACGTGGGTGTGCGCCAGATGGGCGGGGAGACCATGGTACTGTCGGGTAATGACATGCAGCTGGGTCATGGGGAGACCATTGCCGACACCGCCCGCGTGCTGTCGCGCTATGTGGACCTGATCATGATCCGGACCTTCGATGAATCGGTGCTGATCGAGATGGCCGAATATGCCGATGTGCCTGTGATCAACGGCCTGACGGACCGGACCCACCCCTGCCAGATCATGGCAGACATCCTCACCTACGAAGAGCACCGCGGCCCGATCAAGGGCAAGAAGGTGGTCTGGACCGGTGACGGCAACAATGTCTGTGCGTCCTTCCTGCATGCGGCGGCGCAGTTTGGCTTCGATCTGACCTTCACCGGTCCCGCGCAGCTGGACCCTGAGGATGAATTTGTGGGGCTGGCGCGCAAGGCGGGGTCGAAAGTGGTGATCGAACGCGATCCGGTGAAGGCCGTGGAAGGCGCCGACCTTGTGGTCGCCGACACCTGGGTCAGCATGCACGACAGCCAGTCCTCGAAAGAACGGCGCCACAACATGTTGCGCCCCTATCAGGTCAATGATGCGCTGATGGCCCACGCCAAGGAAGACGCCCTGTTCATGCACTGCCTGCCGGCCCACCGCGAGGAAGAGGTGACCTCCTCCGTGATGGATGGTCCGCAGTCGGTGATCTTTGACGAGGCCGAAAACCGCCTGCATGCACAGAAGGCTGTCATGCGCTGGTGCCTGGGCGTCTGATCCTCCTGACAGGCTCGAGAGGGCTTGATTGGCTCCGATTGAAAAAGAAAACCCCTCGCCGCGATGTGCTGCGAGGGGTTTTCTTTTCAGTACTGTCCTATGGGGTCAGCCGATGATGGTGGTCAGCACCCAGAAAGTCACGCCGGACAAAAGCGCGGCGGCGGGGACGGTGATCACCCAGGCGGCGATAATGGTCATGAAGTGGCTGCGGCGCACCAGCTTGCGGCGTCGGCGTTCCTCGGGCGCGATGCGCAGCTCTGCGGGGCGCTGCAGCGAGAATTTGCGCAACCGGTTCTCGGCATGCCACTCGCGGAAGAACCCGACGCCGAACACCGCGCCCACCGCGATATGGGTCGACGAAACCGGCAGGCCCAGCCAGCTGGCCACGATCACCGTGATAGCGGCGGACAAGGACACGCAGTAGGCGCGCATCGGGTTCAGCTTGGTGATCTGGCTGCCCACCATGCGGATCAGCTTGGGGCCAAACAGGAACAGGCCGAAGGAAATGCCGAAGGCGCCGATCACCATCACCCAGGTCGGGATTGCCACTTTGGCGGCAAAATCTCCGAACTCGGATGCATGAACGATGGCTGCAAGGGGGCCAACCGCATTGGCCACGTCGTTGGCGCCATGGGCAAAGGACAGAAGCGCCGCCGAGATCACCAGCGGGATACGGAACAGGATCTTGAGGGATTTGTTGCGGTTCTCAAGGCCGACGGATTGGCGCGCAATCAGCGGGCGTGTGATCAGCCAGCTTGAAAGGCCCAAGGCCAGGCCAATCAGAAGGGCGGTTTGGAGGTCGATCTTGATGATCCTCTTGAGCCCCTTCAGCGCCAGATAAGAGGCAAAGGCACCGGCCATGATGCCAACCAGGATCGGAACCCATTTCCGGGCAGCGGCGATCTTGTCTTCCTGATAAATCACCTTGGCCTTGATGACCGCAAGGAACAGCGCCGCAATGATCCCGCCCAGCACAGGTGAGATGACCCAGCTGGCGGCGATCTTGCTCATGGTGGTCCAGTTGACCGCCGACAGGCCTGCCGCCGCGATGCCCGCGCCCATGACGCCGCCCACCACCGAATGGGTGGTCGAAACCGGCGCGCCGATCCAGGTCGCCAGGTTCACCCAAAGCGCCGAAGACACCAGCGCCGCCATCATCGCCCAGATAAAGACATTTGTGGTGGCAACCGCCTGCGGATCGATGATCCCCTTGGAGATGGTCGAAACCACATCGCCCCCGGCCAGCAGTGCACCGGCGCTTTCGGCGATGGCAGCGATCACGATGGCGCCGCCCATGGTCAGCGCGTTCGCACCCACCGCCGGCCCCATGTTGTTGGCTACATCGTTGGCGCCGATGTTGAGCGCCATGTAGGCCCCGAAGACGGCTGCGGCGATGACGACGAAATTGACCGGTGCGCTGCCAAGGAAGACAGCGGCAGCAGCGCCTGCAAGCACGATGAAGGCCAGGGCGATGCCGGGGCCGACAAGGGGGCGAGAAACGTAGGCCGTTGCCAGCTCCAGCTGCGAGATCCGGTTCAGGTCCCGGTCCAGCGTCTCCCAGTGCTTGCTGTCGATCTTTTCGCCGTGATTGTCGCCCATGCCGTTCGTCCCCATGCCATGAATGGGCACTGCGGTAGCCCTGCGCCCGCGCTGGCGCAAGGGTGGCGTCACAAAATATTTACAAAGCTGTTACAATTGCCGCAGCAGATCCTGCAACTCCGGCTCGCGGACGAGGTTTGCGGCTTTCCTGGCCGGCATCCAAACCCGTTTGCGCTGATGAGCCTCGGGGTACTCGTCCTTCATTCGCTTGACTTCGGCAACATAAACCAGCGTTTCAACCGGTTCGCTGACGCCATTGTTGCGTTCTTTCGAATAGGCATACGTGCCAAGCGGCGCCTGTTCGATGCGGGCATCTGCCACCCCGGCTTCTTCCCAGGCTTCCTGCAAGGCGGATTCAGGGCCGTTCTTGCCGCGGATCGGCCAGCCCTTGGGAATAATCCAGCGCCCGGTGCCACGGCTGGTGATCATCAGGACATCGGTGCCGGAGCCGGTCTTGCGGCAGCAAAGCGCTGCCACCTGCACCCGTTTGGGCCGGAAGATCATGGGGCGAAGGAACTCTTCCCATGCCTGTGAAAGGAGCGATGTCATGCCTGAACTGCTTTCGGTGGTCTTTTTGGTTTTCTGTGCTCGTGCCGTCTGACCCGTTGAGGGGCCCTGTTAGCGCTCCAATGTATGTGGAACATATGCGTTTTTCAATCCCAGCTTGAGTTTGCCCGGTAAATATGAGCTTTTCGCCACATCAGCGCCCAGGCTTTGGGGATGGGATCCGGCCCCTTGCAAGAGCGCTGAACACTTTCGGGAGGAGGCAGAGATGAAGACAGCACTGGTGACTGGCGGCGCACGGGGGATCGGACTTGCGACGGCCAAGGGGCTGATGGCGGAAGGCTGGCAGGTGGCCATCCTTGACCGCGATGCGGAGGCGCTGAAGGCCGCGGGGCGGGAAGTGCCGGGCGCGACCCTGATCGATGCGGATGTTTCGCGGCCAGAAGATGTCGCGCGGACGCTGGCAGAGGTGACGGAGGCCTTCGGGCGGCTCGACGGTCTGGTGAACAACGCGGGCGTCGCCGATTTCGGCCCGATCCGGGAGACGACATTCGAACGCTGGCACCGGGTGATGGAGACGAACCTGGACGGGCCCTTCCTGATGACACAGGCCTTCACCGATATGCTGGCAGCGGATGGGGGCGGGGCCGTGGTCAATATCACGTCGATTTCGGGCCTGCGCGCAAGCACACTGCGGGTGGCCTATGGCACCTCGAAGGCGGCCCTTGCGCAGCTGACCCTGCAGCAGGCGGCCGAGCTGGGAGAGATTGGTATTCGTGTGAACGCAGTGGCGCCGGGACCGGTGGCGACCAAGCTGGCCATGGCGGTGCACAGCCCCGAGATCATTGCCGCTTATCACGATGCCCTGCCGCTGAACCGCTATGGCAAGGAAGAAGAGATCGCGGCGGCGATCCTTTTCCTGTTGTCGGACAAGGCGAGTTTCATCACCGGGCAGATCCTCGCGGCCGATGGCGGCTTCGAAGCCACGGGGATCGGCCTGCCGGCGCTGCGTGCCGAGCCGGACAAGGGCTAAAAAAGGCCACATAGCGGAGCGGCTCCCGCCCGCAGCCTGCCGCATCGAAGATGCAGCATCCGCCGTTGGGCGTGGCAGCGCGCAGATGCGCGCTGCGGTCGCGGGATACGGCGGGACTTTGAGCGCAGGTTCAGGACTTGCGCCGGTTTGCCCGCAGGGTCGGATCGGCCTCTGTCGGATCTTCGGGCCAGGGGTGTTTGGGGTATTGCGCGCGCATGTCCTTGCGAACATCGGCGTAAGATCCGGCCCAGAACCCCGGCAGATCGCGGGTGATCTGGATCGGGCGCTGGGCGGGCGACAAAAGCGTTACTTTCAAAGGCACACCTGCGACGGTGGGATGGCGGGTGACGCCGAACATCTCCTGCAGGCGCACGGAAATCTCCGGCACCTCCTGTCCGTAGTCGATCGGGATCTTGCGGCCCAGGGGCGTGATGAAGCTGCCCGGCGTTTCCCGGTCCAGAAGCTGTGTCTGCTCCCAGCTGAGGGCCGCGCGCAAGGCGGGCAGGATATCGAACTGCTTCCAGTCCTGTGCGGTTTTCACACCGACCAACATGGGCAACAGCCAGTCTTCCAGCGTCTCGATCAGGCCGCTGGCCGAGAAATCCGGCAGATCGTGCCCTTCGGCGCGTAGCAGTTCAACACGGGATACAAGGCGCGCGGCCGCGCCCTCCAGCCGCAGACCCAGGTCGCGCACCCCGTCGAGCATGGCACGGGCGATATCTTCGGGCGGAACATCCTTCCATATGCGGTCGTCCAGCACGATGGCTCCAAGACGCTCCTGGCTCCGTGCGATCACGCGGCGCTCCCGTTTGGACCAGGCGCAGCTGTCAACCCAGGCGATCTGATCAGCAAAAAGACCGCGGATCTCGCCAAGGCTGATCTGCGCAGCCGTGCGGATCTTCGCCTCGCGCGGGTTGCCGTCTGTATCCAGCGCAACGAGGAAGGGCGCGGCCGCAAGCGTATCCTCTGGCGCCAGCACCGCCCCCTTGCCGCCCGACAGCACATAGCGCGGCGCATCGCCCTTGCGGCGCTGGCCGATCCGGTCGGGATAGGCCAGCGCTGCAAGGGCCGCAGGCGACAGGCGCGTCTGCCCTCTAGCATCGGTCTTGCGCAAATGTTGTTCCAGCCTGCGGGCCTCGGCGCGGATGCGATCTATCACGGGCAGCGCAACCTGGTAGGGCCGTTTGCGCTGAAATCCCTTTGCATCTTTGATGGCCTCAAGCCGTAGCATCAGGTCAGCCGGGGCGCCGCGCAGCGGGTCGCGCTCGGCCAGAAGGGCGGCGAGCGTGGCCGCCTCGGCGCGTTGGGCAGGGCCGGACTGCAGGAGCATATGCGCAAGGCGCGGGTGCAAGGGCAGGGCAGAAAGTGCCTTGCCGTGAGCGGTGATGCGGCCCTGATCATCGAGTGCCCCGAGGAACGACAGCAGGCTGCGTGCCTCTTGCAGGGCGCCTTCGGGCGGAGGCGTGAGAAAGGCTAGATCGTCGATCGATGCCCCCCAGAGCGCCAGCTCCAGCGCGAGACCCGCAAGGTCGGCCGAGGCGATTTCGGGTGGGGGAAAGGCGGCAAGCGCGCCTTCCTCTCCCTTGCTCCAGAGGCGATAGCAGACCCCTTCGCTGACGCGCCCGGCACGGCCCTGCCGCTGGGTGGCCTCGGCGCGGGTGACGCGGTCTGTCACCAGCCGCGACATGCCGGAGCCGGGATCGAAGCGAGCACGGCGCGATTGGCCCATGTCCACCACCACGCGCACGCCTTCAATGGTCAGCGAGGTTTCCGCGATGGAGGTAGCCAGAACCACCTTGCGCCCCGATGCGGCGGGCTGGATGGCAGCACGCTGCTGGGCAAAGGGCAGGGCGCCGAACAAGGGGTGGACCGAACAGTCACTGGGCAGGCGGCTGTCCAGCGCGGCGGCAGCGCGGCGAATTTCGCCCTCACCCGGCAGGAAGACGAGGATGCCGCCGCCCTGCTTGCGCGTTTCCGCCTCGGCCTGAACCACCAGATCGACCAGCGCATTAATGCGCCGTGCATTCGCGGGCAGGGGGCGCTCCAGCCAGCGGGTTTCCACCGGGTAGCTGCGCCCCTCGGAAGTGACGAGCGGTGCAGCAATCAGGGTGCTGACCGGTTCTGCGTCCAGCGTTGCCGACATCGCCAGCAGGAGCAGATCGTCGCGCAGCGCGCCTGCGACCTCGAGGCACAGCGCAAGGCCAAGGTCGGCATTCAATGATCGTTCGTGGAATTCGTCGAAGATCACCGCGCCCACGCCGGGCAGGTCCGGGTCCGATTGCAGCATTCGCGTCAGGATGCCTTCGGTCACCACCTCGATCCGGGTTGCCTTGCCGACCTTGGCCTCACCGCGAATGCGGTAGCCGACCGTCTCACCGACCCGTTCGCCCAGGGTCTCGGCCATGCGCTCAGCGGCGGCGCGCGCGGCAAGGCGGCGCGGCTCCAGCATGATGATGCGGCCTTCGCACAGCTCGGCCTTCAGAATCGCAAGCGGCACCTTGGTGGTCTTGCCTGCACCCGGCGGCGCCTGCAGCACGGCGCGGCGATGCCCCCGCAGGGCGGTGATCAGCTCGGGCAGGGCGTCATCAATGGGCAGGCGTGTCATGGCAGCCTTATCGCCAATGCCATGGGGCGGGTCCAGAGGGCGCAGGTCCCGAGGCAACAAAACTGCGGCGGCCTGGGCACTGGACAATCCGGCCCTGCCTGCGTCATTTAGGCGGGATCTGAAAAAAGCCGGGGCAGAACAGGGGGCAAGCCATGGATATCGCTGAGATGGAGGAGAGGATCCTGAAAGGCGACCGGCGCGCGCTGGCGCGGGCGATTACCCTTGTCGAGAGCGGTCGCGCTGACCACCGCGAGCAGGCGCTTGCACTGCTTGAGCGACTGGCGAAATCCGGCCGGCAATCCCTGCGCGTCGGCCTGTCAGGCACGCCGGGGGTGGGCAAATCCACCTTTATCGAGAGCTTTGGCATGATGCTGGTGGAGCGGGGCCTGCGCGTTGCGGTGCTCGCTGTGGATCCCAGCTCGGCGCGCTCGGGCGGGTCCATTCTGGGCGACAAGACGCGGATGGAGCATCTCAGCCGCCAGAAGAGTGCCTTTATCCGCCCCTCCCCGAGTCAGACGACGCTGGGCGGCGTGGCGCGGCGTACACGCGAGGCGGTTTCCTTGTGCGAGGCGGCGGGTTTCGACGTGGTCTTGATCGAAACCGTCGGGGTGGGTCAGTCCGAAACCGTGGTGGCGCAGATGTCGGATCTGTTCCTGCTGCTGCTGGCGCCTGCCGGGGGGGATGAATTGCAGGGGGTCAAGCGGGGCATCATGGAAATGGCCGATATGATTCTTGTGAACAAGGCCGATGGCGATCTGAAACCGGCGGCGACGCGCACCTGCGCAGACTATGCCGGTGCGCTGCGCCTGCTTCGCAAGCGCCCGCAGGATCCCGATGGGTTCCCCAAGGCGATGATGGTTTCGGCCCTGGCGCGCGAGGGGCTTGAGACCGCTTGGAAAGATATCGAGGAGTTGGCATCCTGGCGGCGCGAGAGCGGCAACTGGGAGCGCACCCGGGCCGAGCAGGCCCGCTACTGGTTCGCCGAAGACGTGCGCCAGGCTCTGCTGGCGCGCCTTGAAACACCATGGGCGAAGGGGCGCATGGCAGAGCTGTCCGAGGAGGTTGCCGCGGGGGCGCAGACACCTGCAGCGGCGGCGCGTGATATGCTGAAGGGGCTTGGGCTGGAGTAGGGAGGCACTTTCCTGAGAAGGGTGGAGATAAAACCCTGCCATATGTCTTGACCCTGCCCGTGATTCCTCCTAAACGCATCCAACCAGTTTTCGGGCGCAGCCAATGGCAGCGCCCCTTGTGATTTGGCGGCAGATTCGGGTGGTTTCCCGTTGTGTCGCCCCAGATACGAAGGAAGAACCCATGTCGCGCCGTTGCGAACTGACCGGAAAAGGCCCGATGACTGGCAACAATGTCAGCCACGCCAACAACAAAACCAAGCGTCGTTTTCTGCCGAACCTGAACGACGTCACCCTGCAGTCCGAGACTCTGGGCCGTGGCATCAAGCTGCGCATCTCCGCAGCTGCTCTGCGCTCGGTCGATCACCGCGGTGGTCTGGACGCCTTCCTTGCCAAAGCCAAGGACGAAGATCTGTCCACTGCTGCGCTGAAAGTGAAGAAAGAGATTGCCAAGGCGCAGGCTGCCGAGGCCTGATCCGCTGCACTGATCCAATTCTTGAAGCGCCGCGCTGGACCTCCCAGCGCGGCGTTTTGCCGTTGTGGCCGCGTGTGATCTGGGTTGAAGTTGCTGCCGGGCGTGGGCATATCTGCAACTGATGATGCAAAGACTTCGCATATTCGTCGGGATTTTCCTGTCCCTGGCCGTGCTGCTGACCGCCCATAGTGCGGCGGCTGCGCGCGGGACGCAGGATGCCACGGGGCAGATGGTGATCTGCACGGGCACAGGGCCGGTGACGATCTATGTCGACAGCGAGGGGCAGCCGACCCGGCCGCCGCACTATTGTCCGGACTGCATCATGCATCTTTTGGATGCGTCTGCCCCTGTTGCCCTTGGTCTGCCAACGTTTGCGGATGTCGCAAGCAGCGCGCTCCGTCCCATGTTCGCGGCAGAGTGGCATGCGTCCTTTGTGTCCGGCGCCTTTGCGCGTGGGCCTCCTGTGTCTGTCTGACCCTACTTCACGACACCTTCCGGTCCGACGGGCCGGGCACTTAGACAGACTATGTTAACAGGAGACCTCAGATGTCTTTCAAATCTTTCGTTTTCGCCGCATCCAGCGTAGCCGCACTGACCCTGGCCGGGGCCGCAATGGCCGGTGGCATGATGGTGCATGACGCCTATGCGCGCGTGTCCACCAAGATGTCCGCAAGCGGCGCTGCCTTCATGCAGATCATGAACCATACCGGCGCGGATGACCGGCTGATCAATGCGCGTTCGGACGTGGCAGAACGCGTTGAGCTGCACACGCACCTGAGCGACGCCAACGGCGTGATGAAGATGGTGCATGTGGAGGAGGGCTTTGCCATCCCGGCAGGCGAGACCCACATGCTGATGCGTGGCGGCGATCACGTGATGTTCCTCGGCCTCAAGGAAACTCTGCATCACGGTGACATGGTGCCACTGACCCTTGTGTTCGAGAAGGCAGGCGAAGTCAGCGTCGATGTGCCCGTCGATCTGGAGCGCAAGCCGGGTCATGGCGGCATGATGCACGGCAAGCATTCGAACTAAGTCCCCGGACAATACAGCGGCGCGGTCTGCCGCGCTGCCGATCTGGCCAGCCCCTTGGGGCTGGCCATTTGCGTCTAATGAGCCGCGCCAAGGGGTTGATCAGAGCTGCGCCAGCAACTCATCCGTCCAGGCCGGGATAATTTCCGTGGCGGGGCCCAGGCGGCTCTCGGCAAAACTGGAGGCTCCGGCGGAGGGTTCAAGGTTCAGCTCAATCGTATGAGCGCCTGCCCTCCGGGCTTCCTGAACAAAAGCGGCGGCGGGGTAGACCTGGCCGGAGGTGCCGATCGATGCAAAGATATCCGCATTTCCGAGGTGATCGTAGATCTCCTCCATGTCGTAGGGCATCTCTCCGAACCAGACGATGTCGGGGCGGGTGCTGGGGGCGCGGCAGGCCGGGCATGTGTCAGATGGGAACATTTCCGCCGGAGCAGGCCATCGGTGATCGCAGTCGGCACAGAGCGCGCCGTCCAGAACGCCATGCATGTGCAGAACCTTCGAAGCGCCCCCTTTTTCGTGCAGCCCGTCCACGTTCTGTGTGATGATGATCACCTCACCGGGCCATTTGCGTTGGAGGTTGGCAAGGGCGATATGAGCCGCGTTCGGGGTCGCGGTGGCCGCCTGCGCCCGGCGGGCATTGTAGAACCGGTGCACCAGGTCTGGATCGCGGGCAAAGCCTTCGGGCGTGGCGACATCCTCGATCCGGTGCTGTGCCCATAGGCCGTTCTCGTCCCGGAAAGTGCCCAGGCCGCTTTCGGCGGATATCCCGGCTCCGGTCAGGATGATGATCTTGCCATCACTCATTCCCATTGCAGCAAAACCTCTCTCTTTTGGCCTCTCGAACAGGAGCATTAAGGATTCGTAAACGGATTCTGTGCGTCTGCCTAGGCTCAGGACACACAAGCCCCAAGCAACGATTGCAGCCTGAGCGATTGCCTTCAAAATGACCTTCGGGCATGTGTCACATCTGGTTGCAACGTGCCGCCAGTCTTTGATCCCGACAAACATGATATCGATCACGGCCCGGCGGCCCGGCGGCCCGATGCGCTGCACTGTCACGAGAGGGGCGGCTGAGGCCCTTTGTCGCCTGAAACCGCAACGGCATTTCCCGGCGGCGGAAGGATCAGCCAAAGTCCAGCAAGAAACACTGTCTGGACGTGCTGGCGCAGTTCAAGAATTGAGAGATGCATGGGGCCACCATTGCCTTTGGGAAGGTGCCGATCAAGCGCCGAATAGGGGCGTTTGGCGTTGTCGAAGGTCATCCAGCTCTTGATGACGCTTCGGTCCTTTAAACCATCGTGATTTCTTCGAGATAACCCGCTTCCTGCTTCAGTCATCGCCAGAGACGCTCGTTGAAGATGTTGTTCAGACAACGTCTGCGCCCGTCCATCGAGATGCGCCTGCCCGTCTCGGTCAACGTGGTGATCCAGGTCGAACGGGAGGCTGTCTGCCTTGATCCGTATTCGTGATTTTTTTGGGGGGGCGTGTCGTGCGATTGCCTCGTTCAGGGCCTGGGCGCAGACGTCGTCGCAAGGTATTCGGTAGCCGCCATTGCATCAATGGTCTGCCGCTTTCATATGCTCACATGGTTCGAGTGAAGCTGATCCTTCGCCCCAATCTCCTGCACGGGCTGTCACCGCGCAGCGCTTATAACGGGACCTTTGCCTTAAACCGATCTGCAAAGGCTCTGCGCTTCGCCATTCTCGTAGCCCTTCAAAGGTTAGGGACACGCCTTGGCTGGCTATTCAGTTTTCTGGGTGCACTTCTCCTGAAGGCCCTTCGGGTTTGTGGTGCAGACCGTGCCTGCGTCCGCGATCGGATTCTCCCGCACCTTATCTATTGCGGCGTGCCTTGCGGTGACGGCGTTGCTCGGACACAAGGGCGCCAAGGATACCGAGAGGACGTCGCCACCCCTGGCGACACAGCGCCCCGGCGCCACCGGTAACATAGGTATGCCGGAGTTCTCTATCCACAAGGCGCCGTTCTATGGTTCGCATAATCGGATCATCTGCCCGTAACCCGAAGAGGCGGCCGTCATCGCGCCTTTGACGGAGGACCGAGATCTCGCGCTGGATATCGCGTGCACGCTTTGCCTGGTAGGCCTCGGGCGTCGTGTATCGGGACGCAGAACTGGTCAGACCGGCTCCAAGCCGATAGCTGACCAGATCTTCATCTATGAAGGCGATGCGTTTCTCCAGCGCAGCGCGGAAACCGAAGATAAGATCTTCATAGCAGTTGTCATAGGCAATCGGACCGTATTTCCTGAACAGATCCTTGTGCCAGGCGCATGTTGCGCCGAGGTAGAGCTGCATCGACACCGCAGCGGACAGGGCATCCTGGCGCGAGTAGAGCGTCGCCTTTTGATAGTTGCGCGGCATTTCCTGGCCGTCGAAGGTTTCAACACGCGCTTGTGAAAAGGCCAATAGTGGCGCTTGGGTTTCGAAGACCTCAATCGTACGCGCCGCGCGATTGGGGTAGCAGATGTCATCGCCAGAGGTCGCGATGATCACCTCACCCGTGCTGAGATCGTAGCATTTCTTGATGTGACGGTTTACGCCGAGGTTCTTTGGATTCCTGTTCAAGACAATACGGTGCGGTCCTTCATAGCCTCGCACCGCGTCCTGCACGATGTCGAAGGTGTCATCGGTCGAGCAGTCATCAGAGATCAGGATCTCGAGCGGTGCACAGTCCTGTGCCAAAAGGGCGTGCACGGCATCGGCGACGTAGTCCGCCTGATTGTAGGTCATCAATACGATGGAATAGCTGCACTTGAGATCGGTCGTGCCGCTCATAGCATCCACCTGTATTGCTGGTAGACGGTTGTCCGTGCCCCGAACATCTCCTTCTGGCGGGCGAGCCCCTCGTTCAGGGCCATGCCCTGGTCCGTCGTGGAGATCCCGAAATCGAACCAGCGGCGGTCGGCGTAGATTTCGTCGATCAGGGTTTTCACGATCAGATCGACCCCGCCGTGGGTGCGGCCATAATCGGATGAGGCAATGTACTGCACATGCACAGTCGGGCCGCAGTCGAATATCACCAGTGCCGAGCGCATAGCTTCATCGTCAAACGCGCCGAACAGTCGGATGTTATCCGGGAACCGTCCGGCCAGAAGGCGGATTTCATCCAGGCTGTGCACAGGGCGTGCATCGTGCCGATCCGCAAGAACCCGGGTCAGCAAATCCCAGCAGGCCTCCCAATCCTGGCTCTCCCGCACGACAAGGCCGGCCTTTCGGGCCTTGCGCACACCATCCTTCTTGCCGCTGCCAAAAGCCAGTTTCCGCGGCAGGGCGATGGTCGCCGAGGCATCGACCCGGACAAGCTCTGCGCCGTTGCGAAAGAGGGCATAGAGATCCTCTTCGGCGGGTTGGTCATGGTAGATCTGCGGGATTGCCTTGTAGTGAACGGTTCGCACGCCCTCGGCAACAAGGTGGGCTTTCACGGCGTCGAACACGGCCAGCATCCGGGCCGCGCTCATCTTTGCGCCCGAGATCACGCCCCCATAAGTCAGTCCGCCGTGCGAGGCCAGCTCTTCCCCGCTCCGGCTGGCGGGCAGCAGGGCCAGCAGCTTGCCGGTTTCGTAGATCATCAGGGAATGATCCTCGAAACGGTCGGCATGGTAGTCCATGAAACCGCGTTGAAAGAGGAAGGTGCCATTCTTTGAGGACCGCACGAAGCTGTCCCATTCGGCGGCATCTGCGGGCCGATAGCGGCGCAGGTCCAGTGTGCTCATGTCTCGCCGTCCAGAATGGCGACGCCGACACCGGTTTCACCCATGTTGTTGCCGTTGTAGAAGAGGTAGCTTTGCCCCTGGACCGTATCCAGACGCGCGGGGTAGCAGGTCATCTGATCGTCCCACTCTCCCGGCTTGCCGCGGGGCAGTTCCACATCATCGGTGCGATGCCAGGTGATACCGTCGGGAGAGGTCGCCCGATAGCAGGCGTATTGCTTGGCCAGGGTGTCAGAGGTCACCCGCATCTCATAGCTGCCACCCGGCAGGCGATTGGCGCGTGGGCGCCCGATCCGGTACTCGTCCTGTTGCACATCCAGGGTTGGAGTTGCGGTTTCCATGTCGAAATGCAGCCCGTCTTTGCTGAAGAGGGTCCAGCAATTGTACTGGGGGAAGATCCTGTCTTCGATCATCTGCCAGCGCTGCCCACAGGAAATCCAGGCCCTGAAACCGCCCTCGACCGGCGCGATCGAGTGCAATGCATTGATGAACGGCGCTTGCGGCGCGCGATCCAGCACCGGCGTTGGCTGCAACCGCTCAAAGCGCATCCCGTCGTCGGTACTGACCGCGGCACCGGTATAGGCGAGAAACTTGGCCTTCTGCACCAGTTGAAAGCCCACGTAGTACATGCGCAGGGTCCCGTCCTGCATCGCGATGACGTCCCCAAGAATGACGCCGTTGTCATCGAACATGCCGGGCGCGCCGAGATCGAGAGCCGGGGCCTTGCAAACGTCAAGAACCTTGGTGGGGTCGGTGCTGCTCACATCGATCCACCCGATGCGGCTGATCCCCGCGTCATCGCGCATACCGCCCCAGATCCTGATGACATCGCGGCTGATCTGCAGCGGAACCGGTGTCATGAAGCTGTGCCTGGCCCAATCGGAGGTGCCATCAGGGCAGAAGACCTGCCCGAGTTTCTGCCACGCCATGACTTATGCCTTGATCTTGAAATAGCGATAGGCCGACACGCGCGAGGGTTCGGCATGATGTCCCGACAGGATCAGCCCCGGATCCGGGAAATTCTTGTTCACGACGGCGGCCAGCGCCACGAAACAGTCTTCTCCGAGTGTGATGTTGTCGGCGAGGCTGGCGTTCACGCCAATGAAACTGCGCCGCCCGATTGTGCAGTAGCCCGATACCACCACATGTGAGGACAGGAAGCAGAAATCTCCTATCGTGCTTTGGTGACCGATGTGATTGCCACTCCACAGGACAACCCCGTCGCCGAGCCTGACACCGTGCTGGACAACGTTGTTTTCGAAGATAAAGACGTTCTCGCCCAAGGATGCCGTTCGCCAGACAAAGGCCCGGGAGCTGATGTAATTGGCAAGTCGGTAGCCCTTGTTGCGGGCCATGCCCACCAGCCGCTCGCGCACCTGGTTGAGCTTTGTTGAGGTCACGGCGACATGCGCCTCGACCTCATCCGGTGCGAATTGGTTTTCTGCTTCTTCCAATGCGACAACTGGCAAGCCGAATTTCTCGGTTTCCGTCAAAAAGGCGGCTTCCACCGCGAAACCGACCACCTCATAGTCGGAATCATGGGTGAAATACTCAAAGGCGATATCGGCAAATTCACCAGCCCCGATCAGCAATAGCTTCTTGTTCTTGGCCATCTACGCCTTCCTGTCAGTGGTTGTTCGGACCTTGTTTCGCCCGGTCAATTCGATTGATCGGAACCTACAATATGGTAGACAGCTTCGCAAAGGGACAAAGCCCTTACCCTGCGGATCCCATGTCAGCCGCGCAGCGCTGACACCAAAGAAAAACACAGTCAATTCTCGGAGACCCAAACGTGCCCCTTAGCGACTGCAAGTTCATTGACCTGCCCAAAATCGAAGACGCGCGCGGGAATCTCACCTTTATCGAGGGCATGAATCACATCCCCTTCGATATCAAGCGGGTCTATTATCTTTATGATGTTCCCGGTGGCTCTGATCGTGGAGAGCATGCCCACAAGGGCCTGCATCAGTTCATGGTCGCGATGTCCGGCAGTTTTGACGTTGTTCTCGATGATGGGACAGAAAAGAAGCGCTTTCACCTGAACCGGTCATATTACGGCATCTATATCTGTCCGATGATGTGGCGGTATCTGGACAATTTTTCGTCCGGGGCTGTCTGTATGGTGCTTGCTTCGGCGCCCTATACGGAAACCGACTATATTCGCGATTACGATGAGTTTCTCACGGCTGCCAAGGCGCAACGGCCATGAGCATTCCCTTTCTGGATCTCAAGGCTGCCTATGACGAACTGTCCGAACGCGCGGAGCCAGCCATGCTGCGCAGCTTGCGGTCCGGCTGGTACATTCTGGGGCCCGAAGTCGAAGCCTTCGAAGCCGCTTTTGCCAGGTACTGCGGGGTCGAACACGCTATTGGGGTTGCGAACGGGTTGGATGCGCTGAGGCTCTCGCTGATGGCTCTGGAAATCGGACCCGGTGACAGGGTTCTCGTGCCTTCGAACACCTATGTGGCGACCTGGCTAGCGGTCAGCCAATGCGGCGCCACCCCGGTGCCGGTGGAGCCCGACCCCGATACGCACAACATCACTGCGGAAGGCATCCGCGCTGCCATGCAGCCGGGCGTAACGGCTGTGATCCCCGTTCACCTGTATGGTCAGCCCGCAAACATGGCCGAGATGATCGCAACAGCAAGGGAGCTGGGGCTTGCCGTGATCGAGGACGCGGCGCAGGCCCATGGGGCGACCTGGGATGGAACCCGGATCGGCGGCCATGGGGATCTGGTCTGCTGGAGCTTCTATCCCGGCAAGAACCTTGGCGCTGTCGGAGACGGCGGGGGGATTACGACCAATGATCCGGCCCTTGCCGACCGGTTGCGCATGTTGCGCAACTATGGCTCGCGTGAAAAATATCAAAACGAATATCCGGGTCTCAATAGTCGTCTGGATCCTGTTCAGGCGGCTTTCCTCAAGGTTAAACTCGAGGTTCTGGACGAATGGAATGCCCGTCGCGCCAAGGTGGCCGACGCCTACCTCGATGGGCTGCGGGGGCGAGATCTTGTCCTTCCGAAAATCGCCCATGGCGCCTGCTCGGCATGGCATCTGTTTGTCATTCGCCATCCTCGGCGTGATGCTCTGGCCCATGCGCTTGCCGACGCCGGTGTGCAGACTCTGATACACTACCCGATCCCGCCACATGCCCAAAAGGCATATGCGGATCTGGGGTTGACGGACCACCAGCTTCCCCTGGCCGCTCAGCTCGCAAGCGAAGTTCTGAGCCTTCCGATCGGCCCTCATTTGGAGGCCAGTCAGGTCGCGCAGGTGATCGATGTCGTGAACGACTGCGTTAAGGCGCTTTGACGGCATCCGATCTGCCTGTTCGTGCCAGATCTGAAGTCTGTGCCGCAGTGCCTGTCATTTCGCAGGCGATCAAGGGGGCAAGGGGCTGAGACCGCGCAACACCCGCAGCCGCGCGATAAGCCCTCTTTCGCCGTTTTCCAAGGTCACGTCGCCCGCGTGCAGTTCGGCAATCTCCTGGGCGATGGCCAAGCCAAGTCCGACACCGGCGCCGCGCGTGTGGCCGCGCGAGAACGGGCGCATCATGGCGGCGATGCGGTCTGGCGGAATGCCTGGGCCATCGTCTGCGATCACGACCTCCAGCGCATCCGAGCCACTGCTCCTGATTGAGACCGTGACCCGGCTGCCATGCGCCAACCCGTTGTCGATCAGGTTGCCAAGGGCGCGCCGCAGCTTGTCCGGCTGCCCGCGCATCATGCTTTGTCCCTCGGTTTCGACGCGGACGGGCGCGCTGAGACCGAATAGGGTCGGCACACCCGGCAGGCGCATGGGGCGCTGGCCCAGAAACGCAACGTTGCGCCCGGTGTCACGGTAGTCGTCCACCAGGCTTTCCACGAGACTTGCCAGGGCAAACAGGTGGCTCTGTTCGCTTTGATGGCGGATGCTGAGCAGATCCAGGGCGCCGTCGATGATGCGCGAGATTTCGTCAAGATCGGCGCTGAACTTGCCGTGCAGGTGAGGGTCGTCCAGAAATTCGCTGCGCAGCCTGAGACGGGTCACTGGCGTGCGCAGGTCGTGAGAGATCGCGGCCAATCCTTGCGCCTTCAGGTCCTGTTCCTCGGCAAAGCGTTCCTTCAGGTGGTCTATGCGGTCGCGCACCTGCACCGCCTCCAGCGAGGCCAGCGGAGGCAGCTGCGCTGTGCCGCGCCGCGCGAGCAGCCGGAACGGGGCTGCCAGGTTGATGGCCAACGGGATAATTGCGGCCATCCCCAGAAGGAAGGCCGCCAGCCCGATCAGCGCGACCTTGGTCTCTTCGAGCCGGTTGCGCCACAGTTCCGGGGCTGCGATCGACAGAACGGTTCCGTCTGGTTGGAACACCGACAACACCGCCTCGCTGTCCTGCCGGGCAATTGCGCGCGACAGATCGCCGAGTCGCCGGTCCGGGGATTGCGGTCTGTCCGAGGCGCGCAGGGCATCGGGTCGTTTGGGCGGAGCATCAAATACGGCTGCAGCGCGTACGCGTTGACCATCGAGGATCAGGATCAGGGGAACGGTATGGGCGGCCTCTGCCGTGAAACCGCTGGGAGCGATTTGCCAGTCATAAGGGGGCAAGCTGCCCGATGGAGACGCCTTGCTTGAGCGCGTACCTCTTATGATCTGCAACAGGGCGGGGCCCGAGGTCTCTGCGATCAAGAGCGCAGAGCGGCGGTCGAAGATACGGTGCAGGGTCCAGCCGGCGACCAGGCTACCGGCGAGAAAGGACAGAACCACCAGCAAAGGCAGGCGCTGCGCCAGCGATCCGGGCAGATGCCGAAGCACGCGGATCACAAGGGCATAGAGGCCCACGGTCTAGTCCCCGATAGGGGCGCAGAACTGATACCCCCGGTTGCGCACGGTCTTGATGAAATCGGCCTCTGCGTCGGCTGCGAACAACTTTTTGCGCAACCGGCTGACAAGGATGTCCACCCGGCGATCCTCGGGGCCTAGCTCCACGCCAAAAATCTCGCGGGCAATCACCTCCCGCGACAGTGGCTCCGGTAGGGCGCTGACAAGCGCGGTGATCAGGCGGTACTCGGTCGAGCTGAGCGGTACGAGCAGCCCTGCGGGGCTATGAAGCTTCTGGCGTGTGTAATCGAGGCCCCATCCGGAAAAGCGGATTTGTCCTGTCGGCGCCTTGCGCTCGGGTTGCCCCTTGGTGCGCCGCAACAGCGCATTCATACGCGCCAGCAGTTCGCGTGGGTTGAAGGGCTTTTCCAGGTAATCATCGGCGCCAAGTTCAAGGCCGATGATGCGCTCGGTATCACCCTTGACCGCAGACAGTATGATGATCTGCACTTGCGATCTCTCGCGCAGCCAGCGGCATAAGGACAATCCGTCCTCTCCGGGCAGCATGACATCTACAACGAAGACATCAAATTCCGAAGGCGCACGGGCCTTCGCGACCTCGCTAGAGGCGGAGACCCTGCAGTCGAACCCCCGGCCCGACAGGTAGGTGGACAGCAGATCCGAAATCTCGCTGTCGTCTTCGACGATATGCACCAAGGGCACGGAAACGCCTTATCCTTTGTCTGTGTATTGGCCTGCCATGATGGCAAGGAGGGGTAGGGTAGTGTAGCAATTTGTTTCGCTTGACGCCCGACCTTGGCGCAGAACGCAACAAATCGCAACAAATTGACTGGACCGCGCGGGTGCAATTCCCGGTAGAGTGACTCCTCAAGCGCCCGCAGATACGGGCGCAATCTGGGAGGATATCATGAACAAAGTTGCAAAGGCGCTGCTTGGCGCCGCTTCGATGCTGGCCGTGACCGTTGCGGCCCCTGCCTTGGCTGAGCCGAAGGCAGAAGTGCTGCACTACTGGACCTCGGGCGGAGAGGCCAAGGCGGTTCAAGCGCTGCAGGAGGCCTTCAAGGCCCGTGGCGGCATGTGGGTCGATGCACCGGTCGCGGGCGGTGGCGGCGATGCCCAGGCGGCGGTTCTGCGCGCGCGGGTGCTGGCAGGCGATCCGCCTGCCGCGGTGCAGATCAAGGGGCCGAACATTCAGGAGTGGGCCGAGGCAGGCGCGCTTGGCGATCTGAGCGAGGTGGCCGCCGCGCAGAACTGGGACAAGGTGCTGCCCGAAACCATTCAGAACATCGTCAAACATGACGGCCAGTACGTTGCCGTGCCGGTCAACGTGCACCGGGTCGACTGGATCTGGGCCAACCCCGCAGTGCTGGCCAAGGTCGGCGCCGATGTGCCCACCACCTGGGAGGAGTTTAACGCCACGGCAGAAAAGCTGAAGGCCGCGGGCATCATCCCGCTCGCGCATGGCGGTCAGCCCTGGCAGGACGCAACCGTGTTTGAAACCGTGGTGCTGGGTGTGGGCGGGATCGATTTCTACCAGAAGGCGCTGGTCGATCTCGACATGGACGCGCTGGGGTCCGACACGATGGTCGCGGTCTTTGACCAGATGCGCAAGATGCGCGGCTATGTGGATCCGGATTTCCCTGGCCGCGACTGGAACCTTGCCACCGCCATGGTGATGCGCGGCGAGGCGGCGATGCAGATCATGGGCGACTGGGCCAAGGGCGAATTTGCCGCTGCAGGCCTTGAGCCGGGCAAGGATTACATCTGCGCCGCGACGCCCTCGGACGGGGGCTATATCCTCAACTCCGACAGCTTTGCCATGTTCAACGTAAAAGGCGATGACAATGTGCAGGGGCAGGCGCTGCTGGCAGAGCTGATCCTCGGCACCGAGTTCCAGGAAACCTTCAACCTGTTCAAGGGCTCCATTCCGGCGCGCACCGATGTGCCGCGCGGCGATTTTGACGCCTGCGCGGTCAAATCCATGGACGATATGGTTTCGGCGGCCGAAGGGGGCACCTTGATGGGATCGATGGCCCATGAGATCGCCCAGGCCGGCGCGGTCCGCGGGGCCTTCATCGACGTGGTGACGGCGCATTTCAACTCGGACATGTCCTCTACAGAGGCAACCGAGAAGCTGGTCAAGGCTATCAAGCTGGCCATGTAAGCTCGTCCGGGACTTCATAGCGGCGCGGTCCCTGTTCGCGGGGACTGCGCACACCCATTCACCCCACCGAAAGCAGATCCGCCGTGACCCGCCCCCCTGTCACCCTGATGGACCGTCTGGCCCGCCTCTTGCCGCAGATCGTCGTGGCGCCGGGCTTTGCCGCGATCCTGTTCTTCGTCTACGGCTTCATCCTCTGGACCGGCTATATGTCGCTGACCAAGTCCAAGATGCTGCCGAATTACACCCTGACCGGATTTCGCCAGTACGAGCGCCTCTTTCAGATGGACCGCTGGTCGGTGGCGATCGACAACCTCTTTGTCTTCGGAGTGCTGTTCATCGCGGTTGCCATCGTGATCGGCTGCCTTCTGGCAGTACTCCTGGATCAGAAGATCCGCGCCGAAGGCTTCATCCGCACCATCTACCTCTATCCGATGGCGATTTCCTTCATCATCACCGGTACCGCCTGGAAATGGATCATGAACCCCTCGCTGGGCTTGGAAACCGTGGTGCGCAGCTGGGGCTGGGAGACATTCCGCTTTGGCTGGACAGTGGATGAGAATCTCGCCGTCTATGCGCTGGTGATGGCCGCCGTCTGGCAAAGCGCCGGGTTCGTGATGGCGCTGTTCCTGTCGGCCCTGCGCAGCGTCGATCAGGACATCATAAAGGCGGCGAGCCTTGATGGCGCCTCGCCCTGGCAGATCTACCTGCGGATCATCCTGCCTTCCATGCGCCCCGTTTTCATGAGTGCGGTGGTGATCCTTGCGCATCTAGCGATCAAGAGCTTCGATCTGGTGGTTTCCCTGACCGGCGGCGGGCCTGGATATGCCTCAACCCTGCCGGCCAATTTCATGTACGAGATGACCTTCCGCCGCAACGAGATCGGCGTCGGTGCGGCATCGGCGATGGTGATGCTGGCCACGGTGGCCGCGATCATGGTGCCCTATCTCTATTCCGAGCTGCGAGGCAAGAAACATGTCTGATAGCTTGCACATCTCGGGCGCGCGTCCCGGCAGCCAGATCCTCCTGCGCCTTCTGCTCTGGGCCGTGCTGATCGTCTTTGCGGTCTGGTTCCTGCTGCCGGCCTATGTGGTGGTGGGCACCTCCATGAAGGATCTGGAGGAGATCCGCGGCGGATCCCTGCTGGCCTTGCCGCACGAATTGAACTTTGCCGCCTGGCGCCACGCCTGGAGCGAGGCCTGTATCGGGGTCGAGTGCACGGGGCTTGAGCCATACTTCTGGAACTCGGTGCGCATGGCGCTGCCTGCAGTGGTGATCTCGACCATGCTGGGGGCGCTGACCGGCTTTGCCCTGACGAAGTTCCGCTTTCGCGGGGCGAACCTTGTGTTTGCGCTGATCCTTTTTGGCTGTTTTGTGCCGTTTCAGGTGGTGATCCTGCCGATGGCGCAGACGCTGGGAAAGCTTGGCATCACCAATACGGTTTACGGGCTGATCCTGGTGCATTCGGTTTATGGGCTGGCCTTCACCACGCTGTTCTTCCGCAATTACTACGTCACCATCCCGGATGAGCTGGTGCGCGCCGCCACCATCGATGGCGCGGGGTTCTTCACCATTTTCTGGCGGATCATCCTGCCGCTGTCGCCGCCGATCATCGTTGTCTCGGTGATCTGGCAGTTCACCCAGATCTGGAATGACTTCCTGTTCGGCGCCAGCTTTACCACCGGCGGGGCGCAGCCCGTGACCGTGGCGCTGAACAACCTGGTGAACACCACCACCGGGGTCAAACACTACAATGTGGACATGGCGGCGGCGCTGATCACTGCGGCCCCCACGCTTTTCGTTTACATCGTCGCGGGCCGCTACTTCGTGCGCGGGCTTACCGCTGGCTCGGTCAAGGGATGAGGACAGGCAGATGGCATCTTTGACAATCAACAACGCAGTAAAACGCTACGGGCAGGTCGAGGTCCTGAAAGGCGTCTCTATCGACCTTCGCGATGGCGAGTTCCTGGTACTGCTGGGTGCCTCCGGCTGCGGGAAATCCACGCTGCTGAATATGATCGCGGGTCTGGAAAGCGTGACCGAGGGCGAAATCAGCATCGGAGGGCGCGTGGTCAATGACGTGCATCCGAAGGACCGCGACATCGCCATGGTGTTTCAATCCTATGCGCTTTACCCGACCATGACGGTGGCGCAGAACATTGCCTTTGGTCTTGAGATGCGCGGCATGCCCAAGGCCGAACGGCAGAAGCGGGTGCTTGAGGTCGCCAAGATGCTGCAGATGGATCACCTTCTCGATCGCAAGCCCAGCCAGCTGTCGGGCGGCCAGCGCCAGCGGGTCGCCATGGGGCGCGCGCTGGTGCGCGATCCCGAGGTCTTCCTGTTTGACGAGCCGCTCAGTAACCTGGATGCCAAGCTGCGCCTTGAGATGCGCACTGAGATCAAGCGCCTTCACAAGCGGCTCAATGCCACCATGGTCTATGTCACCCATGACCAGATCGAGGCGCTGACCCTGGCGGACCGGATTGCCATCCTCAAGGACGGGGAGGTGCAGCAATTGGCCAGCCCGGCCGAAATCTACGAGCAGCCCGCCAATATGTTCGTTGCGGGCCTTGTTGGATCGCCGCCGATGAACTTCGTCCACATTGTGCCACAGCCGTCCGACCGGGGGCCCGTAGCTGAAATCACCGTCCGTGCCGATGGTGCGGAACGGCCGCTGCTCCTTGACCTTGCCGCCCATGCCGCAAGGCTCGAGGGGCGGATGGGGGAGAAACTGGTTCTTGGCCTTCGCCCCGAGATGATCAGCCAGGGCGTCAGCGGGACAGGGCAGGTGGTCGCCGCCGAGATTGACGTGACCGAGGCGACCGGGGCCGATACGCTGTGTGTGCTGACCTGGAACGGCAAGGAAGTCCTCGCGCGGGGGACATCGGGTTACGCCAAGCTGCTGGAAGGCACCATGGAGTTCAGCATCAATACGGATCGGGCGGTGCTGTTTGACGGAAAAACAGGCGTACGTCTGGGCTAGGGCGCACCAAGCCTCCATCCGGCTTGCCCCGCTTGGCATGGTGTTAACAGACTAAGGCAGATAAGTGCCGTGGCATCGCGACTGCGGGGACGTCATGCACGGTTTCCCGGGCCAAGATTCGCCACATTCCCCCAAAAGCTGCCGCGATTGGCCCGAATATTGATGAAAGGTTTCAGCCAGAGCGCTTTTTTTCGGGTTTCTGAGCGGCAAATTCCCTAATGTTTTTCAGGCATTTGTGAAAAAGTTAACGAAAACTGGCAGGCTTTGTTAGGCTTTCCCTAAGGATTGGGCCATTCTGGGGCGGGAATAACCGGGGGGTTAGAAGATTGTTAACTACGTCACATTCTGTCCATCAATTCGTCCATTCGCAGCAACATTGAGCCCCATTCCAGCCGCAGCCCTCACCGAGGGTGGTGATGTGGAAAGTGGAGTGGATGACGATGAAACTACGAGCTGCAATTGTGGCAGTATGCCTGTCATTGGGCCTGCCTGTTGGTGCCTCGGCGGAAGATAACCGCCATAGTGTCAACTCGATGCCCGGATGGGAGGCTGTTGGCCGCCTGAATATCGCTGGGCGCAATATGTGCACCGGTTCGTTGATTGCACAGAACCTGGTTCTGACGGCAGCCCATTGTCTGTTCGATCCCGCAACCGGGCGCAGGGTCGATCCCGCGCGGATCAAGTTCGAAGCCGGTCTGTACGGAGGCTCCGCCAAAGCGTCGCGCACGGTGAGCAAGGCCGTCCTGCACCCGGGCTATCGGTTCGGCAATGGTGGTATTTCCCAGATCGGCACGGATATTGCGGTTCTTCGTTTGTCCACGCCAATCGACAGCAACCAAATTCGCCCCCTGAGCCTGTCATGGCAGGCGGCACGCGGCGACTTTGTGGATGTCGTGTCCTACTCCCACGACCGGGCCACAACCCCAAGCCTGCAGCGCGGCTGCCAGGTTCTGGCCAAGCAGAACCATACGCTGGTGACCTCCTGCCAGGTGGATTACGGCGCGTCCGGCTCTCCGGTGATTGAAGCGACAGCGGGTCATGCCCCCCGCCTTGTATCGGTCATTTCCTCGAAAGCCGCAATTGGGGCGCGGCGTGTGTCACTGGGCAGTGTTCTGGATGGAACCCTGAGGGCCCTGATGCAAAGCGCGGGATAACGCGCGCTTTGCCAATCGCCCTGAAACAGCTTTTTCGCACGCCGTCTGACGGACCCGTCAGTGGCGTGCGGTTCTTGTGGTACTTTGGCGATCAGATCTTGAGTGCCTGTCCGAACCACGCCAATTCTGACCACACAGCCCATCATTGAACTGCATGCCCGGCCCCTAGGGCTCGCGGAATGCTTCGCGCGACTTGTAAAGCGGCTTGAGTAGGTAGTTGAGGACGGTTTTCGACCCGGTCTTCAACTCTGCCGTAGCACGCATGCCGGGGCGGATTTCGATCGATTGCTGGCGCTCGGTGAAGCCCGAGCGGTCCACACGCACGGTCACGCGGTAAAATGGCTCAGCTCTCGGGTTGCGTTCGTCTTCAAAGGTATCTGCCGAAACGAAATCCACCGTGCCCTTGAGGGCGCCGTAAATGGTGTAGTCGTAGGCGGACAGCTTGATCGTGGCGTCCTGGCCGGGCTCCACGCTGGCAATGTCCTTGGGGTTGACGCGGGCCTCGACAAACAATTCTTCACCCAGTGGGATGATTTCGAAGATCTCCTCACCGGGGCGCACGACACCGCCGATGGTGGTGACGGCAAGGCTGTTGACGATCCCGCTCATGGGGGCGGTGATGATCGTGCGGTTGAGCTGATCCTGGGCGAGACGCAGCTCCTGTCGCAGTGAGGCCAGTTCGCGCAGGGCTTTCGAGTATTCCTCTGCCAGATCCAGTTCGTTCTGGGTGCCAAGAGCGGTGTATTTCGCGGCGGCATCGGTCGCGGCCTTTTGCGCCTTGTTTACCTCGGTCAGCGCCACGATGTTGGTCTTGTGGAGCTTTTGCAGGTTCTCCAGCTCGTCATTGAGCTGTGTCATGATGATACGGGCGCTGTCCCGGCGGCTGTGGAAATCGGTTTGCCGTGCTTTCAGCAGGGTGCGCTCGGAGGCCAGGATCTCGGCAGATCGCTGTGCCAGCAGGGCAGGGACCTCGAATTCGAAAGCGCCGCTCATTTCCGCCTCGAGCCGGTATTGCTTGATCTCGAGGGCGTCGATCTGTTCCTGCAGCTCATCCGAAGCCGCGCGGAACTTGGTGTCCTGCAGGCGGCCCAGAACCTGACCGGCCTGTACCGTGTCGCCCTGCCGGACGAACAGTTCTGCCAGGATGCCGCCTTCAAGGTTCTGTACGATCTGCGCGCGGGACGAGGAGACGACCTCGCCATCGCCGCGCACGATTTCGTCGACCGATGCAAAGGCGGCCCAGGTCAGAAAGATCACGACAGAGGCCGCGACCAGATAGATGATCCGCCCCGATCCGCGCGTCTCGTCCGTAAAGTCGAACTCCGTGATCGCGGTCATTTCTTCTCTCCCGCTGCAAGATGGGCCAGAACCTGATCGCGTGGCCCGTCAACAACCATGCGGCCCGCCTGCAGGATCAGGGTGCGGTTGGTGAGGGACAGAATCGGCATCCGGTGCGTGGCGATGACTGCCGTGCGCCCCTCAAGCCAGCTTTCAAGACGGCTGACCATGGTGCGCTCCAGCGTCTGATCAAGCGCCGCGGTGGGTTCGTCCAGCAGCACGATGGAGGGGTTTTGCAGCCAGAGCCGCGCCCAGCCGATGGACTGGCGCTGGCCTATCGAAAGGCCGCTGCCGCCATCGGCGATCTCAAGATCCAGACCCCTGTGGTGGCCGCGCACAAAGGCGCCGAGGCCCGCAAACTCAAGGGCCTCCATCAGGCGAGTGTCGTTGCGTTCCAGCTGGCCGAGGTTGAGGTTGTCGCGCAGGGTCCCCGTCATCAGGCGCACGTCCTGGCTGAGATAGCCGATATGGCGACGCAGGTCGCGCGGATCGATTTGGGCAATGTCGGTGCCATCCAGCATCACACGGCCCTTTTCAGGGGCATAGAGGCCGGAGAGGAGTTTCAGCAGCGTTGATTTTCCGGATCCGTTGACGCCGAGCACGGCGACCTTCTGACCGGGCAGAATGGCAATGGCGGGCACGTCCAGTGTCGGTGCGGCGTCGGCATCGTAACGGAACACCACGTCACGCAGATCGAACCGTCCGGTCAGGCTCTCGCGGCGCAGGTAGCTGCGGGTCGCATCCTTGTCCTGAGGGGCTTCGGCAATGGCGTCGAGACCTTCCAGCGCCGCTTTGACGTTGCTCCAGCGGGCCAGGGTGCCGGCGAACTGGGTCAGGGGCGCCAGTGTACGGCTGGTCAGGATGCCGGTTGCAATGATGGTGCCGACGGTGAACTCGCCGACAAAGACCATCAGTGTGCCCAGAACCACTGCGCAGATATAGGTGGCCTGCTGCACCCCTTGCGACCAGTAGGTGAGGGCGCTGGAGAGGCGCCGCTGCTCGGTCGAGGAATGGGATGCAAGGATGTTCAGCTCATCCCACAGCCGCAACACGCGATCCTCGCCGCGTTGGGTCTTGACGGTGTCCAGTTCGCTCAGCGTTTCGTGCAGAAGGCGGCCCGCCTTGGCGTTGGCGCCTTGGGTCTGACGTGTCAGGGCGATCATGCGTTTTTGCAGGAAATAGGCCGGCAGCAGCATCAAAACGCCGCCTGCAACCAGAACCCAGACGATTGGCCCCGCGATCGAGGCCACCAGCAGCAGGAACACGGCGATAAAGGGAATATCGGCCAGCGTGGACAGGGTGGACGAGGTAAAGAACTCGCGAACCGAGCCGAAATCACGCATTGCCGCAAAAAGCCCCGAGGGCGGCAGCGGCTTCTTGTCCGACCGCATGCCGATCAGGCGGCGCATCAGGCTGTGCTGCACGGTCAGCTCGATCTGCCGACCGGCGCTGTCGGTCAGACGGGCGCGGGCCACCTTGAGGCAGGCCTCCAGCGTGATGGCAAGGAAGGCGCCGATGGCCAGCACCCACAGGGTTGCGTGGGACTGATGCGGAACCACCCGGTCATAGACCTGAAGCGAAAACAGCGCGACGGCAACCGCAAGAACATTGGCCACCAGAGAGCCGAGCATGATCTCGCCCACCTGGCGGCGATACTTTGGAAACTCTCCCCAGAACCAATGCGCCTTGTCCAGTTGCGGTGTGTGGCGGGCTGACATTTGCGACAGCGCCGCCCGTGCCCCAAGGGTCAACCCTTTGAAATAGGGCTGAAACTCTGCCAGCGGAACCTCGGCGCGGTTGTCGGGGCAGGTGGTGTCATAGATGAACAGCGTGTGGTCATTCTGTTCAAGCACGAGGACGCATTGACCGCCCTGCATCATGGCAAGGGCAGGCCAGATCTCGGGGCTGAGTGTCCGGACCTTGCGCAGCTTGGCCTTCAGACCGGTCGAACGCAGCGCCTTGGCGAGACTTCGGGGGGAGGTGTCGCCCTTGGCCCCTTGCCAGAGGAATGTGGCGATGTCGCTGGTCTGGCATTGCGTGCCTTTCAGCGCTGCGAGCGTTGCGATCAGCTCTGCGCGATGCTGTACGCGGTCCTCGCTGGCCCTGGCAAGGGTGGCCTCGTCCACTTCGGGCTGTTGACGGGCCGGTTCGTTCGTCTCCGATGCGGTGCTCAAGGGCAGGCCTTCGGTCTCGACCGCTTCTGCCACCGCACTGTCTTGCGCAGCCGTGTGCTCTGGCTGCAGTGCGGTGTCCTGATGTTGCGCGTAGGTGGAGATATCAACGACGGGCTCCTGAAACGGGGCCTGGTCCTCTGGCTGGGATGCGGCTTCGAACGGGCCGGGGGCTGCAAGAGGGTCCGATACGGGCTCAAAGGCAGCCGGGCTGAACGGGGGAGGGGGCGCGAAGGACGCAACAGTGTTCGGGGCCTCGGCGATCGGCACCGCATGTGCTGTTTGCGCGCCGTCCTGGGTCTTGCCGGGCTTCCTGAATTTTCCGGGGAACCTGATCATATCTTATTCCCATCTGCCAACAGGCCCATATCCCGCGACAGCTCAAGCTGGATCAGGATGACCTCGTATTTTGCGTCGATATGCGCCTGTTCGCGGCGGATCAGCTCTTCGTAGATGGAAACCACTTCCATCACAGGGCGCTGACCGGCCTCGTACTGTGACTTGAACAGATTGTAGGTTTCGCGGCTGGCGCGAGCGAGGGCTGCCGTCTCGCTTTCCTGTCGGATGTATGAGGCCAGGCGCTGCATCTGGCGCGAATAGGTGCGGCGGGCATCTTCTTCGGCCTCGCCAATGGTGCGGCGGGCGGCTTCCTGGGTTGCCTCAAGCGCCTTGAGCGCAGCCGGTGTGCCAAGGCCGAGGGGCGTCGCCAGATCCAGGGTCAGCCCCGCGCCGGATCCATCGCTTGTTACATTGCCCGCTGCGGCCACCTGCGGCAGCAGGCCCGCGCGACCGGCCTTGGCCTCTGCGATGGTGCGCTCGGCCTCGGCCTGTGCTTTCATCACCTCCAGAAAGGATGTCTGCTGCGGCGGCGTGCCAAGATCCATCCGCCGTGGCTTGTCCGGAAAGGTCTGGCCGGTCATCGCCTGCAATTCGGCGCGCGCCGTGGCGGCAGAGTCTGCGGCGGTCGCCTTGGCGGTGCGTAGGCCGGAGATCTTGCTGTCGACCACATTGAGGTCCGACTGATCGTTGAGGCCACCCTCGACGCGCCCGCTGACGATGCGTCGAAACTCGCTCATCTGGCTGATGGCGCGGCCAAGATAGGCGGCCTTTTCATCGCCACGCAGCCCTGCAGAATAGAGACCGACGGCAGTCTGCACTCGCGTGTTCATGTCGATCGAAAGGTTCACGGCAGCCACCTCCACGTCGGCAGCGGCAAACTCGCGTTCGGCCTTGCGTCGACCATTGTCGAACAGGATCTGCTCGACCAGGATCCCTGCCACCAGATCGCCAAGATCCGTCAGGCTCACCGAGGGGCCGATGGTGGGCAGCCAGTTCTTTGATTTCGCCTCGGCGCGCAGCTTTGCGCTGATCAACTCGGCCTCGGAGGCGCGGGCAGAGGCCGAAATGGCGGCTTCTCCAACCTGGCGATAGATGCTTCCGTCCTCAAGCAGCGATCGGCGCTGCAGGAGCGCCGAAATGATAGGGGAGGCCGCCTCACTGTCATTTTGCTCAAAACTGCTCGCGGTGCGCGAGACAGATCCATCGCTGTTCTTGATCAGAAACGGCGATTTGTCTGCACAGGCGGACAGGCCAGCCAGCAGCGTCATCACCATAGCGGATCGTCCCAAGTGCATACTGCCCCGTGCCCTTCTTGTCGCGCGCTTTTGCGGCTTTTTGTTTTGGGGTCCGGCGGGCCTGCCTGAAGGGTCGCGCCGGAACAGTCTTTAGATGAGAACGTTGACGTCCTGATCCACCAGCAGCGTCGTGCCATCCGTGCCGATGGTGTAGACATTGTAGATCTGCCCATCCACAAGCTGCGTGCCTGCGGCGGCGGCCCCCGCCACGGTCAGGGTGTCATCCGCGCCGCCATGCACCGTCAGCGTGTCAGAATTGCCCGACAACGCCTTTATGTTGGCTTCGGTCAGGTTGAGAGACACATCAGACGCATAGTCGAGGTTCAGGGCATCGACGTTGAACTGAGACAGGCCGGCGTGGTCCATTGTACCGCCGTTGACGGCATTGTCCTCCAGGACCACCAGGGTGCTTGAGGCATTGCCTGCCGTATCTTCGCTGGTCACAACAAGGTGGGTGCCGTCCGGCACCGGGGTCGAGAACGTGAACTCTGTGCCAAAGACGGGGTCTTGGGCAACCGCCGCCGCCGGAGAGCTGACCGCACCGCCGGTTTCGAGGGCGCTCACGGAATAGCTGTCGGTAACCCCTTCGGCGCTGATCCGGCGCACGTCGCCGCTTGAGAAGGTGACCGAGTCCACATCCGGTGTCGTGTACTCGGTGTCCACGGTGAAGCTTTCCGAAATGGAGCGGGTGTTTCCAGCGGCATCCGTCGCAACGATCGTTGCGTTGGTCACGTATTCGCCGCTCGGGATATCTGCCTCGGCAAAGGTCACACTCCAGTTGCCCGAGGCATCGACGCTGGCACTGCGCGTGACACTGCCGATGGACACCTCGACGCCAGAGCCCTGTTCCACGGTGCCGGTGAGGGTCACACCGGCCTTGCGCTCAGCCAGGTTGACCACATCGTCTGCGGTCTGGCTGGTCGCAACGCTCAGGGGGGTGACTTGCGTGTCAATGGTCAGAGTGTGAGATGTGCTTGCCGTGTTGCCCACTGCATCTGTCGCCTGCACGGTCACTGCGGCGTCATAACTGCCTGTGGGGATGTCCGAGGCGGCAAAGTTTGCGGTCCAGTTGCCCGAAGCATCAACAGATGCGGTTTTTGTGACGGACCCCAGTTGCACCAGAACGGCCGACCCCGGTTCCACGGTTCCGGTCAGGTCTATTCCGCCGCTGCGCTCGGCGGCGTTGACCGTATCGTCCCCGCCGACCTGTCCAGTGTCGACACTGACGGTGGTTTCAGTATCGATACGGACCGTGTGGTTGTGGGAGGAGCTGTTGCCTGCCGCATCTGTCGAGGTGATGGCAATCGTACTGTCGTAGGAGCCGCCGGTGATCTGACCTGCGCTGTAGTTGATCGACCAGGTGCCGTCATTTGCAACGGTGGTTGATCGTGTATGACCCTGAAACTGAACGATTATCGAAGCCCCGGCTTCCCCGGTGCCAGACAGCTGCACGCCGTCTGCCGCTTCGACTAGATTGACGATATCGTCTCCCTCGACGGTGTCGAGGGCGATCGGAGGCGCAATCGTGTCGACCTCCAGAACGTCATTGTAGCTTCTGCTGTTGCCTGCCGCATCGGTGGTCGTGATCACGATCGGAGTATCGTATTCGCCGGTCGGGATGTCGGCGGGATCGAAGGTGACGGACCATGTGCCATTGGCATCTACGGCCGTGCTTTGCGTGACACCGTTGACAAGCACATCCAGGCTGGCTCCGGGCTCGCCCGTGCCGGTGATGACCGGGCCGGCAGAGTGGTCTGCTGCATTGACAATGTCGCCTGTGGACTGGGTCCCGCTGGTGACATCGGCGACGGGTGCGGTGGTGTCCGGTGTCGAAGATGATCCACCGTTTTCGTCGTCATTCAGCACCACGGCTGTGCCGACCACCCCGGCTGCGGCGGCACCTGCGGCGCCAAACCCGCCAAAAAGCGGCGCAGCAAGCGGCGCGACCACGGGCTCGATCCGCTCCACATCCAGGAAGGCCAGATCGTCATAGGCGCTCCATTTGCCGGTGAGATCCAGGGTCTCGTAGCTGGCAAAGAGCATCCCGTCCGCTTTGTCTTCCAGAACGACTTCGATGAAGTCACCATTGGCGCTGAGGAAAAGGTTCTTTGCGCCGGTCGTCGAGAAGGCGTAGTAGTTTTCCAGAACAAGCGTCTCGCCATTGGCCAGCACGATGTGTAGATCCGCGCCGCGCTTGGCGTAGCTCTCGATCTCGGCCCGCTCCAGGTTGAGGGAGATGTCTTTGGCTCGACTAACGTCGAGATGAGCTGGAGATCCCTCAGGGAAGATTCCCTGAAACGTGGTTCCCGTCATGTCACGGGAAATATATCCGACAGTACTCATTTTCTGCTCGCCTATACGCATGGTGTCGCCGCTTCCGGGCGTTCACCTGGTTCATTGCCTGTATTCTTGCCTCAAGCGACCGTCTGAAGCGGCCTTAATTTATCATATATTGTGACTACTTTGGGGCTTGTGTCCAGTGAATGCATAGCGGGAAAACTCCCAAAACGCCCTGAATAGAGACCATCTTTCGTCAAAAATTATAATTTTAGACAAACTTGTAGCGTTTTGGTGTCAGTTCTTACCAAAAGGTTAACGACACCTGTCGCGCATACGGGGCTGCACGGCAGTCACGAATTGCGGTTGGCTTTCGGCCAGATTTCCTGTGACAGTAGCGGCCAGGGATGGCAGAGCAAATGGGGGAAAACGATGTCAGATGCACTCGTTGAGTATCAACGTCTGGCCGAAAATCTGAAGGTGGATGCGCTTGCGCTGGTGCCTGGGCCGAACTTCACGCGGGCGATAGGGCACAGCTTCATGAGCCACGAACGCCCCTTTGTCCTGATCATCCCCGCCGAAGGTGCGCCTGCGGCCATTGTTCCAAACCTGGAGCTTGGCTCGTGGGAAATGGTTGGATTTGAAGGCGCCGTTTTTGACTGGCGCGACCAGGACGGTTACGCGGCGGCCTTTGAAGCGCTTGCCTCTCATCGTCCAATGCGGCGTTTGGCCGTCGAAGGCCAAGTGATGCGCGTCTTTGTGCACCATGCCCTGAAACGGGCTATCCCGGATCTTGAGATCCTCGACGCAGAGCGTGAGATTTCAGGCCTGCGCATGATCAAGAGTGTGGGGGATATCGCGGCGCTTGAGGCGGCAATCCGGATCTCCGAAAGGGCGCTGGATCGCGTTCTGCGGGACGTGCGGATCGGTCAGACGGAAAAAGAGGTGGAGGGGGCGCTGATCCAGGCGCTCTTTGCCGAAGGGGCAGAGAGCCTCGCCTTTGGTCCCATCGTGGCCGCCGCAGACAACTCTGCCCGCCCGCACGCCCATGCGCGCAACGACTACCGCATCCGGCCGGGGGATGCGTTGCTGTTCGATTTCGGTGCGCGGAAGGATGGGTTCTGCGCCGATATCACCCGGACGGTTTTCGTCGGAGAGGTCAGCGATGAGGGACGCGCTGTTTACGATACGGTCTTGCGCGCCAACCTGGCCGGGCTTGAGGTGACCCGTGCAGGGGTGACGGCCCACGAGATCGACGACGTTGTGACGGGCGTGCTGGAAGCCTCGCCGTTTGCCGACCGCATTCGCACCAAGACAGGGCACGGGCTGGGCCGGGACGTGCACGAGGCTCCCTATATAATGCGCGGAAATCATCAGGTTCTGCCTGTGGGCACCGTCTACACAAACGAACCCGGCCTTTACGGAGACGGGAAATTCGGTGTGCGGATCGAGGATGACGTTCTGATCACGGAAGATGGCTGTCGAACTCTGACCACATTCCCCAAAGAGCTGATGATCGTCGGTTAGGCCGGGTGTTCAGGTGGCAGCCTTCAGCTGTCGCTGCAGCGAGGCCTTGGCATCCTGGATATGGGCATATGTCAGGCGCGCGGCTTCTTCGGCATCTCCGGATGCACAGGCGGCGAGGATGGCGCGGTGTTCATCGGTGCTGCGCGCCACGCCGCCGCTCATGACGAGTTGAGCGCGGATGTAGCGGTCGATCCGGTCAATGGCATTCTCGATGACCTGAATATGATAGGGCATGTCGCTGGCACTGTAGAGAATGCCGTGAAACTTGCGGTTCAATCCTCCCCAGTGCATGGGGTCATCTGTGGCGGCAAACCGATCCAGATACTCCTGTGCCTTGGTCAGGACTTCGGTGGACATATTGGGCACTGCTGCCCGGATCACGTCGGCCTCCAGTCGGGAGCGAAGGTCAAAGACCTCTCCGGCTTCCTGCATGGAGAGCGTGGCAACCACGGCCCCCTTGTAGCGCTGCGTCCTGACGAGGCCCTGTTGTTCAAGACGGTTCAGGGCTTCGCGGACGGGAAAGCGGGAGGTGTTGAAGGACTTGGCAATGTCTTCCTGCCGAAGCGGCTCGCCATCCTGCAAATCGCCTTCAATGATGGCCTTGCGCAGGGCCTCGAAGATAATCGTCGCTGCGCTGTCCCGCTTGGAAATGTCAGTGGTCGCGTATTTCACACCTGTGCCTCGTGAACCAGTCAGTCGCTGAACCGGCGTTTCCTATACAGAGCTTCTGCGTATCGGGCAAAGGGTCATGCTGCGGAAAAAAGGCACCACAGGCAAGATGCCTGCGGTGCCGGTCCTTTCAAATGAAAGGCTGCGGGGATCAGAACTCCACGACGGCGCGGATGGATTTACCTTCGTGCATCAGATCAAAGCCTTCGTTGATCTGGTCGAGCGACAGCTTGTGCGTGATCATCGGATCAATCTCGATCTTGCCGTCCATGTACCAGTCCACGATCTTGGGCACGTCGGTGCGGCCCGATGCGCCGCCAAAGGCCGTGCCGCGCCAGCTGCGCCCGGTGACGAGCTGGAACGGGCGCGTGGAAATTTCCGCCCCAGCGGGGGCCACACCGATGATGATGCTTTCGCCCCAGCCTTTGTGCGCGGCCTCAAGAGCGGTGCGCATGACCTGCACGTTACCGGTCGCATCGAAGGTGTAATCGGCGCCGCCACCGGTCAGCTCGACCAGATGCGCCACAAGATCGCCCTCGACCTCGGCCGGGTTTACAAAGTCGGTCATGCCAAAATGCTCGGCCATCTCCACCTTGCCGGGGTTGAGGTCGACGCCGACGATCTGGTCTGCACCCGCCAGTCGCAGGCCCTGGATCACATTGAGCCCGATGCCACCAAGGCCGAACACGATGGCGGTTGAGCCGATTTCGACCTTGGCGGTGTTGATTACCGCGCCGATGCCGGTGGTTACGCCGCAGCCGATGTAGCAGATCTTGTCGAATGGCGCGTCCTTGCGCACCTTGGCCAGCGCGATTTCAGGTACAACGGTGTGGTTGGCGAAAGTGGAGCAGCCCATGTAGTGGTGGATCGGGGTGCCATCCAGCATCGAAAACCGCGTGGTGCCGTCGGGCAAAAGGCCCTGACCTTGGGTCGCGCGGATCGACTGGCAGAGGTTGGTCTTGGGGTTGAGGCAGTATTCGCACTCACGGCACTCGGGCGTGTAAAGCGGGATCACGTGATCGCCGACCTCAAGGCTGGTGACGCCTTCGCCGACCTCGACCACGACGCCTGCGCCCTCGTGGCCAAGGATCGCGGGGAAGATCCCTTCGGGATCGTCGCCCGAGCGGGTGAATTCATCGGTGTGGCACAGGCCGGTCGCCTTGATCTCCACCAGAACCTCGCCAGCCTTCGGGCCTTCAAGGTTCACCTCCATGATTTCAAGCGGTTTGCCGGGGGCAAGGGCAACGGCGGCACGGGTACGGATCATTTTTGATTTCCTCGCTCTTGTTTGTGGGCCGAAACGCTGGCGGTGGTCCCTCGGTTCGCTCCTCGGTGACGGGCTCGTTCCAGTTGGACCGGCCCCCTCGGCTCCTCTTGACGATTAGCGTTACATTTCCCGCCCCAGCGGCGCAACCATCCCGCCTTCACGATTATCAGGGCGGGCGCACAGCTATTGTGCACAACCGCCTTATCGGGCCTCTTTTGCGTCATGGGTCGCCCTGGCTGGAGGGGGTAAAAAAATTCCGAGGCGCTCTTGACCTTCCCTTGACTGGAAGGTCCATATCCTGAGTCATACTCGAGAAGGCTGGAGGCCGACATGTCGAATGACAGATCGCATGACAGGGAAATCGCGCTTCAGATCACCGGGCTGAATTGCGCCGGATGCGCGGGGCGGGCCGAGCGCGCGCTGGCCGGTGTCGACGGTGTGCGCGCGGCATCGGTGAACCTGGCCACGGCAAAAGGGCAGGTCACGGCGGCGGCGGATGTGCCGATATCTGCTTTGACGGAGGTTCTGGAGTACGCAGGCTACCCTGCGGCCAAAAGCGCGGTGTCACTTCAGATCGAAGGTCTGAACTGCGCGTCTTGCGTGGGGCGCGTCGAGGCTGCGCTTGCCGCCGTGCCCGGGGTGCTCAGCGCGGATGTGAACCTCGCATCAGAGCGCGCCGAGGTCACCTATCTGACCGGTGCGGCCCGTGCTGCGGATCTGGCCCGTGCGGCGACCGATGCAGGATATCCGGCGCGCCTTCGCGGCGACGAGGTAGACGAGGCCGCGCAGGAGGCGGTGCGCAAGGCCGATGAAATCCGCGCGCTTGGCCTGCAGGTGCTGATTGCAGCGGTACTGGCTCTGCCGGTTTTTGCGATCGAGATGGGCGGGCATATGATCCCGGCTGTCCACCTTTGGGTGATGCAGGTGATCGGTCATCAAAACAGCTACTATCTGCAATTCGCGTTGACCACGCTGGTTCTGATCGGTCCCGGCCTGCAGTTCTATCGCAAGGGGTTTCCGGCCCTCCTGCGCGGCGCGCCCGACATGAATTCTCTGGTCGCGCTGGGGACATCGGCAGCCTATGTCTTTTCACTGATTTCGACCTTTGCGCCGCAGATCCTGCCCCACGGCACCGCCAACGTCTATTTTGAGGCGGCAGCCGTGATCGTGGTCTTGATCCTGACAGGCCGGTACCTTGAGGCGCGCGCAAAGGGGCGTACCGGCGCGGCTATCAAGGCGCTGATCGGCTTGCAGCCGAAAACCGCCCTGGTGGTCAGCGGCGATGACGCGATTGAAACCAAGGTCGATGAGATTGCCGTCGGCGACCTCATCCGGGTGCGCCCCGGTGAGCGGATCGCCGTCGATGGCGAGGTGGTTTCCGGCAGTTCCTATGTGGATGAAAGCATGATCACCGGCGAGCCGGTTCCGGTGCAGAAATCCGGTGGCGATGCGGTGACGGCGGGCACGATCAATGGCAACAGCCTGCTGGAATTCCGCGCTGTTAAGGTCGGCGGCGAGACCGTGCTGGCGCAGATCATCCGTATGGTGGAACAGGCGCAGGGCGCCAAGCTGCCGGTGCAGGGCATGGTCGATCGTATCACGCTGTGGTTCGTACCAGCGGTCATGGTTGCGGCGGCGCTGACCGTTCTGGTCTGGGCCTTTTTCGGCCCGTCGCCTGCCTTGCCCTTTGCGCTGGTGGCCGGGGTATCCGTTCTCATCATTGCCTGTCCCTGCGCCATGGGGCTGGCGACGCCGACCTCCATCATGGTGGGCATTGGCCGTGCGGCGCAGATGGGCGTTCTGTTCCGCAAAGGCGATGCGCTGCAGCGGCTCGAAGAGGTGCGCGTGGTGGCGCTCGACAAGACCGGCACCCTGACCGAAGGCCGCCCGGCCTTGCGCGATGTGATCTGCGCAGATGGGTTCGACCGTGATCAGGTACTGCGTCTTGTCGGTTCTGCCGAAACCGCCTCGGAACATCCCATCGCCCGCGCACTGGTTGCGGCGGCGGGCAAGGGGCTGCCTGCGGCCGACAGCGTCGAGGCGATCCCCGGCTTTGGTCTGCGCGCACGCGTAGAGGGACGCGAGGTCCTGATCGGTGCCGCCCGCCTGATGGAGCGTGAAGGCATCGCGATTGGAGATCTTGCAGGTCAGGCCAAAGCCCTGGCTGCGCGCGGGGAAACCGTGTTCTTTGCCGCCATTGACGGGCAGGCGGCGGCTTTGCTCTCGGTCGCGGACCCGGTGAAATCCGGCAGCGCCGACGCGATCCGGGCGCTCCACGCTCAAGGAATGAAGGTTGCAATGATCAGCGGCGATGGCGCGGCGACGGCGCAGGCGGTGGCAGAGGATCTGGGCATAGACCTCGTCGTGGCGGATTGCCTGCCGGGGGACAAGGTTGCGGCTCTGGAGACGCTGCGTGCGGACCATGGCGCGCTGGCTTTCGTGGGAGACGGGATCAATGATGCGCCTGCGCTGGCCGCGGCCGATGTGGGCTTGGCGATCGGCACCGGCACGGATGTTGCGATCGAGGCGGCGGATGTGGTGCTGGTCTCGGGCGATCTGCGGGGCGTGGTGAACGCCCTGACCGCCAGCCGGGCAACTTTGCGCAATATCCGCCAGAACCTGTTCTGGGCCTTTGGCTATAACGTCTTGCTCATTCCGGTTGCCTCGGGTGTTCTCTATCCCTTTGGCGGGCCGATGCTGTCGCCGGTGCTGGCGGCGGGGGCCATGGCCTTGTCCAGTGTCTTTGTGCTCAGCAATGCGTTGCGCTTGTACCGGCTGAAACCGGCCATACATGAAAAGGGTGCAACGAGCAGTGCAAGCGCACGCACCGGGATGAAGGAGGCGCAGGCATGAATATCGGAGATGTAGCAAACCGCTCGGGACTGCCCGCCAAGACCATTCGCTACTACGAGGATATCGGGCTCATCAAACCTCACCGCAGCGCAAACGGCTATCGCTGCTTTGAGGAGACGGATCTGCACAAGCTGGCGTTTCTTGGCCGTGCCCGCGCGCTGGGCTTCAGCATCGAGGATTGCCGCATGCTGATGGCGCTGTACGAGGACGAAAGCCGCGCCAGCGCGGATGTGAAACAACTGGCGCTGGAGCATCTGTCCAAGATTGAAGCCAAGATCGCCGATCTGCAGGCGATGCGCGATACCTTGACCGAACTGGTTCACTGCTGCGCAGGCGACAATAGGCCGGATTGCCCGATCCTGAAGGATCTGTCTGGGGAATTCTGTGCCGATCAGGGTGAAAAGGGATAGCCTCGGCACCGAACGGAAGGCCAGCCGGGACTGTCTGGGAGAAGCGGAAGATCGCGCGCGGCCGTGGCATGCTCTTGTCTGAAGCTCAGACAGCGCCGAGGGAGGAGCGGCTCGAAGCCCTGCCGCGCGCACGGTCTAAGTAGGTGCACTCAGGAAGATCGCAAGGGCAGAACGGTCAAAATGACGCAACGGCCCGCCACGAACTTCGGGCGGGCCGTTCAGGACTTGGTCGTGCTGGTTGATCAGGCCGGGCGCAGGTCAAGGATCTTGCGCGCTTCCTGCCAGGTCGCGACGGGACGCTCGTATTTCTCGCAGAGCTCCACCGCGCGTTTGACCAGCGCGGCATTGGACGGGGCCTTGGTGTTGCGATCCAGGCGCAGGTTGTCCTCAAGGCCCGTACGGGTGTGACCACCGGCGGCAATGGCCCACTCGTTGAGAACTATCTGGCCCGGGCCAATCCCTGCGCCGCACCATTCAGCATCGGGCGCGAGGCGTTTCACGGTCTGGACGTAGAAATCGAAGGTGTCCTTGTCCACCGGCATCGCGTTCTTCACGCCCATCACGAACTGCACGTAGAGCTTGCCGGGAATAGCGCCTTCGCGGCTCATCTTCACCGCCTGGTGGATATGGCTGAGGTCGAAGGCCTCGATCTCGGGCTTGACCTCATAGGTGCGCATTTCCGAGGCGAGCCAGTCCACCAGATCCGGCGGGTTCTCGTAGACGCGGGTGGGGAAGTTGTTGGACCCCACCGAAAGCGACGCCATGTCGGGGCGCAGGGACAGCATGCCACCACGCTCCTTGCCAGCGCCGGAACGGCCGCCCGTGGACAGCTGCACGATCATGCCGGGGCAGTGCTTGTTCAGCCCTTCCAGCAGGCGGCCGAATTTCTCGGGGTCCGAGGTCGGCGTCTGATCGTCGTTGCGCACGTGGCAATGGGCGATGGTCGCGCCCGCCTCAAAGGCTTCCTGAGTGCTTTCGATCTGCTCTTCGATGGTGATCGGCACCGCCGGGTTGTGTTCCTTGCGCGGCACCGAGCCGGTGATGGCCACGCAGATGATGCAGGGTTTGCTCAACTCTGTCTCTCCTCAGATGTCGAAGAATACGGTTTCATCTTCACCTTGCAGGCAAATGTCAAAACGATAAACCGTCTGGCCGTCCCGTTCGCTGCGCTTGGCGATCAAGGTTTTGCGACGTTTTTCCCATTCGATCAGGTTGATGATCGGATCGGCGGCGTTGGCTGCGGCTTCATCTTCGAAATAAAGGCGGGTGTTCAGGCCCACGTTGATGCCGCGTGCCACGATCCAGAGGTTGATGTGCGGGGCCATCATCTGGCCATTTCGCCCCATCACCGGGCCGGGCTTCACGGTTTCAAACGCCCATTCACCGGTTTCGAAATCGGTGATCACGCGGCCCCAGCCGCGGAAACCTTCCTCGACCTCACCGGCGTGTTCGGGGTGAGCGTAAACACCGGCGGCATTGGCCTGCCAGGCCTCTAGCAGAACGTCCTTCACCGGAGACCCGATACCGTCGATCACAAGGCCCTCGACCCGGATCCGCTCACCGGCGGCATTGGGGCCTGCGATGTCCTGGCCCAATTCCTGATCGTAGATCTGGAAGCCTGCAGCGCCCGGTGCCAGGCCGATATGGACGTAGGGACCAGCGGTTTGCGAAGGGGTTTCCTTCAGGTAGTCAAGCTGTTGTGGCATCAGTTCCCCTCCAGACGGTTTTCGAACAGGGTCGAGCGGCGACCGCGCAGCACGATGTCGAACTTGTAGGCGATGGTGTCCAGCGGAATGGTGGCGTTCATATCAAGGTGCGCAATCAGCTGTTCGATGGCGTCGGGATCGGGAATGGTTGCCACGATCGGGCAGGTCTTGATCAGCGGATCGCCCTCGAAATAAAGCTGGGTGATCAGGCGCTGGGCAAAGGCGGAGCCGAAGACCGACACGTGGATATGCGCCGGGCGCCAGTCGTTGACCCAGTTGCGCCAGGGATAGGCGCCGGGTTTCACGGTGCGGAAGTAGTAGTATCCGTTCTCATCCGTGATGGTGCGTCCGCAGCCGCCGAAATTGGGATCGATCGGCGCCAGGTAAGTGTCCTTCTTGTGGCGATAGCGGCCACCGGCATTTGCCTGCCAGATTTCCACCAGCGTATTGGGCACCGGGCGGGCGTTTTCGTCCAGAACCCGGCCGTGCACGATGATGCGCTCGCCAATCGGGCTTTCGCCGGGCTGGGCATAGTTCGAGATCAGATCGTTGTCTGTCGGCGCGATATCATTGTGGCCAAAACGCGGGCCGGTGATTTCGCTCGGCGTGTTCTCGAGGCTGATCAGCGAGAACTTGGGAGAGCGCGCCACCGAGGTCTTGTAGTCCTTGGCATAGGCGGGCGGATGCCAGCGACGGTCGCGCTGGTAATATTCCGCCATGGTCTGATTGGGTTTGGTCATGGTGGTTGTCCTCCTCAGGCCTTGGGCGCTTGGGCAGCGGCTTCGGCGTCCATTTCGGCGTAGGTTTGCTTGGCCAGTTTCAGGGCGTGATTGGCGCGGGGCACGCCCGCGTAGATCGCCACGTGTTGAAAGGCCTCGATCACATCCTGGCGGCTGGCGCCGGTACGGGCGGTGGCGCGGATGTGCATCGGGATTTCTTCGAAATTGCCCATCGCCGCCAGAAGGGCCAGCGTCAGCATCGAGCGTTCGCGGCGGCTGATGCCGTCTGACGCCCAGACAGTGCCCCAGGCGCCTTCCGTGATCAGGGTCTGAAAGGCCTCGTCCAGATCGGTTTTACCCGCCTCGGCGCGGTCCACATGGGCATCGCCCAGCACGGATCGGCGCACGGTCATCCCTTGGTCAAAGCGGCTCTCGCTCATCCCGTCCTCCTCAATCATGATGGAAGCCACTGTCGCATACCAAAAAAGATCTGTATAATGCTATGAATTGAATGTATTCATGCCGGATGTGATATGCGTTTATCTGCTGAGCTAAAGCTGCGTCATCTGGAGGTCTTTGTCGAAGTGGCCCGCCAGGAAAGCGTCACCCAGGCCGCCGAGGCGCTGGGCATGACCCAGCCGGCGGTGACCCGTACCCTGCGAGAGCTGGAGGGGGTAGTCGGCAAGCCGCTGGTGGAGCGGCACGGGCGCGGCATCCGCCTGTCCGCCTATGGCGAGATGTTCCGCGATCATGCCGGCCGTAGCCTTGCGCTGGCCCGTGACGGGGTTGCCATGCTGCGCGGGCTGGATGAGGCCGAGGGACCACGTGTTGCCATTGGTGCCTTGCCGACAGTTTCTGCCACGGTGGTGCCGGATGCGCTGGCGCAGCTTCGCGACGAGGGCAGCCACAGTCGGTTTTCCGTGGTTTCTGGCGACAACCGTTACCTGCTGGACCAGCTGCGCCGGGGCAATCTTGATGTGGTGGTGGGCCGTCTGCCCGCGCCGGATCATATGGTGGGCCTCGATTTCGACCCGTTGTTTCGTGAACGCGTGGTGGCTGTAGTGGCCGAGGGGCATCCTCTGGCCGGTGTTCCGCATTTGCCATCCGAGGCATTTGAGGACTATCCGGTGCTGATGCCCTCGGAGGGTTCGATCATCCGCCCGATGGTGGACCGCATGTTCCTTGAGCAGGGGCTCACCTTGCCGCGTTTTCCGATCGAGACGGTTTCGGCCACCTTCGGGCGCCGCTTCACGCTGCGCCACAGGGCGATCTGGATCATCAGTCACGGGGTGGTGCGCGCCGATCTGGAGGACGGCGTGCTCAGGCTTCTGCCGCTTAACACGGACAGCACGCTTGGTCCGGTTGGCCTCTGCATCCGCAGCGAACATCAGCTCTCGGCCGCGGCGGCCCGGTTCTGTTCTGCGCTGCGGGACGTCTGCGGGGCTTAGGCGCGTAGGCTGGCAAGGGCCATATCGGCCAGATCGTCCGCCACGGTCTTGCGAAAGTTCCGCTCGTCGCCGCGCCCCGGCTGATACCAGAAGACCGGAGAGTTCAGCGTCAGCATCAACCCTGCGACAGTGACCCTCAGCGTTCTGGGGGCAAAGGTGCCGTTTGCCATCCCGCGCGAGACCTGGGCGGCGAACAGCTGGGTGTATTGTCGCTGCTCGGCGCGCACCTGTGCCAGCAGGCCCTGTTCGGCGGCCTTGGAGGGCGTTTTGCCGCGGGCACCGGTGAAGGTCTGGAGAATCACCTTGTGGTAGGGGAGGGAGCGCAGCACCTCGTACACATGTGCCTGTGCCATACGATGCAGGCAAATCTCAGGGGCAAGTGAGTCGTCGATCACTGCATGGACTGCCCCATAGGTAAAACGCGCGGCCCGCAGTTGAACGGCCGCCAGCAGGGCGCCCTTGGAGGGAAAGTGATGGTATATCCTCCCCTTGGTCGATCCCAGGCTGCCCGCGATATCGTCGATCGAGGCGGCGTCTGCCCCTAACGTCATGAAACTATGGGCCGCCGCGTCCAGGATTTCGCTTTTCGAAGCACTGATTTGCTCTAACATCGTCGCAAGCCTGTCGTCTTATTCTTTCGGAGCACAGCGACCGGACGTGCCTGCCCTCCGTATGGTATCCGTACCGGCCAGCCAACAGAGCGGTCGCGCACAATAGGGGGGCATAGGCTCAAAATATAGCCGCTTTTTGCCATATTGACGCTGGGTCTTACCAATTGACAGAGGAAAAACATACTCAGTAGTCTGTTTTTAGACGCCAAGGGTTGTGCCGCTTGAGGAGGCATGGCGCAGCCCAGCAAAAAAAGGCGCTTTCGCTCGGCAATGACCGGGTCAGAAGCCGCTCATTTCGGGCGGAGGGAGGAAAATTTGGAAGTATTGCAGCTCCTGGTCAGCGGGCTTGCGAATGGCTGTGTCTACGGCCTGATCGCGCTCGGCTTCGTGCTGATCTACAAGGCCACCGAGGCGGTCAATTTCGCTCAGGGCGATTTCATGATGCTGGGGGCCTTTGTGACCCTTGGCCTCACCAACGCAGAATACATGGACCTGCCGTTCTGGATCGCGGCCCCGCTGGCGATTTCGATCATGGCGGTGCTTGGCTACCTGCTCGACTTTTTCATCTTGCGGCATCTGTTCGGTCAAAGTCAGACCGCCGTGGTCATCCTGACCATCGCGCTGGGCTTTGTGCTGCGCTTTGTCGCCGGTCTGATCTGGGGCCATGAGCCACAGACACTGGAAAGCCCGCTGGCACTGGGGGATGTGCAGCTGGGCGGCGTGGTGCTGGGCATGGCGGATGTCGCCGTGATCGTGGTGACCTTCCTGCTCACATGGTCGCTTTATCAGTTCTTCCAGCGCACCAAGCTGGGTCTTGCCATGCAGGCGGCAAGTCAGAACCAGATGGCGGCCTATTTCATGGGTATTCCGGTGCGCCGGGTGCAGGGTCTGATCTGGGGCCTGGCCGGGGCAACGGCGGCTGTGGCCGGGATCCTCTTTGCCTCCAAGGGCGCGATCGATCCCAATGCGGGCCTTCTGGGGATCAAGGCCTTTGCGGCGGCAGTCATCGGCGGGTTCGGCTCGCTTCCCGGAGCGCTCGCTGGTGGTCTGATCGTCGGCGTGATCGAACCCTTTGCGGCGCGCTACCTCGCGGCGGGCTATTCGCAGATCGCACCCTATGCGCTGCTTCTTGCGGTGCTGGTGTTCCGCCCGCACGGGCTGTTCAGCCAGGTCCGAGTGAAGAAGGTCTGATCTCATGCGCATTCATTTCAAAACCACCTACGAGCAGGACATCCGCCTGTTTCCCGATCTGTGGACGGCCTGCGTCTATGGCGCGCTGATCCTGCTGGCCTTTGCGCTGCCCTACCTGATCAACGAATTCTATATCGGTGAGGTCACCAACGTTCTGATCTGGGCCATTGCAGGGCTGGGTCTGATGCTGCTGACGGGGCAGACCGGGCAGGCCAGCCTTGGTCATGCGGCTTTTCTCGCAATCGGCTGCTATACGAACACAATCCTGATCGAGCAGGGCCTGCCCTTCATCATCGCCTTCCCGCTGGCGGGGATCATTACGGGCGTGGTCGGCGCAATCATCGCCATTCCCGCCCTGCGGCTGCATGGCATTTACCTTGCGATCGCTACAATCGCGCTGTCGATCCTGGCCGATGACATCATCGTTCTGCTCGAACCCTGGACCGGCGGCGTGTCGGGCAAGTTCCCCGAGATGATCACGATCTTCGGCTTCGAGATTGAACGCTGGACCATGCCAACCCGGTTCTACTACCTGGTTCTGGTCGTCACCATCATCTGCACGCTGTTCTATCGCAACCTGCTGCGCTCCCCCCTGGGCCGTGCCTTTGCGGCGGTGCGCGACAGTGAGGTTTCGGCCACCGCAATGGGCGTCCATATCGCCCGCACCAAGGCCACCGCCTTTGGCCTGTCCTGCATGATCACCGGCTGGGCCGGGGCCTTGATGGGCTACTACGCGGGCACCTTCAACAACGAGACCTTCTCGATCGTGATCTCCATCACGCTGTTGATGATGATCGTGATTGGCGGCCTCGGCTCTATCCACGGCGCGTTTTTCGGCGCGGTCGTGGTGGCCTTCCTGCCTCAGGGCCTGTCGATCCTGAAGGACAGCGTGGTCGGAGGCGGTGTTGCCATTCCGGGTCTTGAAACGGGCGTCTTCGGGATGATCCTGATCCTCTTCATCCTGTTCGAACCCATGGGCATCTATGGGCGCTGGCTGAAGATCCGCATCTGGTTCGAACTGTTCCCCTTTGCGCGCAAGGACATGTTCCGCCGCCAGAAATCCTACCTGAAGACGGAGCGTCTGAGATGAGCCTTCTGGAAATCAAGAACGCAACGCTGAAATTCGGCGGCGTGGTGGCCGTGAACGATCTGTCCTTCTCCGTCGAGGAAGGCGAGGTCTACGCCATCGTCGGGCCGAACGGGGCGGGCAAATCCACCGTCTTCAACCTGATCTCGCGGTTTTACGAGCCCTTCGCGGGGGAGTTCACCTTTGACGGGCAGAACCTGCTGGAGTGCAAACCGGACGAGGTTGCCGACCTTGGCATCGCGCGCACCTTTCAGAACATCGAACTGTTCGATCATGCAACGGTGCTGCAGAACCTGCTGGTGGGGCGGCATCGTCACCGCAAGAGCACCCTCATCGAAGAGCTGTTCTTTGCCCCGCGCGTGCGCGCCGAAGAGCACCGCCACCGCGAGGCGGTGGAAGAGGTGATCGATTTCCTAGATCTGCAGCCCTACCGTAACAAGATGATCGCGGGTCTGCCTTATGGCGTGCGCAAGGTGGTGGAGCTGGGGCGGGCGCTGGCCTCGGGACCACGGCTCCTCCTCTTGGACGAGCCGGCCTCGGGCCTGTCGGTCGAAGAGACGCAGGACATGCGCTGGTGGATCGATGACATCCGCAAACAGATGGGGATCACGGTGTTGATGGTCGAACATGACATGGGGCTGGTCTCGGGCGTGTCCGACCGGGTTCTGGCGCTGGCCGATGGCGCGAAACTGGCCGAGGGTACCCCGGCAGAGGTACAATCCAACCCGGCCGTGATCGAGGCCTATCTTGGCGCGGGAGCGGTCTGATGGGTGAGCCTTTGCTTGAAATCAAGAACCTCGAAAGCTTCTACGGGCCGATCATGGCGATCCGGGGCGTGTCGCTGAAGGTGGACAAAGGGCAGATCGTGACGGTCCTCGGGGCCAATGGCGCCGGGAAATCCACGCTTCTGAAGACGATCTCGGGAATCATGGACCCCGAAAAGGGCGAGGTCCTGTTCGCCGGCAGGCCCATTCAGGGCGAAGAGCCGCACAAGATCGTCAGCCGCGGCATCGTGCATGTGCCCGAGGGGCGCGAGGTTTTCCCGCTGCTGACGGTGAACGAAAATCTCAGCCTGGGTGCCTATACGCGCTCGGACAAGGCCGAGATCGAGCGCGACCGGGAAATGGTGTTCGACTACTTCCCGATCCTCGCCGAGCGGCGCGATCAGGAGGCGGGAACGCTTTCGGGCGGTCAGCAGCAGATGCTGGCGATCGGACGCGGGCTGATGCTGCGGCCCAAGATCATGCTGCTGGACGAACCCAGCCTTGGGCTGTCACCGCTGCTGGTGCAGGAGATCTTTGCGATCCTGCGCAGACTCAACGCCGAGGAACATGTGACCATGATGCTGGTGGAGCAGAACGCCCGCATCGCGCTGGAGCTGGCCGATGTCGGCTATGTGATGGAGATCGGCCGCATCGTGATGGACGGCACAGCCGACCGGCTGATGCAGTCAGAGGATATCCAGTCCTTCTACCTGGGCCATCAGGAAGAAGGCCAGCGCGGCGAGAAGCGCTGGAAGCGCAAGAAGACGTGGCGTTAAGGGGGGAAGGGATGAACATGCAAAACCTTGGACAGACCGCACACCCGCAGGTTCTCATCAATGGCGTGTCGTTCAATGCCGAGCCGGGCCAGCGCCCGGTCATGGTGGACGGCTGCACCACGATAACCCAGTTGTTCCAGCAGCGCTGCGCGGCGCTGGGAGGGCGAACCGCACATCGCGAAAAGGATATGGGCATCTGGAAAGCCTATTCCTGGAGCGACTACTGGAACCATGCCAAGTGGATCGGCCTTGGCCTGATGTCACTGGGCCTCAAAAGGGGCGAGGTGGTCTCGATCCTCAGCGAGGACCGGCGCGAATGGCTGTACTCCGACATGGGCATTCAGGGGGTCGGGGGCATCGCTTCGGGCGTTTACACGACCGACTCCGCCTCGCAACTGGCCTATCTGGTCAATGACAGCGACAGCCGGTTCCTGTTCGTGGAAAACGACGAACAGCTCGACAAATATCTGGAAATTGCCGATCAGGTGCCGGGTCTGGCAAAAGTCATCATTTACGAGCGCGAAGGGCTGCATGATCTCGATCATGAAAAGTGCCTGTTCATCGATGAGCTTTACGAGATGGGCAAAGCCTATGAGGCGCAGCATCCCGGTGCCTATGAGGCCGAAATCGCTAATACCCGGCCCGAGGATACCGCGCTGTTGATCTATACCTCCGGCACCACCGGCATGCCCAAGGGCGCGATGCTGAGCAACGAGAACATCCTGGCCTCAATCGAAGCCGGGGCGCGGGCGCTGGAATTCACGGGCAATGACGAACAGCTGTGTTTCCTGCCGCTCTGTCACATTCTGGAACGCAACGTGTCGGTCTACTTCCCGCTGGCGGCAACCAGCACGGTGAACTTTGCCGAAAGCCCTGAAACCGTGTTCGACAACATGCAGGAGGTGTCTCCCGCGACCTTCTTTGCGGTGCCGCGGGTCTGGGAAAAGATCTACTCCCGCGTTCTGGTGCTGGCGCAGGAGGCGACGCCCATTGGCCGCATGGCGTTTCATCAGGCGGTGAAGGCGGGGCGCAAGCGGGCCGAATACGTGATGCATGGCAAGCCCGTGCCCTCGGGCGTTGCGGCCAATTATGCGATCTGGGATTTTCTGGTCCTGCGCAACCTGCGCCGGATGCTGGGTATGGACAAGATGCGCCGGGGTGGCACCGGGGCGGCGCCAATCTCGCCCGAACTGCTGACCTGGTACTGGTCCATCGGCGTGCCGCTGATCGAAGGCTACGGGATGACCGAAAACGCGGGCCTGTCCACGACCAATACGTTCGATAGCAACGCCCCCGGCACGGTTGGCCCCGCGGTTCCGGGCGTGAAGCTGCGCATCGCAGAGGACGGCGAGATCCAGACCCTGGGGCTCAACAACTTTCAGGGCTACTGGCGCAACAACGAAAAGACCGCCGAAACCTTTACCGAGGATGGCTGGCTGCGCACGGGCGACGTCGGGAGGCTGGATGATCGGGGGAACCTGACCATCACCGGGCGGATCAAGGACATCATCATCACCGCAGGGGGCAAGAACATCACCCCGGCGGAAATCGAGAGCCGACTGAAGTTCAGCCACTATATCTCGGACGCGGTGGTGATCGGGGATGCGCGCAAATATCTCACCTGTCTGATCATGATCGATCAGGAAAATGTTGAGAAATTCGCACAGGACCGCAAGATACCATTCAGCGACTTTGCGTCGCTCTGCGCTGCGGAGGAGGTGGTGCAGCAGATCGGGGCAGAGGTCGAAGCGGTCAACAAGGAGTTCGCGCGGGTCGAACAGATCAAGGATTTCCGCCTGATCAACGTTCTGCTCACGGCCGAGGACGACGAGCTGACGGCGACAATGAAGCTGAAACGCAGCTTCGTGGAGAAGAAACACAAGGCACTGATCGACGACATGTACTGACGGCGCACATGGAAACAGACGCCGAACGCATATCCAGGGAGGAAGCGAAAATGAAGAAACTGACATCTGCGCTGACGGTATCGGCGATGGCCCTTGCGGGTGCAACCGCCGTCCAGGCCGAAACCCAGGGGGTTTCCGATACGGAAATCGTCATCGGCTCGGTCAACGATCTGAGCGGGATCTTTGCTGCGGTCGGGGTACCGGCCGTCAATGGCGCCAACATGCGTTTTGACGAACTCAACGCGGCGGGCGGCGTTCATGGGCGCCAGATCAAGTTCGTTGTGGAGGACAACGGCTATCAGATCCCGCGCGCGATGCAGGGCTACAACAAGTTGCTGAACCGCGACAAGGCCTTTGCCATGCTGCTGTCGCTGGGCACGCCGATGAATGTGGCGGGCTTCAAACTGATGGATCCCAAGGGTATTCCGAACCTTGGCCCGCTCTCCGCAGCGCGCCAGATGCTTCAGGATCCCATGGACAACAAGTTCATCGGTTTTTCCAGCTACTATGACCAGGTGCAGGTTGGCGTGAAGTACCTTGCTGGTGAGTTCGACTCCAAGGAAATCTGCTCGATGTATATTCCTTCCGACTTTGGCAAGGAAATCCAGGAAAGCACCCAGGATGTTGTCGGGGAACTGGGCCTGACCTATGCGGCAGAGACCTCGCACAAGCCCGACGAGCTGGACTTTGTCGGCTCGCTGACCAAGCTCAAATCGGCCGGGTGTGACGTTGTCACCATGGGGCTGGGTGTGCGTCAGGCCATCACGGTGGTCGGAACGGCCAAGAAGCTGGGTTGGACCGACGTGAAGTTCCTCAACACGTCTGCCGGTTTCCTTGATGTGGTTGCGGCGGTTCCGGGCGGCGTGACCGACGGCCTGTATGCGGCCTCCGGTTGGGTGAGCCTTCTGGCGCGCGCGGATCAGCCGGTGCCGGCAGCCTTTATCAAGGCCTATGAAGAGAAGTTCGGCCAGCCCGCCGGTGGCTTTGCGATGCTCGGCTATTCCGCCGCAGACACGGTCATCCGCGCACTTGAAGTCGCGGGCAGGGATCTCACGCACGAGAGCTTTCTCAAAGGGATGGAAAGCCTCACCTACTATGATGAGCTGACCGATGCGCAGATCAGCTACGGGGCCGACGATCACCGGGGCGCCGACGATATCGTGATTTCGATCGTCGAGAACGGCAAATGGAAAGAACTGAGCCGTCAATAAACTGATCTCAATCTGAGGTTCTGTGACCGGTGCGGTGTTCCGCGCCGGTCGTTTTTTTTCGAGTGGTGCCGTTTTGAAAAGATGCCGTCTCGGTTCTTCTTTACATAGTCGAACATTGCCCTATATAAATTCAGGTATGTGAATGTTAAGTGTGTCAGCGCTATTGGCTTATTTGCCGACCTGAAACACTTTTATAATCCACAAAAGCAAACGGTGCAGGGTGGGATCAACAGGATGAAACGGCGGGAATTTTTGCATGGTATTGCGGCGGGAGCTCTGGCGGCTGGAGGGCTTCCTTCGCTGACAAGGGCCAGCACGACGGCGAGTGGGGCTCTGACGGTCGGCGATATGACCATCCAGACTTTGTCGGATGGCAACCTTCTTCTGCCGAAGGGATTTCTGTTTCCGGATTTGTCGGATGAACAGCTCGATCCGATCCTGTCTCGCCACGGGATAACACAAGACCCACTGGAACCACCGCTGAACATTACGCTGTTGCGCCACGGCGATCGGGTCGTGCTGTTTGATGCAGGGTCGGGTCCTGCGTTTCAGGACAGCGCCGGACGGCTGCCCCTCGCGCTGGAACAGGCGGGAGTTACGCCGGACGAGATCACCCACGTCGTGTTCACGCATGCGCATCCGGACCATCTTTGGGGTGTTTTGGACGATTTCGATGATCCCCTGTTTGCCAACGCCGAACATATGATGGGTCAAAAGGAATGGGACTACTGGTTCGACCCGGAAACCATCGACACAATCGGGGACGAACGGGCCACCATGGCTGCCGGCGCCTACCGTCGCATGGAAATCCTTGAGGATCAGATCACACGCTTCAACGACGGTGAGGAGATCCTGCCGGGCGTGGCCGCGCGTGCGACCCATGGGCACACACCTGGTCACATGTCGTTTGAGCTGAGGTCCGGCAGTGAGAGCGTAATGGTCCTGGGCGACGCGATCGGCAACCATCACGTCAGCTTTGCACAGCCTTCATGGCATGTAGGAACCGACCATGATCCGGATATGGCCGCAGGAACGCGCGTCGGGCTCCTGGATCAGCTTGCGCATGATCAAATTCGAGTCATTGGCTACCATCTGCCCGACGGAGGGCTGGGGCAGGTTGTGCGCGCCAGCGATGGCTACAGTTTTATTCCGATTTGATTTTCAGAAAAGCAAAACTAATTGCTTAGAAGGGCTGCGCGGCAAGGTCTCCCGGATTGATGGAACGGGGGGATTTCTGAGCGAGAAACACTGGCTGCGCTGCAGGCAGTGGCATCCATCTTTGCATTTTGCACCCTTTAATTGTAAAAAATATCTGGTTGGGGTATTCGGTTGGTGCATTAATCCATTCAATTTTTGAAAAATATGCTTTTTCGCTACATGTTTGCGCCGAATTGCTGTAATTTCATCATTGTGTCACGGTTAATTGGGTGTGCGTATGAGTATTTTGATCAGGTTGAACCAATTTGGCGCCTTTGGCGTGTTTCGCGCCGATGGAAGCAGCGTTCCTCTGGGGGCAAAGCATCAGGCGCTTCTTGCGCTGCTTTCGACCTCTGCATCGGGAATTCGAACACGCGCCTTTCTGGAACATACGTTGTGGAGCCTTGCGCAACCAGAGCAGGCAAAAGCCAGTTTGCGAACGGCGTTGTCGACGCTGAAACGGCACCTTGGTCCCGAGGCCGCGAAGGCCATCAGTGCCAATCGGGAAAGGGTCACATTGGATCTCCAGCGTGTCCAGTTCATCGAACCCGAAGGAAACGCGGAATTCATGGAAGGGTTCGAGCTACCGCATGAAGCTCAGTTCGAAAGCTGGCTGGCGCAGATGCGCGCGGATTTTGATGCGAAAAACTCGGAGCAGCTGGAGGGCCAAAGGGGGGTGTCGGGGCGGATGCTCTACGACGATCTCCTGCCGCCGATTGCGGTCCTTCCGTTTGTGCAGCACACACCCGGAGAAGATACATCGCCTCTGGGATCTCTGTTGTCCGAAGAGCTGTCCCGTTGCCTGGCGCGCAGCCAGGCCTTCACGGTGACCTCCTACCTGGCTTCCCGTCAGTTCGACCCGACCCGTGTGCGCCCTTCCGAGGTGTCTTCCGTCGCTGGTGTGACTTACCTGGTGTCCGGGGTCGTCCATGTGCGCGGCCAGAAGATGGTGCTGGATGTCGAACTGCATGAGGCGGTGCGGGAAAAGGTCATCTGGTCCCGCAGTTTCGAAGGCCCTCTTGCGGACCTGATGACCGGACAGAGCGAAGCCTTGCGGGATGTGACCCGCCAGATCGGTCAGACGCTGATAGGTGAGGCGGTGCGACTGGTCAGCTTCAGGCCGCTGAGCAGTCTGGAGGGGCATACTCTTCTTATGGCGGCAATTTCCCTGATGCAGGAAATGAAACCGTCGTCCTTTGAGAAATCCCGTGAGATCCTGAATGTGCTGCTGGCACGGGAGCCGCGGCATCCGTTGCCGCTGACCTGGTTGGGCTTCTGGCATGTCATGCGGGTGCAGAAGGGGTATTCCAGCGACCGGCAGCTTGATACGCATCTGGCCAGTCAGATGGCGACATCTGCTCTGGAAGCGGACCCGGCTTTCTCCCTTGCGCATACATTGCGGGGCGCGATCTCGAGCCATTTGCTGTTCCATTTCGATCTGGCGCAGAATGAGTACGATCTTGCCCTGAAGGACAATCCCAACGAAGCTCTGGCGGTTCTGCTGAAGGGTACGACCCGTGCTTATCAAAATCGTCCCGAGGAGGCCGTGAAGCTCACCGATGCGGCCCGGCGGCTGTCGCCGCTTGGTCCGCAGCGGTACTACTTCGACGCGGAATCCGCTCTGGCGAACCTGACGGCAGGCGATTACGGTAGGGCGATTGAACTGGCCGACCGCTCGCTGCAGTCCAATGCATTCTATCCCGGAAGCCTGAGCACCAAGGCTATCGCTCTGCAGATGTCAGGGCGCCCGCAAGAGGCCCGGGATACGGTTCAGAACCTGCTGGATGCGATCCCGACCTTCAGCCTGTCGCGGTATCGTCAGGAAAGCCCGGGCGCGATCGGGCGCACGGGTGAGCGATGGACCAATGCTTTGCGGGAGGCGGGCGTTCCGGAGTAGGGGAGCGTCCACCGGACCTGCGGACATTTGTCGGCTCTGGTCGGAAACCGCTTGCGCTGAGGCCACGCTTTCGGCTTCCTTGACCCCGAATGGTCGGCCCCGGACAGGCCGACCAGAGGTTTGAGTTGGAGCGAAATCATGCAGGCAGTTACCTACCGGGCATTCGGCCCCGCCAGGGACGTCTTGTCCCTTGAGACCCTTGAGAGGCCCGATCTGGCCGCTGGTGAGGTGCGGGTCGCCTTGTCCTTCTCGGGAGTGAACCCGTCCGACGTCAAGGCGCGGGCCGGCGCAAGGGCCGGGGTGAGCGAGTTGCCTTTCCCTACAATCATTCCGCACAGCGACGGCGCCGGGGTCATCTGCGAGGTGGCAGAGGGCGTGGACCCGGCGCGGCTTGGACAGCGGGTCTGGATCTGGAACGGGCAGTGGCAGCGTGCCTTTGGCACCGCAGCGACCGAGATTTGCCTGCCGCAGGAACAGGCGGTCATGCTGCCGGATGAGGCCAGCCTGGAAACCGGAGCGGTTTTGGGTATTCCGGGTCTGACGGCCTGCCACACGGTGTTTGCCGGTGGGGATGTGACCGGAAAGACGGTTCTGGTTCAGGGCGGGGCCGGAACGGTGGGCTACCTGGCTGTGCAGCTCGCCAAATGGGGAGGCGCGCATGTGATCGCGACCTGTTCCCCCGCGGCACGCGAGCGGGTCCTGGCGGCCGGCGCAGATGCCGTCCTGGACTATCGCGCCGCGGATCTTGTCGATCAGATCCTGTCTGCAAACAGCGGCCGCCCGGTCGATCGCATTGTTGAAGTGGAATTCGGCCTCAACGCGGCAGTGGATGCCGAAGTCATTGCACCCAACGGGCGGATCACGGCCTATGGGTCCGCAAAAATGATGCAGCCCACCCTGCCATTCTATCCCTTGATGTTCAAAGCGGTGACCCTCGAGATGGCGCTGGTGTATCTTCTGACCGCGCAGCAAAGGCAGGCCGCAATCTCCCGTCTGCACCGCGCCCTGGAGGAGGGCGGGCTGACCGTTCCGATTGCACAGGTCTTTGCGATGGAGCAGGCGGCACAGGCTCATGAGGCCGTTGAAAAGGGCGATCGCAGCGGAGCGATTTTGCTGCAAACCTCATAGAACTCAAGGAATTAAGGGCATTGGGTGAGGGGCTGGAGAGATGTGAAAAAAACCTCTCCAGATTTTTTCAAAAACCCCTTGCGCAGCCTCCGAACTCCCTTTAGAAGGCCGGACACCGATGGGGTGTAGCCAAGTGGTAAGGCAGCGGTTTTTGGTACCGTGTATCGTAGGTTCGAATCCTACCACCCCAGCCATTTTCCTTTGAAAGACCAGTTAGCCTTGTTGGTCCGGCCTTTTTCCGGGCCGCTCGATGTAAGGATGTTCCGGCAGCAGGGTGCAAGGCGGGACAAGGCCACCAGTTGCGGCAACCGGTGCCTCGCACAACGGCGCAGCCGTTCGGCCCCTGATCAAGGTGCCATGGCCGCCTCTTTTCTTTCGTGATGTTCCGCCTCTGGCAAGACATGTCGCCGCGCACGCGCGTGAGCCTTTGCGGCCATGGATTCGGGGGAGATTGGCGATCCCTGAAGGACTCGAACCCTCAACCTGCTGATTAGAAGTCAGCTGCTCTATCCAGTTGAGCTAAGGGACCGCTGCGCTCCAGTTACGACACCGATACCAGAGGGGTCAAGGCACGCTGCGCAGATCGAGGTGCATAAAGGTGGACCAGGGGTCCTCGGCGTAGTCGCCGAAAGGACCGCATTCCGTAAAGCCATAAGACTCGTAGAGTTTTCGGGCAGGCTGGAAATCCGGTGTCGATCCGGTTTCAAGGTAAATCCCGGCCGCGTTTTCGCCGCGCGCCAGGTCCAGAAGATACTCCAGCATTGCACGGCCGGCGCCGCTGCCGCGCGCTTCGGCCAGGGTATGCATGGATTTCAGCTCGAATGCGTCTTCTGCGAGGCGTTTGAGTGCCCCCATGCCAAGCGCCATTCCCTCGCGGCGCAACAGAAAGAACGCGACCGAAGGATTGTCCAGACCACTGCCATCCAGCGCATGGCAGCTTTCTTCGGGGGACTGGGACGCCATTTGATCCAGATGCCTCCGAATAAGAAGCTCAGCCTCACGATCATTGGGGCTGGCCGGAGAAATCTGGAAATCGATCATTGCGCGGCTCAGTGGGTCCAGGGACCGCGGCGGTTGGTGGCGAAGTTGTCACCATATCCACCGGGGCGAATATTGGCCTTGCGCTGCTTGGGCTCGATCACCTCGGCCTCGATGCCGTGATCCTTGGCATACTCCAGCGCCTCTTCCTTGCTGTCGAAACGCAGACGGACCTGGCTTTGAGTGTCAGCAGAAGAGGTCCAGCCCATCAGGGGATCTACTTCGCGCGCGCTGGCCTGTGCAAATTCCAGAACCCACTTGCGGGTCTTGGCCATACCCGAGGTCATGGCGTTTCTTGCGGGCCGATAAATACGCGCTTGCATTTCAGTCTCCTACTTATCCGTTACAGTGTATATGCGATGATCCGCGCGCTGCGGCAAGATCGATTTGCCGGTGAATTGCTACAAGGCAACAGGAAAGCTCTGCCATCACTCATTGTCGCGCCGGATGGAAACGCTTTTGTGATCTTGCCCCCTTGATCTGGAACAAAAAGAGATCAAGTGTGAGGCCGCACCAGACAGGACCCACGATGCCCTACGCCCACTCCGACAAAACAGAGCCGAAGATGACCGAGCGCGCAGCCCAGCAACGCCCCAAGCTGGAAGGCGGAAAACGCTTCGTCATGAACACCGAGTTCGACCCGGCCGGTGATCAGCCCACGGCCATTGCCGAACTCAGCCAGGGCGTGCGGGAAGGAGAGCGCAACCAGGTACTGCTTGGCGCGACGGGCACCGGCAAGACCTTTACAATGGCCAAGGTGATCGAGGAGACCCAGCGCCCCGCCATCATTCTGGCCCCGAACAAGACGCTGGCGGCGCAGCTTTACGGCGAATTCAAGGGCTTCTTCCCGGAGAACTCGGTCGAGTATTTCGTGTCCTTCTACGACTACTACCAGCCCGAGGCCTATGTGCCGCGCTCGGATACCTATATCGAGAAGGAGAGCCAGATCAACGAGCAGATCGACCGCATGCGCCACTCGGCCACGCGGGCACTGCTGGAACGCGACGATGTGATCATCGTTGCCTCGGTCTCCTGCATCTACGGTATCGGTTCGGTCGAGACCTATTCGGCGATGACCCAGGATCTGAAAGTCGGGGAGATGTATGACCAGCGGCAGGTCATGGCAGACCTCGTCGCCCAACAGTACAAACGCAACGATCAGGCGTTTCAACGCGGCTCGTTCCGAGTGCGGGGCGACACTCTGGAAGTCTTCCCGGCCCACCTTGAGGACCGTGCCTGGAAGCTGTCGTTCTTTGGCGAAGAGCTGGAGGCAATCACCGAGTTCGACCCGCTGACCGGCGAGCGCACGGGATCCTTCGATCAGATCCGCGTCTATGCGAACTCCCACTATGTGACGCCCAAGCCGACGCTCAATCAGGCGGTCATCGAGATCAAGAAAGAGCTGCGGATGCGGCTGGATCAGCTGGTGGGCGAGGGCAAGTTGCTGGAGGCGCAGCGGCTGGAGCAACGCACCAATTTCGACATCGAAATGCTGGAGGCGACGGGCCACTGCAACGGGATCGAGAACTACTCGCGCTATCTGACCGGCCGCGCACCGGGCGAGCCGCCGCCGACCCTGTTTGAATTCATCCCCGACAACGCGATCGTCTTTGCCGATGAAAGCCATGTCTCGGTGCCGCAGATCGGCGCCATGTACAAGGGCGACCACCGGCGCAAGTTCACCCTCGCCGAACATGGCTTCCGGCTGCCGTCGTGCATGGACAACCGTCCGCTGAAGTTCGAGGAATGGGACGCCATGCGCCCGCAATCGGTCTTTGTTTCGGCCACCCCGGCGGCCTGGGAGCTGGAGCAATCGGGCGGGGTCTTTGCCGAACAGGTGATCCGGCCAACAGGCCTGTTGGATCCACAGGTTGAAATCCGCCCCGTCGAGATGCAGGTGGACGATCTGCTGGATGAGATCCGCAAGGTTTCTGCCGATGGCTTCCGCACGCTCTGTACGGTGCTGACCAAACGCATGGCCGAGGATCTGACAGAATACCTGCACGAGCAGGGCATCAAGGTGCGCTACATGCACAGCGACATCGACACGTTGGAGCGGATCGAGATCCTGCGCGATCTGCGCCTCGGGGCCTTCGATGTGCTGATCGGCATCAACCTTTTGCGCGAAGGTCTCGACATCCCCGAATGCGGGCTGGTGGCCATTCTGGATGCCGACAAGGAAGGCTTCCTGCGCTCGGAAACCTCGCTGGTCCAGACCATCGGCCGCGCCGCGCGCAACGCTGAGGGCCGCGTGATCATGTACGCTGATCGCATCACCGGATCGATGGAGCGCGCCATCGGCGAGACCGAGCGCCGCCGCGCCAAGCAGATCGCCTATAACGAGGAACACGGGATCACGCCCGCGACGGTCAAAAAGAACGTCGAGGATGTGCTCGCTGGCCTCTACCAGGGCGATGTGGACATGAACCGCGTCACCGCCAATATCGACAAGCCGATGCATGGCGCCAACCTTGAGGCGCATCTGAATGGCCTGCGCGAGGACATGCGCAAGGCGGCGGAAAACCTCGAGTTCGAAGAGGCCGCCCGCCTGCGCGACGAGATCAAGCGGCTGGAAGCGGTGGATCTGGCCATCTCGGACGATCCCCTGGCCCGCCAATCGGCGGTGGAGGCAGCCTCCGAAGCGGCCGTGAAATCGCGGGGCCGGTCGACGGCTGGCAAGGCCGGAACCCGCACGTACCGGGGGAAATCCCAGAAAAAGTACTCCTGAGGGTGTGCTCCGGTTCCGTCGCGCCGGTCAGATGCGGGCGGATTTGCAATAAAGTGGCGTGATGGCCGGGCAGGGCGGGGAGACGGGGGCACAAGACGTACAGGCCCGCAAACTGGCCCTCCTGCGACACCGCTCTTGTGCAACGCGGATGTGTGCCCGCAGACGTCGATCGCGTAGCCGCAGGAGCGATGTGCGGCACGGTGGAAGGTCTCAGGGCGTCCCTGACCTTTGAGGACGCAGATACGTCACCACAGCCTCCGACAGCGTCAGAACATCGGATGTGACAGAGGTGTGTTCTTCTGTGAGAGGAGCCTGTCTGGTCATCCCCTGCCGAAGAAGGTGTTTGCCGGGGAGTTCCGCATCCTGAATGCGAAGGTGAAACCAGTATTCGTCCAGCTTGCAGGCAGCCCTCTTCGCCCGTGAGAGAGCGATGGCACCGGATCTGGTTCGCAGAGAGTAGGAGATTCTGGCCGAAGTGTAATGCTGTCGCAGATCCACCGGGATACGGCGGGTGAAGTAGTAGGTGCCTTCCTTCACGAAGACATAGCTGCGCGAAATGTTCTCCAATCTGTTCCACGCCTCGCTTTGATCAGGTCAAAAGCTGATGCAGGGCAATGCCTTAGATGGAGAAATGGTGCCCCCACACGGACTCGAACCGCGGACCTACTGATTACAAATCAGTTGCTCTACCAGCTGAGCTATAGGGGCATGCCTTTGAAAACACTTGGCTTTTAAGGCTGTGATGCACTGGCGTGTCAGCTCCTCCAAAATGCGGGGGGTGACGTGCTCATCACAGAAACGGCGTTTAACCGATCGGCGAAGGAAGCGCAATCCGTATGTCAGCCATTTTCGTGCTGAATTTCAGTCCGCGCTCCGGGAAGGGCCTTGGCTGCCGTTTTCGCCTGCTCTCATGCAGAAGAATGCGACAGGAATTGACGCCTACAGCCGTGAAACCCGGAAAGGATCTGTCCGCGGCTGTGTTTGACGCGCGCGGGCTGCCAGAGTAAGCCTTGCTAAGACTTATCATCTGAAGGCATAGGCCCATTCATGCAGGTCATCATTCATGCGGGCGCACATGAGACGGAAGGGGACCGTCTGCTCAAGGCCTTGTTGCTCAATAGGGATGGGGCCGGCAAGCGTGGCACTGTGGTGCCTGGTCCCGGCAAATACCGCTATCTTCTGAGCGATTGTGTGGATGCCATAGTGGAGGGGCGCACCCCCATGCAAGGCAGCGGTGTCCTGTGGGATGCGATCCTCGATGAGGAAGAGGCCGAGCGTGTGGTTCTGTCCAATCCGCATTTCCTTGGCCCGCCGCGCCATGCGATCGACAGTCACGGGTTTTATCCGGAGGCCGAAATGCGCATCGGGGCGCTCAGGCAGCTCCTTGAGGACGAGGAACTGGAAATCCAGATCGGTTTGCGCGATCCGGCCAGTTTCCTTCCCGCCCTGTTGCGGGGGATGCAGCCGCAGCGCGCCGCCCAGATCCTGAGCGAGTGCGACCTGCTGTCGTTGCGATGGTCCAATCTGGTGCTGCGTCTCAGGACGGCTGTTCCCGACGTTCCGATCACGGTTTGGGCCTATGAGGAAATGCCGCTGATCTGGGCGGACATACTGCGCTCCCTGCTGGGGTTCGAAGCGGGGGAGCGGCTGACCGGGGGGATGGACCTGCTCTCTGCAATCATGTCCAGCGAGGGCATGAAACGCCTGCGGGCCTACCTGCATGAACACAAGGACTTGACCGAACCACAGAAACACAGGGTCATTGCCGCATTTCTTGACAAATACGCGATTGCTGATGAGATCGAGGAAGAGGTCGACCTGCCGGGATGGACCGAAGCGCTGATCGAAGAGCTGTCGATCCGCTATGATGCGGATCTGGAAGCGATTGCAGCCATCCCAGGCGTCAAGGTGCTGTCGGCTTGATCGTGGCGCCTTCTGTCTTGACACCGACATTGGACGCCACAGCCGATCGCAAGGGGCAGTGATGGCAGGGCAGCCCTTCAACATTGTCATCATCGGCCAGGCGGGCAGGCTGCAATATGAGGCCGCGCTTTTTGCAGCCTCGTTGCGGCACAGCGCGCCGGGTTTCCGGGGGCGTCTGTTCGTGGCCACGCCGCGCGCGGGGCCTTTGTGGGAAAAAGACCCCGAGGTCCGCAATCGGGGCGTTCTGGAACTCCTTGACCGGCTGGGGGCCGAGGTGCTGCCCTTTGACAGCCGGTATTTTGGCGAAAGCTATCCCCACGGCAACAAGATCGAGGCCCTGATGGCCCTGCCCGAGGGGGAGCCCTTCGTGTTTTTTGACAGCGATACGCTGATCACGGATGAGCTGTCAGAGGTGCCCTTCGACTTTGACCGCCCGTCGGCCTCTCTCAGGTGCGAGGGGACCTGGCCGAAGCCGACGCTTTACGGGCCGGGAACCGCAGAGATCTGGGCCGCGCTTTATGATCGGTTCGGTCTCGATTTCGCCAGCAGTCAGGACCCCGGTCAGCCGGAGGGTCACTGGCGGCGCTATCTCTATTTCAATGCCGGATTCTTCTACGGGGCCTGTCCGCATCGCTTTGGGGTGCGGTTCGCCGAATACGCCACCTCGATCCGGGATGATCTGCCGGTGGAGCTGGTCGGGCAGGCGCTGGATCCCTGGCTTGACCAGATCGCCCTGCCGCTTGTGATCCACTCGTTCGGCGGCGGACGCGACGCCTTGGAGCCGGGGTATCTTGATGGCAGGACCAGTTGCCACTACCGGCTGTTTCCACTGCTTTATGCACGGGAAGATGACCGGGTCATCAAGGTGCTGGAAGAGGTCGCAGCGCCCAACTGGATCAAGAAGGTGCTGAAAGGTTACGAGCCGATCAAGCGCATGGTTTACCAGGGACGCGGGGCCAAGGTGCGTGCGCTGTTCGATCAGGACAACCTGCCACGGCGCGAGCAGGTGATCCGCAACCGGATCAAGTCAAACGGTCTGTGGATGCGCTGACCCCTGCGCCTGCTTCTGGCAGGTCTGCCCCCTAAGCCGGCCTGTCCCTTACGCGTGCCTTTGGCAGGCCTGGGCGATCTGGTCGCGTAGCCAGATGTGCATTGGCGAATGATGGGTGCGGGAGGTCCAGGTCAGGTCGATCTCGAATTCTCCGCGAAACGGGCAGGGTGCGGTTTGCACCCGCTCAGCAAAATGCGCGGCAAGGCGGCTGGGCAGGGTCGCCACCAGATCTGTACCCTCCAGCAGTTCTGGCAGGGCAGCCGGGCTTGGAATGGACATCACCTGGTTCAGCGTTCTGCCTGCCGCTGCAATTTCGACCAGAAAGCGCGAGCGCCAGGAATCGCCATAGGTCACCACCACCTGCGGAGCCGCCAGAAAGGCGGCTTCGGTGCCCGGCATCCGATCGGCGGGCGTGCCGCGGGCCATCACCATGACCGAGTGCTCCCGTAGCAGGGTCCGGCGGAAATAGCTGCTGCCCTCGATGCGCACGGGGCCAATCACCAGATCGCTCTCGCCGCGGTCAAGGTGCTGTTTGCCTTCCACCGTCGAGGTGCGCACCGTCAGCCGCAACCCTGGCGCAACCTGCCGCAGCCTGCGCATCAGCCGGGGCAGGATGGTGGCCCGTTCATAGTAATTGCAGGAAATGATCACCTCGGCCTCGGCGCGGCCGGGGTCAAAGGCGCGCGGCTCGGCCAGTTGCAGCATTTCGTCCAGCATGCGGCTGGTGCTGGCGACGATCTCTTCGCAGCGTTCGGTCGCGACCATGCGTCCGCCTTGCCGCACGAACAGGGGATCTCCAAAGGCGCGGCGCAGCCGGTCGATCGTGTAGCTGACCGTGGATTGGTTGACGGTCAGCGTCTCTGCCGCCCGCGAGAAGGATCGGTAGCCATGTACGAGGCGCAGGGTCCGCAGGGCGGCAAAATCAAGGTTCAATGGGTCAGGCGTCTCGCTCATGCATGTAGTCTAACCCATATGAAACGATATGCATGCAATAATTCGATTGAGAAAATCAGTTTGATCGGATTGCCTCATTTTCACTTCGCCTTTTAGGCTTTCCCTCCAAGGTGAAAACGGGGGGAGAAGATGAGCGTTTCCACGGTGAGCAAACCGCCACAGGACGAGCAGATCACCATTCAGGATCTGACCCTGGATCCTTATCCCATTTACCAGCGCCTGCGCCGCGAGGCGCCTGTGGTGCGGGTATCTTCGCTTGGGCGCACATTGCTGACCAAGGCCGAGGACACGAAATACGTGAAGGACAACCCGGCTCTGTTCAGCTCGAATGATCCCAAGACCCCGATGACACGGGCGTTTCGCGCCCATACCCTGATGCGCAAGGACGGGGCCGAGCACGCGCGCGAGCGCGAGGCCATGGCGCCGACCTTCACGGGCCGCAACATCAAGGGCTGCTGGGAGGGGATTTACACGAAGATCGCCGAGGATTTCGTCGCGGGCCTGCCGCGCGGACAGACGGTGGACCTGTTTCCCGCACTGGCCGGGCCGTTTGCGGCGCATTGCCTCAAGCACCTTCTGGGCATTCCCGAAGCCAGCGATGACGACATGCAGCGCTGGAGCCAGATCCTGATCGACGGGGCCGGCAATTTCGCCTTCACGGACGCGCTTTTTGCCGATTGCGATGCCGCCAACGATGAAATGGACGCGCTGTTCCGGGCCGCCATTCCGCGCCATCTGGCGGATCCCAACCCCAGTGCCCTGTCGGTGATGGTCAATGCGGAGGATCCGATCCCCGAAAGCCAGATCTTTTCCAACATCAAGATCGCCATCGGCGGCGGCATCAACGAGCCGCGCGATGCGCTTCTGACCATTCTCTACGGGCTCTTCACCAACCCGGATCAACTGGCCGAGGCCAAGACCAAGGACATGTGGGGCGAGGCCTTTGAGGAGGGGGTGCGCTGGGTCGCGCCGATCCAGGCGAGTTCACGCATGGTTATGGAGGACACCGAGATCCGCGGATATGTGATCCCCAAGGGCGATACGGTGATGACCATCCAGGCCTCTGCCTGCCGGGACGAGGACATCTACGGAGACGATGGGGAAAGCTTCAACATCTTTCGCCCCCGCAAGCCGCATCAGGCTTTTGGCAACGGGCCGCATTTCTGTCAGGGGACCCATATCGCCCGCCGGATGCTGGCGAATATCATGCTGCCCATGCTGTTTGACAGGTTCCCGAACATGGAACTGGCAAAAGACGAGCCTGTACAGTTCTACGGGTTCGGGTTCCGCGGACCACGCAATCTGCCGGTGACACTGATGTAGGTCACTGATGGGAGGAGATGCCGGATACTCTGGCCAATAAATCATCATCTGGGAGGAGAACATGATGACACGCAAAATACTGGGTGCGGCGCTTTTTGCCGCTGCTACCGCGCTGACGCCTGTGGCGGTCGCGGCCCAAGAGGTCACCCTGCGGCTGCACCAATTCCTGCCGCCGCCCGCCACGGTGCCGAAAATGATCCTGAAACCCTGGGCGGCCGAGGTAGAGGCCGCCTCAAACGGGCGCATCAAGATCGAACACTATGACGCCATGTCCCTGGGCGGCACGCCGCCGGGGCTGATGGATCAGGCCGCCGATGGGGTCGCCGATATGGTAATGACCGTGGTGGGGTACACGCCGGGCCGTTTTCCCAAGACCGAGGTCTTTGAACTGCCCTTCATGATGACCGACCCGATTGCGACCTCCAAGGCGTTTATGGAACTGGTCGAAACCGACCTGCAGGAGGGTGAATACAAGGACGTGAAGGTGCTGGGCGCCTGGGTGCATGGACCCGGTGTCATCCATACCGAAAGCGGCGTGACCAAGCTTGAGGATATGGAAGGGCAGACCCTGCGCGGGCCGACCCGGATCATCACCGACATGCTGAAAGAGCTGGGTGCGACGCCCGTGGGGCTGCCGCTGCCTGCGATCCCCGAGGCGCTGTCCAAAGGCGTGATCAGCGGCACGGTGATCCCGTGGGAGGTGACACCTGCGGTCAAGCTGAGTGACCTTGTCGAGCATCACACTGAGTTCAGCGGCAACGAATCGCTCTATACTGCGACCATCGTTCTGGTGATGAACCGGGACAAGTACAACGCGCTGCCGGATGATCTGAAGGCAATTCTGGATGCGGAATCCGGGCAGAAGCTATCCGCCTTTGCTGCCCGCGTGATGCTGGAACGCGATGCGCCGGGTCGAGAGATCGCCGAGGACAAGGGCAATGAGATCTTTGTTCTGGACGAGGCGGAAGTGGCGCGCTGGAAGGAAAAGGCGCAGCCCGTGATTGCCCGATGGGTCGAAGAGATGAACGCCAAGGGCGTGGACGGCGAAGCCCTGATCCAACAGGCAAAATCGCTCATCACCAAACACGGCGGGTAATAGCAGGCGTTCAAATCGGGCAGAAAATCGAACGCAACGACGAAGGGCGCAGGCAGCAACCTGCGCCCTTTTTTGCATGCAAAGTGGCGACTGAGGCGTATCGTGCCTGGCCTGTCACCCCACGTTTTGCTCAGATTGGGGCTGATCGGCGCTTGTTTTGCCGATCCCGGCGCAAACCTGTGACTAGGGCCTTGCCGAAAAACCGCGACTGCTTCCGGCCCATTCCCGAGGAGGCCCCGCGATTGCAGTTGCATCAGCCTGCGCCTGGCGTCGAGGCAAAGCTTTGTCGGCCAGGATCGAGTGACACGGTTGCTCATACTCGGGTGCGCTTACGCGCTCATGTACCGGAGCCGAGATCGCCTCGCCGCGGAACTCCGGCGCGTCAAAATCAAACCGGCGCAACAGCCGGAACAAGGCGCGCCGCCGAAGCGCGGCCTCTTCCTTATCAAGAGAAAAATGCATCATGACTGGTTCCCACACCTACCAAGGTCTTAACCTCTGGCATGGCAGTGGCAAACAGAAGGTTTCCAAACGCAGTCAAAATACGGCGAGTTTTCCATTTATTAAGCTAAGATAACCGAGTGTTTACGGCAGCCTCGCGGCAGTCCTGATCGGCCTGACAACCTCAGCTTCGGGCCAGAAGAGGGCGCGCTTCGGCAAAAGAGAGAAGGCGGCGGCTGTCCTCGTCCCACAGGTGAAGGCGCGCATTGGCCAGGCTTTCACGGATGGTCATGCGGTTGCTTTCGGCCAGTTCCTGATGATCGCGCAGCACTTCGGTCAGCCGGTAAAACGGGATGCGGCTGTATAGGTGATGCACGTGGTGGATACCGATATTGGCGCTGAACCACTGCAGGACTGCGGGCAGCTGATAGTAGGAACTGCCATGCAGAGCGGATTCATGCAGCTGCCAGTCGGGATCGTGATCCCAGTTGGTGTGTTCGAACTGGTGCTGCACATAGAACAGCCAGACGCCGATTGTGGCCGCCATAAGGGTGCTGGGCAGGAAAATCAGCACCAGCGGCTGCCAGCCGCCATAGTACCAGATGGTCACCAGAGCAGCGAGGATGACCAGATTGGTGAGCATGGCACTGAGCCAGTATTTGCCGCTGTCCATCAATCCCAGCGGGATACGGTTCTGCAGCAGGAACAGATAGCCGGGGCCGAGGCCGAACAGGACCAGTGGATTGCGATAAAGACGATAGACCAGCCGCTGAAAGCGCCCCAGCGCACGGTACTCGGCCAGGGTCAGCGTGTGTACATCGCCCATGCCCCGTTTATCCAGGTTGCCGGTGGCGCTGTGGTGGATCGAATGGGTCCGGCGCCAGACGTCATAAGGCGTGAGCGTGACCACCCCCATTGCCCGGCCGATCCAATCGCTGATGGTCCGGCTTGGGAAAAAGGCGCCATGGCCGCAGTCGTGCTGGATCGCAAACAGCCGCACCAGAAACGCCCCGTTCACAAGCGAGATCCCGAAGGCCAGCCAGTAGCTGATCGACAGGCTCCACCACGCGAGGCCCCAGAGGAGGACAAAGGGCACAACCGTGGCCCCCAGCTCAAAGGCGCTGCGCAGCCGGTTTGGATCGCGATAGGTGGCAAGGGTCTTGACCCAGTCGCGGGCAGGGGTTGCGCCGCGTGCGGGGCCTTTGGGGTCGATGATGTCGGTCATGCGCCTGTAGTCTTGTGTTTCTTACTGCCCGGATACCTGAGTATGTGGCTATAGCAAGAGGAATTTGAAACTCTGTTATCCACTTGTGGGGCTGGATCAGCTGCCTTTGGGTCAATCAGGCGTTGCACAGGGCGCGCAACGTCGCATTCAAGGTTTTGATTTTGAGGGAGATTTGCCTTTTCTCGCAGGGGCGCGGCGGCGGGGAGCAGAGACAATGGGCCGCAAGGCGTTACAGGGTGAGTTTTGAAGGTTGGCGCAAAATGAAATGAGCCGCCCCGGACAGGGCGGCTCATTATGATCCTGACTTGGCGGCCACGCCGCTTTGGCGTCAGCCGTAAACCAGCCGTGGCAGCCAGGTGATGATCTCGGGGAAGACCATACACAGCACCAGGCCGACGATCTGCAGCGCCAGAAACGGCAGCGCGGATTTGAAGATATCCGACATCGGGATCTCGGCCGGGGCCACGCCGCGCAGGTAGAACAGCGCATAGCCGAAGGGCGGCGACAGAAAGCTCATCTGCATGTTGACGAGGTAGAGCACGCCGAACCACAGGACCAGATCGGCTTCGGAGGTCAGGCCGAACGGCTCGGGGCCCATTGCCTTGATGATCGGCACGAAGATCGGCACGCACAGCAGCAGGATGCCGACCCAGTCGAGGAACATGCCCAGAATGACCAGAACGAACATCATGATGATCAGGATGCCCCAGGGACCGAAACCGGTTGCCTCAAGCGCCGATTGTACGAACTGCTGACCGCCTTCGAGAACGTAAAGCCCCACGAAAATGGTGGCGCCGAACATGATCCAGATCACCATGGCGCTTGCCTTGAGCGTGCCGATCGAGGCTTCGCGCACCGTTTGCCAGTCCAGCTTGCGGTGGATTGCGGCGACGATGAAGGCGCCGAAAGTGCCGATGCCGGCGGCTTCCACCGGGGTTGCAACACCCGTGAAGATCACGCCGAGCACGATCACGATCAGCGCGATGGGTGCCGACATATTGCCCATCAGGCGAACCTTCTCGGCAAAGCTGACGCGTTCCTCGACCGGGATCGGCGGGCCGAGCGTGGGGTTGATGGTGGAGCGGGCAATCACATACAGGACATAGGTGCCCGACAGCATCAGCCCCGGAAAGACCGCGCCGATGAACAATTCGCCCACCGACTGCTCGGCCACCACCGCATAGATGATCGCCAGGATCGACGGCGGGATCAGGATGCCGAGCGTGCCGCCCGCCATGATCGAACCCATCGCGATCTTCGGATCATAGCCGCGTTTCAGCATGGCGGGCAGGGCGATGATGCCCATGGTTACAACGGCCGCGCCGATCACGCCCACCATGGCCGCCAGAACGGTCGATGCGATGATCGTTGCCGCTGCCAGACCGCCTTTGACGCCGCCCAGCACCTTGTAGATCACATCGAACATGTCGTTGATTATCCCGGCCCTTTCCAGCATCGAGGCCATGAAGATGAAGAGCGGGATCGCCGAAAGCTGATAGTTGGTCATCAGCGGGAAGATCCGGCTTGGGACGATGTTGAGCGCCCGCTCGTCCCCCAGGAGATAGAGGAAGACGCAGGCCAGACCCCCGGTCACAAAGGCCAGCGGCAGCCCGGCCATCAGAAGGGCCAGGAGCGAGCCGAACATGATGAGTGTCAGCCACTCGATTCCAATTTCCAGACCCATGTCTTAGGCCCCCTTCACGATTGCGCGCACGTCCTGCGCAAGCTTGGAAATGCCCTGAAGGACCAGCAGCAGGCCGCCGATCACCATGACCCATTTCATTGGCCACAGCGGGATTTCCCATTCATTGAAGCTGATCTCGCCCCAGCGGATATTCGGATCGGTCCATTGCGCCAGGTTCATGCTGCCCAGCATCTCGCCAAAGCCGATGTTGCCGCGCGCCCATTCGGACACCACGCCGTTGCCGGTGGCCACCGCATTTGCATCCAGCGCGAATTTGTAGCCGGTGAACAGCAGGGTGAAGGCAAAGATGAAGAAGAAGATCGAGGTGAACAGATCCGCCCACGCCCGTTTGGGGCGGCTGAGCGGCGCGTAGAAGATGTCCACCCGCACATGCGCCTCGGTCAGCATCGCGTAGGAGCCGGCAATGAGGTACTGCATGCCGAACATCAGGTACATCGCCTCATGCGCCCAGTTGGTGGGCGAGCCGAAGACATAGCGGCTGATCACTTCGAAGTAATAGACGAAGACCGCGATCACGGCCCAGTAGCTGACGAACTCGCCCGCCATCAGGGACGTGCGGTCGATCCATCCGGTCCAGCCGGTCGACACATGGCTGGAATCCTCGACCTTCTCGGCCTCTTCCAACTCACGCAGGGCTTTTTCGGCTTCGGTTTCCGGCTCTTCCTCGGGCAGGTTCTGATTGGCCCGGCGCACCAGGCCCGGCATCAATACCGCGTCCACCAGCATTGCAGCCAGCAGCACGTATAGCGCATAGGCCCCGACCTGGTTCCAGAAGGCCATGTTCTCGCCGGCAACCTCCAGGGCTGGAGCGGCGGTTTCGAGGTCAGTCTTCGCTTGGGCGATGCGTTCCTGGCCGTCCGAGATACGCTTCTCGGCGCGCTCTATGTTCTTTTCCGCGCGCCGCTGGGCAAACGAGCCTTCCTCGGCGGCGGTCAGTTCCTCGCGCAGGGTGGGCAGATCGGCCTCGGCAGCGGCAACGCGGCCCTCTTCGCGTTCCAGCGTGCGTTCCGCCTGGCGCACCACGTTGGAGGCGTCCGACAGAATGCTGCGTGCTTCCTGGCCGTTCGAATTTGCGATCAGGATCAGCACGAAGACAGGGATGTAGGCAAGGCCGACAAGGCTGCGCAGGTAGAACCGGTGCAGACCCAGCATGCCGCCGGTCACAAGAATGAAGTAGCCAAGCGAGTTGGTGTATTTGCTGGGGCCGGTTTTGGGCCTGCGGGCCAGGAACATGGCCACCAGCGGGAAGACGATCAGTCCGATCCAATAGGCCCAATGGGGCAAGGACACATCGAGACTGGGCATGGGGATCCCCCGTTGATGTTAGAGATGAGCTGTCTCACAAACGGACCCGCACGCGATGTGCGGGTCCGACGCGGTTCAAGGTGCTGTGGTTCGGATCACAGATCCAGGGTCATGCCCTCGGTCAGGGCCGGGTCCACATAGCCAAGCGAGCCGGACTGCATGTAGTCGAGGATCGTCTTGAAGACGCGGGCGCTGGACTTGTCGCGGTTGGCGTATTTGTACCAGACGGGCACGGCGACCTCGGTCATCAGCTCCACATCGTCCTGGCTGAGGCGGGTAACCTCGGTGCCATCGGCCTCGAACTTCTTCCAGGCTTCCTGGTCGGCGGCCTGGATCGCGGCGTGGTGCATGTCGGAATAGACGTGGGTTTCCATCTCGACGAACTGCTGCATCTGCGGCGAAAGCGCATTCCAGCTGTCCATGCCCACAGTGAGGTCCATGATGTCCACCGGCTGGTAGAGCGACATGAAACCCGGAGGGCCCATGACGATATAGTCGGTCACCTGGCTGAAGCCGAGCGAGTAGTTCACCGCGGGGCCCACATAGTCGGCCACGTCGATGGTGCCCTTTTCCAGCGCCGGGAAGATTTCCGAGCCGGGCAGAACGGTGGTTTCGGCGCCAACTTCGGTGAAGATCTCGGCGACCATGCCGCCGGGCAGGCGCATTTTGCGGCCACGGAAATCGTCGATCGAGCGGATCGGCACCTTGGAATGGATGATGTTCGGACCGTGGTGGATCGGGCCGACGAAGTGCATACCCTGCGCCTTGTACAGCTCGCGGGCCATGTCGATCCCGCCAAGGCCGTAGTAGAAGACGTCATATTCATGCGGGTTGCGCAGGCCCAGCGGGAAGGACGACAGGAAGACCGCCGCCGGAATGATGCCTTGCGCGTAGATGGTGAAGGGATTCACCGCGTCCAGAACGCCGTTCTTGACCGCGTCATAGAGCTGGAAGTCGCCGACGACGTCATTGGCGCCAAAGGGCTGGAACGCCAGCTCACCGCCGGTCTTTTCGACGATGGTCCCGCACCAGTCCTTGAAGATCTGAAGCCCGGCGCCGCCCGGCCAGGATGTTTGCACCTTCCAGGTTTTCGTATGGCTGGCGGCTGTTGCGATATGGGGCGCGGCCAGCCCGGCAGCTCCAGCCCCGGCAAGAGCGGTCAGCGCGCGGCGGCGCGATACGATTTTTGTCATGATACTCAATTCCTCCCTTTTCCTGTCTTGCGACAGTTCCGACCGCGCCCCCCCTCGGGTTTTCTGTGCGCGGTGCGACCATTTTAGGGCTCTGATTTCAGATTCTCAAAATCATATGTTTTGTTTTTTTCAGCCCCAGAGATGATGCTCGGGCTAACAAATTGATTTGACGAATGGAAAAGGCATCGACGTCAGATTGGAAATTGGACTGTTTTTTTTACCAAATTGTGATCGGGTCAATTTGACAAGTTTTGAAGCGGCAGAGGAGGCGGTAATCGTCAGAATGTCCAGCCGAACATGCCTCTGCAAAGACGGGTCTTGGTGCATGCGGTCGATGCAAAACACCACACCCTTGTTGACCCTGTTGAGGGTGCAGGCTGTTGTTTCAATCGGCATCTTTAGAGGCTATTGAACGAGTTGTTAGTATGTAGTCGGTTACGACGTATCTGGTGAGTTTTTACGATTTAAGAGGCTTGAAATGGTGGAGGGGGTGAAGGGTCTTGGCGGCCTGCGCGAAGGTTTGCGCAGTGTGCTCGGCCGTTTCTATCCACCCGTTCTTGTCGCGCTTGCGGCTTTGTCGGGCGTTTTCCTTTTTGCCGAGCAACAGAATGCCACCATCCACAAGCAAAAGCTGCGGGCCAGTGTTCAGAACGAGGCAGGTCTGATCCGGTCTCGCCTTGAGGGGGCGCTGACGGCGGATATTCAGCTGGTGCGCGGGCTGGTCGGGGTGATGTCCACCGAACCCGATATGTCGCAACAGCGGTTTGCGGATCTGGGGGCGAACATCATCGGAGATCACGGCGAGATCTCGCATATTGCAGCGGCGCCGGATCTGGTGATCTCTCTCATTCATCCGCTCGAAGGAAATCAGGCCGCCATTGGCCTCGATTACAATCAGAATGACATGCAGCGTGCGGCGGCCCATGACGTCAGGGATAGCGGCCATATGGTGCTGGCAGGGCCTCTTGAGCTGGTTCAGGGCGGGCGTGCCTTTGTCGCCCGGTTTCCGATTTTCACCGATGATGCGGAGGGGCGGCGGTTCTGGGGCATCCTGTCGGCGGTCATTCAGGAACAGGGTCTTTACGAGCGCGCAGGTCTGCTGGATGAAGACCTCGGCATCGAGCTGGCCCTGATAGGCAAGGACGGGCGCGGCGCCGAGGGGGAGCTGTTCTTGGGTGAGGCCAGCGTGGTCGAAGACGATCCGATCTGGATGGAAATCATCCTGCCGCAGGGAAACTGGCTTCTCGCGGCGCGTCCGAAGGGCGGCTGGGGGTCTGCGCCGGACAATCGATGGGCCCTGCGCCTCGTCTTGCTGATGGCGGGTGCTCTGATCCTGATCCCAACGTTCCTGGCAAGCGCCTTGTCGGCGGCGCGCAGGCAGGTGATCGAAAAGCTGAAGCGCCGCGAACAAGAGCTGGAGACACTGTCTCGCCGTCTCGAAATTGCCGTTGAAACCTCAAAAATCGGTATTTGGGAACTTGATGTCGAAACCGGAGAGTTGATCTGGGACCGGCGGATGCATGAACTCTACGGTTTGCAGCGAAGCGACAAACCGATCACCTTCGCGGACTGGAAGAACCGCCTGCATCCGGAAGATACGCAAAGTGCGGTCGAGACGTTCTGGCGGGCAACCCAGCAGAACGAAAACTATTTGTCGGAGTACCGCATCCTGCTGGACAATGGGGAGCACAAATACATCAGGGCTTTGGGCAGTTGTTACATCGATGCCAAGGGGCGTCAGCGGATGATTGGCGTGGACTGGGACGTCTCCTGGGACGTACATCTGCGTGAGGAACTGATCCGGGCCAATCGCGCTCTTACCCAGCGCAACACCGAATTGCTTGAGGCCAAGCTGACTGCAGAGCAGGCCGACCGGGCCAAGAGCGAATTCCTCGCCAATATGAGTCACGAGATCCGCACACCCATGAACGGGATCCTCGGCATGGCTGACCTTCTGGCCGAGACCGATCTGCCCGAGGAAGAGCATCTCTATGTTGAAACCATCCGTGATTCCTCGAATGCGCTCCTCAAGATCATCAACGACATTCTGGATCTCTCAAGGCTCGAGGCCGGAAAGCTGGATATTTCGCCGACCGATTTTGATCTTCACACATGCATCAACCAGGCCGTGAACCTGCTGAGGCCAAAGGCGGAAAGCAAGGGGTTGTCGGTTGCGGTCGAGATCGACGAGAGCGTCCCGGACCAGGTGCGCGGGGATGATGGCCGGTTGCGCCAGATACTTGTCAATCTGGTGGGGAACGCCGTGAAGTTCACCGCCGAAGGCTCTGTGACGCTGCGGGCATACAACCTGCCGACGGCCCCCTATCGGATCATAGTCGAAGTGGAAGACACCGGAATCGGGATTTCCGAAAGCCAGGCGCAGCATATCTTTGACCGTTTTTCACAGGCGGATGCCGCGACGACCCGAGCATTTGGCGGAACGGGCCTGGGCCTGACGATTTCAAGCATACTGGCCGAAAGAATGGGCGGCAGCCTGACGCTGTGCGAGGATCGCGGAGTGGGAGAGGGCGCCTGTTTCCGACTGGAGATCGAGCTGGAGCCGATGCGTCATCCGACGGCGAGACAAGACGAGGCTCATGCTGCGGAATTTGACATCGATGTGCTGCGCGGCTGCCGTATCGTCCTGGCCGAAGACAATCGCACCAACCGGCTCTTGATCCGCAAATACCTCGCCCGGCTGCCCGTGACCTGCGTGGAGGCGGAAAACGGTCGGGAGGCCGTTGAATTGTGTCGCCAGAACATGCCGGATTTTGTGTTGATGGACATGTCCATGCCCGAACTCGACGGGATTGCGGCGACAAAGGAGATTCGCGCGCTGGGTGGCAAGCAGCCGGTCATTGTGGCGTTGACGGCCAATGCCTTTGACAGCCATCGCAGGGCTTGCCTTGCGGCCGGAATGGATCATTTCCTGCAAAAGCCGATCCGAAAGCCGGTTCTGCTGGCCGCGCTGGCGGGGTTGCAGACGAAACGTCTGGGCGCAGGCAGGATCAGTAGCGCCAGTTAGCGGGCGCATGGCGCTGCCGGGCGTTACTGGGCCTGACGCAGCCAGTCCGTGAGGGTGCGTTTGGCTTCGGCGCAGGCCGCTGAGACGGTCAGACCCTTGGCCAGATTGCAGGCGATAGCTGTGGCAAGGGTGCAGCCGGTTCCGCGCATTTCCCGCGCCAGCCTTGGGGCTGTAAAAACCTCGTGGCTGCAGCGCGAGAACAGGTGATCACGGCTTTGCGCACCGGTGCCGTGCCCCCCTTTGATCAGCACCGCTTTCGGTCCACCGTGTACGCCGCTGGCCAGCAGGGCATCGGCTTGTCGACGCAGGGCGCCCGGCGCGTCGCTGACCGGCCGTCCTGACAGAAGGGCGCTTTCGTCGAGGTTCGGTGTGAGCAGCGTGACCCGGTCAAGCAGTGGAGCCAGGCTTTGCCCGGACCCAAGTGTGCCGCCAGAAGTGGTCTTCAGGACGGGATCCAGGACCACCGGCACATCGGACGGCAGGCACCGGGCGATGGCGCGGGCGGCCTCGTCACTGCCGATCATCCCGATCTTGACGGCGGCAATCGGCGCGTCCTGCAGGGCGGCGCAGATCTGCGCCTCGATGATCCTGGCAGGCACCGGGCTGACGCATGTGAGGGCGCGGCCGGTTTGCACCGTGACGGCGGTGACGACAGGCGCAACGCGGCAGCCCAGTTGTGTCGCCGTCGCCGTGTCGCGGGTCAGGCCCGCGCCGCCGCTGGAATCGGTGCCGGCAATCACCAGGATGCGCGGCTCTGCGTCGGCGCTCATGTGGGTGCTGCCGCCAGGAGGGCCAGGTTGACAAATCCGCGCTGCTGGAGACGCCGCGCCGCGCGCCAGGCCCGAAAACCAGATTGGCAGCACAGAACGATGCGACCGTGGCGGGGCAGTTCGGTGGTTTCGACGTCGCTCAGGGACAGGCGGCGGGCATCGGGGAGCACCGGGGTCGGAGCCTCTTGCGAAGGGCGCAGCTCGATCACGAAATCCTCTGCCGTGATCTGTTCTCTGGCAACGAAGGGCAGGGATTCTGTCGGCTCTGCTGCCTGGTCGAAGCGAAAGGCGGCAGGCCTCAGCTGCGCCATGTCCAGTGAAACGAGCTGTCCCAGAGGCGATGGGGTGTGCCCCAGCAAGACCTTCAATGCCATCTGCGCCTGAAGAGCGCCGATTGCACCGACCACGGGCCCCATGACACCCAGGCTGGCGCAGGAGGCGCCGTTGTCCGGCGGGTCGGGGAACAGCGCCCGCAGCGATGGTGCTGCACCGCAAAAGCCGCCGACATAGCCCGATTGCCCAAGGGCAGAGGCCGAGATCAGCGGCTTGCCCTCAGCCCTGCAGGCGTCGGACAGCGTGTAAGAGGCGGCGATGGTATCGGCGGCATCGACGACGAGGTCAGCGCGGGCCACGGCGGCGGGCGCGTTCAAAGGGGTCAATGCGCTCTGGATCGGGTAGAGCCTCAATCCGGGAAAAGCCTTGCCCAGATGGCGGCGTGCGGCCTCGATCTTGGGCAGGCCGATGTCGGCCATGGTGTAAAGCGGTTGGCGGTGCAGGTTGGTTTCCTCCACCAGATCGGGATCCATCAGGGTAATCTCGCCAACGCCCGCTCCGGCAAGGTAGCTCAGGCACGGGCAGCCCAACCCTCCGGCGCCGACAACCAGAACATGGGCCGAGGCCAGCCTGGCCTGACCGCGTGCGCCCACCTCGGGCAGGGCTGTCTGACGCGCGTATCGGTCTGTCTGGCTCATCGCGCGCAGGCCTCGATCCATTCGCGGGTGCGCGCCTCGGGGTCTGCGGCCTGCTGGATGTCCGTCACCACGGCGGCGCTGTCGGCCCCGGCGGCAAAGACACCGGGCAGACGTTCCGGGGTGAGCCCGCCGATGGCCACCAGCGGCGTGTCGCCTGCAAGTGCTTTCCAGCGCCGCACCCGCTCCAGCCCCTGCGGCGCCCATTTCATCTTTTTCAGCAGGGTCTCGTAGACCGGCCCCAGCGCCACATAAGCCGGATCATGGGACAGGGCGCGGTCAAGTTCCGCCTCGTCATGGGTCGAGAGGCCATAGCGCACCCCGGCGCGGCGCAGGGCGGCAAAGTCGGCGCTCTCCATATCCTCCTGGCCCAGGTGCACGAAGGTACAGTTGAGATCCAGCGCCGCTTGCCAGTAGTCATTGACCACCAGCTGCGCGCCATGCACCGCGCAGAAATCGCGCGCGCGGGCGATCTGGCGGCGCACCTCGGCCTCGGGCTGGTCCTTGAGGCGCAACTGCACCAGTTTTACGCCGTGGGGCACCAACAGCTCCAATCGGCCCACATGGCCGACGATCAGGTAAAAGCGCTCCATCACATCAACTCCGCCCATCACATCAACTCCGCAAGGCCCAGAACAGGGGTCGAGGGAACGCCCATGTCGCGCCGCTCCATCGGCTCGGCCTCGAAACCCGCGCGCCCCGCCTCGGTGGCGCGGGCCATGGCGCGCGCCATCAGTACCGGATCGCCGGCCTTGGCGACCGCGGTGTTCAAAAGGACCGCATCCATGCCCAGCTCCATCGCTTCGGCGGCATCCGAAGGGCGCCCGATACCGGCATCGACGATCAGCGGCACATCCGGAAAATGCGCCCGCATCGCCCGCAGCCCGTCGCGGCGCAGCAGCCCTTGACCCGAGCCGATCGGCGCGCCCCATGGCATCAGCACCTCGCAGCCTGCCTCGATCAGCCGCTCGCCCACCACCAGATCCTCGGTCGTATAGGGAAAGACCTGAAACCCCTCGTCGCAAAGGATCCGCGCCGCTTCGACCAGCGCAAAGACGTCCGGTTGCAGCGTATCGTTGTGGCCGATCACTTCGAGCTTGATCCAGGGCGTGCCAAAGACCTCCCGCGCCATATGAGCCGTCGTCACCGCATCGCGCACCGTATGACAGCCGGCGGTATTGGGCAGGATGCGCGCGCCGGTCTGTTGCAGCATCTCCCAGAAGGCGGCGCCGGTTCCCCCCGCCGTTTCGCGGCGCAGGGATAGGGTGATGATGTTGCTGCCACTGGCGCGGATCGCCTCGGTCAGAACCTTCGGAGAGGGGTACTGTGCGGTGCCCAGCAAGAGGCGCGAGGAGACCTCGGTATCGTAAAGCCGCATGGCTCAGCCTCCCTGCATCGGGGCGAGGACTTCGAGCCGGTCGCCCTCTGTTAACGTTGCATCAACACGTTTAGCGCGCGAAACAAATTGCCCGTTCAGCGCGGTGGCGATCGCAGGGCTGGTAAAGCCCAGCTCCTGCAGGGCCGCATCCAGTGTCTGGGCGCGGATCTCACGCGGTTCGGCGTTCACGATGATCTGCATTTTTTGTCTCCGGTATCAGCATCTGCGCGGCGCGTTCCGCCATGGCCGGCGCCAGCAGAAATCCGTGGCGATAAAGCCCGTTGAGGAACAATGTGCCGTCCTGCCAGATCAGGTCCGGCAGGTTGTTGGAAAAGGCCGGGCGCAGGCCTGCGCCGACCTCCACCACCGAGGCTTCGGCAAAGCCCGGATGCAGGGTGTAGGCGGCATTCATCAGCTCGCTGAGGGCGCGCAGGGTAGGCGGGCAGGTGGCGCTGCTTTCCACCATGGTTGCGCCCAGCATGAAATGGTGATCGCCGCGCGGTACCAGATAGATGGGGATGCGGGGGTGCAGCAGGCGGAGCGTACGGCTGATCTCGATCCCCGGCGCATGCAGGATCGCCATCTCGCCGCGCACGGGGCGCAGGCCGGGCAGGGCGGCGTGCATGCCGGTGCAGTCCAGCGTCACCCGCTCCGGGGCGGGTGTGCCCAGATGAAGGGTCACGCCCATCTCCTCGACCCGCTGTGCAAGATCGATCAAAGCCTTGCGCGGGTCCAGATGGCCTTCCTGCGCAAAGTGCAGACCGCTGCGGAACCGGCCAGCGAGGTCCGGCTCCAGCGCGGCGATCTGCGCTTCATCGACCACCTCATGGGCTTCGGTGCGTTTGGCAAAGCGGGTGAGCTCGGCCCGGTCGCGGGCAGGCGCCACCACCAGCGTGCCGCGCCGGACCACTGGGGTGATCTGGGCCCACCAGTCGAGGGCGCGGCTGCCGAGGGTGATCACCTCGGCTTCGGCGCTTTCCGCCTCGCACCAGGGGGCAAGCATGCCGCCCGCATAGCGCGAGACGCTATCTTCGCCGATGCGCGCGCCGCGTTCATAGACCGTTACCCCAGCGCCGCGCTGCGCCAGCTCATGGGCGCAGGCCAGCCCGGCCAGCCCGGCGCCTGCGATGGTGATCATGCGCCCGTGTCCTCAGCGTCCTTCACGGGCACATAGAGGTCACCGCCCTCGCGGAACTTGGCCGCCATCGCCTCCATCCCTTCCTTCTGGGCCTCGGCGCGGATGTCGTGGCTGATCCGCATGGAGCAGAATTTCGGCCCGCACATGGAGCAGAAATGCGCCACCTTATGCGCCTGTTTCGGCAGGGTGGCATCGTGAAAATCGCGCGCCGTGTCGGGGTCCAGCGAGAGGTTGAATTGATCCTCCCAGCGGAACTCAAACCGCGCGCGGGATAGCGCATCATCGCGCCGCTGCGCCCCCGGCAGCCCCTTGGCCAGATCGGCCGCATGGGCGGCGATCTTGTAGGTAATGACGCCTGTCTTGACGTCGTCGCGGTCCGGCAGGCCAAGATGTTCCTTGGGCGTCACGTAGCAGAGCATGGCGCAGCCGAACCAGCCGATCATCGCAGCCCCGATGCCGCTGGTAATGTGGTCATAACCCGGCGCAATATCCGTGGTGAGGGGGCCAAGCGTATAGAATGGCGCTTCGTGGCAGCACTCCAGCTGCTTGTCCATGTTCTCCTTGATCTTGTGCATGGCCACATGGCCCGGCCCTTCGATCATCACCTGACAGTCCTTGGCCCAGGCGATCTTTGTCAGCTCGCCCAGGGTTTCCAGCTCGGCAAACTGCGCCTCGTCATTGGCATCGGCGATGGATCCGGGGCGGAGGCCGTCGCCAAGGGAGAAGGACACATCATACTTGCGGCAGATGTCGCAGATCTCCTCGAAGTGCTCGTAAAGGAAGCTTTCCTTGTGGTGATGCAGGCACCATTTCGCCATGATCGAGCCGCCACGCGACACGATTCCGGTGACGCGGTTCACTGTCATCGGCACCATGTGCAGCCGCACACCCGCATGGATGGTGAAGTAATCCACGCCCTGTTCGGCCTGTTCGATCAGCGTGTCGCGGAACACCTCCCATGTCAGGTCCTCGGCAATGCCGTTCACCTTTTCCAGCGCTTGGTAGATCGGCACGGTGCCGATGGGCACGGGGGAGTTGCGGATGATCCATTCGCGGGTGTTGTGGATGTTGCGCCCGGTGGAGAGGTCCATCACCGTATCGGCGCCCCAGCGGATCGCCCAGACCAGCTTGTCCACTTCCTCTTCCATCGACGAAGTCACGGCGGAGGTGCCCATATTAGCGTTGATCTTGACCAGGAAATTACGCCCGATGATCATCGGCTCCAGTTCGGGGTGGTTGATGTTGGAGGGGATGATGGCACGGCCTGCGGCGATCTCCTGGCGGACGAATTCGGGCGTCACGTAGTCGGGGATATTGGCGCCCCAGTCGTTGCCATCGCGGTGGCAGGGTGCGGTTTCGCGCAGCTGGTTTTCGCGGATGGCGATGTATTCCATCTCTGGCGTGATGATCCCGGCCCGGGCATAGGCAAGCTGGGTGACCGCCTTGTCCCCCGTGGCCCGCAGCGGGGCAGGGCGCACCGGGAATTCGGGTGTCAGCCGGTTCCCTTCGACAAATCCGTTATCCTCGGGCTTGATCTCGCGGCCCTGGTATTCCTCCACGTCCCCACGTGCAAGGATCCAGTCGCGGCGCAGGGCAGGCAGGCCCTGGCGGATGTCGGCGGTGTGATCGGGATCGGTGTAGGGGCCGGAGCTGTCATAGACCGGCAGAGGTGCTTCGCCTGCGGTGGGGTGGGTCGAGATCTCGCGCATCGGCACGCGGATATCCGGGTGGATTTCGCCCGGCACATAGATCTTTTGCGATGCGGGCAGCGGGCCTGTCGTCACGCTGGGCGCGATCTTTGGGTCTTGATGGGTCATGCGGTGCTCCTCGAAGCAGAAACTTCAAAAAAGACACCAGATGAGGCATGGGCGGGGAAACGCGGAACGGTCGTACTCACCGTTCGGTTCGGACGTTGCATTCTCGGCCTGTACCTGGCCAAGGGACGCGCGTCCTAGCTTCCTACGCCAGTGTCAACTGGGTCAGGTTCAAAGGGTCGCGTCACCGGCCGGAATTGCTCCCGTCCTGTCAGCCTCTCAGTCCCCTTGGCGGGACTCCCCTGCGTGCTTTCACACCTAGAAGAGGCGCCCCCGTGCCGTCAAGTGGGTTTCTGCATGGTGCGTCCAGGTGACGATAGTTTTCATTAAGTATATGAATAAATGTCAAAAAAATTGATTATGAGCAGGGCTTGTATTCGGGCTTCAAAATTATCTATAAAAATATCAGGGCGCGGTGTGCGCGTGAGAAATTGATAGATAAAAAAATCAGGGGAGGGTGCAGATGCTGGATGCCGCGCCGATCAGAACGGACTGGACACGGTCCGAGGCCGAAGAGATCTACAACCTGCCCTTCATGGATCTTCTGTTCCGGGCGCACACGGTGCATCGGCAGGCGTTCGATCCCAATCAGGTGCAGAAGTCCAAGCTTCTCAGCATCAAGACCGGCGGCTGCCCCGAGGATTGCGCCTATTGCAGCCAGTCCGCGCGCAACGGCGCAAAACTGTCTGCCGCCAAGCTGATCGAGGTGGAGCGGGTGATTGCCGAGGCGAAAAAGGCGCGGGATGCCGGTGCCACGCGCTATTGCATGGGCGCTGCCTGGCGCAGCCCAAAGGACCGCGAGATGGCCGCGCTTGAGGCGATGATCCACGGGGTCAAGGATCTTGGCATGGAGACCTGCATGACCCTGGGCATGCTGGAAGAGGATCAGGTTTTCCGCCTGCGCGATGCGGGGCTGGATTACTACAATCACAATATCGACACCTCCGAGCGCTACTACTCCGAGATCATCACCACCCGCACGTTCGCTGACCGGATCGAGACCCTGAACAGGGTGCGCGAGGCTGGGATCAAGGTCTGTGCGGGCGGCATCGTTGGCATGGGCGAGCAGCAGATGGATCGGATCGACATGCTCCTGGCGCTGGCGACGCTTGAGGAACACCCGGATTCGGTGCCGGTCAACATGCTGATCCCGATCCCGGATACGCCGCTGGCGGATGTGCCGAAACTCGACCCGATCGAGTTCGTGCGCACCATCGCGCTGGCGCGGATCCTGATGCCGAACAGCCATGTCCGCCTCTCTGCAGGCCGCACCGACATGAGCGATGAACTGCAGGCCATGTGTTTCTTTGCGGGTGCCAATTCGATCTTTGTGGGTGAGACGCTTTTGACCGCCGACAACCCCGAGGAAGACAAGGACCAGCAGCTGTTCGACCGGCTCGGCCTCAAGGCGATGGCCGCCCATTGCGAGGGCCGGATCGAGAGGGCGGGCGAATGACTGTCGCGCTGCGTGATACGCCTGCCTCCGAGTACCCGCGCCAGCAGGCGCTGCTCCACAGCCTCGCACAGCAGGACCGCTATCGCCGCCTGATCCCACGTGCGGGTCATGATTTTTCCTCGAACGACTATCTGGGCCTTGCGGCCAGCCCCGAAATGCGCGCAGCGGCCCATGCGGCGCTGGAGCGGGGCGTTCCGGTCGGGGCGGGTGGTTCGCGCCTTTTGCGCGGCAACGACAGCGAGCATCAACTGCTTGAGGCCGAGGCGGCGGCCTTCTTTGGCAGTGAGGCTGCGCTGTTCATGGGCGGCGGCTTCAACGCCAATGTGGCGATCTTTTCGACCCTGCCGCAGCGGGGGGATCTGGTGCTTTACGATGATCTGATCCACGCCAGCACCCGCGACGGCATGCGGCTGGGCCGGGCAGAGATCCAGAGCTTTGCCCATAACGATGCCGCGGACGCGGCGCGGCGCCTTGCCGAGTGGCGCGCGCAGGGCGGCGCGGGGCAGGTCTGGATCGCGGTCGAGGCGGTCTATTCCATGGATGGCGACCTTGCGCCGCTGGCCGACCTGATGGTGCTGGCGGATGCCTCTGGCGGCGTTCTGGTGGTGGATGAGGCCCATGCCACCGGCCTGTTCGGCCCAAACGGGCGCGGGCTGGCGCATGAGTTTGCGCATCGCTCCAACGTCATCAGCTTGCATACCTGTGGCAAGGCGCTGGGCGCCTCGGGCGCCTTGATCTGCGCGCCCCATGTGCTGGTCGAGATGCTGATCAACAAGGGGCGCAATTTCATCTTTGCAACCGCCCCGTCGCCGCTGAATGCGGCCCTTGTGCGCGCGGCACTTGGACTGCTGGCGCAGGGAGGCGAGCGGCTGGAGTGCGCCTGGGAGGGGATCAGCCATGCCCATGCCGAGGCCGCGCGCCTGTGTGGTCTGGACGGGTTTCAGTGCCAGATCCTGCCGGTCATCATTGGCGAGGATGGGCAGACGATGCAGATGGCCGCCACCCTGCAGGCGCGGGGGTATGACATTCGCGGTATCCGTCCGCCCACCGTGCCTGCAGACACCTCGCGCCTGCGCCTTTCGGTGACGCTCAACGTGTCGAAAAAGGTGATCACGCAGATGTTCGAGGACCTCGCCCAGTTGCAGGATGTGCGGGCATGAGCGGGGTTCTTGTGGTCACCGGCACCGATACCGGGGTTGGCAAGACCGTTGTCGCGGCCGCGCTGTCGCAGGCGCTGAGCGCGGCCTATTGGAAGCCGGTGCAATCGGGCCTCGAAGAGGAAACCGACAGCGCCTTTGTTGCGCGGATGGTACGCTGCCATGTCCTGCCCGAGGCCTACCGGCTGCAATTGCCCGCCTCGCCGCATCTGTCAGCCGAAGCTGAAGGTGTCCTGATCGAATTGGATCGCCTTGCGCTGCCGCAGGTCTTTGGGCCGCTAGTGGTCGAGGGGGCCGGGGGCCTGATGGTGCCGCTGAACCGCGGGGCGCTTTATGTCGATCTCTTTGCGCGCTGGCAGGCGCCCGTGGTGCTTTGTGCGTCGACCCGGCTTGGTACGATCAACCACACGCTGTTGTCGCTGGAGGCGCTGCGGGCGCGAAACTGCCCCATTGTCGGCGTGATCTTCAACGGCGATCCTGAACCCGAGGTTGAGGAAACAATCTGCCAGTTCGGCGAGGTGGCCCACCTTGGGCGCCTGCCCGTGATCGCGTCCCTGACACCGGACAGTCTGCGCTCTGCCTGCGCGGCCCATATCGACCTTGAAACTATACGCAAGGCCTTGTTTTGAATGTCGAAAATCGCCCTCAGTCCACTCGCCTTTGACCAGAAACACCTCTGGCACCCGTACACGAATGTCGCGAAGCCCGGCCCAACCTTTCTGGTGAAAGAGGCCGACGGCGTGCATATCACGCTGGAAGATGGCACCCGGCTGATCGATGCGATGTCCTCCTGGTGGTGCATGATGCACGGGCATCGGCACCCGGCGATCACGCAGGCGATGAAGGCGCAGCTGGACCGGCTGCCGCATGTGATGTTCGGCGGTCTGACCCATGATCCGGCGGTGGATCTGGGGCGGCGGTTGCTGGAGATCACTCCGGACAGCCTGCAGCGGATCTTTTACTGCGACAGCGGTTCGGTCTCGGTCGAGGTGGCGATGAAAATGGCAGTGCAATACCAGCACGCCATGGGGCATCCGGGGCGCAGCGAGTTCGTCACCGTGCGTTCGGGCTATCACGGTGACACCTGGAAGGCGATGAGCGTCTGCGACCCCGACACCGGCATGCACCACCTGTTTCAGGGCGCGCTCAGCGTGCAGCACTTCGTCGCCCGCCCGCCCGTGCGACTCGACAAAGACTGGATCGACGATCCCGAGCGGAACGGTCTGGCTGAGCTGCGCCGGGTGCTTGAGGCGGGACAGAACCGGATCGCGGCCTTCATCCTGGAACCCGTGGTGCAGGGCACGGGCGGCATGTATTTTTATCACCCCGAATACCTCAACCAGGCGCGTGCGCTTTGTGATGAGTTCGGTATCCTGCTGATCTTTGACGAGATTGCCACTGGCTTTGGCCGCACGGGACAGATGTTTGCGACCGGTTTCACCGGGATCGAGCCGGATATCCTGTGTCTCGGCAAGGGGCTGACGGGCGGGCATATCTCCTTTGCTGCCACGTTGACGAATGATCGTGTGGCCGAAGGGATCGGCGGCGGCAATCCGGGCATCTTCATGCATGGCCCTACGTATATGGCGAACCCGCTGGCCTGCGCCGCCGCCTGCGCGGCGATCGATTTGCTGACCGGGCAGGACTGGCGCTCCCGCATCGCACAGATCGAGGCGCAGATGACAGAAGAGCTGGCCCCCGCCCGTGATCTGCCCGGCGTGCGGGATGTGCGGGTGCTGGGCGCCATTGGGGTCATCGAGATGGATCACCGTGTCTCGGCGGACCAGGCGCACGCCCTGGCACCCGAATCCGGTGTTTTCCTGCGCCCCTTCGGGCACAATATCTACACCATGCCGCCCTTCGTGACGACGCCGCAGCAACTGAGCCGGATCACGGGGGCCATGCTGCGCCTGGCTGCCGTATTGTAGGCAGCCGGGCCCTCGGAGGCCCATCACGGATCCTGCTGGCTGATTCTCTTTTCCCGCCGGATGGGCGCGCTGTACAGGCCCGTCCTGAATCCCGTTTTTGAATTTCGAACCAAAAAATTGAATGGATAATCAAGAAAATCTGCGGCGGAGGGCGCGAATGCTCGACAAATGGTCGCAATAACGTCAAAACGTAGGTCATGGGCCGGTCACACTCGGACATCAAGACGGGGTGCGACGGGCTTGGGTCCCGGTGCGGCGCGGTGCTGCCCGCCGGCCCGAACGCTTGAACGACCACAGACGACGAAGAGCGCAAAACAGCCGATCTGGCCTGCGCCAAAAAGAACAGGGATGACATCAATGAAGACACCTTCTTTTGCACTGACGCTGGGCGCGGCGGCATTCATGTCAGGCGCGGCAGGGGCCGCGGATCTTGGCGCGGTAGACAAGCCGATCAAACTGGCGATGAACGAATGGACCGGTCAGCATATCACGACCCATATCGCGGGTGAGATGCTGAAGGCGGCCGGTTACAAGGTTGAGTACGTCTCTGCCGGCATGATGAACCAGTTCCAGGCGATTGCGGATGGTGACATCCACGCGACGCTGGAGATCTGGTCCTCCAACGTGTCCGATGAATACGCCAAGAAGGTTGCCGAAGGCACCGTGGTCGAACTGGGCGATCTTGAGCTCGACGCCAAGGAAGGCATCGCCTATCCCGCGCATGTGGCCGACCTGTGTCCGGGCCTGCCCGCATGGGAGGCGCTGAAGGGCTGCGCGCCGCTGTTTGCGACTGCTGAAACCTTGCCTGCGGGCCGCCTCGTTGATTATCCGGCTGACTGGGGCACCCCTGGCGCCGACCGCATGACGGGGCTTGATCTGCCGTTCAAGGCGGTGCCTGCAGGATCCGAAGCGGCTCTGATCGTTGAGTTGCGCGCCGCGACCGAGCGCAAGACGCCGCTGCTTGTCACCTTCTGGCAGCCCCATTGGGCAATGTCGGCCTATGATGTGAAATTCGTCGACCTGCCTGCGGGCGAAGAGGCCTGCTTCAGCGATCCGGCCTGGGGGCCGAACCCCAATGCCGTCAACGACTGTGACTTTGCGCCCTCGCGTATCTTCAAGGCTGGCTGGTCGGGCCTTGCCGAGACCTGGCCTGCTGCGTTCGAGATCCTCTACAACTACACTCTGGCGGTGGAAGACCAGCAGCCGATGATGGGTGCGGTGGACGTCGATGGCGGCAAGGTCGAAGAGGTTGTCGCGGAATGGATGGCTGCGAACGAGGACAGCTGGCGCCCGGTTGTGGACGCCGCGCTGCAGTGAGCGGTGACACCGTGAGCAAGGAGGCAACACCTGCCATCACCTGCCGGAATGTCTGGCAGGTGTTTGGTGCCAACGCAGAGAGCGCCCTGAAACGGGCGCTCTCTGAAACCAAATCGGCGGATGAGGCGGCAGCGCTCCTGCGCGCGCAGGGGCTGACCCCCGCCGTGCAGGACGCCACATTCGAGGTGCAGGAGGGCGAGCTGTTCGTGATCATGGGCCTCAGTGGTTCGGGGAAATCCACCCTGATCCGTTGCATTTCCCAATTGCTCCCCGGAACTGGCGGCGAGATCCTGATCGAGGGCGAGGATATCCGCACCGCCAGTCCGAAGCGGCTGATCGAGATGCGCCGCAACACGCTGGGCATGGTGTTCCAGCATTTCGGCCTGTTCCCGCACATGAACGTGGCTGAAAACGTCGCCTATCCGCTGCGGGTGCAGGGCATGGGCAAGAAGGAGCGGCTTGCCAAGGCGCAAAAGGTGATCGATCTGGTCGGCCTCGGCGGGCGCGAAAAAAACTTCCCGCGTGAACTCTCCGGTGGTCAGCGTCAGCGTGTCGGCATTGCCCGTTCGCTGGTTGCGGATTGCTCGGTCTGGTTCCTCGATGAGCCGTTTTCCGCGCTGGATCCTTTGATCCGCCGCCAGCTGCAGGATGAATTCCTCGACATTCAGGCCAAGCTGAAGACCACCATCGTCTTCATCACCCATGACATCAACGAGGCGCTGAAACTGGCCGACCGGATCGCCATCATGCGCGACGGCAAGATCGTGCAGATCGGAACGCCCTCGGACATCGTGCTGAATCCGGTCGATGACTATGTGCGCGAATTCTCCAAGGACGTGGCCAAGGGCCAGCATGCGCGCGTGGCCTCTGTCATGCAGGCGGGGGGCGATCTGTCCTACGGGCCGGATGATCCGGGCCTGCGCCGCGACATGACGCTGGATGCGGCGCTGGCGCGCTGCATGGAGCTTTATGAACCCGTCCCTGTGCGCGATGAAAACGGTGCGCTTCTGGGCGTGGTGAACCCGGCGGATCTGGCCGCCGCCCTGCAGGTGGATCCGGCGGCATGATGACGCTCAGCAAAGGCAGCATGGCGGCGCTGATCGCGCTGGCCGTGGGCGCCCTGTGTCTGGCGCTCGAAGGCGTCGCGCCCTGGCTGATCGCCTTTCCGAAAGGATGGGTGCTGCCCGCGACCGAGTGGGTCGGCAGCGCGATGGAGGCTTTCCTTGCCCTGATCAAACCGGCGGCGCGGCTGTTCTCGGCCCTTATGGCCTATCCGATGGAGGCGGCGAACTGGATCCTGGGGGCGACGCCCTGGCCATTCCTGATCGCGGCCACGGTGGCGCTGGGCTGGCGTCTTGGGGGCCTTACCATGGCGATGATGGCGGCCGTGGGTCTTGGGGCGGTTCTGGCCTCGGGCTATTGGCCGCAAAGCATGAACACGCTGGCGCTGGTGTCGATATCGGTGCCGCTCGCACTGCTGATTGGCGGAGCCATAGGGATTCTGGCCAATGAATACCCGCGTGTCCGTGCGCCGGTGCAGGCGCTGCTGGATGTCATGCAGACCGTGCCAACCTTCGCCTATCTTACGCCGCTTCTGGTGCTCTTTGGCTTTGGCCCGGTTGTGGGCCTCATAGCCTCGGCGATCTATGCGGCGCCGCCTATGGCGCGCAACGTTCTGCTGGGCCTGCAGCGGATCGAGCCGGAGATCAAGGAAGCCGCAATTATGGCGGGCGGCACCCGGATGCAGCAGCTGTTTCAGGTCGAAATTCCCGCCGCGGCAACCCAGATCATGGTGGGTGTGAACCAATGCCTGATGGCGGCCCTGTCGATGGTGATCATCGCTGCCGTGATCGGGGGCTTTGACGACATCGGCTGGGAAGTGCTGCTGACCATGCGCAAGGCACAGTTCGGGGCCAGCCTTTTGGCCGGTCTGGTGATCGTGATCTTCGCGATCCTGATCGACCGGATGAGCGGCACGCTCGCCGACGAGAAACGTCGGCTTTACGACGGGCGCGTCTCACTGGTGATCCTGGCCCTTGGCGCGCTCGCAAGTATCGTCTTCTACGGGCAGATCCAGGATCCGGGCGCCTATGCGCTGTTCAACAGCACGGCGGACCGGGTGGATGCGGGGCTTTCCGCCTTTACCAGCGCCAATGCCGAACTTTTGACGGCCATCAAGAACGGCGTGATGTTCTATGTGCTGCTGCCGCTGCGCATCGGTCTTGATCAGGCGGTGCTGCCCTTCACCTGGGGCTTTGTCTGGACCTCGGGCATGAGCATGGGGCTTTTTGCAGCTGGCGCGGCGGCCGGGCTCTACTGCGCCTATCGCGGCAAGCTGACGCTGGGTGTGGTGATCCTCATCGCGGTAGGCATGCTGGAGACGGGGATTTCCCAGCTCCCATGGCCCTTCGTTCTGGTTGGCGTTGGAGCCCTGTCCTATGTGGCGGGCGGTGTGCGTCTTTCGGCGCTGTCGGTGGTTTTGCTTTCAACGATCCTGCTGTCGGGCCTGTGGGAGCGGGCGCTGTTGTCGCTATACCTGTCGGGCGCGGCCGTCTTTGCCTGCGCGGTCCTTGGGGGCGCAATCGGGCTGGCTTCGGCGGTGTCGCCCATGGCGTGGCGGGTGGTGCACCCCATCTGTGACATGCTGCAGACGATCCCGCTGTTTGTCTTCCTGATCCCGGTGCTGATGGTGTTCCAGATCGGTGAGTTCTCGGCCTTCCTGGCGATCATCGCCTATGCCATCGTGCCGATGATCCGCTACACGCGCCACGGGCTGACCGAAACCCCGGCCGAGATGATCGAGGCGGCGACAGCTTCGGGGGCAACCCGCTGGCAGATGATGCGCGATGTGCGCGCGCCCTATGCGGCGCCGACCATCCTCTTGGGGCTGAACCAGACCATCCTTTACGCCTTTGCCATGTTGGTGATCGCGGCGCTGATCGGCACGACCGGCCTTGGCCAGTCGATCTATCTGGCGCTGGGGCAGGCGGATGTGGGGCTTGGCATCTCTGCCGGGGCGGCCATGGCGATCCTGGCGCTGATCGCGGACCGCATCGTGCAGGGCTTTGCTGAGGAACGCCGCCGCGCGCTGGGTCTGTAACTCGGCCCTTTCAAATGGACGCCGCGCTGCCATCTGGGCGGCGCGGCAAAAGCGCCTCTGGCCGACTTCCCAAAACCGCGCTAGTGTCCCGTTCGCTGGAAAGAACCACAGTGAAATGAGGGTGCGATGAGCCTGGCCTATGTCATGACAACCGAACGCGGCGCCACCGACCGGCTGCTGACCGCTCTGGCAGAGCGTTTGCAGGCACGGGGGGTGCGGCTGGCGGGAATCGTGCAGACGAACACCGAATGCTACGATGACAAGCTTTGCGACATGGATGTGCGGGTTCTGCCGGGCGATACGGTGATCCGAATCTCCCAGTCCCTTGGTCCCGAGGCGCGCGGCTGCCGCCTTAACCCCGGTGCCTTGGAGCAGGCCGTGGGCCTGGTCACCAAGTCGCTGGCCGAAACACCGGCACCGCAGGTTCTGCTGGTCAACAAGTTCGGCAAACACGAGGCCGACGGGCGCGGCATGCGCCCCGTGATTGGCGAGGCGCTTGCCATGGGCATCCCGGTGGTGTCGGGCGTGAACCGCATGAATGTAGAGGCCTTCAAGGATTTCTCGGGCGGTATGGCAGAGGCGGGAGAGGCCGATCTTGACGCGCTTGAGGCCTGGGTGATGCAGGCGATCGAAGCCCCGGCAGACTAGGCGCTCCAGCCTGATCCTTAAACATTATCAACAAGATGACCCGGCCGTTCGTCGGGTTTTTCTATGCTCATATGGCAGGGTTTGAGAAATCACTTGCTGCCATATGGCAGCGGTCACCATCGTCCCATATCTTGTCGTCCGGCTTAACAAAGAGGGGGAAGATGGTGGGCGACCCTGGAATCGAACCAGGCGTGCGTCTCCGCGAGGGAGTTACAGTCCCCTGCCACACCTTGCGGCCTGTCGCCCACTGTCAGGTGAGTGTTGCACCTGACGTGGAGGCGTGATTACTAGCGCCACCAACGGGCGTCAACAGGAAAATTCCAAGTTTTCTGCACTGGCCTGAAATTCCTTTTGCAGGAGAGATCCATGTCCAAGAAACCCACCAAGAAACCCCAGTGGGTCATTGAAAAGGAACAGGCCAAGAAGGCCGGCGCGAGCGAGACCGTCTGGCTGTTCGGTCTGCATGCGGTGCGTGATGCGCTGATGAACCCAAAGCGTGAGAAACTGCGCCTGATCGTGACGCTGAATGCCAGGAACAAGCTGGAAGAGGCGATTGCCGAGGCCGGGATCGAGCCCGAGGTGGTGGACCCGCGCGGCTTCAAGGCGCCGATCGATCCCGGCTCTGTGCATCAGGGCGCCGCGCTGGAGGTGAAACCGCTGAACTGGGGCAGCCTTGCGGAAAACTGCATTGGCGCCGAGGTTCCACGGGTGATCCTGCTGGACCGGGTGACCGATCCGCATAACGTCGGCGCCATCCTGCGCTCGGCCGAGGTGCTGGGCGCCAGCGCCGTGATCGGCACGCGGCACCATTCAGCGCCCGAGACAGGTGCCCTGGCCAAGACCGCCAGCGGTGCGCTGGAACGTCAGCCGTACCTGCGCATGCGCAACCTTTCGGACACCATCGTCGAGCTGCAGAACATGGGCTTTGTGGTGCTGGGCCTCGACGGAGAAGCCGAAGAGACCATCGAGCAGGCGCTGGAGGGGCGCAAGGATCGCCCGGTGGCGCTGGTGCTGGGCGCCGAAGGGCCTGGTCTGCGTCAAAAGACCAAGGAAACCGTGGATCATCTGGTGAAAATCGACTTCGCGGGTGGGTTTGGCTCGCTCAACGTCTCAAATGCGGCGGCAATCGCCCTATATGCCTCAAGAGAACGGTCGTAACCCTTCAGGAGGCAGTCATCGCACATTCGAGCTTTTCGGGCGGAAAAATCATCAGTTGTTGCTATTGCGGGGTGCAGTCGGCTTTTGTACCGGGCGGCAAATCCGGCGGCATGTCGGCATTGGTCTGTAGTACCTGCGGCGCGCCCCTGTCGGCACAGAAGTCAAGGCCCCTGGTGCCCGGCAAGGGGGCCAAGGCACCTGCTTGTGCCCCAGCGTCGACGCCGCGCCACAAGGTCTCTCATCAGCCCATACCGGCCAAGGCTTACGGCAAGATGGAAAAGGCCAAGCCCGTGAAAGCCAGGAAGCCGAAGAAACGCAAAAGCCTGTTTCAAAAGGTCATGTCAGAAGCCCTTGATGTGATCGAGGATATCTTCGACTGATCGCGGGTGCGGGAAACGGCTGCGACAGTAAGTTGCGCCATGAACCGATCACATCTGCGTATCACATCTTTGCAGGGCAATGTGTCTGGGGCACAATCGGAGCGTTCCCGATCCAGATGTGGAGTGCGCCCGTTGATCCTGCGCCTGATGATTCTCGTCCTGTCGCTTTGCCTGTTTGCAGCCCCGCAGCGGGGGATGGCGGATATGGCGTTGTTTTCCGCGCAAGATGGTGTGGCGATAGGCGGCTATGATCCGGTGGCCTTTTTCGAGACGGGACATGCCGTGCAGGGCAGCGCCGAGCATGCCCTGATGTGGAAAGGGGCAGTCTGGCGCTTTTCCTCTGCAGGCAACCAGATGCGGTTTGAAATGAACCCCTGGGCCTATGCGCCGATGTTCGGCGGTTATTGCGCCTTTGCCATGGCGCAGGGCCGTCTGACGACCGCCGATCCAGAACTGTGGGTGATCGTCGAAGGAGAGCTGTTCCTCCTGAACAGCCCCCAAGTGCGGGCGCGCTGGCAGGACGAGGCTGAGGCCCTGATTGCCGAAGCGCGGGCGCACTGGCCGCAGGCCTTGCGGCAATAGATGCGAAGGTGCCCCTTTAAATGCGGATCAAGGCTTCCCACATTGGAATCAGGCCTGCGGCGCGGAACAGCCGCGGACCTTTTTCACTGTCCCTCGTTCCATACCTGACGCCCGGGGCCCGTCCCGGGCGCCTTTTTTTGCGAATGGGGCGGTGATCTTTCTCCCGCTGTCTTCATGGTGAACTTTTGGCTTTTCCGCCCTGCGCAGGCCCTCTAGGGTCAGCCCATGACCAACTACAGTGATGACCTTCTGCGCAAGATCCTGAAACGCACCCGGACCGTGGCGGTGGTGGGCGTGTCCTTGAATTCGGTGCGCCCCAGCTATTACGTGGCGCGCTATCTGTCTTTGAAGGGTTATCGGGTGATCCCGGTCAATCCCGGCCATGCAGGCAAGACGCTGTTTGGTGAAACCGTGCGCGCCAGCCTGTCCGAGATCGACGTGCCGGTCGACATGGTGGATATCTTCCGCAAATCCGAAGCGGTGCCGCCCATCGTTGATGAGGCGCTGGAGCTGTTCCCGGACCTGCAGACGATCTGGATGCAGATCGGCGTGCAGCATGCCGAGGCGGCGGCCAAGGCCGAAGCGCGCGGCGTCGATGTGATTCAGAACCGCTGTCCCAAAATCGAATACCAGCGCCTGTTCGGAGAACTGCGCATGGGCGGTTTTGCAACCGGGATCATTTCCTCGAAACTGTGATCTTTCCAGCCGGGCGGTGCTCCCGCCCGTCGCCCTGCACATCGCAGATGTGCAGGCTCCCGTTGGGCCGGGCGCCGCGCTGGCGCGCGGCGGTTTCTTTCCGCTGAGAAGCGCTTCAGGGGCAGGTCTGCCCTGACGCGCCATGTCGAGTGTAATCTGATCTGGTCCGCCTCAAGGGTAAACCGCGCGTGCCGCGCGGCCGCCGGCGCGGCCCTTGACCCGGATCAGATCGGGCGTTTGAAGCAGTAGAGGTCAGCCCTTGGGACGGGCGGCTTTCTCGTCGATGCCGCTGAGGCCCTGACGATCTGCCAGCACCGCGAGCACGTCGTCCAGTGCCACGTCACGGGCGGCCAGCATCACCAGGAAGTGATAAAGCACATCGGCGCCTTCGCTGGCGAGTTTCGCCTTGTCGTCCTTCACGGCTTCGATGATGGCTTCGATGGCTTCCTCGCCGAATTTCTCGGCACATTTCTCGGGCCCCTTGGACAGGAGTTTGGCCGTCCAGGACGTATCGGGATCAGCCCCCTTGCGGGAGAAGATGGTGGTTTCCAGATCGTGCAGCAGGCTCATCACGTTGCCTTTCAGGTCAGTCGCATCGGTATCCCGGCGGCGGCCATGTGTTCCTTGGCCTCCTGGATGGTGTATTCGCCGAAATGGAAGATCGACGCGGCCAGCACCGCCGAGGCGCCGCCCTCGGTGACGCCTTCGACCAGGTGGTCGAGCGTTCCCACCCCGCCAGAGGCGATCACCGGCACATCCACCGCATCCGAGATCGCGCGCGTCAGCGGCAGGTTGAAGCCGGATTTGGTGCCGTCCCGGTCCATCGAGGTCAATAGGATCTCGCCCGCGCCCTTGGCGACCACAGTCTTGGCAAACTCTACCGCATCGATGCCGGTTTCGCGGCGTCCGCCGTGGGTGAAGATCTCCCATTTGCCGGGGGAGACGGTCTTGGCATCGATCGCGACCACGATGCACTGGCTGCCGAACTGCGCAGAGGCTTCGGCCACCACATCGGGGTTGGCCACGGCGGCTGAGTTGAACGAGACCTTGTCGGCCCCGGCCAAGAGCAGCGCCCGCACGTCTTCCTTGCTGCGCACACCGCCGCCCACGGTCAGCGGTACAAAGCACTGTTCGGCGGTGCGGCGCACCATGTCGAACATGGTGCCGCGGTTTTCATGGGTTGCGTGAATGTCGAGAAAGCAGATCTCGTCGGCGCCGGCGGCATCATAGGCCTTGGCGGCCTCGACGGGGTCGCCCGCATCGCGCAGGCCGACGAAGTTCACGCCCTTGACCACGCGGCCATCGGCAACATCGAGACAGGGGATGATGCGGGTTTTCAGCATGAGGTATTGGCCCTTGATCGCGGGAGTGTTGCTCTGTCTTTACTGACCGCGGGGCGCAGATGCAATCGGGGCGGAGTGTCTGGCGATGCGGCGCATCGAATCGTGCACGATCAGCACGTGAAAGGGCATCACCGCCAAGAGGTAGAGACGCCCCAGCAGGTTGTTGCGATGAACCCAGGTTGCCATGTGGATGCGGCCTTCCTGTTGCATCACGCAGATGCGGAAATTCAGGTGGCTGTCGTCCGTGCCCAGGATCAGCTCGTTTGCGTCTTCATGGACCACTGGAAAGATCGCATCCGCACCCTTGTCAGAGACTTCGGTCTTGAGGCCGAGGGGCGCCACGATCCTATTGCGCAGGGTCAATAGCGCCTGCGCCCACCTCGGCAGTGCAAGCCCCAAGTCGGCCGCAGCACGGGGGGACAGGTCGCTGTCAACGGCGTAGCCATCGATGAAATCACCGGATTGAACGTTGGCCCAAAGATGCGAATGCAGGGGCAGGGGCGTTTTTGAAATCAAAGACATGAGGCACCTTTTCCAAATGCCGCCATCCAATCCAATTCCCAAGGCCTGTGCAAAGCGGCGCGGTGCCGCAGGCCTGTTGCGACGGTTTATCCTTTCAGAATGGCAAGCGCCTCGGCCAGATCAATTGCTCCATCATAAAGCGCGCGGCCCGAAATGGCGCCATTCAGCGCCGCGCCGCAGGATTTCAACGCCCGCAGATCGTCGAGCGAGGACACCCCGCCCGAGGCGATCACTGGGATCGACACCGCATTGGCAAGATCCGCCGTGGCCTCGACGTTCGGACCCTTCATGGCGCCATCACGCATGATGTCGGTGTAGATGATGGCGGCGACGCCTGCGTCCTCGAAGGATTTTGCAAGATCGGTCACCATCACATCGGTTTCTTCGGCCCAGCCCTTGGTGGCGACGCGGCCATTGCGGGCGTCGATGCCGACGGCGACCTTGCCGGGGAACGCACGTGCGGCCTCGCGCACCAGGTCGGGGTTTTCCACCGCCACGGTGCCAAGGATCACGCGGGCAAGCCCCTTGTCGATCCAGTTCTCGATGGTCTTCATGTCGCGGATGCCACCACCGAGCTGCGCGGGCACCTTGCACTGTTTCAGGATCTCCTCCACCGGGGCGGCATTGACCGGCTCACCGGCGAAGGCGCCGTTCAGATCGACCAGATGCAGCCATTCGCAGCCCTTGGCGACAAACTCCAGCGCCTGGGCGGCGGGGTTGTCGTTGAACACGGTGGTCTTGTCCATGTCCCCGTGCAAAAGGCGCACGGCCTGGCCGTCCTTGAGGTCGATGGCGGGATAGAGGATCATGGTCGTCAGTCCTTGTCTCTGAAGGGGATCGCCCAGAGGGCTGGCAGGGTTTTGCCGGTTCTATGGCAGCAGGGAGGCGGGATTGCAACGCGACCCAAAGTCAAGCTTGCCTGAAAAGCACCTGTCGCGCCAAACTGAACGCAAAGAGGGAGGAAACACCGATGAAGACACTGACACTGGGTCTGACTTTTGCCCTGACACTGGCCACCGGCGCCTTTGCCGATCAGGTCGCTGGCAAGTGGAAGACACAAGAGGGCGAGGAAGGCGGCTATCTGCATGTGGATATCGCGCCCTGCGGTTCCAGCATCTGCGGCACGATTGCCAAGGCCTATGGCGCCGGGGGCGGGGTGACCGCCGATTATGAGCACCTGGGCAAACGGCTGATCTGGGACATGAAGGCGGATGGTGGCGGCAGCTATTCTGGCGGCAAAATCTGGGCGCCGGACGCGGACAAGACCTACAAGTCCAAGATGTCGCTGGACGGCAACCGCCTGGAGGTGAAGGGCTGCGTTGCGGGCGGGTTGATCTGCCGGGGGCAGACCTGGACGCGCGTCAACTGATCCGGCGGGGCTGCCGTCTGCGCAATCAGAACAGCCCCAACTGAACCGGGATCGGTACGTAGCCGCGGCTGATGTGGCGATCCCGCGCTTCTTCGAGCAGCTGCAATGCCTCGGCGTGCTGGCTGAAATAGGCGCGCCGCTGCTGCCCGCCGGGGGCGGCAATGGGCCCAAGGGCCTGCTCCACGCACCAGTCTCCGAACAGGGTCTGGCTCAGCCGCAAGACGCAATAGCGGTGGCGTCCGCGGTGGTGGTCGAATTTTTCCAGTCTGATCTGCAAGGGGGCGGGGCCTGAACGGGTTTCAAGTCTACCCCATATGCCGTGAAGTGCCGGGCCTGTCCATTCCCGTCCTCCGGACCGCCGAGGGGCGGCCCGGAAGGGGGGGCTGCGGTGCCAAGGCTTTGTGCAGCGCGTGGGCGTCAAACGGCCCCGGTGTATTCGCCGCGCGCCGGGTAGTCGTTGGCAATGGCGAAATCGAGGGCCGAGACCAGTTCCGAGAAATGCGGCCGCACGAAGGGCATGGTCTGAACCGACCCGTAATACAGGGTCTGCTCGGGCGTCACCATGAACAGGCCGGGTTCGGAAAACAACGCCGGCTCCTCGATCCCGATGGAGGTTTTCCCGCGTGAGGTCGAGATATAAAGTCCCCAGTCCTTGGCCTCTTGCAGCGGCAGGTCATAGGCAAAGCGCAGGCCCTTGGCTTCGACCTTTTCGGCCATCTCGCGGGTGCGCTCTTCACCGTCCGAGCTGATGGCGATGGTGCCGACGCCCCGTTCGGCGAAATCGGCGGTCTTCTTCTCCAGTTCCTTCAGGTAATTGGCGCAGATCGGGCAGTGCAGGCCGCGATAGAAGCAGATCACCGTGCCGCGGCTGCTGGCCTCCGTGGCAAGATCGAAGGTGCCGCCGCCCAAGAGCGGCAGGGTGAGGTTCGGGGTTTTCTGGCGGGGCATCAGCATGAAAGCTCTCCTATTAGAATGCAGGGCAGGGCGCCCGTGAGTGGTGGTGCGCTCTCTATGGGGTAAATCTCTGCTTGAAAAATCCGAATAACATGACATTTATTCCGATGCTGGTTGTGGGGGCGGAAAATGGACAGATTGTCGAGCCTGATGGCGCGCTTTCGCATGACCGTGGGCGCGGTAGAGCCCGCTGCGGCCAATCTACTGGTCTACGGTCACGGAGGTGAGGATCTGTCGCGGCTGGTTTTCCATCCGGCGGGGGTAGGGATTGCCCTTGGCCGCGATGCCGACCTTGCCCTGCGGGTGGAGTGGGCCGGGCCGCATAATCCGCTGGTGGCGGCCCTGCCGGACCGGGTTGAGGTGAACCTCGAACAGGCGCCCGAGTTGAAGGCGATTCTCGATCTGATCCGGCAGGAGGTGGAGGTGCACCGCTGCGGGGCCGAGAGCATCCTTGCGAGCCTTGGTCAGGCGGCCATGGTGCGACTGCTGCGGCATCTGATCGAGGCGGGCACGGCAGAGCCGGGGCTCCTCGCGGGTCTCTCCGATCTGCGCCTTGCGCGGGCCATCGTGGCGATGCACGACCATCCGGGACGGGTCTGGAGCACGCAGGATCTGGCGATGGAGGCGGGGCTGTCCCTGTCGCGGTTTTCGGAGCTGTTTTCGAAGCAGGTGGGCGAAAGCCCGATGAGCTATCTGCGCCGCTGGCGGCTGACCCTTGCGCGGCAGGATCTCATGCGCGGGGATCGGGTCGATGCGGTGGCGCGGCGCTATGCCTATGAGTCTCCTGAAGGCTTCACCCGCGCGTTTCGGCGCGCCTATGGCTGCGCGCCGGTGTCCTTGCGCAAAGGGGTGGCCTGATCCTGCAAAAGTGTCAGGGCTTCCAGGTCAGGAAATTACCGATCATGCGCAGGCCCACGTGCTGGCTTTTCTCCGGGTGGAACTGCATGCCCAGCATGGTGCCCTTGCCGATGACCGCGGTGACATCGCCGCCATAATCCACATGGGCCAACCGCTCGGCCGGGTCAGTGACCCGGAAGTGGTAGGAGTGCACGAAATAGCAGTGATCGCCGGAGGATATGCCCGCGAACACCGGGTGGTCATGGTCGATCACCAGATCGTTCCATCCCATGTGCGGCACCTTGAGGGCTGGGTCTTCGGGGGTGATCTTCACCACATCGCCGCCGATCCAGTCCAGACCTGGCGTGTCCTGGTATTCATGGCCTGTGGTGGCCATCAGCTGCATCCCGACGCAGATGCCGAGGAAGGGGCGGCCCTTGTCCTCGACCGCGTGAACCATGGCGTCATAGATGCCCTTGTGACCGCGCAGCTCTTCCGCACAGGCGGGAAAGGCGCCATCGCCGGGCAGCACCAGCCGGTCGGCACGGGCGACCACATCGGCGTCGGATGTGACCACAACCTCGCCCGCGTCCACCTCCTGCGCCATGCGCTGAAAGGCTTTCTCGGCAGAGTGGAGATTGCCGCTTTCGTAGTCGATGATCGCCGTCAGCATCGCGGGGGTCCTTCCTGTCTTGCCCGTTTGAAGTGGCCAATAATGGCTGCGGGGTCAAGAGGAGGATCGCGGCTCCAGCCCGTCGAGGAGCGCAATGACCTGCGCGAAGGGACCGTCGTGGATGGGTGGGGGCGGGCTGCCGAACTCCCCGGAGAGGTAGAGCAGGGTGAAACCGTGGATCAGCGACCAGATCTGGGTTTCCACGACCAGACGATCCTGCCCCGGTGCAACAAAGGGCGCCGCCACATCGCGCAGGGTGAGATAGGCGTCGGCCTCTTCCTTGCCGCCGCCATGCACAAGGCCCGCCAGACCCTGATCGCCGAAAATCACCGCAAGAATGCCGGGATGATCCAGCCCGAATTGCAGGTAGCCCCTGCACAGCGACCTGAGCCGCCCCCTCGGGTCCTGTGGGCCGCCGTCGCAGGCGGTTTGCAGGTAGTGTGAAAACAGGCGAAAGCCTTCCTCGGCGATGGCCTGTTTCAGCCCCGCCAGCCCATCGAAGTGATGCGCGGGCGCCGCGTGCGAGACACCGGCGCGGGCGGCGCATTTGCGCAAACTCAGCGCCTTGAGGCCGCCTTCCTCAAGAAGGTCGATGCCGGCGTTGACGAGAGCGGCCTTCAGGTCGCCGTGATGATGGCGGCTCTTCACGTTTTCTTGTGTCATGTCGGGTTTATCACCGGCAAACTTGACGGCGTCAAGTTTTGGCGTATCCTGACTGCAGCTTGACAGTGTAAAGTTGGCGTTGTGGCAAGGAGAAATGAGATGTCGATGAATGCGCGGCCTGCGGGCTTTCCAAGGTGGGTGATCACCGCGATGTGGGTTTCTGCGGTGCTGATCGCGGTCGGCTCTTATCGTTTTCTGATCGCTGATGTGGCCCTCGTTATGCCCGCCATGCTGCATCATGCGCTGGAGCGGCCGGTGATGTTCTATCTGCACGTTGGTCTTGCACCGATCGCACTGGCCTTCCTGCCGGTACAGTTCTCCAAAGGCCTGCGAAAGAACCGCCCGGCTGTGCACCGCTGGCTGGGGCGGCTATATGGCGGTGCGATCCTTCTGGCCGGGATCAGCGGCATCTGGCTGGCCTATACGACCGAGGAGGGTCCGGTGGCCGCGGCGGGGCTGGGGCTGTTGTCGGTGGTCTGGCTATGGACGACGGGCACGGCGATCTGGCACGCGATGAAGCGCCGGATTGTGCAGCACCGCGCCTGGATGATCCGGTCTGCCGCGCTGACGCTGGCTGCTGTCACCCTGCGGGTTTACCTGCCGATTGGTTCTGCTACTGTGGGGTTCGAGGCCAGCTATCCGATCATCTGCTGGCTGGCCTGGGTGCCCAACCTGATGCTCGCCGAATGGATCCTGCGCCGGGGCCGCGGCGCGCCGGTGGGCGCCACGGCCTAAGGTTGCGTCAGAGTGCGCCCTTGGTGGACGGGATCGCATCGCCTTTTCGCGGATCGGTCTCGACCGCATCGCGCAAGGCACGGGCCACGGCCTTGAAGGCGGCTTCGGCGATGTGGTGGCTGTTGAACCCGTGGAGCTGGTCGATATGGAGCGTGATGCCGCCATGGGTGCTGAGCGCCTGGAAGAACTCGCGCACCAGTTCGGTATCAAACGTGCCGATCTTGGGCGTCGGCAGGGTCACGTTCCAGATCAGGAAGGGGCGCGCCGACAGGTCCAGCGCGCAGCGCACCTGGGCGTCATCCATCGGCAGGTGGCATTCGCCATAGCGGCGGATGCCCTTTTTATCTCCCAAAGCTTTCACCAAAGCCTGACCCAGCGCAATGCCGGTGTCCTCGACCGTGTGGTGGTCGTCGATGTGATAATCGCCCTTGGCACGGATGGTCATGTCGATGAGCGAGTGCCGCGCCAACTGGTCCAGCATGTGATCGAAGAAGCCGACACCGGTCTGGTTGTCATAGGCCCCGGTGCCATCGAGGTTGATCTCCACCGAAATCTCGGTCTCGGCGGTGGAGCGGGTGATCTTTGCGCTGCGCATCTGCGGGCCATCCTTCGTCGTGTCGCCCGCAGGCCATTCGGCGACCTGGGGCTGGTCCTGCGCTTATAGGGCGGTGAGGGCTTCGCACTCAAGAGCGGTCAGTGCGAAACTCGGGCCCTGTTGCATCGGCAGCTGCGGGATTGCGCCTGCCTGCGCGCTGTGCCAGCTTTGCGCCAAATCGTCATTCCAGAACACCCAATGAAAGGGCGCCCATGTCGACCTGCGTTTTCATCCAGATCCGCTGCAAGCCCGGCACCACCTACAAGGTGGCCGAGGATATTGCGCTGCGGGAAATCCACTCCGAGCTTTACTCCACCAGCGGCGAATACGACCTGTTGATGAAGCTCTACATTCCCAAGGACGAGGATGTCGGGAAATACATCAATGATCACCTGCTGGTGATCCCGAATATCGAACGCTCTCTCACCACGATGACCTACAAGGTTTTCTGAGCCTCAGGTTCCAGAAACGAGAACACCCCGGTCTTGCGCCGGGGTGTTTTGGTTTTTTGGTGCGCAGTGGGCGATCAGACGGCGATCAGGCCTTGCTCTTTCAGCCGCTCATACGCCGTGTCGATCGAGGTCTTGAGGCGCTTCAGCATCTCGTCCACCTCTGCCTTGGTGATGATCAGCGGCGGACACAGGGCAACCGCGTTGCCTGCCACCGCGCGCAGGATCAGGCCGTTTTCCTCGCACAGCTTTTGCGCCATCGCGCCAGCGGCGCCTTTTTCAAAACTCGCGCCTGTGGTCTTGTTCGACACCAGCTCAAGCGCCGCGATCAGACCCTTGCCGCGCACTTCGCCCACCAGCGGGTGATCGGTGAAGATTTCGCGCAGCTGCGCCTGCATATGCGCGCCTACTTCGGCGGCATGGCCGAACAGGTTGTCGCGCTCGTAGATCTCCAGCGTTTTCAGGGCAGCGGCACAGGCGGCGGGGTGGCCGGAGTAGGTGTAGCCGTGGCCGAATACGCCGACCTCGTTCGAGGGGGCGACCATTTCCTTGTACATCCAGCCGGGAATGACCGATGCCGAGATGGGGAAATAGGCGGAGCTCAGCTGTTTGGCAAAGGTCATCAGGTCGGGCTTGATGCCCATGGTGGTGCAGCCGAAATCGGCGCCGGTGCGGCCAAAGCCACAGATCACCTCATCCGCCCAGACCAGAATGCCATGCTTGCGCAGCACCGCCTGCAGTTTCTCGTAGTAGCCTTCCGGCGGCACGATCACGCCCGAGGCGCCGGTGATCGGCTCCACGATCATCGCGGCAATGGTATCGGGGTCTTCGGCGATGATCTGCTGTTCCAGATTGTCGATGATGCGGTCCACGAACTGGGCTTCGGTTTCGTTGCCCTTGCGGCCCGTGTAATAATGCGGCGCGTCCGAGCGCAGGATGTGCAGCGCCTCGATCGGAGCATCGAAATGCGCAAGGTTCGCGGGCAGGGAGGTCAGCGAGCCAGCGGCCACGGTGACGCCGTGATAGCCGCGCTCGCGGGTGATGATCTTGCGCTTTTCCGGCTTGCCGATGGCGTTGAAGTAATAGCGCAGCATCTTGTAGTGGGTGTCATTGGCGTCCGAGCCGGAGTTGCCGAAGAAGAAATAGGCATCCTCCACCGGCACCATCGCTTTCAGTTTTTCCGCCAGCTTCTGGATCGGCTCGTGGGTCTTGCCGCCAAAAGTGTGCGAAAAGGACAGCTTGGTCAGCTGGTCCGTAATGGCCTCGATGACCTCGGTGTTGCCATAGCCCAGCGAGGTGCACCACAGGCCCGCAAGACCTTCGATGTACTCCTTGCCGTCCTTGTCATAGATATAGATGCCCTGTGCGTGATCCAGGCAAAGTTGCTCCGTCGCGGTCAGGTTGGTGGTGGGGTAGATGACAGGTGCCATGGCTGAACTCCTTTAGAAAAGAAACGCGTGGAGCGGATTGGATCGGCGGGCGGATTGCCGCTGGCGCAAGCATTGGCGCGTTTTTTCCCCTGCGTCAAAAGGAATTTGATCAAAAGTGCAGGGCCGCGTGCGAGAGGCTCGAAACACAAAAGCCGCCCCGAGGGACGGCCTTTGTGTTTCGAATGGAGCGGGCGAGGCGATTCGAACGCCCGACCCTAACCTTGGCAAGGTTATGCTCTACCCCTGAGCTACGCCCGCGCTGCCATTCGGTGTGCGGTGTTTAGAAAATCAGGCGGGGGGCTGCAAGCGCAAAATTCCGTCCGGGAGGGGATTTCTTGGGCGGTGCAAGAGATTGCAGTGGCTGAAAGACAAAAGCCGCCCCGATGGGACGGCCTTTTGTTTCGAATGGAGCGGGCGAGGCGATTCGAACGCCCGACCCTAACCTTGGCAAGGTTATGCTCTACCCCTGAGCTACGCCCGCGCTGCCATTCGGTGACCGGGTATTTAGGAAGTTCGGGCGAAAGGCGCAAGAGGAAAATCGCAGGCCTTTTCGGCAAGCAACCCCGCCAAGGTCTATCCCTCAGGCAGGGCAAAGCCGGCTTGCTTTGCAAGGCTGCGCTGCTGCGCGGTTTGCGGCACGCAAGAAATGAAAGCGCTGGCCGGGCAAGCCGGCAGGTCGAGCGCGCGGATCAGTTGGGAATCATACTGCCCCGAGAGCAGAAGGATTCCCTCGCGCGCCAGAATATCGCGGGCCCCGCGCCCCTTGTCCGAGCGGATCCTGCGCATGAAGTCCTTTTGCTGGGCCACCGCCTCCAGCACATCGCGCGGTACAGGGGTGCGCTGCACCTGCCGGAACAGTTCGGCCATGCGGGCATTGCCGGTTTCGGCGGCAAAGATGCGCAGGACCATCTCTTCGGGCAGCGGGCGCCAGAAATTGGCCGGATAGGGGTGATCGCGGAACAGCCAGTAGATATGGCGAAAGCCCTCGGCCGAGACCGAGCGTTTGGCGTCCTTGTTCTGCCCCGCCGTCAGGTAGTCGGGGCGGGCCACGATCAGGCCCAGATAGCAGCGCGCGCGTACCTCGTCGGCGGCGACCAGCAGGCAGACCTCGCCTAGTGCCTCGGTCGGGATCATCCAGTTGCTGCCCATGGTGTGTTTGATGTCCACATCATAGCCAAGGATGCGTGTGTCGAGCCGCCCCTTTTGCAGGCCAAGGAGGGCGCGCAGCTCAATCTCGACGCGGGTGCCGATATAGGTTTTCTCGGTCTTTTCCAGTTCCTCATAGGCGCGACGCCCGGTCTTGGGCGTCATGATCACGTCGTCGATGCACTGGCGCAGCATCTGCGGCACATCGTATTCCAGCGCCAGGCTGCCGCCCGCGCGGGTGGTGATCTCATCGGCCAGGGGGAACAGGATCCCGAAATCCGGATGGTTGGGATCGACACGGCTGTCGGGAATGTTCTGCTTCATGGAGACGAGCTTATTTCAAGAGCGCGCGGCCGGATAGGCGACACTGCAGCTCACGCCCGCACCGCGTGCAGGTTGGGCTTTGCAATCGCCGCCCTCAGCTGGCGGGCCACTGCCTCGGCCACGGGGGGCGGGAAGGCGTTGCCCACCTGGCGGTAGGCGTTGGTCTTGGCGCCGGTGAAATGCCAGGCGTCGGGAAAGCCCTGGATGCGGGCCACCATGCGCACCGTCAGGCGCGGCATGTCGTTGTGAAAGGGATCCGGCGCCTCATAGGCGATGGTGCGCCCCTCGACCCCAAGCGCGGCCCAGGCGCGGCGCGCGCGGGTTGGACCCAGATCCGGCCCGCCGTGCTTCTTGGAGCCGCCAACGATGGTGGGGGCGATTTCATCGGCCTTGGCGGCCCAGTCCTCGGCCCCGCGCCAGCCGCGTTCCTTCATCAGGTCAAGCAGTGTCGCGCCCACGGTAGGCGGGTTGTGCGGCAACGGCTCGGGCCAGTTGAACTGACCTGCGTATTCTTTGCGCAGGGCCACAATGGCCACGCGCGGGCGCAGCTGCGGCACGCCAAAGTCCGAGGCATTGAGCAGCCGCCAGTCGGTCTCATACCCGAGTTTTGCAAGCTGCCCCTTCAGTTTTTCACGGTAGTCGTGGAACACCGCGTCCAGAAAGCCACGCACGTTTTCGATCATCACGGCGCGGGGGCGGGTGGCATCGACGATCTCGATCGCGTCATCAAAGAGATTGCGCTCGTCCTTTTCGCCAAGCTGTTTGCCTGCCACCGAAAAGGGCGGGCAGGGCAGGCCGCCGGCCAAGAGGTCAATCCCTTTGTAAGCATGGGCGTCCTCCTTGAAGGCGCGCACGTCTTCTTCGAGCACGTTCCATGTGGGGCGATTGTGGCGCAGGGTGGCGCAGCAGTGCTTGTCGATCTCCACCAGTGCGGTGTGATCGAAACCGGCGCGCTCCAGTCCCAAGGCCTGGCCGCCCGCACCCGCACAGAGTTCAACCGATGTCAGCATTCTGTTCTGCCTGCCCTGTTTCTGCCCGTGCGGGCCGTTCTTGCTCTGTTCCCTTGGCGGGTAGTCCTAATCGCAACACCGATTCCGCGCAAGGTCAAGCGACAAGGGGGCTGGGGAAGGATGTATCCAAAAACACGAAAGGCCGCCATATGGCGGCCTGTTCGGTGGTCCAAATGGAGCGGGCGAGGCGATTCGAACGCCCGACCCTAACCTTGGCAAGGTTATGCTCTACCCCTGAGCTACGCCCGCGCTGCCATTCGGTGAGCGGTGGAATATTCATTCTGCCGACAGGCTGCAAGCGAAAAAATGTACTCCGGCTGCAAATTCTTTTGATTTTCTGCGACGGAATGCGGCTGAGGCAGCGTTGAACCGGTAACCAGATCGCCGCAAGGGAGGCCTATTGATGTTGAGAGGGAAGAAGCCATCAGATTTCGCCCGGATCGCTGCTTTGATAGCGGCGATTGCGCTGGCCAGAGTTCTGATGCCGGGTGCGATCACCGAGGAGACAGAGAACGCCGGCCCGCTGCTCTCGCAGCCTGCTCCGATCTATGTGAAGACCATCCGCGAGCTGCGCCCGGTGCCGCAGATCAGGTCAGCGCAGGGCTTCGACGTTTAACGGCTACACAAGGGCATGGGCGAGAAGACCAAGCCCTGCGGCCAGCACCATGACGAGGTTCAGTACAATACCGACCTGCCGCAGGATCAGGATCTGCGGACGTTTGGTAAACCCGATGGCATGAAGGATTCGCCCTCCGATCAGCATCACTCCAAGGGCGTGCATTGCCATGGCAGGCGCGCCCTGGCTTTCGACCGCTGCCATCAGGATCAGGCCGATGGGCACATATTCCACGAAGTTCCCCTGGGCACGGATGGCCACCAGAACCGCGCGGTTGTCGCCATCCCCGATCGAAACCTTGTGTCTGATCCGCTGCCGACTGACGCCCAGCGTCAGGTAGACAAACATGAGCGCCGCAGCACCGGCATACATGGACGTGATAACAAACATCGGCATTTCCTCCCGGTGGAGCCGTATCAATGGTTAAGTTCTTTTTTGGAACTTATTTAATAGCAGGGTTTTTGAAGGTGTGAAGCCGCAATGTAGCGATGCTCACGTGAGGTCATGCGCTTTCCCGATACCATCGGGGTGACGGTCGGGCCCGACGCGGACCATTGAAAATGCCGAAGGCAGACCCACCATCGGAACGATCCGCGACATTGGGGGTGTGGCTTGCGTTTTCTGCTGAGTATTCTGTTTGGGACTGTCCTTGCCTCCTGTGCGCCAGTGCCCAGGCAGGCCGGTGACATCGTGGTGATCGGAGATTCGGTTCTGGCGTGGAACCGGTCGGATGGCAGGGACATTGGCAGCATCATTGCGGCGGATCTGGACCGGCCCGTCGTGAACCGCGCCAATTTCGGGGCGCAAATCCGTGCTGGCAACGCGTCGTCCTTGCTGCGCCTCAGCATCCCTGACCAGTTGCCGGACGGGCCGTGGAACTGGGTAGTGATGAACGGCGGTGCCAATGACCTTGGCTTCTCCTGTGGCTGCACGCGCTGCGCAGGCGAGATCGAGGCCTTGATTTCACCTGACGGACAGAAGGGGGCAATCCCGGATCTGATTTCACAGGCGCAGTCCCAGGGGGCCAGGGTTCTGTGGCTTGGCTACTACCGCGCGCCCGAAACCCGCTCGTTTGAAGGGTGCCGTCCCGGCCTTGTGGAGATCGAGCGACGCATCGCCCGGCTCGCATCCACGCGCGCCGGTGTTTTCTTTCTGGATGCGGAGGATGTGCTGGCCCCGCCGCTGCGCGAGCATTTCGACCGCGACCGCACGCACCCGTCGGCTCTTGGCTCAAAGCTGATTGGCGCAGCGGTGGCGGACATCATGAAAGCGCAAGAATAGACTGAACTATCCGAAAAGGGCGCCGCTCCTGATTGGAGGGCGCCCTTTTGCATCATCTGCGATTGGCTTTATTCCAGTTCGATCAAGAGATCCTTGGCATCGATCTGTCCGCCCGGCTGCACGAGCACGGCCTTGACTACAGCGTCACGTTCGGCATGCAGGCCGGTTTCCATCTTCATGGCTTCGATGGTCAGCAGAAGATCGCCTTCGTGCACCTGCTGACCCGCCTGCACCGCGACCGTGGCAACAACGCCCGGCATCGGCGCGCCGATGTGGTTTGCGTTGCCCGCTTCGGCCTTGGGGCGGGCGGCAGTGGTGGATTTCACAAGCCGGTTCGGCACCCGGATCACGCGCGGCTGGCCGTTCAGCTCGAAGAAGGCCTTCACCTCGCCGTTTTCATCGGTTTCACCGAGGGCCTGCAGGCGGATTTCCAGCGTCTTGCCTGGATCGATCTCGGCCGAGATCTCGTCGCCGGGTTCCATACCATAGAAGAAGGTATGTGTCGGCAGGGTGCGCACCGGGCCGTATTCACGGTGGCGCCCCATGTAATCGAGAAAGACCTTGGGATACATCAGGTAGCCGTTCAGATCCTCGTCATCGACCTTCTTGCCTTCCAGCGTCCTGGACAGTTCGGCGCGGGTTGCTTCCAGATCCACGGGCTCAAGGTGCTTGCCGGGGCGCTCGAGGTTGGGCGCTTCGCCTTTCAGCACCTTGGCGACAATGCCGTCCGGGAAACCGCCCGGAGGCTGGCCGAGGTTTCCGCGCATCATGTCCACGACCGAGTCGGGGAAGGAAACATCGGTCGCGGGATCCTCGACCTCGGCGCGGCTCAGGCCCTGGCTGACCATCATCAGCGCCATGTCGCCAACCACCTTGGACGAGGGCGTCACCTTCACGATGTCGCCGAACATCTGGTTCACGTCGGCATAGGTCTGGGCGACCTCGTGCCAGCGCTCTTCGAGACCAAGCGAGCGCGCCTGCGCCTTGAGGTTTGTGAACTGGCCGCCTGGCATTTCGTGCAGGTAGACCTCGGAGGAGGGCGCCTGCATGCCGGATTCGAAGGCCGCGTAATGCGCGCGCACGTCATCCCAGTAGTCCGAGATCTCGCGGACCTTTGTGATATCCAGCCCGGTGTCGCGGTCGGTGTGGCGCAGCGCTTCGACCACGGTGCCCAGCGTCGCCTGCGAGGTGTTGCCGGAAAAGGCGTCCATGGCGCAGTCCACCGCATCAACGCCCGCCTCGGCAGCGGCGAGGATGGTGGCCACGGCCACCCCTGCGGTGTCATGGGTGTGGAAGTGGATCGGCAGGCCGACCTCTTCCTTCAGGGCCTTGATCAGCTGGCGGGCTGCGACGGGTTTCAGAAGGCCGGCCATGTCCTTGAGGCCAAGCACATGGGCGCCCGCAGCCTCCAGTTCCTTGGCCATGCCGACGTAGTATTTCACGTCATACTTGGCGCGGGCCGGATCGTTGATGTCGCCGGTATAGCAGATGGTGCCTTCGCAGATCTTTCCGCTCTCGTTCACGGCGTCCATGGCGACGCGCATGTTCTCGACCCAGTTGAGGCTGTCGAAGACGCGGAAGACGTCGATGCCCTTGGCGGCTTCCTTGACGAAGAACTGCACCACGTTGTCAGGGTAGTTGGTGTAGCCAACCCCGTTTGAGCCGCGCAGCAGCATCTGGGTCATCAGGTTCGGCATCGCCTCGCGCAGATCGCGCAGGCGCTGCCAGGGGCATTCCTGCAGGAACCGGTAAGCCACATCGAACGTGGCCCCGCCCCAGCATTCGACCGAGAACAGCTGGGAAAGATTCTTCGCATAGGCGGGGGCCACCTTGATCATGTCGATCGACCGCATTCGGGTCGCCAAGAGCGACTGGTGCCCGTCGCGCATGGTGGTGTCGGTGATCAGAAGCTGGCGCTGGGCCTTCATCCAGTCAGCAACGGCCTGCGGGCCTTTCTGCTCCAAGAGGTTGCGGGTGCCATAGGGCAGATTGCCGGTCTCGACCTTTGGCGCGCGCGGATCCTTGAGGCCGGGCTTGGGCTCTGGCCGTCCTTCGGTTTCGGGATGCCCGTTGACGCTGATATCGGCGATATAGGTCAGAACCTTGGTGCCGCGGTCCTGACGCTTGGCGAACTGGAACAGCTCGGGCGTGTCGTCGATGAACTTGGTGGTATATTCATTGTTGAGGAAGGTCGGATGCTTCAGCAGGTTTTCCACGAAGGCGATATTGGTTGAGACACCACGCACGCGGAATTCGCGCAGGGCGCGGTCCATGCGGGCAATCGCCTTTTCCGGGGTCGGCGCCCAGGCGGTGACCTTGGTCAACAGACTGTCGTAGTAGCGCGTGATCACCCCGCCCGCATAGGCGGTGCCGCCATCCAGACGGATGCCCATGCCGGTGGCCGACCGGTAGGCGGTGATGCGGCCATAGTCAGGGATGAAGTTGTTCAGCGGATCCTCGGTCGTCACACGGGTTTGCAGCGCATGACCATTGAGGCGGATTTCGGACTGGTCCGCCTTGCCGGTGGCCTCGGCCAGGGGCTTGCCTTCGGCGATCAGGATCTGCGCCTGAACGATGTCGATGCCGGTGACTTCCTCGGTGACGGTGTGTTCCACCTGAACGCGGGGGTTCACCTCGATGAAGTAGAAGTTGCCGGACTCCATATCCATCAGGAATTCGACGGTGCCCGCGCATTCGTAATTCACATGGGCGCAGATCCGGCGACCGAGATCGCACAGCTCTTCGCGCTGGGCGTCGCTCAGGTAGGGGGCCGGGGCGCGCTCGACCACTTTCTGGTTGCGGCGCTGGACCGAGCAGTCCCGCTCCCACAGGTGATAGATTTCCCCGTGTTTGTCGCCAAGGATCTGAACCTCCACGTGGCGGGCGCGGGTGATCATCTTCTCCAGATACCCTTCACCGTTGCCGAATGCGGCTTCGGCCTCGCGGCGCCCTTCCAGCACCTTCTCCTCCAGCTCATCCTCGGAGAAGATCGGGCGCATGCCGCGTCCACCGCCGCCCCAGGACGCTTTGAGCATCAAGGGATAGCCGACCTCGGCCGCTTCTTTCTTGATGGCAGCCATGTCATCGCCCAGCACCTCGGTCGCGGGAATGACCGGCACGCCCGCCTCGATCGCCACGCGCCGCGCCGAGGCCTTGTCGCCCAGGGCGCGCATGGTTTCGGCCTTGGGGCCGATGAAGGTGATGCCATTGCGCGCGCAGGCATCGACGAAATCGGGGTTCTCCGACAGCAGGCCATAGCCCGGATGGATCGCATCGGCGCCCGACTCCTTGGCGACGCGGATGATCTCGTCAATCGAGAGGTAGGCGGCCACGGGGCCAAGGCCTTCGCCGATGCGGTAGGCCTCATCCGCCTTGAAGCGGTGCAGGCCCAGCTTGTCCTCCTCGGCATAGACCGCGACGGTCTTCTTGCCCATTTCATTGGCGGCGCGCATCACGCGAATGGCGATCTCGCCGCGGTTGGCGATCAGGATTTTCTTGAAGTCGGTCATAGCTTCCCCCGAGGTCATGAAGTCTGGCGGTGTGTTAGGCGCTCATGAGCGCGCGGTATACTCGTAGTTCTGGGTATTTTGCAGCCTGATTGCGCTCTCATTTTGCATGATAGCGCCCCCATTTGACGCAGAGGCGTCGCGGACCCGGCGGCTCTCACGAAAGAGCGGGGTCCTTGCGACAGCTGCGCCCGGATAGCGGCCTAGCCTTTCGGTGCAAAAAACGGACAAGGGCCTATGCCGATGCACAAGACCGGCCTGCGCCGACTTGCGGTATAACATCCTCCTGCGCCGAGCTGCTCGGCGCCTCGGCTTCGGGGGGTGTAAGCTGCAACCTTGAACCTCACAGGAGACTCGATGCACAGAATTGTCTACTCCAGCCAATTGACCCGGAAAATGTCGCCAGGCGAGATTGAGCGCCTTGTCGAGGAGTCGCGGCGCAACAATCTGCGTGACGATGTTACCGGCTATCTTCTGCACAACGACTCGCAGTTTTTCCAGGTGCTTGAGGGGCCCGAGGATGTCTTGGTGCAACGATACAGCAGGATTGCCGGGGATCCGCGGCACGGCCATCTGCGCCTGGTGCGAAGCGAACCCATCGAGGCGCGGGCATTCGCCAACTGCCCGATGGGGGTGCTGACCTCCGAACACCTGCCGGCCTGGTCCTGTTGAAGCCAGTTTTCCCTGTTTGCTCCGCTCCCGGCGATCGGTGCTCTGCGTGGGGATCATGCCCAGGTATTGCGGCTGCTGCACAGGCTGTTCTCGCGTCTTGAGCAGGACATGACCGCGTGATCTGATCACGACAGGATCCGGCGCGGCAAATCGCGAACCTGCTGCAGCGTGCCAAGGCCGAGCTGTCCCATATTGGCCTCAAGATCCTTTCTCAGAATATCGACCACATGGTCCGGACCGCCCACGCCAAGGGCTGCAAGGGCATAATGAAAGCCGCGCGCCAGCATCACGAAGTCTGCGCCAAGCGCCAGCGCGCGCAGGATGTCGAGACCGCCCTCTATGCCGCTGTCAAAGATCAGCGGCAGATCGGTTGCCGCGCGGATCTCGGGCAGCACCTCGATCGCCGCAGGGCCGCCGTCGAACTGTCGGCCTGCATGGTTCGACACCCAAAGCGCATCGACACCGATCTGTTGCAGCGGGGCTGCATCTTCCGCGCGCATCACACCCTTGATGACAAAGGGGCCATCCCAGTTGTCCCGGAGCCAGCGCACATAGTCCATATCGGGCGAGGTGCGCAGCAGATAGCCGATATGCGCCGTGGACGAGCGGCTCTGCCCGGTCGCCTCGGCAGTGTACTTGTCCAGCGTGCGCATATGCGGCATGCCGCCCTCGTGGCGGTGTTGGCGGGCCATGCCCATGGCCCAGGTCGGGCGCATGGCCACCTGCGCCAACAGGCGCGGGGTCAGGCGCGGGGGCTGGGTGAGACCGGATCTCGTCTGGCGTTCCCGGCGCGAGGCAACGGGGACATCCACCGTCAGCACCAGCACCTTGAAGCCGGCATCTCGCGCCCGCGCCAGCATGTCCTTGCGGATGCCTTCGTCCTTGGGCGGGTAAAGCTGATACCAGGCCTGATCTCCAAGATGCGGCGCCAGATCCTCGGGGGATTGGCTGGCGACGGTGGACAGGCTGTATGGAATACCATTGCGCGCGCCGCAGCGGGCAAGATGGCCTTCGGCGTCTGGCCAGATCAACCCTGACATTCCGACCGGTGATATGCCAAAGGGCAGTGGCAGCGTTTGACCAAAGATCTGGGTGGACAAGTCGATCTCGAGCGGACCGTGCAGGATCGACGGAAGGAAACCGACCCTGTCCAGTGCTGCACGGTTGCGCGCCGTGGTTGTCTCCAGCCCGGTTGCGCTGTCCAGATACTCCCAGACAAAACGCGGAAGCCGCCGCTGTGCGCGCGCGCGCAGATCGGAAAGGCCGGGATAGTGCTGGTGCAGATCTTGAGCCGCTGTCATGGGCGCATAATTGCTGCTTTGCAGCGAGAGTCTAGCGAAATGTTACAGAAATCTAACGGGGCGGCCACGACCGGGTCTTTGGCAGGCTGGAGATGGCGCAGGCTATGACAAAAGAGCCGTGAACATAGTGTGAACGTCCCCTTTCCCAGAGCCATGAATCGCGCTATTGTCCCGCCCATGAGCAGTTTCGATGAAATGGACGCCTTCGAGGGCGCCTCTCTCTCCGCCCGCGCCATGGCCGCGCGCCCGAAACCCTATCTGGACGGGCTGAACCCCGCCCAGCGGGAGGCGGTGGAATGTCTGGATGGTCCGGTGCTGATGCTGGCCGGCGCCGGCACGGGCAAGACCAAGGCGCTGACCACGCGGATCGTGCACCTTCTGACGCTGGGGCAGGCGCGCCCGAACGAGATCCTCGCCGTGACCTTCACCAACAAGGCCGCGCGCGAGATGAAGGAACGGGTGGGGCGGATGCTGGGCCAGCCCGCCGAAGGCATGCCCTGGCTGGGGACGTTTCACTCGATCTGTGTGAAACTGTTGCGCCGCCATGCGGAACTGGCCGGGCTGAAGTCGAACTTCACCATTCTGGACACGGACGACCAGATCCGCCTTTTGAAACAGCTGATCCAGGCGGCCGGGATCGACGACAAGCGCTGGCCCGCGCGGATGCTGGCGGGGATCATCGATGACTGGAAGAACCGCGCGCTGACACCGGAAAAGGTGCCTGCCGCCGACGCCAGCGCTTATAACCATCGCGACACCGAACTCTACGCCCAATACCAGACCCGCCTGAAAGAGCTGAACGCCGTCGATTTCGGCGATCTCCTCTTGCACATGGTGACGATCTTCCAGACCCACCCGGACGTTCTGGCGCAATACCAGCGCTGGTTTCGCTACATCATGGTGGACGAATATCAGGACACCAACGTGGCGCAGTACATGTGGCTGCGGCTGCTGGCGGCGGGGCACAAGAACATCTGCTGTGTTGGCGATGACGACCAGTCGATCTACGGCTGGCGCGGCGCTGAGGTGGGCAACATCCTGCGGTTCGAAAAGGATTTTCCCGGCGCCAAGGTTGTCCGGCTGGAGCAGAATTACCGCTCGACCGAACATATCCTGGCGGCGGCCTCTGGCGTGATCCGGGGCAATGCGGGGCGTCTGGGCAAGGAGCTGTGGACCGATGCGACGGGCGGCGAAAAGGTGCGCCTGATCGGCCATTGGGACGGCGAGGAAGAAGCGCGCTGGATCGGCGAGGAAATCGAATCCATGCAGCGCGGCACCCGTGGTCAGGCGCCTGTGGACCTGAACAACATGGCGATTCTCGTGCGGGCCTCGCACCAGATGCGCGCCTTCGAGGACCGCTTTCTGACCATCGGTCTGCCTTACCGCGTCATTGGCGGGCCGCGTTTCTATGAACGGCTCGAGATCCGCGATGCCATGGCCTATTTCCGCCTCGTGGTCTCGCCCGAGGACGATCTGGCCTTTGAACGCATCGTCAACACGCCCAAACGCGGCCTTGGCGATAAGGCGCAGCAGAAAATCCAGATCGCGGCGCGGGAGAACGGTGTGTCCCTGCTGGAGGGCGCGCGCCTCGCCGTCGAAAGCGGTGAGATCAAGGGCAAGGGAGGCGCGGCGCTGCGCCAGCTGGCCGAGGATCTGCGCCGCTGGGGCCGGATGACCGGCGATCCCGACATCAGCCATATGGAACTGGCGGAAATCGTGCTCGATGAGTCGGGCTACACCACCATGTGGCAGATGGACAAGAACCCGGACAGTCCGGGCCGCCTTGAGAACCTCAAGGAACTGGTGAAGGCGCTGGAGAATTTCGACAACCTGCAGGGCTTCCTCGAACATGTCAGCCTGGTGATGGACAATGACAAGCAGGACGCCGAGCAGAAGGTCTCGATCATGACCCTGCACGCGGCCAAGGGCCTGGAGTTTCCGGCCGTCTTCTTGCCAGGCTGGGAGGATGGTCTTTTCCCCTCGCAACGGTCGATGGATGAAAGCGGGCTCAAGGGGCTCGAGGAGGAGCGGCGCCTGGCCTATGTGGGCATCACCCGCGCCGAAGCGGTCTGCACGATCTCCTTTGCGGGAAACCGGCGGGTGTTCGGGCAATGGCAATCGCAGCTGCCCTCGCGGTTTATTGATGAGTTGCCCGAGGAACACGTGGAGGTGCTGACGCCGCCCGGCCTTTATGGCGGGGGGTACGGCGCGGCGGCGGGCGGCCCTCAGGTCAAATCCCGTATCGACGAGCGCGAGGCCCAGGCCGATGGCTACAACTCTCCCGGCTGGAAGCGCATGCAGGCCCGCGCCAGCGAACGTGGCCTTTCGCAGCCCCGCGAAAGCCGAACCCAGGTGATTGACCTAACGGCGACCTCAAGCTTCACGCTGGGAGAGCGCGTGTTTCACCAGAAATTCGGCTATGGCGCGATCACGGATATCGAAGGTGACAAGCTGGAAGTGGATTTTGAAAAGGCTGGTCTCAAGAAGGTGGTTGCGAAATTCGTGACCGCTCATGACGACGTTCCGTTCTGACAGTCCGCAATTGAAAGAAGAGGCGGTCGGATCGCAAAGCGATCCGACCCGGGGGGGGGGGGGGGGGGGGGGGGGGGCCGCCCCCCCCCCCCCCCCCCCCCCCCCCCCCCCCCACGCCATTCCCCTGACGCACCCAAAGTTTGTGACGCACCCGATGCGAAAGGGTGCTCGGGCGCCGAATAACGCGGGCTGGGTGTGATGCGGCAGCGGTATCCCAAAAAAGAAAACGACGGTGCCAGGGAGGAGGAGAGGCACCGTCGTTCTTTGCAACATTCAGCCAAATGGGAGGAGGGGCCGAATGTATCAGATCCCGGGTTTGATCCCGGTATGAGGTGCGGCGACACCAGGGAGGAGGAGAGGTGCCGCCGCTCTGAACAACACCCGGCCAGATGGGAGGAGGAGGCCGGATGTATCAGATCCCGGGTTTGACCCCGGTATTGGGTGCGGTGACATCAGGGAGGAGGAAGATGTCACCGCGAGTTACAGACCCTAAAGGGAGGAGGAGAAAGGGCCTGATCTCGGTTATGCGTTTTCGTAAGCGGCCTGCAGGGCCAGACGCTTGATCATCGAACGGTTCAGACCCAGATCCGCCAGTTCGCGGTTGCTGAGCGAGGACAGCTCGCTGATGGTTTCACGGTACACGCGGTACCGTGCGAATTTGACTTTCAGCGCTTCGACAAAGGCCAGGCCGTTCTCAGCCACGGTGCCTTTGGAGGCGGAGATGTGATTTACTGCAGCCATCTGGCAGCTCCTCAATCTGGTTTCAAACAGTGTTATCTTGCGGTGCCGGTTAAGGCGTTTCTTGAACACCAATTTAAGGTTATGCTGCAGGTGCACAATCCCCAGAGTCGGCATTTCTGCTATGCGGCATTTGCATGGGTCTTGCGGGCGCCTCCCGCTCAAATGGCCAAAAAGACACCGAAAATGCTGGATTTGCCGCCATATTGGGCGCTCTGTGTCTGGCTTTGAGTGGGTGCCGTTACGGCAATTGTGCTTGGGCTGACGGGGCCGGAGCTATATCAGGTAGGGCGCCCTGCAGGGGGTGCCGAAACAAAAGGAGACGCCGATGGCCGTGACCCAGGATCAGATTCGTGACGCTCTCGAGCGGCTGGAACTGCCGGACGGGGGAACCCTTGTGTCGCGGGACATGCTGCGGGCGTTGCAGATCGAGGGCTCCAAGGTCAGTTTCGTGATCGAGGCGCCCAGCCCTGCCATCGCGCAGCAGATGGAGCCTTTGCGCCGCGCGGCCGAGGCTGTTGTCTTGACCCTCGAGGGGGTGGAGACTGTCTCCGTGGCCCTGACGGCGCATGGACCCGCCGCGCAGCCCGGCGGAAACTCTGGCGGTGGCCTCAAGATCGGTGGGCACCCCAAGGCGCAGCAGGGGCCGATCAAGCCGCAGGGAGTCGCCCGCATCTTGGCGGTTGGATCCGGCAAGGGCGGTGTGGGGAAATCGACTGTAAGTGCCAACCTGGCCGTTGCGCTTGCGCGGCAGGGTCGCAAGGTCGGGCTTCTTGATGCAGATATATACGGTCCCAGCCAGCCCCGGATGATGGGGGTCACCGGCAGGCCGTCCAGCCCCGATGGGCAGCGCATTACGCCTCTGCAGGCTCATGGGGTCACTCTGATGTCCATCGGCCTGATGGTGGACGACGCCAAGGCGGTGATCTGGCGCGGCCCGATGCTGATGGGGGCCTTGCAGCAGATGCTTGGCCAGGTGGACTGGGGAGAGCTGGACGTTCTGATCGTGGATCTGCCGCCCGGCACCGGAGATGTGCAGCTTACCTTATGCACCAAGGCTGAACTGACCGGCGCCATCGTGGTCAGCACGCCGCAGGATGTGGCGCTTATTGATGCCCGCAAGGCGCTCAACATGTTTGATCAGTTGAAGGTGCCGGTTCTGGGGTTGGTGGAAAACATGTCCTTCTTTACCTGCCCGGACTGCGGCGGCGAGCATCATATCTTTGGTCATGGTGGCACAGCGGCCGAGGCACAGCGGCTCGACCTTCCTTTGCTGGGGATGCTGCCGATCGATCTGGAGACGCGTCTGGCTGCCGACGGCGGCACGCCGATAGCGGCAGGGGATGGCGCCATGGCCGAGGCTTATGGGCGCATCGCGGCTGGCCTGGTGCAGGGCGGCATGGCGTAATCTGGCCGGTGGCAAGCCCAAAGCGGCGCGCAGGCTGCAGGTCAACCGACGGCCCTGCTTTGCGGGACGGGCAGCGGCTTTGGCATGGTGCGGCGCCGGAAGGGTGGAACGCCCGCCTAAGCGCCACGGGTTTTTGTACGCCTTGCCAGCAAGACCGGCCCGGCTGTCAGCCTGCAACGTCTCCTGACGTTGCAGGCTGAGTCATTTCTGGCGTGGGGGTCCGGTGGCGCCGTTCATGATCTCCTTCACGGTTGATTGAATGGAGGGTCACTGGAACCGACCTTGATCGGAGATGCGGTCACGATCCACAGGGTGGCGCGCGCGGCCGTCAAATACTGTCTGACCGGGCGCGATGCTGGAAATGGTGCGTCGAGCCTTGCGCGCTCTGCGCTGTTCTGTGTCTTGTTTGGGCTGTTTCGGGTTGGAGGATGCGCCCATGGGAAATCATGGGCGAGCATTGAGAGGCCTGCGGAGGGCGTGGGTCCGGATGCCGATAAAGGCGAATCGCATTTGTGTGTTTTGACGTGATTCTGACTGGAAACGGCTTGGCCATGACCGTTTTGAGGGGGTGCGCGTGGGAACATCGCGGGAACATTCGGCCTGCCACGAAAATGCCTCATTTTTTTTCTGGGAAACTATGGGTGCTCGAGGGTCGCGATGTGAACACTACATATAGGTATAAATATTAAAATTGGCGCAATTTAGGCTGTCTGCTTTGCGAAGGTTAATAGTGTGTTAACCGGAATTGCCCGTCTCTACCCGTGTTTGCCCACGCCGCCGTGAAGAAACCTATTGCCGTACCCTAATTTCCCATAGTATCCCTTTTGTCATCGAAAGAGAGCAAGGACGGGGCACCAAACGACCCCACGCGAAAACAAAACAAGCAGGTTTCATACAGGCCTTCGCTTTCATCGAACCAAGAGATCCGGCGCGCGAGCGAGCAGACATCCCCCCAGGTGGCGCGCGCAGTCGGACACCCCCGCAAGGCGGGACAAGGCGGCGGGTTGATCAGTGGCAGCAGATCAACCCGCCGCTTTCACTTCCACGGGGCAAAACACACCGCGAGGGACGCGAAAAAGGGACGGTAATTTGGGCCGCAGGTTCAGAGGCGAAAGCCACCATAAGGTGGACAGCAAGGGGCGGGTGTCTATCCCGGCTTCTTTTCGCCGCGTTCTGGAGGCTTGCGATCCCAACTGGCAGCAGCCCGGCGACAACCCCGAACTCGTGATCGTCTACGGTGACGACAGCCGCAAATTCCTTGAGTGCTATACGATGGAGGCAATCGAAGAAGTCGATGCCAAGATCGCCGAACTGCCGCGCGGCTCTTTTCAGCGCAAGCTTCTTGAGCGCATGTTCAATGGTCAATCCCTTCCGACCACGGTTGATGAGACGGGCCGCCTCGTGCTGCCTGCCAAGCTGCGGAGCAAGATCGGGCTTGAAGGTGAGGCCTTTTTCATTGCGTCGGGTGATACCTTCCAGATCTGGAAGCCGCAGACCTATGAAGAGGTCGAAATGGCCGAAGTCGAAAAACGGATGGCGGAACTGCCCGAAGGCTTTGATCCGCTGCAGTTTCTTGATGGCGCCGGAGGGGTTTAAGGTATGACTTCGGACCAAGAGCTTCCGTCCGGTCCTCACATCCCTGTATTGCTGCGCCCGCTGCTCAAGGCGGTCGCACCTGTATCTGGGCGCTGGCTGGATGGCACCTTTGGCGCGGGCGGTTACACGCGCGCCTTGCTTGATGCGGGGGCAGAGCAGGTGATCGCGGTGGATCGCGATCCGCTGGCCTTTGAGATGGCCAAGGCCTGGGCCGATCAATATGGCGACCGTCTGGTGCAGCAGCAGGGTGTTTTCTCCCGCATGGACGAATATGCGCAGGACCTTGATGGGGTGGTGCTGGATCTTGGCGTCTCTTCCATGCAGCTTGATCTTGCGGAACGCGGCTTTTCCTTCATGAAAGACGGCCCCCTTGATATGCGCATGTCGCAAGAGGGGCCTTCGGCCGCCGACCTGGTGGCAGAGCTTGGCGAAGAAGAGCTGGCTGACATCCTGTTCCATTTCGGCGAGGAGCGCGCCAGCCGCCGCATTGCCCGCGCCATCGTCAAGGCACGCGCGCTGGAGCCGATCACAACCACGCTGCAACTGGCGAGCATCGTCGAATCCTGTCTGCCGCGCCCCAAGCCGGGCCAGTCCCACCCCGCAACCCGCAGCTTTCAGGCGCTGCGCATCGCGGTGAATGCCGAGTACGATGAGCTGTTCGAAGGGCTGCTCGCCGCTGAGCGCGCGCTGAAGCCCGGCGGTCTATTGGCCGTCGTGACTTTCCATTCGGTCGAGGACCGCATGGTCAAACGGTTTTTCCAGTACCGCGCAGGAAAGACGGGGCGGGCAAACCGCTATGCTCCTGAGATCGAAGAGACACCCGCACAGTTCGAAATCGTCACCCGCAAGGCCATCGGCCCCGATGAGCAGGAGCTTGCTGAGAACCCCCGCTCCCGCTCGGCCCGACTTCGGGTAGGGCGGCGCACGGATGCGGCGCCGCAGCCCATCTCGGCCCGGGAATTGGGCATGCCACAGTTGAAGGAGGCGCGCAAATGAAGTCGCTTTTGTATGCCGTCACTGCTTTGGCGGTCTTTGGTCTGGCCTTTTGGGCCTACCGGGAGAATTACGCCACCCAGCAGGTCCTGAAAGAAACGCGGCAGTTGCAGCAGGCGATCGGCGCGGCTCAGGTGCGCCTCGGGGTGCTCAAGGCCGAATGGGCCTATCTCAACCGACCGGACCGGCTGATCGGTCTGGCCGAGCTGAACTTTGACACCCTCGGTCTGCTGCCTCTGCGCCCCGATCAGTTCGGCCGCGTCGACGAGGTGGCCTATCCGCGTCCACCTGAACTGCAGATCACACAGGGTGTCGATGTATCGGGGTTGAATGCGGCTTCCGGCGGGGAGGATCAGCCATGATCCGCACGCCCCTGCGTCCACTGGCCCGGATCCTGAATGCCCGCGCCAAGGGGCAGAACCCCGATGTGATCGAAAAGGAAAACATCCGCCTGCGTCACGAAGACATGCAGGCCAGGGCCCGCCAGCGCGCCGAAGGGCGGCTTCTGGTGCTTGGAGTCTTTTTTGTCTGCGCCTATGTGGCCGTGGTCGGGCGGATGGGGGTTCTGGCCACATCCGAGCCCAGCGAGCCGGTCGCCAGTGCGGTGGGCAGCGCCATCGCGGCGCAGCGCGCAGACATAGTGGATCGCAAGGGGCGGATCCTTGCGACCAATTTCGAGACACACTCTCTTTACGCTCAGCCTCAACAGATGATCGATCCCGAAGGCGCCGCGACGCGCCTGGCCGAGATTTTTCCGGATCTGGATCGCGACGAGTTGATCGAGGACTTCACTGGAAAGCGCAAGTTCCTGTGGATAAAGAAGAAAATAAGTCCGGAACAAAAGCAGGCGGTGCATGATATCGGCGATCCCGGTCTGCTGTTCGGCCCGCGCGAGATGCGCCTTTATCCCAATGGCAGCGTTGCGGCGCATGTCCTGGGGGGCGCCGGTTTCGGCAAGGAAGGCGTCTCGGCCGCCGAGGTCATCGGTGTGGCCGGTGTCGAGAAAGAGTTTGACGACTACCTGCGCGACCCGGCCAATGGTGATCGCCCCCTGCAGCTGTCGCTTGATCTCACCGTGCAGGCCGCAGCCGAGCGGGTTCTGGATGGCGGCATGAAGCTGATGAACGCCAAGGGGGCGACCTCGATCCTGATGGATGTGCACACGGGCGAGGTCATCTCGGTTGTTTCATTGCCCGATTTCGATCCCAATGATCGCCCGCGTCCGCCGACCTCGGGCTTTGATCCGTCGGTCAGCCCGCTGTTCAACCGTGCGGTGCAGGGGGTTTACGAGCTTGGCTCCACCTTCAAGATCTTCACCGCCGCCCAGGCGATTGATCTGGGGCTGGTGTCATCCGACACGGTGATCGACACGCGCGGCCCCTTGCGTTGGGGAAAATTCGCGATCCGCGATTTTCACAACTACGGCAATGCCTTGACGGTCAGTGAGATCATCGAGAAATCGTCGAATATCGGCACGGCCCGCCTTGCGCAGCAGATCGGTGCGGATCGTCAGCGGGCGTTTCTGGAAGATCTTGGCATGCTTGAGCCAACCCCGGTCGAGATCGTCGAGGCACGCGGCGGTCAGCCGCTCACGCCAAAGAACTGGTCCGAACTCTCGGCGATGACGATCTCTTATGGTCATGGCATTTCCACGACGCCCATGCATCTGGCGGCGGGTTATGCGGCCATCGCCAATGGCGGCTATCATGTCAACCCGACGGTCCTGAAGCAGAATGGCCCCCGGCACGGTGAGCGGGTGATGTCGACCGAGGCCGCGGATGCTGCGCGCCTGATGCTGCGCCGTGTGGTTACAGAAGGTACTGCCAGCTTTGCCCGGGTTCCGGGGTACCAGGTCGGCGGCAAGACCGGTACCGCCGACAAGCCGAAACCGCGCGGCGGCTACTATGAGGACAGGGTGATCGCGACCTTTGCCTCGATCTTCCCGTCGAGCAATCCGAGGTATGTTCTCGTGGTCACCCTCGATGAGCCTTCGGTGATTGCCTACGGCGAGGAGCGCCGCACCGCCGGCTGGACGGCCGTGCCCGTGGCCGCCGAAATGGTAAAACGCATCGCCCCCCTTCTGGGTCTCAGACCGCAAGTTGAACCTCCTCAACTGACTGATATAACCCTCACCTCAAACTGACGATTGGCGAGGGTGCCCCGATGAGTCGCACTTCTGAACAGGACAGGCCGACGCCGCGGCGGCTGAGCAAGCTTGGCCTCACGGCCCGAGGCGGCGCGGATCCGGTGATTTCGGACCTTGTGGTGGACAGCCGCAGGGTGCGGGAGGGCGCCCTGTTTGCGGCCCTGCCGGGTAGCACGGTGCATGGCGCCAATTTCATTTCTGCCGCGCTGGCCCAGGGGGCAGCTGCGATCCTGACCGATGCCGCAGGGGCCGATCTGGCCACCCGCCCGCTGGCCGAAAGCCATGCAGCGCTGATCGTGGTCGAAGATCCCCGTCAGGTGCTTGCCTATACTGCCGCGCTTTGGTTCGGCTCCCAGCCGCAGACCATGGTCGCGGTCACCGGCACCAATGGAAAGACCTCTGTTTCGACATTTGTGCGCCAGATCTGGATGGCCATGGGCCATGAGGCGGTGAACCTTGGCACCACGGGCGTTGAAGGCGCCTGGAGCTATCCCTTGGCCCACACCACGCCCGAGCCGATCACCCTGCATCGCGCTTTGGCGGCGGCTGCCTCCGCCGGGGTTACTCATGCGGCGATGGAGGCCTCCTCTCACGGTCTCGATCAGCGGCGCCTTGACGGTGTGCACCTGGCGGCAGCGGGGTTCACCAATCTCAGCCAGGATCACCTCGACTATCACCACACGTTCGAAGAGTATTTTGCCGCCAAGGCGGGCCTCTTCCGCCGGGTTCTGCCGGAAGAGGGGGTTGCCGTCATCAACATGGATGATCCGCGTGGTACCGAAATGCGTGCCATTGCGGCGGCCCGCGGGCAGGAGGTGATAACCGTTGGGCGCGGCCTTGGGGATCTTTCCCTTGTCGGGCAGCGCTATGACGGCACCGGGCAGGACATCCGGTTCTCCTGGCATGACCGGCCCTTCATGGCGCGGCTCAATCTAATTGGCGGGTTTCAGGCCGAGAACGTTCTGATGGCCTGCGGTCTGGTGATCGCCAGCGGAGAAGAGCCGGAGCGGGTGTTTGAGACGTTGGGGGAGCTCACCACGGTGCGGGGGCGGATGCAACTGGCCGCAACGCGCGACAACGGTGCCTCGGTCTTTGTCGATTACGCCCATACGCCCGATGCGGTCTCGACCGCGATCAAGGCGCTGCGCCCGCATGTTCTGGGCCGTCTCATTGCCATCGTCGGCGCAGGGGGCGACCGGGACAAGGGCAAGCGTCCGCTGATGGGCAAGGCGGCCCATGACAACGCGGATATGGTGATCGTGACCGATGACAACCCGCGCAGCGAGGATCCCGCCGTGATCCGCGCGGCGGTGAAGGGCGGCGCACCGGACGCACTGGAAGTGGGGGATCGCGCCGAAGCGATTCTGCGCGGCGTGGCCGCTCTGGAGCCGGGTGATGCCCTTCTGGTCTGCGGCAAGGGGCATGAGACCGGCCAGGTGGTGGGCAGCGATACCCTGCCTTTTGATGATGTGGAGCAGGCCAGCATGGCCGTCGCCGCGCTGGATGGAAAAACCGTATGAGCACAGCCCTCTGGACCGCAGCCGAAGCTGCCGCCGCCACCGGTGGGCAAGCCCTTGGAGACTGGAACGTCACCGGTGTTTCCATTGATACCCGCACCTTGCAAACGGGCGACCTTTTTGTGGCGCTGAAGGCTGCGCGCGATGGACATGACTTTGTCGCGCAGGCGCTCACGGCAGGGGCAGGGGCCGCTCTGGTGTCGCGCATTCCCGAAGGGTTGGCCGAGGGCGCGCCGCTTCTATTGGTGGAGGATGTGCAGACCGGGCTTGAGGCGCTGGGCCGCGCCGCCCGCGCCCGCACCAAGGCGCGTGTGGTGGCCGTGACTGGGTCCGTGGGGAAAACCTCGACCAAGGAAATGCTGGCGCGCATTCTGTCCGATCAGGGGCGCACCCATGCCGCCGTGGCCAGCTACAACAACCACTGGGGCGTGCCGCTGACCCTGGCGCGGATGCCGCGGAACACCGAGTTTGCGGTGATCGAGATCGGAATGAACCACCCCGGCGAAATTGCGCCGCTGGCGCGGCAGGCCCGCCCTCATGTGGCCATGGTCACAACGGTGGCGGCCGTGCATCTGGAGGCCTTTGACGATGTGGCAGGAATTGCCCGCGAAAAGGCTTCGATCATCGACGGGCTGGAGCCGGGCGGCACTGCAGTGCTGAATGCAGATGTCACCGAGGCACAGATCTTGGGAGAAGTTGCCAAGACTGCTGGAGCCGCGATCCTTTGGTTCGGCCGTCAAGGCGCGGAGGCCCGCCTGCTGGACGTGCGCCTGAGTGGCGAGGAAACCGTCGCGACGGCCGAAATACTTGGCGGTGAAGCCGAGCTGCACATCCAGTCCCTTGGCGCTCATTTTGCGATGAACGCTCTTGGCGCGCTTCTCTGTGCCGAGGCGCTCGGTGCGGACCTTGGCAGGGCCGTCGCCAGTCTTGCGCTCTGGTCGCCTGTCACCGGGCGCGGTGCGCGCGAAACGGTCGAACTTGCAGCCGGGCACGTGCTTCTGCTCGATGACAGCTACAATGCCAATCCGACCTCGGTGAAGGCAGCGCTGGACGTGCTGGCGGCGACGCCGGTCGGGGCGGGCGGACGCCGCATTGCCTATCTGGGCGACATGAAGGAACTGGGCCCGCAGGAGGCAAACCTGCATCGCGCCATGGCTGCGCACCCGGCGCTGGCAGATGTCGATCAGGTGCATTGCATCGGCCCGCTGATGCACAATCTGTTCGATGCGCTGCCCGAGAACAAACGCGGCAGCTGGCAAGACGTCAGCGCGGACTGCGTGGCGGAACTGGCGGGGCAGATTCGGGCGGGCGACATCGTGCTGGTCAAAGGCTCGCTCAGCATGAAACTGGCATCCATCGTTGACGGCATCCGTGATTTGGGCCATGGCAGCGCGAACCTAGATGCGAACAATACCAAGTGAGGACCGGCTGACATGCTCTATTGGCTGACGGCGCTGTCGGATGGCGGTGATTTCTACAACCTCTTCCGCTACATCACCTTCCGTGCAGGCGGGGCCTTCATGACGGCGCTGGTCTTTGGCTTTCTGTTCGGGCAGCCCCTGATCAATGTGCTGCGCAAGCGGCAGGGCAAGGGACAGCCGATCCGCGATGACGGCCCCGAGGCGCATCTGTCGAAGGCCGGCACGCCGACCATGGGCGGCTTGCTGATCGTGGGGGCACTGATCACCTCGACGCTTTTGTGGGCGCGCTGGGACAACGCCTTTGTATGGCTGGTCCTGTTTGTGACACTGTCTTTTGCACTCATCGGCTTTGCCGATGACTATGCCAAGGTTTCGAAGCAGAACACCGCCGGGGTGCCGGGCAAGGTGCGGCTGGGGCTTGGCATCCTGATCGCCCTGATCGCGGCCATCTGGGCTGCCGCCTATCACCCGGAGACGCTGCAGAACCAGTTGGCCCTGCCGGTGTTCAAGGACACCCTGATCAATCTCGGCCTTTTCTACGTGCCGTTCTCGATCTGCGTGATCGTGGGCGCGGCCAATGCTGTGAACCTGACCGACGGGCTGGATGGCCTTGCCATCATGCCGGTGATGATCGCCGGCGGTACGCTGGGCGTGATTGCCTATGCCGTGGGCCGGGTCGATTTCACGGAATACCTGGACGTGCACTATGTGCCCGGAACGGGAGAGATCCTGATCTTTGCCGCAGCCCTCTTTGGCGCAGGTCTCGGGTTCCTGTGGTACAATGCGCCGCCCGCTGCTGTCTTTATGGGCGATACCGGCTCGCTGGCCCTCGGCGGGGCGCTGGGCGCCATTGCGGTCGCCACCAAGCACGAGCTGGTTCTGGCCATCGTGGGCGGGCTATTTGTGGTAGAGGCCCTGAGCGTCATCATTCAGGTGCTTTACTTCAAACGCACCGGCAAGCGTGTCTTCCTGATGGCGCCGATCCATCACCATTACGAGAAGAAGGGCTGGGCAGAGCCGACCATCGTGATCCGGTTCTGGATCATCTCGCTGATCCTCGCGATGATCGGTCTTGCGACGCTGAAAGTCCGCTAGAACCAGGTCGCACTTGGGACATGAGAAGGGGGCTGCGGCCTCCTTTTTCATGTGAGTGGCCCGGGGGGCTCCCGCCCCCTTTTGGCGGACAAGGTCCGCCCGGCAGGGGTTGGGCATGGCACGCGCCTTGCGGCGCGTGCGGGCGCCGAGTGTGATGTCTTGCAAAGCCCTTTTCGCCGGTGCACTCTGCGCCGAAATTTGATCAAAGGATGAGGGTGCGAATGATCCCTGTACGCGGATTTGAGGGCGCAAAGGTCGCCGTTCTGGGGCTGGGGCGTTCGGGTCTTGCCACGGCGCGGGCGCTGCGCGAAGGCGGAGCGATCCCGGTCTGCTGGGATGACAATCCGGGGGCGAGGGAGCGGGCCGAGGCGGAGGGATTCTCCTGCTCCGATCTGAGCCGCGCGGGCGCTTTTGATGAGGTTGCGACGCTGATCGTCTCGCCCGGCATTCCGCATCTTTATCCCAAACCCAATCCGGTGGTGCGTGCGGCCCTTTGGGCGGGGGTGCCGGTGGACAACGACATCGGGCTGTTCTTCCGATCTGTTGCAACGGGAGAGTGGGACGAGTTCGATCAGCCTCCCAAGGTGGTGGCGATCACCGGATCGAACGGCAAGTCCACCACGGTGGCCCTGCTGCAGCACATTCTTGAGGAGGCGGGTCGCGACAGCCAGATGGCCGGCAATATAGGGCGCGGGGTTCTGGATATCGACGCGCCGGGCGATGGCGGCGTGGTGGTGCTGGAGCTGTCGAGCTACCAGACCGAACTTGCGCGCGCCCTGACGCCGGATGTGGCGGTCTTTACCAACCTCAGTCCCGACCATCTTGACCGGCACGGCGGTATGGGCGGCTATTTCGCGGCCAAGCGGCGCCTGTTCTCCGAAGGCGGGCCGGACCGGGCCATCATCGGCGTTGACGAGGACGAGGGGCTGTTCATGGCGGGGCAGCTTGCGGAGGCGGCAAGCGATGACCGGGTGATCCGCATTTCGGCGGCGCAGAAGCTGACCGGTCCGGGCTGGCAGGTCTTCGCCCGCAAGGGGTTCCTCAGCGAGTATCGCAAAGGGCGGCAGGTTACCTCGATCGATCTGCGGCCCATGCAGGGGCTGCCGGGCGCACACAACCATCAGAACGCCTGCGCGGCCTATGCGGCGGCCCGCGCGCTGGGACTGGCGCCCCGCCTGATCGAAGCGGCGCTGGCCAGCTATCCGGGGCTGCCGCACCGCAGCCAGACCATCGCCGAAGCGAACGGCGTGCGCTACGTCAACGACAGCAAGGCGACCAATGTGGATAGCGCCGCAAAAGCTCTGAATGCCTTCGGGAGCATCCGGTGGATTTGTGGCGGGCTTGAAAAGGACGGCGGTCTTGACGCGCTGAAAGGTCAGACGGCGGCTGTGCGCAAGGCTTATGTGATTGGCCGGGAAGCGGCGGGGTTTGCCATGCAGCTGGATGTGGAGGCCGAGGTCTGTACGACAATGGAGGCAGCGGTCGCGCGGGCGATGGAGGAGGCCGAGAACGGCGACACTGTCCTTCTGGCCCCGGCGGCGGCCAGTTTCGACCAATACGACAACTTCGAGCAGCGCGGTGAGGATTTCATTGCCGAGGTCCGGAAGAAGCTGGGCTAGGGACAGGGGGTCGGGTTCACCCAAGCGGAAATCCGATCCGAAGCCATCCTCGCCTGACTTTGCCTTGCCAAACCCGCCGTCGCGGCGCAAGCAAAATGGCCGTCTCCCCGCCCCGGGCGGGGCCCCTCGGCAATTTGGCTGGCGCAGCTCTGCCAGGTTCGGCGGTCGGGCTGCAGGCGAGGGTGGCTCCGAAGCGGAAATTCCGGGGGGCGGCGCGGCTCAGCCTTTGGTCGCGATGGCAGTGCCTGCCGCATGGCCCGAGGCCCAGGCCCACTGGAAGTTGTATCCACCCAGCCAGCCGGTGACATCGACCGCTTCGCCAATGGCGTAAAGGCAGGGTCGGGATTGGGCCTCCATCGTTTTTGAAGACAGCGCATCGGTGTCGATGCCACCCAAGGTGACCTCGGCGGTGCGATAGCCCTCCGTGCCGCCCGGCGTCAGGTGCCAGTCGGTGAGCTGGTTGCAGAGCGCCTGCAATGCAGCGTCGGACTGATCGGCAAGGCGGGCCGAAAGATCGTGAGCCGGGGCCAGCGCCTCTTTCAGGTGGTCCACCAGCCGCGCGGGCAGGTGGCGGGCCAGTTCGGTTGCGATGGCGCGTTTGCCTGCTGTCTGTCGCTGAGCGCGCAACAGTGAAAAGAGATCAATCTGCGGCGCAAGGTTTGCCGCGATCTCTTCGCCCTCACGCCAGTAGGAGGAAAGCTGCAGCACCGCAGGCCCCGACAGGCCCCGATGGGTGAACAGGAGCGCTTCGTCAAAGCTGGCGCGCGCATTTGAAAGGCGCGCGGGCAGCGACACCCCCGCGAGCGAGGAAAAGCGGCCGTCGGGGAAGGTGAGGGGCACAAGGGCAGGGCGGGTTTCTGTGACCGGCAGGCCGAACTGGCGGGCGAGGTCATAGGCGAGGCCGGTTGCGCCCATCTTTGGGATCGACTTGCCGCCCGTGGCCAGCACAAGGTTGCGGCAGGTGACGGTCTGGAGCCTGCCCTCCTTGCGCAGCGAAAGGGTATAGCTCTCGCCGTCTTGGCTGACGTGTTCGATCTCGGTTTGCAGCCAAAGCTCGGCGCCTGCGGCCTTCAGCTCTTCCACCAGCATGGCGACGATCTGCTTGGCCGAGCCATCGCAGAACAACTGGCCGAGGGTCTTTTCATGCCAGGCGATGCCATGGCGATCCACCAGCGAAATGAAATCCCATTGCGTGTAGCGGGCCATGGCCGATTTGCAGAAGTGAGGGTTGCTTGACAGGTAATTGCTTGGCTCGGCGTAAAGGTTGGTGAAGTTGCAGCGCCCGCCGCCAGAGATGCGGATCTTTTCGCCCGGTGCCTTGGCGTGGTCGACAACAAGCGTGTGGCCGCCCGCGTGGGTTGCGCACATCATGCCGGCGGCGCCGGCCCCGAGAATCACGGTGTTGAACTGCATGAGGGGCATCGACCACGGAACGGCGAAGGGTGCAAGGGCGGGCCGCTGACCGGGCAGGCCCGCAAAAACCTGCCGGATGCGAATCATGGCGCTGGCCTGATGGGCGTTTTCGGGTTACTGTTTCGCTACAGACCCCGAAAAGGGGCGTATCACGAGGCAAACAGTAGCGGTGTTTCCATGACTGAAATGGTCTATGGTGCGGTTCCCGTACAATCGGGCGAACCCATCCTTCCCAAATGGTGGCGGACGTTGGACAAGTGGACCATGTCCTGCGTCCTGATGCTTTTTGTGCTGGGCCTGCTCTTGGGGCTTGCCGCCTCGGTGCCCCTGGCCGAGCGCAACGGCTTTGGCAGTTTTCATTATGTGCAGCGTCAGGTCGTCTTTGGAGGTGTGGCCCTGGTGGCCATGGTGCTGACCTCGATGATGTCGCCCACGCTGGTGCGGCGCCTTGCGATCGTCGGCTTTGCCTTTGCTTTTGTGGCACTTGCGCTGCTGCCGATCTTTGGGACCGATTTCGGCAAGGGTGCGGTGCGGTGGTATTCGCTTGGTTTTGCCTCGCTGCAGCCCTCCGAATTCCTGAAGCCCGGCTTTGTGGTTGTCGCCGCCTGGATGATCGCCTCAAGCCAGCAGATCAACGGCCCACCGGGGACGCTGATCTCCTTTGGCCTTTGCGTGAGCGTGGTCCTCATGCTGGTGATGCAGCCCGACTTTGGACAGGCCTCGCTGACGCTGTTTGGCTGGGGTGTGATGTATTTCGTGGCCGGCGCGCCGATGCTGCTCTTGGTGGGGATGGCAGCCATCGTGGTGATGGGCGGTGTTCTGGCCTATTCCAGCTCGGAGCACTTTGCCCGCCGCATCGATGGCTTCCTCAGTCCTGATGTCGATCCCACCACGCAGCTTGGTTATGCCACCAATGCGATCCGCGAAGGCGGTCTCTTCGGGGTAGGTGTCGGCGAAGGGCAGGTGAAATGGTGGCTGCCGGATGCCCATACGGATTTCATCGTCGCCGTCGCGGCCGAGGAATACGGGTTGGTGATGGTCACCGTGCTGATCGGGCTATACGCCACCGTCGTCGTGCGCTCTCTGTTCCGGCTGATGCGCGAACGCGACACCTTTGTGCGCCTTGCTGGTACGGGGCTCGTGTGCATGTTCGGCGTGCAGGCGATGATCAACATGGGTGTGGCCGTGCGGCTTTTGCCTGCCAAAGGCATGACCCTGCCGTTCGTGAGCTACGGTGGCTCCTCCCTGATTGCCACCGGCATTGCCATGGGTATGCTGCTGGCCTTTACGCGGACGCGCCCACAGGGCGAGATCGCGGACTACCTGCGCGGCCGTGGGCGCGGCTGAGGCAACTGGAACAAAGCGGCGAAGTGACATGACGGACAGACTGCTCTTGATGGCCGCGGGCGGCACCGGTGGACATATGTTCCCGGCACAGGCTCTGGCCGAGGTGATGCTGGCACAGGGCTGGCGGGTGAAACTGTCGACCGATGCGCGCGGCGCCCGCTATACCGGCGCCTTCCCCGAAGGCGTTGAGATCACCGAGGTCCCCTCGGCGACCTTTGCCCGTGGTGGCATCCTGGCCAAGGCCTTGGTCGGCCCAAAGATTGCAGGCGGTATCGCCAGCATGGCCCTGCAGATGCGCCGGGACCGGCCGGACGTGGTGGTCGGCTTTGGCGGCTATCCGTCTATTCCGGCGCTGGGGGCCGCGACCCTTCTGGGTATGCCCCGGATGATCCACGAACAGAACGGTATTCTGGGCCGCGTGAACCAGCTTTTTGCCAAACGGGTGGCCAAAGTTGCCTGCGGCGTCTGGCCAACGGATCTGCCCGAAGGAGCAACGGGTGTACATGTGGGCAACCCGGTGCGCGGCGCCGTTCTGGAGCGGGCAGGCGCAGCCTATATCCCGCCGGGCGATTACCCGATGTCGGTGCTGGTGATGGGCGGCAGCCAGGGCGCGCGTATCCTGTCGGACGTGGTGCCCGGCGCCATTGCCGCCCTGCCGGAGGACATCCGCCGCCACTTGCGCGTCGCGCATCAGGCGCGGGAAGAGGATGGTGAGAGGGTCGCCGCATTCTATGCTGAGCATGGCATCAAGGCCGAAGTGCAGCCTTTCTTTCACGACGTGCCCGCGAGGATGAGCGAGGCGCAGCTGGTGATTTCGCGGTCCGGCGCTTCCTCGGTCGCCGATATCTCTGTCATCGGGCGGCCGTCGATCCTTGTTCCCTTCGCGGCAGCTGCAGGTGATCACCAGACCGCCAATGCGCGTGGGCTGGTCGACGCAGGCGGAGCGATCCTGATTCCGGAAAGTGCCCTTGACGTTTCGGCCCTGTCAGAGCAGATCACGGCCGTTCTGAGCAACCCGCAAGGGGCTACTCAGATGGCAAATGCAGCACTCAGCACCGGCGTTCCCGATGCCACCACACGCCTGGTGGCCCTGGTCGAGCAGCTGGCCGAAGAAGGAAAATAGAGACATGACACCAGCCACCAAACTGCCCGGAGACGTCGGCCCGATCCATTTCGTCGGCATCGGCGGTATCGGTATGTCGGGCATTGCTGAGGTGCTCTTGAACCTTGGCTATGTGGTGCAGGGCTCAGACCTCAAATCCTCCAAGATCACCCAACGGCTCGAAGGACTGGGGGCGCTTGTCTTCGAAGGACAGCGGGCCGAAAACCTTGAGGACGCCGAGGTCGTGGTGATTTCCTCCGCGATCAAGCCGGGCAATCCGGAGCTCGACGAGGCGCGCCGCCGCGGCCTGCCCATCGTGCGCCGAGCGGAAATGCTGGCCGAGCTGATGCGCCTCAAGTCAAACATCGCCATTGCCGGCACCCACGGCAAGACGACGACAACCACGATGATGGCCGAACTGATGGTGGCCGGGAACTTTGACCCGACCGTGGTCAACGGCGGGATCATCCACGCCTATGGTTCGAATGCGCGCATGGGGCAGGGTGAATGGATGGTGGTCGAAGCCGATGAGAGCGACGGCACCTTCAACCGTCTGCCCGCGACCATCGCCGTGGTGACCAATATCGACCCCGAGCATATGGAGCATTGGGGCGACTTCGACACTTTGCGGGACGGGTTCTACAACTTTGTCTCCAACATCCCCTTTTATGGTGTCGCCGTATGCTGCACCGACCATCCCGAAGTGCAGTCCCTGGTGGGGCGCATCACCGACCGCCGCATTGTCACCTATGGTTTCAACGCCCAGGCCGATGTGCGCGCCGTGAATCTGACTTACAAGGCGGGCGTGGCCCATTTCGACATTCTCCTTCAGGCCGAGGGCAGGAAGATCGAAGGCTGTACCCTGCCGATGCCCGGTGATCACAATGTCTCAAACGCCCTGTCGGCGGTGGCTGTTGCGCGCCATCTTGGAATGAAGGGTGAGGAGATCCGCGCCGCCCTCGCGGCTTTTGGTGGCGTGAACCGCCGTTTCACCAAGGTGGGTGAGGTGGATGGCGTGACCATCATCGACGACTATGGCCATCACCCGGTAGAGATCGCCGCGGTGCTGAAGGCAGCGCGTCAGGCGATTGGCACCGACAGTGATGCCCGCGTCATTGCCGTGCACCAGCCGCACCGCTATTCGCGCCTGTCCTCCCTGTTTGACGATTTCTGTGCCTGTTTCAACGATGCCGATGTGGTTGCCATCGCCGAAGTCTTTGCCGCCGGCGAAGACCCGATCGAGGGGGCCAGCCGCGACGATCTGGTTGCAGGCCTCATCCGCCACGGCCACCGCCATGCCCGCGCCATCCTGAGCGAAGACGATCTGGAGCGCCTCGTGCGTGAACAGGCCCGCCCCGGTGACATGGTCGTTTGCCTGGGGGCCGGCACGATCAGCGCCTGGGCGAACGGCCTGCCGGACCGCCTGAAACAGAGCAAGTAGCGATCTGAAAAGGAAACACCATGGCAGAGCCGCTGAAACGCCGTATTGGACTGGGTCTTCTGACCGCTTACGGCGTCGGCGTCATGGTCGGTGCGGGGATCTACGTCCTGGTGGGGGCCGTTGTTGCCGATGCCGGCATCTGGGCGCCGCTTGCCTTCATTCTTGCAGGTCTTATCGCCGCGCCCACCGCGCTTAGTTATGCGGAGTTCTCGACCCGCCTGCCCGAAGCCGCCGGAGAGGCCGCCTTCGTCGGGCAGGGGTTTTCCTCGCAAGCGATGGCGCTTCTGGTCGGGCTGGCCGTTGTCGTGGCCGGGACGGTCTCGGCCGGTGCGGTCCTGCGCGGCGGGGCAGGCTATCTGACGGCGGCCACCGGCGTGGATGGCTCATTGGCCATCATCGCCATGGGGCTCGCGCTGGTTGCCGTGGCGGTGATCGGCGTCCTCGAGAGCCTGTCGCTGGCCGCCCTGTTCACGGCGATCGAGATTGTCGGTCTTGCACTGGTGATCTGGGCGGGTGGCACGGCCGAACCTTCTGCTGACTGGGCGGCGCCCATGGGGCTGCCGGACATTTCGGTCTGGGCAGGGGTGGGCCTTGGCGCGGTGCTGGCCTTCTTTGCCTTCATCGGCTTTGAGGATATCGTCAACATGGCCGAGGAGGTCTCCGAGCCGACGCGCATCATGCCGCGGGCGATCCTGCTGTCGCTGGCGATCACGTCGATCGTCTATGCACTGGTGTGCTGGGCGGCGGTGCGTACGGTGCCGGTGGCGGACCTCTCCCAATCCTCCAGCCCGCTGGCGCTGGTCTGGCAGGTGGCGCGCGGCTCAAACGCCGATTTTCTGTCCTATATCGCGGTTTTTGCAGCGCTCAACGGCGTTCTGGCGCAGATCGTCATGGCGTCCCGCGTACTGTTTGGTCTTGGCAAGCGCACGCCCGCGCTTGGTCTCTTTCGCCATGCGCACCCAAGGTTTGGAACGCCGGTACTGGCCACCCTGGTGCTGGGCGCCGCAGTAATCCTGACTGGCCTGTTCTTTTCGGTCGGGCGTCTGGCTGAAGTTACCTCTTCGGTGCTGCTCTCGGTCTTCGTTCTGGTGAACCTTGCGCTGATCCTGCAAAAGCGCCGAGCGCCCGGCGCAGCCTTCCAGGTGCCGATGGCGGTGCCGGTGGTCGGTTTTATCCTGTCGGCCATCGCGCTGATCACCGCGCTGGGAGGCATGCTGTGACCCTGTCCCTGACCCTGGCCGCTGTTTGGGCGTTGGCTGCCAACCTTCTGGCGATGCTGCCCAGCCGGGACAACCACTGGCGCCGCGCCTATGCGCTGATCGCCGTGGGGATCCCGATCCTTGGCTATGTCACCTATGAGAACGGCCCCTGGTGGGGGCTGGCGGTTCTGGTCGCGGGGATGAGCGTGTTGCGTTGGCCCGTGATCTATTTCGGTCGCTGGCTGCGCGAGCACGTCCCATTCGGATCGAGGCGCTGAACGAGGTGGCCTCATTAGTCGTTGGATTGCTTGCTGCATTGAGTCTGATTGCGGGCTTGTTGGGGAAGGTCAGGCTCTTCTTGATTGTCTTCGCTGCGGTCTGGCTGTTAATCGCAGCAGTGACTTACTATGACTATCAGGTTCACGTTGTACCGGGTTTCGGAGTTGAGGACGGCGGCGATGGATTGGGGATCGGATTTGCCTTTGCACTTGCCTACATGGGGACCAGTTTTGTCGCCATGTTCGGCGCATTCTGCATCGGGTTTGCAGTCAGTTCACTGGCACGCTGGATGAAAACACTATGACACTGACCAACTACAACCTCCCCCAAGTGCGCGGACGCCTGACCGAAGGACGCAGCCTGTCGGAGCTGACCTGGCTGCGTGTGGGCGGGCCTGCGGATGTGCTGTTTCAGCCCGCGGATCTTGCGGATCTGCAGAACTTCCTGCGCGCCTTGCCTGTGGCAGTAGAGGTCTTTCCCATGGGGGTCGGCTCGAACCTGATTGTGCGCGATGGAGGCATCCGCGCGGTGGTGATCCGCCTTGGGCGCGGTTTCAACCAGATCGAGATTGACGGCGATACCGTCACCGCAGGAGCGGCGGCGCTGGACGCCCATGTGGCGCGCAAGGCGGCCGATGCGGGGCTGGACCTGACCTTCTTGCGGACCATTCCGGGGTCCATCGGTGGCGCCGTGCGGATGAACGCGGGCTGCTATGGGTCTTACACGGCGGATGTGTTCCAGTCGGCGACCGTGGTTACCCGCAGGGGCGAGGTCAGGGAGCTGAGCGCCGAGGATCTGCAGTTCGCCTATCGTCAGACACAGTTCCCCGAAGGCGCGGTTCTGGTGTCTGCCACGTTCAAGGCACCCAAAGGGGATCCGGAAGCGCTGCATGCACGCATGGAAGAACAACTGAGGAAACGGGATGAGACCCAGCCGGTCAAGGACCGCTCGGCCGGCTCCACGTTCCGCAATCCTGCGGGATACTCCTCGACCGGGCAGGCGGGGGATGTGCATGATCTGAAGGCCTGGAAGGTTATTGACGATGCGGGCCTGCGCGGCGCGCGCCTTGGCGGGGCGCAGATGAGCGAGAAACACTCGAACTTCCTGATCAATACGGGCGATGCAACCGCCGCAGACCTTGAAGGATTGGGCGAAAAAGTGCGCGAAACGGTGCTCAAGGCCTCAGGCATCACGCTCCAGTGGGAGATCATGCGCGTGGGCGATCCGCTGCCAGATACGGCGCCGGAGTGACCACACCCATGCACCGATGCGCAATTGACACGTCTTGCGCAGATCGGCGTTGATTTGGCTGGATCGCGATGCAAAACTCGGGCTAGAAAGAGACATCCATTAAGGATGGTAAAGAGGACGTTAAGGTCCCGGTAACTCTTTGGGCAGTATGATGACCTGCGGGATGTGATTTGTCACAGCTCGCATGGCTCAATTGCCTTCAGATGTGCAGCAACAGGGTCTCCGTCGCTTGTGCGGGGGCGATCCGAGAAAAAGAAAACGTGGGCCACGCAATGGTCCCGAGAAACAAGGGCGAATGGCCCGATAGGATTGAGGCGCTTGTGGTGAGTTTGTCGAGCAGGGCACTCCCGAAAGTGGCGGTACTGATGGGCGGCCCCTCGGCTGAACGCGAGGTGTCCCTGTCGTCCGGGCGTGAATGTGCCGCCGCGCTGAGGGGTGAAGGCTTTGAGGTTGTCGAAGTGGATGCGGGTCGCGATCTGTGCGCCCGGCTTGAGGCCGTAAAGCCTGACGTTGTCTTCAATGCGCTTCATGGCCGCTGGGGCGAAGACGGTTGCGTTCAGGGCCTCCTCGAGTGGATGCGCCTGCCTTACACACATTCCGGGGTTCTGGCCTCGGCCATCGCGATGGACAAGGAGCGCAGCAAGGCCATGTTCCGCGCTGCCGGGCTTCCTGTCGTGGATAGCGGCCTTTACGAGCGGACCGAGGTTGAAACGCGTCATGTGATGGCGCCGCCTTACGTGGTGAAGCCGAACAACGAAGGCTCAAGCGTCGGTATCTACCTCGTGCATGAGGCCGCAAACGGGCCGCCGAAACTCTCCGATGAGATGCCCGCTCAGGTCATGGTGGAAACCTATGTGCCTGGCCGTGAGTTGACCGTGACGGTGATGGGCGACAGGGCGCTGACCGTCACCGATATCCTGACCGACGGCTGGTATGACTATGATGCAAAGTATCAGCCGGGCGGCTCGCGCCATGTGCTTCCTGCAGACCTGCCGCAGGAGATCTTTGATCTGTGCCTCGCACATGCCAAGCTCGCTCATGATGTGCTGGGCTGCCGCGGCATGAGCCGGACCGATTTCCGCTGGGATGAGGCGCGCGGCGTCGACGGGTTGATCATCCTGGAAACCAATACGCAGCCGGGGATGACCCCGACCTCGCTTGCGCCGGAGCAGGCCGAGCATTCGGGAGTCCCGTTCGGTCAGCTCTGCGCCTGGATGGTGGAGGATGCCTCATGCGATCGCTGATCCGTCGCAAGATCAAAGGGCAGGGCGGGGCGGCTGATCCGGCGCCATCGCGGCTGAAGTATCGTTTCCAGCGCTGGATGCTGACCCCTGGTATTCGCTTTGGTCTGCGCTTTGGTCTGCCGCTGTGCCTGATTGGTGTGGCAGCGGCCGGTTTCATGGCCGACGAGGCGCGCAGAGATGCCGTCTGGGGCACGGTTCACGCCATCCGCGCCTCTATTGAGGACCGCCCGGAATTCCGGGTGAATGTAATGGCGATCGATGGCGCGGGCACCAGCGTTTCGGAAGATATCCGCGAGGTGGTGCCGCTGGACTTCCCGGTCAGCTCCTTCGACCTTGATCTTGCGCAGATCCGGGACCTGATCGAAGGGTTGGACCCGGTCAAGACCGCCAGCGTGCGCATCCGCCCCGGCGGCATTCTGCAGATCGACGTGGAAGAGAGGCAGCCGGCTCTGATCTGGCGCAGCCGTGATGGCCTTGCGCTGCTGGATGAGACGGGCGCCCATGTGGCCGAGCTGGGGCGGCGCAGCCTGCACCCGGATCTGCCTTTGATTGCGGGAAAGGGCGCGGCGGACCATGCGCCAGAAGCCCTGCGCCTGTTTGCTGCGGCCAAACCGCTTGGATCGCGTTTGCGCGGGCTCGTGCGCGTGGGCGAGCGGCGCTGGGATGTAGTGCTGGACCGTGGTCAACGCATCATGCTGCCCGAAGTGAACCCGGCGCGCGCGCTGGAGCGGGTGATCGTGGTCAGTGAGGTCAGGGACCTGTTGGAGCGCGACGTGTCAGCGGTGGATATGCGTATTGCCGAGCGTCCGACGGTTCGGATGACGCAGGCGGCTGTGGAAGACTGGTGGCGGATCAGGGAAATGAATGGCGGGGGGCTGTAGGATGACAGACTTGTATCAATCTCAGCGTGCCATGCGGCAGATGCGGCGCCAGGCTTTGCAGCGAGGCGTTGTGGCGATTCTGGATGTGGGCAGCTCAAAGATTGCCTGCCTTGTCCTGCGTTTTGACGGGGTAGGAGATCTGAGCGAAGACGGCTCGATTGGCTCGCTTGCAGGCCAGTCCGGCTTCCGTGTCATCGGCGCCGCCACCACGCGGTCTCGCGGGGTTCAGTTCGGCGAGATTTCCGCCATGCAGGAAACCGAACGCGCCATTCGCACGGCCGTTCAGGCCGCGCAAAAGATGGCGGGTGTGCGTGTAGATCACGTGATCGCCTGTTTTTCAGGTGCGAACCCGCGCTCTTATGGTCTCGATGCCACGGTGGAGCTGCAGGGCCAGGAAGTCTCGGAGAATGAGATCGCCCGCGTTCTGGCGGCCTGTGAGGTGCCGGATTATGGCGCGGGGCGAGAGGTGATCCATGCGCAGCCGGTGAACTTTGCTCTTGATAACCGCTCGGGCCTGTCTGACCCGCGGGGCCAGATGGGGCAGACCCTGTCGGTGGATATGCATATGCTGACGGTCGATGCCTCCACGGTGCAGAACCTGATGCGCTGCATACAGCGCTGCGATCTGGAACTGGCGGGAATTGCCTCCTCCGCCTATGCCTCGGGATATGCGGCCCTCGTCGAAGACGAGCAGGAGCTTGGAGCGGCCTGCATCGATATGGGAGGGGGCTCTACCTCGATCTCGATCTTCATGAAGAAGCACATGATCTACGCCGACGCAGTGCGCATGGGCGGCGATCACATCACAAGTGACATCTCGATGGGGCTTGGTGTTCCAATGGCCAACGCGGAGCGGATCAAGACCTTCTGTGGCGGGGTCCATGCCACGGGCGCGGATGATCGCGACATGATCGACATCGGCGGCGATACAGGCGATTGGGAACATGACCGGCGCACCGTCAGCCGGGCCGAGCTGATCGGCATCATGCGGCCGCGTGTCGAGGAGATCCTCGAAGAGGTCCGTGTGCGCCTTGATGCGGCGGGCTTTGAATACCTTCCCAGCCAGCAGGTCGTCTTGACGGGCGGGTCGAGCCAGATCATGGGGCTGGACTCTTTGGCGAGCCGCATTCTGGGCCAGCAAGTGCGCCTTGGGCGGCCGTTGCGGGTCCACGGTCTTCCGCAATCGGCCACCGGGCCGGGGTTCGCCTCTGCCGTGGGGCTCAGCCTGTTTGCTGCGCATCCCCAGGATGAGTGGTGGGACTTTGAAATGCCGGTGGACCGCTATCCGGCGCACTCACTCCGGCGCGCGTTCAGGTGGTTCAAGGATAACTGGTGACGTCGGCAAGGCCGTGTCTTGCGGCGGCAGCGATGCGGCAGCGAAAAAAACTTCTTTGTCCCCACCTATGCCCCGTGACAGAGCCGTTGATTGGCGTTAGATTCTTGTTAACGGACGCGAAAAGCGACGAGTCAAATGGCCGGGCAGTGGCCAAACCGCGATACCCGAGGATCTGATCCGGTGGCCAGAAGGGCGCCGGGGTGCGCTGGTTTTTGTGTGGTGTCCCCCTTTGGGCCGCTACATCTGTCTCGTTCGGCGAAATACCGCGAAAAAATGTGGGGCGAGGCCCATATTTTGTGACGTATTTCGCTTTTTGGGATGACGTGAGTCCGTGCCTGCGGTACAGTTTTCGCAGAAAAGTCAGGAAAAGGCCCTTGCGGGAGGGCTGTAAACACAGGCGGAAAAGAGCATGACATTGAACCTCTCGTTGCCCGGACAGGAAGAGTTGAAGCCCAAGATCACCGTGTTTGGTGTTGGTGGTGCCGGTGGTAACGCGGTCAACAATATGATCGCAAAGGCGCTTGAGGGGGTCGATTTCGTCGTCGCCAACACGGACGCACAGGCCCTGCAGCAAAGCGCTGCAAAAAGCCGGATCCAGCTCGGAATCAAGGTCACCGAAGGTCTGGGCGCGGGTGCCCGTCCGCAGGTCGGTTCGGCTGCTGCGGAAGAAAGCATCGAACAGATCGTGGATCATCTGGCGGGCGCGCATATGTGCTTTATCACCGCTGGCATGGGCGGTGGCACCGGCACTGGCGCTGCGCCGATCATCGCGCAGGCCGCGCGGGAGCTGGGCGTTCTGACCGTCGGTGTCGTGACCAAACCCTTCCAGTTTGAAGGCGGCAAGCGCATGCGCCAGGCCGAGGACGGCGTTGAGGCGCTGCAGAAGGTCGTCGATACGCTGATCATCATCCCGAACCAGAACCTGTTCCGCCTGGCCAATGAGAAGACCACCTTCACCGAGGCCTTCTCGATGGCGGACGATGTGCTTTATCAGGGCGTCAAAGGCGTCACCGACCTGATGGTCCGTCCGGGCCTTATCAACCTCGACTTTGCCGATGTGCGCGCCGTGATGGACGAGATGGGCAAAGCGATGATGGGCACCGGCGAGGCCGAGGGCGAAGATCGCGCCATCCAGGCCGCTGAAAAGGCGATTGCAAACCCGCTGCTGGACGAAATCTCCCTGCGCGGTGCGCGCGGCGTTCTGATCAACATCACCGGCGCCCATGATCTGACCCTGTTCGAGCTGGACGAGGCCGCCAACCGCATCCGCGAAGAGGTGGATCCGGATGCCAATATCATCGTCGGCTCCACTCTCGACACCGAGATGGAAGGCAAAATGCGCGTGTCTGTGGTTGCCACCGGGATTGATGCGTCCGAGGTGAACACCGACATGCCGGTTCCGCGCCGCCCGATGGCCGCTCCTCTGAAAAAGACCGTGAGCGTCGAAGAAACCCGCGCTGCGCCGCTTGAGCTGGATACGCAGGTTGAGCAGCCCGCAGAAGCCGTCGCCGCCGAAAGCGTCGAAGCCCCCGAACCGAGCCTGTTTGAGGGTATGGAAACCGCGCCCGCTGCAGCTCAGGCAAGCCAGCCCGCTGAGCAGTCCGAAGTTTACGACGATGACGGGTTGCCGCCGCCGGCCTATCAGCCTCAGGTGCCCGCATTCCAGCCCCAGGCTGACGTCGCCGAACCGGCTGCCGAGGCGTTTGTCGCGCCCAAGCCCCCTGCGCCAGGTACGCCGTCCCAGGATGCCATCGTGCGTTTGCAGGCTGCTGCGCAAAAGGCCCAGGCCCAGCAGGCTCCGCAGCAGCAGCGCCCGGTATCGGCGCCCCAGCAGGCCGCGCCCCAACCGCAGGAGCAGCGCCGTTTTGGTCTGAACTCCCTGATCCACCGGATGACAGGCAGCGCTGCAGAAGGCGCCGAGGCCAAGTCTCATTCAGTGCGTCAGCAGCCGCCGGCACCCCAACAGGCGGCGGCTCCACAGGCCGCCCGGCAGCCCGCTCAGCAGGCTGACCCGGATCAGGAACGTATCGAAATCCCGGCTTTCCTGCGTCGCCAGGCGAACTGAAGCGCTTGAATATTTCAAAAAGGGGGCTGCCGTTTGGCGGCCCTTTTTCTTTTATAACAATGCATTAAGCCCTACTGAGCAGGGTTTTGCCTATCCGTTACACCCATGTTTCAATCCGTTACAAAGATTGAGTTGAGGCCTTTGCCGAGACTCCTTACCTATCGTCCACAAGCCAGTCCCAGTAGGCTGGACGCAGATGGATGAGGCACAAGGTGCAGAATACCCTGAAAGCAGCGGTGACATTTGAAGGTACGGGCCTGCATTCCGGACAGCCCGCGCGCATGGTGCTGCGGCCCGCTCCGGCAGGTCATGGCATTCGCTTCAAGCGGACCGACATCGCTTTGGGGGATCGCATCATTCCAGCGCGCTGGGACTACGTGGAACGTACGGCTTTGTGTACGCGCCTCGTGAATGCCGCTGGCGTGTCCGTCTCTACCGTCGAACATGTGATGGCTGCGCTCGCAGGCTGCGGTGTCCACAACGCCCTGGTCGAGATCGACGGCCCGGAAGTCCCGATCCTTGATGGCTCTTCGGCCCCCTTTGTGCGCGGTATCATGCAAGAGGGTGTGCGTCGGCTGGATGCGCCGGTTCAGGCGCTGCAGGTCCTCAAGGAGGTCAGCGTCGAAAAGGACGGGGCCAAGGCAACCCTGTTGCCCAGCGACCGGCTGGTGATCGAATTCCATATCGACTTCTCGGAGAAGGGGATCGGTCGCCAAAGCAAGGAGTTGGATCTGCGCAACGGTGCCTTTGCCCGTGAGCTTTGCGACAGTCGCACCTTTTGCCGCCGCGCTGATGTCGAGGCGATGCAGGCCAATGGTCTGGCCTTGGGCGGTGTGCCTGGCGAGAATGCGATTGTTTTTGATGGCGACAGCATCGAAAGCGGCGAAGGTCTGCGCCACGGTGATGAACCGGTGCGCCACAAGATGCTCGATGCACTGGGCGATCTGGCACTGGCGGGTGCACCGATCATGGGCCGCTACATCGGTGAGCGTGCAGGCCACGCTCTCACCAACACGCTGCTGCGGGCGCTGTTTGCGACTCCGGGCGCCGTGCGGTTGGTTGAATGCGACGCCGCCATGGTGGCGCGTCTTCCGGGGCAGGGGCTTGTCTGGGGCGAAATCCCCCGAGAAACCCGCCGGGTTGCCTGAGCCGACCATCAGGTCCACCAGCATATTGGACGGTGCGGGACGCCCCTGCGCCTCTTGGAGTATGTGTCGTCGGAACGTCTGTTCCGGCTTTGGGCGCTGACCGGGTGCTCTCTGGGCGGCGGCAGCGCTTGACCAATGCGGGCAATCTCTGCCAAGTGAGGGTCAAGGTGGGTTATTGGCGTTTTGCACGCTTAATGAATGTGCTAGACCGGGCTGAACCGGGGGCGGACACCCGCGAGTCATATGCGGTAAGGTGAGGCAAACATGATCGGCATCAGGGCAGGAGCCAAATTCATCGGCGCGGTTCTTGTGATGGCTGTGCTGTCGGGCTGCGGCGGCGACGGTGGAGCCGCGGAGAGTTCAACCCCGCTGGACGACTATACGCCCAAGCAGATTTTCGAGCGCGGTGAATTCGAACTGCAGCGCAATCGCTCAAAGGACGCAGCCTTCTACTTCTCCGAGATCGAGCGGCTGTATCCCTATTCAGAGTGGGCAAAGCAGGCGCTGATCATGCAGGCCTATTCCCTGCACAGATCCAAGGACTACGAAAACAGCCGCGCCGCTGCGCAGCGGTTCATCGACTTCTACCCGACCGAGGAAGACGCCGCCTATGCGCAGTATCTTCTTGCGCTCAGCTATTATGACCAGATTGACGAGGTTGGCCGGGATCAGGGTCTGACCTTTCAGGCCCTGCAGGCGCTGCGCACCGTGATCGAGGTTTATCCGGATAGCGAATACGCCAGTTCGGCGATCCTTAAGTTCGATCTGGCGTTTGACCATCTGGCGGCCAAGGAAATGGAAATCGGCCGTTACTACCTGCGCAAGAAGCACTATACATCGGCCATCAACCGTTTCCGGGTGGTGGTTGAGGATTTCCAGACCACAAGCCACACGCCCGAGGCGTTGCACCGCCTGGTTGAGGCTTACCTGTCGCTTGGCCTGACAGAAGAGGCCCAGACCGCAGGCGCCATTCTTGGACATAACTACCAGTCGACCGAATGGTACGAGGACAGTTACACACTGTTGACCTCGCAAGGGCTGAAAATGCGTGACCGAGGCAACAACTGGCTGAGCCAGATCTACCGCCAGTCGATCAAAGGCCAGTGGCTGTAAGGGCGCTGGCAACGGGGCAATGTAATGCTGCGTGCGCTTGATATTCGCGACATCCTGATCATCGATCACCTTGAGCTGAACTTTCAGCCGGGTCTCAATGTGCTGACCGGCGAGACCGGCGCCGGGAAGTCGATTCTTCTGGATTCGCTTGGCTTCGTGCTGGGCTGGCGCGGGCGGGCCGAGCTTGTCCGCCAGGGGGCCAAACAGGGCGAGGTGGTGGCGGAGTTCGACCTTTCCGAAGGGCATCCGGCGCATCGCGTTCTGGAAGAGGCGGGCCTGCCCGCGGGCCGCGAGTTGATCCTGCGACGGGTCAATACCTCCGAGGGGCGCAAGACGGCCTGGGTCAATGACCGGCGCTGCTCGGGAGAGGTGCTGCGCGCCCTGTCCGAAACGCTGGTGGAACTGCACGGTCAGCATGATGATCGCGGGCTTCTGGACCCCAAGGGCCATCGAAGCCTTCTGGACGCCTTTGCCGGGGCTGAAAAGGCCCTGGCGGTCACCCGCAGCGCCTGGGTCGACATGGCCCGCGCGCGCAAAACGGTCGAGGCAACCCGTGCGGCGCTTGATGCGGTGAAAGCCGAAGAGGATTTCCTGCGCCACGCCGTTGCGGAACTCGACAAGCTGGCGCCGGAACCCGGTGAGGATGAGGCGCTGGATGCCCGTCGCCGCCAGATGCAGGGCGCCGAGCGGATCCGCGGCGACATCGCGCGCGCTCATGCGTTGCTGAGCGAAGGCGCCGATCCCGCCATGGGTGAGGCGCAGCGCTGGCTGGAAGGGGTCACAGGCGCCGAGGAAGCAGGCCTTGATGAACCGCTGGCAGCCCTCAGCCGCGCCATGATCGAACTGGCAGATGCCCAGGACGGGGTCGAGCGGGTTCTGGAAAGCCTCGACTTCAACCCGGCGGACCTTGAAGCCTGCGAAGAGCGGCTGTTTGCCATCCGTGCCATGGCCCGCAAGCATGACGTCTTGCCGGACGATTTGTCCATTCATGCAGATGCTTTGCGCGCAAAACTCGCGGCACTGGATGCCGGCGATCAAGATCTTGCCGATCAGGAGGCCGCCTTGCGCCAGGCGGAGGAATGCTATGCAAAAGCGGCCGAGGCGTTGAGCGACCTGCGCCGCAAGCAGGCCTCGGCCCTCGACAAAGCGGTGATGGCGGAGCTGGCGCCCCTCAAGATGGAGCGCGCGGTTTTTGAAACGCGGATTGCAAAAGGCCAGTCCGGCCCCGAGGGCTATGACGAAGTCGCCTTTACGGTGGCCACCAACCCCGGTGCCCCGGCGGGACCATTGAACAAGATCGCCTCGGGCGGCGAACTCAGCCGGTTTCTGCTGGCGCTTAAGGTCTGTCTGCGTGGGGATGAGCAGGACAAGACGCTGATCTTCGACGAGATTGATCGCGGGGTCGGAGGGGCCACAGCTGATGCCGTGGGGCGGCGACTGAAGTCTCTGGCCGAAGGCGGGCAGGTGCTCGTTGTCACCCATTCACCGCAGGTGGCCGCCCAGGGCGCGCATCACTGGCGGGTGCAAAAACAGGTTTCGAATGGCATGACACTGTCCGAGGTCGTGCCACTGAGTGCGGCTGAGCGGGTCGATGAAATCGCCCGAATGGTGTCTGGCGACACGATCACCCAGGAAGCGCGCGCGGCCGCCGGTGCCCTGCTGACCGGATAAGGTTGTTGTCGCCTGTGCGGCAAAGGGTTTGCAGTTTGGCAATCTGTTCTGCCTAAATGGGTTATGCAGTTTTTGTGAAGGCGCGGCATGGCGGAACACCCCAGAACCGGAATTAGGGCCCTATCCCTGCAGGGGGTGGCATGGCTGAGCGATATCTGGCGCATTCTCTTGCACCGCGGCCCGAGCCAGTTTCAGTTCTGGCTGATAGCCCTCCTGATCGGCGTCGCCGCAGGATTTGCAGCGCTGGCCTTTCGAAAAGGGATCACGGCCTTGCAGGCTTGGGTCTATGGGGCGGATGACATCAACTACCTGCACAGTTTTGCGGAAGGCCTGCCCTGGTATGTGCTGCTGATCATTCCAACGGTGGGCGGGCTGATCGTTGGATTGATCCTGCACTATTTCACGCCCGATGGGCGGGTGCGCTCGGTCGCGGATGTGATCGAGGGGGCCGCGATGCGCAATGGTCGCGTGGAAATCCGCGAGGGTCTTGGCTCTGCCCTGGCATCTTTTCTGACCCTGTCCACGGGGGGCTCATCGGGGCGCGAAGGCCCTGTTGTGCATTTGGCGGGGGTGATCTCAAGCTGGGTGAGTGACCGGATCAAGGCAGATGGCATCACCGGGCGTGATCTGTTGGGGTGCGCGGTTGCTGCGGCGGTTTCCGCCAGCTTCAATGCCCCCATCGCCGGGGCTTTGTTCGCGCTGGAGGTGGTCCTGCGTCACTTCGCGGTGCATGCCTTTGCGCCGATCGTGATCGCCTCGGTCGCCGGAACCGTGATCAACCGGCTCGAATACGGGGATGTGACCGAGTTTACGCTGAACACGCCGGGTGCGTTGCAGTTCTACGTGGAACTGCCGGCCTTCCTGATGCTCGGGCTGGTGTGCGGGCTGGTTGCCGTGATCCTGATGCGGTCGATCTTTTGGGCCGACAGCCTGGGAACCGAAGTGCAGAACGCCCTGTCGCTGCCACGCTGGCTGCGCCCGGCTGTCTCGGGCGCGCTGCTTGGGCTGATCGCGATCTGGTTTCCCCATATCATCGGTGTCGGCTATGAAACCACCGTCCTGGCCCTGACCGGTGGCCTGGTGCTCTCGCAGGCGATCCTTTTCAGTCTGGTCAAAGCCGCTGCGGTTGCCGTCACCATGGGAGGCCGCATGGGGGGAGGGGTGTTTTCCCCGTCCTTGATGATCGGCGCGATGACCGGGCTGGCCTTTGGGCTGATCGCGACGTCTGTCCTGCCTGATGTCTCTGGCACCCATACCTTGTACGCCTTTGCCGGCATGGGCGCTGTTGCGGCGGCGGTTCTTGGTGCGCCGATTTCGACCACGCTAATCGTGTTCGAACTGACGGGCGACTGGCAGATCGGCCTTGCGGTCATGGTGGCGGTCTCCCTTTCGACGGCGCTGGCCTCGCGGTTGGTGGATCGCTCTTTCTTCCTGACGCAACTTGAGCGGCGCAACATCCATTGCGCAGCCGGACCGCAGGCCTATCTGCTGGCCGTTCTCGGAGTCGGCAGCCTCATGCGTCCCATTGGGGACCCGCGCTGCCCCTCGGAAGAGGACTGCGCCAGCCTGATCGAACAGGGGCTGGTATTGCGTTCGGAGCAGACACTCGAGGCGGCGCTACCGGTGTTCGACCGGGCGGATGTGGCCTATCTCCCGGTTGTGGATAGCAAGTCCGACGGTCAAACCGTGACATCTGCCGGAACAGAAAACACGGGGTGTCTGCTTGGGGCGCTGTATCATGTCGATGCGCTGAAGGCCTACAACAGGGCGCTGGTTGCCACGGCCGCGGAAGAACACAGCTAGGCCGCGCCGTCCGTAAGACATGGCGGAACACTGGGTTCAGCTCTTGAAAACGCCTGTCAGGGTCTCACGGAGCCAACGCAGGCGCGCGCTGTCATCATAGCGCTGATGCCAGATCAAATCGAAACGGGCCGCCGGAATGCTGAGCGGTAACTGGCAATGCTCAAGATGGCGAAAGGCCGAATGTTCCAGCATCCTGGGCAGGGTTGCGATCATATCCGTTCCACGGATCACTTCGGCCAGAAGCCAGACATTTGGCACTTTGACAGCGACCGACCGGGAAAGGTTGAGATCGTCCAGAGTGGTTTGCACGATGCTCTTGGCGGAACTGCCGAAGTCAAGGATCGCATGACGCGCTGCGCTGTAGTCGTAAACATCCGTGATGGGCCCGCGTTGTGCGGGGTCATAGAAGACCCTGAATTCTTCGGTGAACAGATGTGTATGGCACAAGGTAACAGGGTAGTTGGCCGGCCGTGGTGTGATGACAAAATCCGCTTCTGCACGGCCAAGAACGGCTTCGGCATTCCCACGTGTGCCAAGTTCGCGGAAAATCATCTGTTTGGAGGGGATTTCCTTCCAGATTGTCTGGCATATCCGGTTTACATGCGGGACGAGCACGCCACCGTTGGTCGCGACCACAAAAGGATCCGGATCCGTGTGCGGCACGTAGTCCCCGGTATCCAGAAGCGCATCCATCTGCGCCAGAAGACGCCTGACCTTCGGCGCAAGACGTTCGGCACGCGCGCTTGGAACAATTCCGCGCCCCGAGGGAAGAAACAGCTTGTCACCAACAATGCTGCGCAGCTTTTCAAGGTTGTGGCTGACGGTCGATTGGCTGGTGTCCAATCGTTCAGCCGCCTTGCTGACCGACATTTCGTCGTAGACCGTGATGAAAACGCGCAACAAACGGCCACTTAATTGCGATGCATCTACGTCACGCATGTATAAATTATGTCTTTCGCTTGATTGGACCAAAGCTGTTGTGAACTATGGTTAACAGTAACGGGCGTTACTTGGGTGCGGAAGGGAAATTATGCGTACTTATGAATTCGACCCGCAAGAGGTCGAAACAAAAAACAAATTGAGCGAGCAGGACAAAGAACAGGCGGCCCTACAAGCCTTGGTCAACTACGCAATCGAATGCGCCAAAGAGGCTAACGTCTTTGGCTCCGGCGAAGCGTTGGAGCAGGCCAAGCGACACTTGACCCGCTGCGTTCTGCTGTAAGGCTGGTTTACGTCAGCTCTGTCTGTTTTTCCGGGCCGCGCTCGGAAAGACGAGCTTAATCTGTCATCTGCCCTGCCGATCTGCAGGAAGCAGTCAGGATTGCTTTTTCGTGGTGGCAGGGCCCGGAGGTCAGAGCTGCTCCACCTTCACGGTATCGCTGGAATGAAACGCCAGATACCCCTTGATTTCAGCAGCTGCCTCGTTCGGGTCTTCGTAGCTCCAGGCGGCGTCCTCGGTTACCGAGGACTTGTTCACGATTGAATAGTATGAGGCATCGCCCTTGTGCGGACAGTGGCTGGCCTTGCTGCTGGGATCGAGAAAGGCCATCGCCACATCTTCGCGCGGAAAGTAGATTACCGGGGCGTATCCGTCCTCGCTCAGCTCCAGTGCACGGCTTGTCTCGCCAAGAACGGCGCCGCCCGAGCGGACCACCCAGGTCCCTTCTGCTTTGCGAATTCGAATAGTGCTCATGTGTTCTTTCCCATCTCGTCAGTGTCCAATGTCGTCTTGCCCGCCCTTTGTAACATGGGGGTATCAGATCGCGGCCGTCGCGTCATCCAGCCAGGCCTGCGCGGCCGGGCTGACGTAAGGTCGGATTTTCTGGGCGACCTCGGCATGATAGGCGTTCAGCCAGTCGCGTTCCTCCCTTGATAGCAGATCTGCGTCAATCAGCCGCCGGTCGATCGGGGCGAAGGTCAGTGTCCGCCAGTTGAGCATCTCGCGCTCTTCATCGCCGCCGGGCAGGCCTGGGGCGGTTTGAGCAACGATCAGGTTTTCGATGCGGATGCCAAAGGCCCCTTCGCGGTAGTAGCCCGGCTCATTGGACAGGATCATGCCGGTCTGCAAGGGCACCGCAGAGGCCCGGCTGAGCCGCTGGGGCCCTTCATGAACGCTCAGATAGGCGCCAACACCGTGGCCGAGGCCGTGATTGAAGTCCTGCCCGGCAAGCCACAGCGGCATGCGGCCAATTGCTTCGATGTCGCGTCCCGAAAGCCCCTTGGGCCAGCGCAGGCGCGACATGGCGATCATGCACTGCAGCACGCGGGTGAAGGCGGCGCGCTCTTCATCTCCGGGTGTTCCGATTGCGATGGTGCGGGTGATGTCGGTGGTGCCGTCTAGATACTGCCCGCCGCTATCGAGAACCAGAAGATCGCCGTTACTGAGAACAGTGTCTGTTTCGGTTGTGACCCGGTAGTGGATCACCGCTCCATTCGCGCCGGTGCCCGCGATTGTATCGAAACTGATATCGCGCAGCCGTTCGTCCCTTCGGCGCAGCTCTTCCAGCTTTTTGACCACGTCGATTTCGGTGATCGTTCCCGGGGCCTGGGCATCCAGCCAGGCCAGAAGCTCGACCACGGCCGCCCCATCGCGCAGATGTGCGGCGGCGCTGCCCTCGATTTCGGCTGCGTTCTTGCAGGCCTTCGGCAGGGCGCAGGGATCCCCGGCGGGAACAAGGCGCTCGCCAAGGGTCTCGGCAACGATGTGTGGGATCGTATCGATGTCGACGGTTACGCTGCCGTTGAGCGATGCCACAGTGTCGAGAAAGGCTTCGGGGGAATGTGGCGTGACCGAAGCGCCAAGGTGGTCTGACAGCCCCTCCAGTTTCTCTTGCGTCATGAACAGATCCACGCGTGCATCGCAGTGCAGGATGGCAAAGCCATGGGCGACAGGATTGCGCGGGATGTCCGAGCCGCGAATATTGAGCAGCCACATGATGCTGTCGGGCAGGGTGATCAGGGCGGCAGTCTGTCCGGCGTTTTCCAGATCTTTGGCAAGCCGCGCGCATTTGTCAGCGGCGCTTTCTCCGGCGTAAGCGTCCGGGTGCGCGACCACGGGCTTCATGGGGGCAGGGGGCTGATCCTCCCAGATGCGGTCAACCAGGTTGTCGCAGGCCTCCAGGCGGATGCCAGCGCCCTCGAGTTTCTGGCGCAGGGCAGAGATCTGACCCGCTGCGTGCAGCCATGGATCAAACCCGATGCGCCCACCTTCTGGCAGTTGCTCTTTCAGCCAGTCGTGCAATTGTACCTCGGGCCAGGGCACGGGGGTATAGGCATGTGTGTCGACCTGCTGTTTGACCTGCGTGCGATAGCGCCCGTCGATGAAGACTCCGGCGCGCTCCCGCAAGACAGCGCAGAACCCTGCAGAGCCGGTAAACCCGGTCAGCCAGGAGAGGCGTTCATCCCGGGCAGCAACGTATTCACCCTGGTGCGCATCGGCGCGGGGGACCAGAAAACCATCCAGTCCTTTGTGTTTCATCTCCAGCCGGAGTGCGGCCAATCGCGGTGGTCCCTGGTCGGGGCGGGCCGTCACATCGAAAGACTGATACATGCTGAAAACTCCTTCTGTCGGCAGGCCCGGCTGTTGGCATGCAAAAGCCGTGACGCGGCAAATCGGCTGCGTTGATGTTGTTTCAAATCCGCCTGGCGCAGGCAAGCCCACTTCCATTGCAAGGCGGAGGGCGGGCCGGGCGCCGCGCCAACAGGCGCGGCCACGCCCAACGCTTTAGGCGGCTTCTGGGAGGCTGCCTGAAAGGGGGCGGGAGCCTTGCGCCGTTCGGCAAAAGCGGATCAGCTGGCCCGCTTGATGCCCATAACACGTGCCCGTGCGCGCGGATCACTGTCAAAGAGCGCTGCGAGCTGCTCGGTCATGGCCCCGGCCAACTGCTCGACATCCGTGATCGTGACCGCGCGGTCGTAGTAGCGGGTCACGTCATGGCCGATGCCGATTGCAAGAAGCTCCACCTGTTTGCGTCGTTCCACCATGGCGATCACATCGCGCAGGTGTTTTTCCAGGTAATTCGCAGGGTTCACCGACAGCGTCGAGTCATCCACCGGCGCGCCGTCCGAAATCACCATCAGAATCTTGCGCGCCTCGGGGCGGCCCACCATGCGGCGGTGCGCCCATTCCAGCGCCTCGCCGTCGATATTTTCTTTCAAAAGGCCCTCTTTCATCATCAGGCCGAGGTTGGGATGGGCTCGGCGCCAGGGCACATCGGCCCCTTTGTAGATGATGTGGCGCAGATCGTTCAGACGGCCGGGCTGCTGCGGGCGGCCCTCGTTCAGCCAGGCCTCGCGCGCGAGGCCCCCTTTCCAGGCACGGGTGGTGAAGCCGAGGATCTCGACCTTCACGTTGCAGCGCTCCAGGGTACGCGCCAGAACATCGGCGCAGATCGCCGCGATCGAGATCGGGCGGCCACGCATAGAACCGGAGTTGTCCAGAAGCAGCGTCACCACGGTGTCGCGGAACTCGGTGTCCTTCTCGCGCTTGAACGACAGAGGGGTGGTCGGGTTGGCGACAACCCGTGCCAGACGGCCTGCGTCCAGAATGCCTTCCTCAAGGTCGAATTCCCAGGACCGGTTCTGCTGCGCCTGCAGGCGGCGCTGCAACTTGTTTGCCAGACGCGATACCGCGCCTTTCAGCGGTTCCAGCTGCTGGTCCAGATAGGCGCGCAGGCGCTCCAACTCGGCGGGTTCGGCCAGGTCTTCGGCGGCGATTTCCTCGTCATGGGTGTCGAGGAAGACCCTGTAATCCGGGTCAGCCTCGGAAACCGGCGGCGGCGGGGGCGGATCCAGTGGCGCCTCGCCGTCGGGCATCTCGGTCTCTTCGGTCAGCTCGTCCTCGGCCATCTCGTCCATCGAGACCTGAGCCTGGCTTTCGTCCTGCTGCTGTTCCTGCGCCTGTTCAGCATCCGCATCGGCCTGCTCGTCGTCCGAGTCGTCCTCGCCGGTGCTGTCGGGGTCGGGCTGCTCTTCGGCGTCCTCTTCGGCCTGATCGTCCTGATCGTCATCCAGCTGATCGGGGTCGTCGCCCAGCTGATCGCCATAGCCAAGATCGGTGATGATCTGGCGCGCAAAGCGGGCGAATTCCGCCTGATCGGCGATCTTTTCGTCGAGGTTTTCCAGTGTCTCCCCAGCTTCAGCCTCGATGAAGCCGCGCCACAGCTCGGCCACATTGGCAGCGCCTTCGGGCAGGGGGCGACCGGTTGCCATCTGGCGCACCAGATATCCGGCGGCAGCAGCCAGCGGCGCCTCGGAAGAGGATTTCATCTGGTCATAGCCGCGCCGGATCGCCTCGTTGCGGATCTTGACGTCGATGTTCGACGCGGTGCCGGGCATGTGGCGCGCGCCCATTGCTTCGCAGCGAGCGGTTTCCATCGCCTCGTAGATGTCGCGGGCCATTTCACCCTGCGGCGCGTATTTTGCATGGACCCCGTCGTCGTGGAACTTGTGCCGCAGCGCCAGCGCGTCCGCCGTGCCGCGCGCCAGCAAGACCTCTTCCCGCGTCATCCGGCGGGAGACCTGCGGCAGACGCATGGAGTCGCCCGACAGCCCGGCGGGATCGACCGAATAGCTGACCGACAGTTCCGCATCGTCAGCCATCACCTTGGTCGCTTCGGCCAGGGCTTTCTTGAACGGATCGGCTGGGTTGTCGTTCTGTTTTTTCATGGCGCAAGCGGTCCTTGGTCCGATCATTTCGCCAGGCGCCGTCTATGTCCAGTCTTCTGGTCTGGTGCAAAGGGCGGTGCCTGACCGCGGGCGGGAAACGACGTGCCCGCCCATAGGGGTGGCCGGGCGTCTCTTTTTGCAGTTAGCCGAGGCTCACGTTGGCCGCGCTTTCGGGCAGTTCCTCGTCAAAGCAGCGCTGGTAGAACTCGGCCACGGTCTGGCGTTCCAGCTCGTCGCATTTGTTCAGGAAGGACAGGCGGAAGGCATAGCCCACATCGCGGAAGATCTCGGCGTTTTGCGCCCAGTTGATCACGGTCCGGGGCGACATGACGGTGGACAGATCCCCGTTCATGAAGGCGGTCCGGGTCAGGTCCGCGACGGTGACCATCTGGCTGACGATCTTGCGGCCCTTCTCGGTATTATAGTGCGGCGCCTTCGACAGAACGATGGCGGTTTCCGCATCGTGGCTGAGGTAGTTCAGCGTGGCGACGAGCGACCAGCGGTCCATCTGGGCCTGGTTGATCTGCTGGGTGCCGTGATAGAGGCCAGTGGTGTCGCCCAGACCAACGGTGTTCGCAGTGGCGAACAGACGGAAGAAGGGGTTCGGGGTGATGATCTCGTTCTGGTCCAGAAGCGTCAGCTTGCCGTCATGCTCCAGCACCCGCTGGATCACGAACATCACGTCGGCGCGGCCTGCGTCGTATTCGTCGAATACGATCGCAACCGGGTTGCGCAGCGCCCAGGGCAGGATGCCTTCGTGGAACTCGGTCACCTGCTTGCCGTCGCGCAGCTTGATCGCGTCCTTGCCGATCAGGTCGATCCGCGAAATGTGGCTGTCGAGGTTGACGCGCACGGAGGGCCAGTTCAGGCGGGCTGCGACCTGCTCGATGTGAGTGGATTTACCGGTGCCGTGGTAGCCCTGGATCATCACGCGGCGATTGTGGCTGAAGCCTGCCAGGATGGCCAGTGTCGTATCGGGGTCGAACTTGTAGGTGGGGTCGAGCGCAGGCACGCGGTCAGAGCCTTCGGCAAAGCCCTTTACGGTCATGTCGGTGTCAATTCCGAACACATCGCGGACCGAAACGGCCTCTGTCGGTTTCGCATTCATATCCAGCATGCCGTCGCTCATCGCAGTCCATCCTTGTCTCTGTGCCCCAATCGTAGAGCTCATGACCCACTCGGCCAGAGGGGGGGCGTAATTCGGGGGATTGGTGCCCGATCTGGCAGGCAAGGGCAAGCGAAAGGTGGATGTGAAACCTTATGACGCGGTGTTTGGCCTGCAAGTGAGCCGAAACTGGCCTGATCGACAGGGTGCTGAGGGTGTCTGAGACGGGATAGGCCAACAAAAAAGGCGCCCCACCATCGGGAGCGCCCGGTTCAACTGTTGCGACACGCACCTATGCGGGTCACTTGAAGCTGCGACTGTCCTTGATCTGATCCCAGGCCCAGACCACCTCTTGCAGCTGTTCCTCCTGGCTGCGGTCGCCGCCGTTCATGTCGGGGTGCAGTACCTTGATCAACTTCTTGTAGGCCTTGCGGATCTCGGCCTTGGACCAATCGTCCTTGGCCTCAAGGATTTCGATCGCGCGCCGCTCGGTGGCAGGCAGGCGGCGACCGGCCTTGGCGCTTTTGCCGGGGTTGCGGGTCGCATTGGCGCCCAGAACCTGGTGCGGATCTTCGATGCCAAGCCGCGCCCAGGCGCGCGCCTCGGGATCGCCCAGGGGCCGGGTCTGACGTTCCCAGACCTTGTCCTTCGAGGCCTGCGCGTTCAGCTCGGCCTCCGTGGTGCCCTGGAAGAAGTTCCACTTCTGATTATATTCGCGCACGTGTTCCTGACAGAACCAGATGTAATCATCCAGAACGTCCGGTGCTTTGGGAGCGCGGAACTTGCCAGGCTCCTCACAGCCTTCCTTGGCGCAGGTGCGCACCGATGTTTCCTGGGCTCCGGATACGGCCCTACGTCCGCGCGGGTTCTTCTTTTTCGCGGAGCGGACGGACATATCGAAACCAAAGGGATCTGATTTGCTCATGGGCGCACCTTCTAATTCGGTTCTGCTCGACTCGGAGCAAGCAGTTTAGTCTAAGGGGCGGGAGATAGAAGGGGGGAGGGGAAATTTTTATGAGAGTGAGCGGAAAATGAGCATCAAAGAAGAAATGGAAACCCGCCTGCAAGAGGCGTTCAATCCCACCCGCCTGGAGGTGGTTGACGACAGCGATAGCCACATCGGTCACGCGGGCCATGACGGGCGCGGCGAGAGTCACTTTAACGTGATGATCCGGGCTGAGGCCTTTGCGGGGATGAACCGAGTGGCCCAGCACCGCGCGGTGCACAAGGCGCTTGGGGATATCGTGCCGCGTATCCATGCGCTGGCGCTGGATATCGGCAGTTAAAGGCGGGCAGTCGCGCACCGCATGGGGGTGTGCGCGGCGTATCTGTCTACTGGTCGTCGCGTGGGTCAGAAACGCGAATGTATCCACGCCGATTGCGGGCGTCGGCTGCATTCGGGTCTTCAGCGCCGGAGGCTGTGTCCGGCGCCTTCTCGCTCAGAGTTTTTTCGGCGCGGACGGGCTCCGAGGAGCTTGGTGTCTCCGCATGGTCTGCAGCCGGAGCGGTCAGCGGCGGGTCAGCTGGCCCGGGGGTATGGACCTGTGGTGTTTGCTCTGCCGATGCAGTGGATCCTGCTGCATCGGCAACGGAGCGTCGAAAGATCAGCACGTTGCGCCAGTTGGTGGTCGAGCCGGTCAGCCCTGAACGTTCCTCGGATGGGAGCAGTTCGGCGCGCTGATATTCCCAACCCTCGGCGGCCATCTGGTTCAGCACGGTTTCGATCGAGTAGGCAAAGCGGTCCTCCGGCGTCTTGACGCCCTTGGCTTTGGTGCCCTTGTGGGGGGCGGGGACAACCTTGTACTCGTACTCTTGCATCGTGATCTCCTGAGCGATCGCCGGACTGGCCCCCGAGGTTTAGCGGAAGCAGGTTCCGGGTCAAGGTGTGCCGACGGACCGGATGCGGCCCGTGGCATTCTCTCTACAGAGTGGGCCTATTTCCTGGCCGCCGCCAGCTGCGCCAGCGTCAGGCAGACATTGGTGGCCGCCGCCATGTCCTGCACCGAGACCCACTCAAGCGGTCCATGCACGCATTGCATGCCACAAAAGATGTTGGGCGTCGGCACGCCCAGTTCGGTCAGGCGCGAGCCATCGGTGCCGCCGCGGATGGGAACCGAGATAGGCTCGATCCCGTTGGCGCGGCAGGCCTCCAGCGCCAGATCCACCGGGGTCATGTCCTCTTCCAGCCAATAGCGCATGTTGCGATACTGCGGGGTGATCTCGCAAGTAATCTCTGCGCGCGGCTCGCTCGCCTGCACCGCCTCGCAGACCTTGCGCAAAAGGTCGCCCTTGGCCGCCAGCCCGTCGCGCTCAAAATCGCGCAGGATCAGCTTGATCTCCATCTCGGATGAGCCACCGTTCATATCGGTGACATGCAGGAAGCCGTCTCGCTCGTCCGTGGTTTCCGGCGTCATCGTGGCCTGGGGCAGGGTCTGCACGATCTTCGCGGCCAGATGCGCCGCATTGACCATCTTCTCCTTGGCCCAGCCCGGATGGATCGACACGCCCTTGATCGTCACCACCGCGCGGTCGGCAGAGAAGCTTTCATAGATGATTTCGCCGACATCGCTGCCATCCAGCGTATAGGCAAAATCGACGCCAAGATCCTTTGGCAGCTGCGGATCGACACCACGGCCGATTTCCTCGTCCGGGGTAAAGGCGATGCGGATCGGGCCATGGGGGATGTCGGGGTTTTCGATCAGATGCTGCGCCAGGGTCATCACGACGGCGATACCGGCCTTGTCATCGGCGCCAAGCAGCGTGGTGCCCGAGGCGGTGATCAGGTCGTGGCCTTCCTTGGTCGCGAGGTACGGGTGATCCTTGGGCGAGAGCACCAGGTCGGGATTGTCCGGGAAGGTGATGTCGCCGCCATTGTAGCCCGTGATCAGGCGCGGCTTCACGCCCGCTGCATTGAACTGCGGCGCGGTGTCCACATGGGCGAGGAAGCCCACCGTCGGCCCCTCAATCGTGCCCGGAACGGTGGCCAGCACGGTGCCATAATCTGTCAGCTCCACATCCCTTGCGCCGATCTCCTTCAGCTCTTCCATCAGCAGGTTCAGCATATCAAACTGGATTGCGGTACTGGGGGAGGAGGGCGAATTCTCATCGCTTTGACTGTCGATGGCGGCATAGCGGATGAGCCGGTCCTGAAGGGCCTGATCGAATTGGGTTTTCATGGCGTGCTCCGTAGAGGGTATTCGTTCGCCGCCACGCTGGGCCAGAGCGCGAGGGGCGTCAAGGGCAGGCTTGCAACCTTAGGGGGCTACGGGCAGGGTGGAGGCATTGCAGGGTGAGCATTGGCAAGGGACCGCGCATTTGGACGTCAGCGAGATTGTAGATCGGGGGAGTTTTGAGGCCTGGACTAGGGGGGGAGAGACAATGTCGTCGCCCGGCGGTGGCTTTGGTAACGAGAGCGGCTCTCAGAAGGCTTCCAAAATGGGTCGGAACTACGCGCTATGACTAACTTGATAAAACAGACTGTAATTCTCTTGAGTTTGATAGCGTCTGGAGCATCGGCTCAAACAAATCCACCTCGAAATATCTTCTTTGGCTTTGACTTCCTCTTGCAGCCGATCGCGATCAAGTGGGCCTGCGGAGGGCAGCCAGATCACGACCTGGCTGCTATCGAAGCGCTCATTGCGGCCTTTCCCAAGGACGCGGAGCTTGCTGGTTTGCAGGCTCACCTCGATGCAATGACTGAGGTGTCAGAGGGGAAGGCGGGCTTGTCTGTAATTCTAGGAGGCGAACTCGCCAGTGATCAAGCTGAACGGCTGTGTGGCGCGGCGAAAACCCTCAGCATCGCCTGGGCAACTCCAGAGCAAATTGCCAATGACGACAATGAAGGCATTCCTCCTGAACAGCGAGCCGCATGGGAAGAATTTTGGAGAGTCGTTGAAGGTCTTCAATGATCAAAGGGTGTGGCGGAGTTCGACCGGGGCAGGTGCAGGGCGCCCGTTCGCTGAGAAACGGTCGCATATGATCATAGTGGCGAAGGTGTACCCGGCTGAAAGCCTGTCGGCTCCACGCCGGTCGGGCGTTGCCTTTGGATAACTCGTGAACAGAAAAAGGCGCCCCGGTTGGGGCGCCTTTGGATCGGTTGCGCCGCGCTAGCCCAGTTTCTTGGCGACCAGCTCGTTCACCGCCTTGGGGTTGGCCTTGCCGCCGGTGGCTTTCATCACCTGACCAACGAACCAGCCTGCCAGTTTCGGGTTCACCTTGGCCTTTTCCACCTGCGCGGGGTTGGCGGCGATGATCTCGTCCAGGGCGGCCTCGATAGCGCCCGTGTCCGTCACCTGCTTCATGCCGCGTTCTTCGACGATCTGTGCGGGATCGCCGCCTTCGGTGTAGACGATCTCGAACAGGTCCTTGGCGATCTTGCCCGAGATGGCATCCGAGGAAATCAGATCGATGATCCCGCCCAGCTGCGCCGGGGAAACCGGGCTGTCGGTGATCTCGTGATCTTCCTTCTTGAGGCGGCCGAACAGTTCGTTGATCACCCAGTTGGCGGCCAGCTTGCCGTTGCGGCCCTTGGCGACCTCATCAAAGTAAGCCGCCGATTCCACATCCGCCGTCAGGACCGAGGCATCATAATCGGTGAGGCCGAATTCCTCGATGAAGCGGGCCTTCTTCTCGTCCGGAAGTTCGGGAAGGTTGGCCTTGATATTGTCCACCCAGTCCTGTTCGATTTCCAGCGGCAGCAGATCTGGATCGGGGAAATACCGGTAGTCGTGCGCTTCTTCCTTGGAGCGCATCGAGCGGGTTTCGCCCTTGTCCGGATCGTACAGGCGGGTTTCCTGCTCGACCTTGCCGCCGCCTTCGACGATGGCGATCTGCCGACGGGCCTCGACCTCAATCGCCTGCTGGATAAAGCGCATGGAGTTCATGTTCTTGATCTCGCAGCGGGTGCCGAGGTGCGAGAAATCCTGCGTTTCCTGATACTTCTCATAGGCGCCGGGCAGGCAGATCGAGACGTTCACGTCGGCGCGCAGGTTGCCGTTCTGCATGTTGCCGTCGCAGGTGCCCAAATACCGCATGATCTGGCGCAGCTTGGCGATATAGGCGGCGGCCTCTTCCGGGCCACGGATATCGGGGCGGGAGACGATCTCCATCAGGCAGACGCCGGTGCGGTTGAGGTCCACGAAGGACATGTTCGGGTCCATGTCGTGAATGGATTTGCCTGCGTCCTGCTCCATGTGGATGCGCTCGATCCGCACCATGCGTGCGGTTCCGTCACCCAGTTCCACCAGCACTTCGCCTTCGCCCACGATGGGGTGGTAAAGCTGGCTGATCTGATAGCCCTGCGGCAGGTCGGGGTAGAAGTAGTTCTTGCGGTCGAAGGCGGACCAGAGGTTGATATCGGCCTTGAGGCCAAGACCGGTGCGCACCGCCTGCTCGACGCAGTATTCGTTGATCACGGGCAACATGCCGGGCATCGCCGCATCCACGAAGGACACGTTGGAATTCGGCTCGGCCCCGAACTGGGTCGAGGCGCCTGAGAACAGCTTGGCGTTCGAGCTGACCTGGGCATGCACCTCCATGCCGATGACCAGTTCCCAGTCATGCTTGGCGCCCGAGATCACCTTGGGCTTGGGGAGTTCATATGTCAGGTCGAGCATGTTTTTCCGCCGTATGAAATGTCCATGTTTGGCAGGTGTTCTAGGCGCCTGTGCCGCAAGGAGCAAGAGGGCAATGCAGAGAGGGGGCGGCGGTGTCCCGCGCCGATGGTGAAACATGCTCTTGGCGATGCTTTCGCGGGCGGCTAAGACGGACCTCCGACAAGACAAAGGAGCAGCCCCCGTGGACACTTCCCCTGAGATCAGCGCCCGTATCGCACAGACCATCGCGACTGAGATCGGCGCAGGCGCGAAACAGGTCAGCGCCGCCGTCGCGCTGTTGGATGAAGGGGCGACCGTGCCCTTCGTGGCACGCTACCGGAAAGAGGCGACCGGGGGGCTGGATGACACTCAACTGCGCACCCTTGACGAGCGTCTGTCCTACCTGCGAGAGTTGGAGGCGCGCCGGGGCAGTATCCTGGAAACGATCAGGAACCAGGACAAGCTGACCGACGAACTGGCGGCCAAGATCGCCAAGGCCGAGACCAAGGCGCAGCTGGAAGACATCTATCTGCCCTACAAGCCCAAGCGCCGCACCAAGGCGATGATCGCGCGGGAAAACGGGCTTGAACCACTGGCGGAGGCCATCCTTGCCGACCGCAGCCTTGAGCCCGAGACGCTGGCCCAGAGTTATATCACCGAGGCGGTTCCGACGGTGAAGGACGCGCTCAACGGGGCGCGCGACATCCTGACGGAACGTCTGACCGAGGATGCCGATCTTCTGGGCCGGTTGCGGGAGTTCCTGCAGCGCGAGGCCTTCCTGACGGCCAAGGTCGTGGAGGGCAAGGAACAGGAGGGCGCCAAGTTTTCGGATTATTTCGATCATCGCGAACGTTGGTCTGATGTGCCATCGCACCGGGCGCTGGCGATGCTGCGCGGCTCTAACGAGGGCGTGCTGACGCTGGATATCGGCCCCGACCCCGAAGAGGGCGTGGCGCGGGCCGAGGCCATGGTGGCAGCTGTTCTTGGGGCCAGCGGCGAAGGCGCCGGGGACAAATGGCTGCGCAAGGTGGCGGGCTGGACGTGGCGGGTGAAACTGTCTCTTTCCATGATGCTTGAGCTGATGGGCGATCTGCGCGCGCGGGCGCAGGAGGATGCGATCCAGGTCTTTGCCCGCAATCTGAAAGACCTGCTCTTTGCGGCGCCAGCCGGTGCGCGGCCGACCCTCGGGCTGGACCCGGGCATTCGCACCGGCGTCAAGGCGGCAGTGGTGGATGCAACCGGGAAATTGGTGGCCACAGAGACGCTGTACCCGTTTCAGCCGAAGAACGATCTGCGCGGCGCGCAGGTGTCCATCGTCAAGCTGATCGCTGAACATGGCGTTGAACTGATCGCCATTGGCAATGGCACCGCCAGCCGCGAGACGGAGCGGATGGTGGCGGAGGTGCTGAAACACCTGCCTGCCAAGATCAAGGCGCCGACCAAGGTGGTGGTCTCCGAAGCCGGGGCTTCGGTTTATTCTGCCTCCGAGCTGGCGGCGCGGGAGTTCCCGGATCTCGATGTGAGCTTGCGCGGTGCGGTCTCCATCGCGCGGCGCCTGCAGGATCCGCTGGCCGAGCTGGTCAAAATCGAGCCGAAGAGCATCGGGGTCGGCCAATATCAACACGATGTGGATCAGCATAAACTCTCCAAATCGCTGGAGGCGGTGATCGAGGATGTGGTGAACGCTGTTGGCGTAGACCTCAACATGGCCTCAGCGCCGCTGCTGTCCCACGTCTCGGGGCTTGGCCCCGGTCTGGCCGAAGCCATCGTTGCGCACCGGGATGCGAATGGGGCCTTTGCCACCCGCAAGGAGCTGCTCAAAGTTGCGCGACTGGGGCCAAAGGCCTTTGAGCAATGTGCGGGGTTCCTTCGGATCCGAGATGGCAAGGAGCCGCTTGATGCCTCAGCCGTGCACCCTGAAAGCTATGATGTGGCGCGCAAGATCGTTGCGGCCTGCGGGCGGGACATTCGCCAGATCATGGGCGATGGGCAGGCGCTCAAGCGGCTCAGGGCTGAGGACTTTGTCGGCGGCGATGTGGGCCTGCCCACCGTGCGCGACATCTTTGCCGAACTGGAAAAGCCGGGCCGCGACCCGCGCCCTAGCTTTGTCACAGCCTCCTTCACCGATGGGGTGGAGGAGATCACGGACCTGAAACCCGGCATGGTGCTGGAGGGGACGGTGACCAACGTGGCGGCCTTTGGCGCCTTTGTGGATATCGGGGTGCATCAGGACGGTCTGGTGCATGTCAGCCAGCTGGCCGACCGCTTCGTCAAGGACCCGCATGAGGTGGTGAAAACAGGGCAGGTGGTCAAGGTCACGGTGACCGAGGTCGATGTGCCGCGCAAGCGCATTGGCCTGACCATGAAAAAGGATGGCGGCGCCTCCGCCCGCGACAGCCGCAACGAGCGCGGCCAGGACCGTGGCGCATCGCGCGGGCCGCGTCATGGCGGCAAGCCTGCAGGCAAGGGTAAGATGTCTGCCTCTCCCAAAGGGAAGGTGGGGAGCAGGTCTGATTCCGCCTCAACCGGGGCGCTGGGCGCAGCGCTGATGGATGCGTTCAAAAAGTCCTGATGCGGGGTGAAGCAATGGGACTGGGTGCGAGCCAGTCCCTAGGCCCCGTGTGGAGAAGGCCAGGCGTCTACTGCGCGGACGAAGCTGCCATGAGCCATGATTGCGAAACTGGCCGCTATTGGTCTATCCGACACCACCATCTGCCATTCCGCTGCCCTTGCTGCGTACAATTTCCTTGGGGTCGTAATCCAAACCTGGATGATGCGGACTGTGGGCTTTCGGCGGCTGATTTTTCTTTCGTTTTCTTGAGATAGCAACCAAGCCGACAACCAGAACGCCGACCACCACTGGAAAAAGTGTCAAGGTTATCTGGTTCGCTATCAACTCAAGCTCCAAAGTAAAATCGGTTACAAGCCCAATCATGTCTTACATTGGAACGAAATGCAGTATCCACTGCAAAGGTCTCAAAGCAAACCTTTCATCCCGGGCGTCGGATGCATTCACCCCTAGCGCAAGAGGCAAAACACTTGGTTGGTTTCTCTTGCATCAAGAAGGCCTGTCTTACCCGGCCGACATGTGCAGCCCGTCGGGAGAGATTGCGATCTTTTGACCGCGTGAGAGTTCCTCGCGAAAAATCTGCGCAATGAACTCGGTGGCCTGGGCCTGCCCCCGCGCCGAGAACCGGCGCAGGGATTTGACGCGGGCATTGTTGTCAAACCCCTGAGCCGCATGGGCCCAGATCAGAGGGTGCACCTCGCGCAGATGGTCCCGGATGAGCCACTCTGCGGCGGTTGCGATTTCTTCACGCGGGGTGCTGGCTGGTCTGCCATTCATCTGTGCCCCGCCAAGGGCTACGGCGCAATAGGCGCTCAGGAGATTGGCCATGGCCTGGGTCGGGACATGCAGCAGGATGTCGCGCAAACCGTCGATGAAGAAACGCGTATCCACATGGGCGCTGACCTCGGGATCCGTCGCCAGCGCGTCGAAGTATACCCATGAGTACGCTCCTGCGCCCCAGGTCTTTTGGGTGCGCGCTGCGGTGCGGCGGGCTTCGAGCTCCAGCGCGTTATAAGAGCCAGAGCAGCGCGGTAGCATCTGCACCCCAAGGGCGCGCATGGGACGGTGGTTGCGCGGGGCAAGGTCAATAAGCCGGGAATAGGCATCGGCCACCTGCAACGTGTCGCCCTGCCGGGCGGAAAACAGCGAACAGTCTGCGGCGGCAAGAAAGGCGCTGTCCTGCCCGAGGCCCGATACCTTTGACAGCAGCGCCGCAGCGCGTTCGAAATGGGCTGCACAGCGGCGCAGATGCGCGCGCGAGGCAGTCTCCTCCAGCCCCGGTCCACGCCAGAGCCATCCTATGTCGATATGGGCACATGCGATCAGTGCGGTGAGATAGGGATCACTGCGGTGGTCTCTGCGGATGGCCTCGAGCGCCATGATACCATCGACCAGCTGCCGCTGGTTCCAGGGCGCCCCCTCGCCAAGCGCATGTTCGACCGCATTGACCACATCGGCGCGGGCACCATAGGCCAGCAGCTCGGTCTCGGGCATCCCGCCGGGCGTGCTGCGGCCCGATGCATCGGCGGCGGCAAGCCGGTCTGACAGCTCCTGCCAGCGTTCCTGGCGGGCGAGAAACTGCCCTTCCTCCTGCAGCGCGTGGCAGGCTGCGTCTTCCTCGCTTTCGGTGCGCACCGAGATCGACAGGCACTCCTGTGGCCGCGGCCAGTCCGCACCGACATGGAGGGAAGCACCCGGGGCATTTCCGTGCGCCTCCTGTCGCGGTATGCGCCGGATGGCAAGGGCAGCCGGAAGGCGGGACAGGATGTCCGAAAGAGGGAAGGGGGATCTTGGCATTCTCGGTTCCCGCAGGTTGGGCAGTGCGTCGTCGCGGTCCAGACTGATGCGGATTTGCGGCGCAAACATGGCGGCTCTGGGGAACGGAAGGTGCCAATTTGGGGAATTAGGTGTACGGTCAACGAAAAAGGTTACTTCCTTGGCCGATCCTGTAAAATGCTATTAAAAAAGTGAAAAAAGCGGCTGCAATCTGCAGGATGCGGTGTTCTTCTCAGGCGGTCGATTTGCGCCAGTGATACCGTTTCGCGGCACCGGTCCGCGCATGGATCCGGTGAGCCGACTGATTTCATCTGACGTCAGGTCCAGCCCGGACCGGGGCGTCCTGCCCGGCTCCAAAAGACCGGGCAGCGTGGGATGGGCAAGACGGGCTAGGATCCAGAGGGCGGGCTGTGCGAACAGGACAGGGATGGTCCGCACCGGGATCAGCACCGGGAGCCGGGCCGCCACGGCAAGCCCCAGCCCGATGGAGCGCGCCTGCCTGCGAACGTGAATGGTCTTTCGCAGGCAGGCCCGCGGCTAGCGCCGGGGCCGTCCCTGTCAGGCATCCAGGATCCGGCTGACCATCTCGGTGGTGTCGCGGCTCAGCCCCGCAGTACCGGCGATCCGCTGCAGCTCGGTACGGATCAGGTCCTGTCTGTCCGTGTCATAGCGCTTCCAGGTCTGGAAGGCGGCACACATGCGGGCGGTGGTCTGGGGGTTGAGACTGTCCAGCGCAATAAGGTTCTCGGCCAAAAGGCGATAACCCGCGCCGGATGCGTGATGGAAACCCGCATGGTTGCCCGCCAGCGCGCCCATGACGGCGCGGAACCGGTTGGGGTTCTTCAGCGTGAACAGCGCGTGCTCGGTCAGATCCTTTGCGACCTTGGCGGCGGCTTCGGGGGTGGCTGTGGCTATCTGCAGGGCGAACCATTTGTCCATCACCAGCCGGTCGTCTTTCCATTGCGCGTAGAAGGCCTGCGTCTGCGCCGCGCCCTTTTCTGCCTTCAACAGGCAGGCGAGGGCGCTGTATTGCTGGGTCATGTTGTCGGCGGCCTCATACTGGCGCGCGGCCTGCTGCCCGCCGTCGAGACGCGTGAGCAGGGACAGGATACGGCCATTGAGATCCCGCTTGCCGGTGCTGGTGGCATCGGGGCTGTAGGCGCCGTCGACCGTGGTCGCAGCATAAAGGCGGGGCAGCGTATCTGCCAGCAGTTCGGCGAGGGTCTGCGCAAAGGTTTCTGCCGCGTCGTAGATCTTTTGCGGATCGGGCACATGGCCGCGCTCGAACAGGGTCTGGGCAATGTCCGACTGGCTGGGCGGCGACAGAACCAGCGCCCGGAAGGCCGGGTCCAGATCGTCGTCACGCAAGAGTTTCTGCAGCGCATCGAGGTAATCCGCATCCGGCGCGGCCCCGTCCAGGATCATGGCAACCCGCGCCTCGCGGGCGAGGGCATTGCCCGCTTCCCATCGGTTGAAGGGATCGGTGTCATGGGCCAGCATAAAGGCGCGTTCGGCATTCGTGGTCTCGCGCTCAAGGATCACCGGAGCGGAGAATTCCCGCAGGATCGAGGGCACGGGTTTGGCCGATAGCCCTTCGAAGGAAAAGCTCTGCTTGCCTTCGGTCATCTCCAGAACCTGCGTGGGCAGCACCTCATCTCCATTGGGCCCCAGAAGGCCAACCGCGATCGGGATCACGCGGGGCGCCTTGTCGGGCTGACCGGGAGTGGGCGCGATCTTCTGTTCAAAGGTCAGCGTGTAGGTGCCGTCTGCGTAGCTTTCTTCGACGCTCAGGCGCGGGGTGCCCGCCTGGCTGTACCAGAGCTTGAACTGAGAAAGATCCCGGCCCGTCGCGTCCTCGAACACCTTGAGCCAATCCTCAATCGTGCAGGCCTGCCCATCGTGACGGTCAAAGTAGAGATCCAGCGCCTTTGAATAGCCTTCATCCCCCACCAGCCGTTTCAGCATGCCGATCACCTCGGCACCCTTTTCGTAGACGGTGGCGGTGTAAAAGTTGTTGATCTCCTGGAACTCCTCGGGGCGCGGCGGATGGGCAAGCGGGCCGCCATCCTCGGGGAACTGGCGCGCGCGCAGGTCGATCACATCCGAAATCCGTTTCACCGGGGCCGAGCGCATGTCCGAAGTGAACTGCGCATCGCGGAAAACGGTCAGGCCTTCTTTCAGGCACAGCTGGAACCAGTCGCGGCAGGTAATCCGATTTCCGGTCCAGTTGTGGAAATACTCATGGGCGATGATCGCCTCGATCCGCTCGTAATTGGCGTCGGTAGAGGTGTCGGGCGAGGCCAGTACGCAGGAGGAGTTGAAAATGTTGAGGCCCTTGTTCTCCATCGCGCCCATGTTGAAATCATCCACGGCCACGATGTTGAAGATGTCGAGGTCATATTCGCGCCCGTAGACATCTTCGTCCCACTTCATCGACTTCTTCAGTGCCTCCATGCCGAAGGCGCATTTTCCCTCGTCGCCGGGGCGCACCCAGATGTTCAGTTCGACCTCCTTGCCGGATTTGGTGGTGAAGCTGTCGGGATGGTTCACCAGATCGCCGGCCACCAGAGCAAACAGATAGGCAGGTTTGGGCCATGGATCATGCCATTCGGCCCAGCCCGCGCCGCTGGCCGTGGGATTCCCGTTCGAAAGCTTCACCGGCTCGTCGCCTTCGATGCGTACCTTGAAGGTGGACATCACGTCTGGGCGGTCGGGGTAATAGGTGATCTTGCGGAAGCCTTCGGCCTCGCATTGGGTGCAATACATGCCGTTCGACATGTATAGCCCCTCGAGCGCGGTGTTGCCTTGCGGGTCGATCTCGACCTCGGCTTCCCAGGTAAAGGGGCTGTCTGGCACATCGCAGGTGAGGCCTTCCGCCGTCAGGGTGGGCGTCACCTCGCTGCCATCGATTGCGGCGCGGATCAGTTTCAGCTCTTCCCCGTGCAGGAACAGCTTGCCTGTTGCGGCGCCCGGACGCGGAGCAAAGCGGATCTTGCTCAGCACGCGCGTCGCGCCGGGCGCCAGCTTGAAGGTCAGTTCGACACTTTCAACCGTGAAAGGGAAGGGAGCATAATCCTTGAGGTAAAACATCTTTGGGGCGCTGTCGTGCATTGCATGTCTCCTTTGCCCTATCAGTTAGCGAGGAAGGTGCCGGGTGACCAGAGGTACACGCGTAGGTGGAATTGAAGGGGGTGTTTGCGGAAACATCGCAAGTATGACGGGAGTTCTTGCGAATCTCTTTGGAGCCAAGGGTGTCAATACTGTTTAATAGAATTGTCTGCTTATTGATTCACGAAAGGTGATTACAATGTCAAAGACTGCCATCTTTGCCGCCGCTGCGCTGTGTTTGTCCGGTGCAGCCGTCAGCGCGGCCTCCGTCAGCCCGGTCAGCTATTCCATGCAGAATGGGCAGACCGGAAGCTATACATATTGGGACGACAGCTATAATGCGCCGGGTGCGCCGACGACGACCAGTCTTGCGCCACTCAGCGGCGGCGTCGGGGACCTGACCGACGGCATTATCGCAACCCAGAACTGGTTCAATACGCCCGCGCCCTATGTGGGATGGTCCAACATTTCGCCCCGGATCGAGTTCTTCTTCAATCAGATGTGGGATTTCACCAGCGTCACCTTCCATTTTGATGACTCCAATGGGGCCGGCGGGGTCCGGACACCTCAGAAACTGGAAGTGAACGACAGCTTCTTGTCCTACGTGACCGACCCGGGCGGCAGCGCCCCGATTGCGCATACGATCAATCTTGCTTCGGTGGCGCCCACAAACAGCCTGGTCTTTGATATCTTCGCTCAGAACAGCAGCTGGATCATGCTGAGCGAGGTGACCTTTGATGCCGCGCCCGTGCCGATCCCGGCCTCTGGCCTGCTGCTTCTGGGGGCGCTTGGCGGGTTTGCCGCATGGCGGCGCAAACGCGCCTGACAGGCAGCTTTTGACTATCCTCGTGCGGCGCTTATCTGATGTCGCATGACATCGATCCTGTGGTTCAAGCGCGACCTGCGAGTTGACGATCACCCGGCACTGGACCGGGTGATCTCGTTTGGGGATCCCGTGCTTTGCCTCTACATCGTCGAGCCGGATCTCTGGCAACAGCCGGATGCCTCCTTTCGCCAGTATCGTTTTCTCGAGGAAAGCCTGCGGGATCTGCGTCTGTCACTGCTGCAACGCGGTGCCGATCTGGCAATACGGACTGGCGATGCGGTTGCGGTGCTGGATGAGTTGGCAGAGCGGTACCGATGTCTGCGTCTGGTCAGCCACGAGGAAACCGGCAACGGCTGGACCTACGAACGCGACAAACGTGTGGCGGCCTGGGCGCGCGGTCGGGGGGTGCCCTGGATCGAAATTCCCCAGTGCGGGGTCGTGCGCCGTCTTGCAGGGCGCAGCGGCTGGCAGTCGGCACGGGACGATGTCATGACACAGCCGCGCTTGCCCGCGCCAGACCGCATCAGGGCTGTGGCAGTGACGCGTGCCCCCATGCCAAAGGCCACGGACCTGGGCCTGAACGCGGATGGGATCCGCTCGGTCCAGGCGGGTGGACGCCGCGCGGGCCGTGAGCGCCTGATGAGTTTTCTGGAACATCGCGGCCAGCACTACCGGCGCGCCATGTCCTCGCCGCTGGAGGGCGCTCAGGCCTGCTCGCGCCTTTCCCCGCATCTGGCGTTCGGCACGCTTTCTGTCCGCGAGGCGGTGCAGGCGACGCGAAATCAGCAATCCAAAGAGCGCAACGGTGGTTGGTCCGGCTCGCTCAAGTCGTTTCAGGCGCGTCTGGCCTGGCGCGATCACTTCATTCAAAAGCTGGAAGATCAGCCGGATATTGAGCGTCATTGCCTGCATCCTGCCTACGAGGGACTGCGGCCAGTGGAGCCGGATGCGATACGACTGAAGGCCTGGCAAGCGGGCGAGACAGGAATGCCCTTTGTCGATGCCTGCATGCGCTCGCTCAGGGCGAACGGCTGGCTGAACTTTCGCATGCGGGCTATGGTTATGTCCGTGGCCTCCTATCATCTGTGGCTCGATTGGCGCAGGACCGGGCAACATCTGGCGCGCATGTTCACCGACTATGAGCCGGGCATTCACTGGAGCCAGGTGCAGATGCAGTCTGGTACCACGGGGATGAACACGATCCGCATCTATAACCCGGTAAAGCAGGGGCTGGATCAGGACCCGACCGGAGCCTTCACGCGCACCTGGCTGCCAGAACTGGCCGGGGTGCCGGATCGCTTCCTTCAGGAGCCGTGGAAGTGGGAGGGCGCGGGGCAGCTGCTGGGCCGCAGTTACCCTGAACCCATCGTTGATGTGCAAGCCGCGGCGCGCACGGCCCGTGATGCGGTCTGGGACGTACGCAGAGCCGAGGGGTTCCGCCCCGTTGCACAGCGCATCGTCCAGAAACACGCCAGCCGAAAACCACCTTCCAGTCGCCACAAGCGAGGCAAAGGCGCAGCCAAAGCTTCTGCCCAGATGAGTTTTGATTTCTGATGGCCCGCATGCGCAAGAAATCCGATCTGCCCAGCAAGATCTGCCCGATCTGCTCCCGGCCATTCAGCTGGCGACGCAAGTGGGCGCGCGATTGGGAGCAGGTGATCTATTGCTCGACGCGCTGCCGCGCCACGGCCAAGGCAGGATCTGCAAAGAAGATTTGAAACAGTCTCTGATGAATTGGTCAGAAAAATTTACCACCCTTGTTGCCGATAGGAAACTTTTCCTGTATCGGAGAAACAACCACGGATGACCTTGGAGGAGAAAGAGCGCATGGCCGACAGGAAAGACATTCACGGGATGCAGGTCGCATCCGAGCTGGCTGACTTCATCGAAACCAAGGCTTTGCCGGGAACGGGCGTAAGCGCGGATGCCTTTTGGGGGGGGCTGTCCGGTCTGGTCAACGGCATGGGGGACGAGAACCGCGCCCTTCTGGCCAAACGCGAAGAGATCCAGGGGCGGATCGATGCCTGGCATATCGAGCGTCGCGGCCAGCCGCATGATGCCGAAGCCTATACCGCCTTCCTGAAAGAGATCGGCTACCTTGTGCCCGAGGGCGATGACTTTGAGGTTGAGACCGAAAATGTCGACCCTGAGATCGCCCATACGCCGGGTCCGCAGCTGGTGGTGCCGATCACCAACGCACGCTTTGCCCTCAATGCCGCAAATGCCCGCTGGGGGTCCTTGTACGATGCGCTTTACGGCACCGATGCCATGGGCGACCTGCCTGCCGGTGGCGGTTATGACGCGGCGCGCGGCGCACGGGTGATTGCCTGGGGGCGGGCTTTCCTTGATGAGACCTTCCCGCTGGCCTCAGGCTCCTGGGCAGACATCGATGGGGTGTCGGTTTCCGACGGGGCACTTGTCCCGGCTCTGAAAGATGCTGGCCAGTTCGCGGGCTACGCGGGCGAGGCTTCTGCTCCGTCTCGCGTCTTCCTCAAGAACAACGGTCTTCACGCCATCGTCGAAATCGACGCCACCGGCAACATCGGCAAGGACGACCAGGCGGGCATCAACGACATCACGCTGGAATCAGCCCTGTCCACCATCATGGACTGCGAGGACTCTGTCGCCTGCGTGGACGCGGCGGACAAGGTGCAGGCCTATTCCAACTGGCTGGGTCTGATGAAACGCGATCTGGCCGAAGAGGTCAGCAAGGGTGGGCAGACCTTCACCCGCGTTCTGAACGATGACATCTCTTACACCACTGCCGCAGGCGAGGCCGCGACCCTGAAAGGGCGGTCGCTCCTGCTGATCCGCAACGTTGGCCATCTCATGACCAACCCGGCTGTGCTCGACAGCGAAGGCCGCGAGGCGGGCGAAGGCTTCCTTGATGCGATGATCACTGTGCTGATCGCCATGCATGACCTCAAATCGACCGGCGGCAATTCCCTGCACGGATCCGTCTATGTGGTGAAGCCCAAGATGCACGGCCCCGAAGAGGTCGCCTTTGCGGTGCGCATCTTCGATCACGTCGAAGACGCGCTGGGCCTGCCGCGCAACACCGTCAAGATCGGTATCATGGATGAAGAGCGCCGCACCTCCGCGAACCTCAAGGAATGCATCCGCGCCGCCAAATCGCGGGTGGCCTTTATCAACACGGGCTTCCTGGATCGCACAGGCGACGAGATCCACACCTCGATGGAAGCTGGGCCGATGCTGCGTAAGGGCGAGATGAAATCGACCCCCTGGATTGCCTCCTACGAGGATCGCAACGTCGATATCGGTCTCGCCTGCGGTCTCAAAGGGCGCGCGCAGATCGGCAAGGGCATGTGGGCCATGCCCGACCGTATGGGCGAGATGCTGGAGGCCAAGATCGGCCATCCGAAATCGGGTGCGACCTGCGCCTGGGTGCCATCGCCCACCGCCGCAACCCTGCACGCAACGCACTACCACAAGGTCGATGTGCTCGCACGTCAGGATGAACTGAAGGCAGGCGGCGCCCGTGGCAGCCTTGCGGACCTGCTGACCATCCCGGTGATGGAAGGGCAGAACCTGTCGGATGTTGAAATCGCCAACGAGATCGAGAACAACGCACAAGGTATCCTTGGCTATGTGGTGCGCTGGGTCGATCAGGGTGTCGGCTGCTCCAAGGTGCCGGACATCAACGATGTGGGCCTGATGGAAGACCGTGCCACCTGCCGGATTTCCAGCCAAGCGCTGGCCAACTGGTTGCACCATGGCGTCGTCTCCGAAGAGCAGGTCATGGCCGCGATGCAGAAGATGGCCGCCGTGGTGGACGGGCAGAACGCGGGCGATCCCGCCTATCGCCCGATGGCCCCCGGATTTGACGGCATCGCCTTCCAGGCCGCCTGCGATCTGGTCTTCAAGGGCCGCATCCAGCCCTCCGGCTATACTGAGCCGGTGCTCCATGCCCGCCGCCTGGAACTGAAGGCAGCCGGATAATCAGATATGGAAGGACCGCACCCCGCTTGCGGTCCTTTTCTTTGGTGGAACCAGACAGACATAATTATACGGAAGGAACCCAGTGATGACGATCTCACTTCGACGCGCGCGCACCATCATTCGCAAGGCTCTGGAAAAGGGCCGCGAGATGGACCTCAAACCCCTGTCGGTGGTGGTGCTGGATGCGGGCGGCCACGTTCAGGCCTTCGAACGCGAAGACGGCGCCGCACCGGGGCGTTTTGCCATTGCCCACGGCAAGGCCTATGGCGCGGTGATGCTGGGCATGTCCGGCAGCGCCCAGATGGCCCGCGCCGAGCAGCAGGCCTATTTCATGGCCGCCGTGAATGGCGTCTATGGTGGTCAGGTCATTCCAGTGCCCGGCGGCGTTCTGCTCCGCGACAAAAAGGGCACCGTGCTGGGCGCCGTTGGCGTGACGGGCGACACCTCGGACAACGACGCCGCCGCCGCCCTTGCCGGGATCGAGGCTGTGGGCCTGGTGGGCGAGGCCTGATCAATCCCTGCCCAACAAGTGAAAGAACGGCCCGTGCGCAGCCTGCGTGCGGGCCATGTCTTTGCGGAGTGGCTAGCATGAATGCCTTAAGATTCACCGCTATGCGCGCTGTGCGAGGCTGAACAGGCGCCTGCGCCATGCTGTCGAGTTGAATGCGCTGCGCACCGCCGCTACGCTCACGTCAATTCAACAAGACGCGAGTAGATCATGGCGCGGCCCAAAGTAGGCATTATCGGCAATTCCTATCTGATCAACGATCAGTATCCGGCCCATGCGGGCGGGACGATGAACTCCGAGGCGGTGGCCGAAGTTTCGGGCTGCATGCCACTGCTGATCCCATCGGATCCACGGTTCGTGTCGGTGGAGGAGCTGCTTGAGACATTTGACGGCTTCCTCCTGACCGGCGGGCGCCCCAATGTGCACCCCCATGAATACGGCGAGGAAGAGACCGAGGCCCACGGCGCCTTTGACCGTGCCCGCGACGCTATCGCCCTGCCGTTGGTGCGCGCCTGCGTCGAACGTGGCCAGCCCTTCCTCGGCATCTGCCGCGGCTTTCAGGAGGTGAACGTGGCCATGGGCGGCACGCTTTATCCCGAAATCCGCGATCTGCCTGGCCGGATGAACCACCGCATGCCTCCCGATGGCACACTGGAGGAGAAATTCGCCCTGCGCCATTCGGTGAAACTGACCACCGGCGGGGTGTTCCACCGCCTGTTCGGTGCCGATGAGGTGATGACCAACACGTTGCACGGGCAGGGGATCAAACACCCCGGCGCGCGGATCGTGATCGACGGCCACGCCCCCGACGGCACACCCGAGGCGATCTACGTCAAGGACGCGCCCGGCTTTACCATGGCCGTGCAATGGCACCCGGAATGGGACGCCGCTAACGATCCGGTCTCACGCCCGCTGTTCCTGGCCTTCGGCGAAGCCGTGCGCGACTGGGCCGATTGCCGCCGCGCAAGCCCGTTGCAGAAGTCAGCCTGATCGGGGGCTCGTCTCAGTCGAACGTGGGGGAGAGGGAAAGCGAAATATCCCCTCCCAATCGCGCTGGTCCGCTTTGAGCCCATATTGACCGATGCTGCGCAGAGAGCGAACGTCAGCTATTCTTCGGGTTCGCAGCGTGCCAGAGGTTGAATTACAACTAGGGCCGTCTTGATGGCGCTTTCAGCTTCATGTTCTGATATGAACCCTCCTTTCAACATTTCTGATAGCACGAAATTTCTGCGCTCAACAGCTCGGTCGTAGGACCTCACAGGATGAAAATGCACAGGGGCTTTGGGCAGTGCTGCTAGGTAAGCGATTTCCTCAAGTCTCAAACCTTCAACAGGTTTTCCAAAGTAAGCCATCGCTGCGCTAGGAAGACCAAAGCAGGTTTGCCCTAGGAAAATCTGGTTCACATACCAATTTAGAACCTCATCATGTGTGAGCGCTTCACCAATCACAAATGAAAGCGCTATCCTTTGGAGTCTCCCTGTCCCTGGTAGCAGATACCAACTTCCAATCTGTTGCGTGATGGTCGAGTTCTGTGGTGGCTTTTCGAAGAAACGGCGATCCTCCGCCGCGACAAAAGCCACTAGCGCTGTGCGCGGTATCATCGGCCAATTGGTCGCCGCTTCGTGATAGAGCTCGCGTATGCGATCGGGGCTTGGAAGCTCTGACGCCGTGTTCTCGCCTCTGGCAGCCGACGCCGCTACGATGATCATAAAAATACCAGGAAATAAGTGTAAAAATGCGCGCACAGGGAAGTCCGTCAGATAAAGTTGGCCACAGGCTATGGTAAAAAGAATCGACTTGCGAGCCAAACCATAGACTTCATTAATCTGTCACTTGGCCAAACCCAGAAAGCCGCCATTGAAGCAGCCCAACGAAAGCCCGCTTTGTCCGCATAGCAGACCAATCAGGCTGGCAAACAAAAAAAGCCCGCCGCGTCAGCGGCGGGCTCGTTTTTCAACTCTTGCCACGCTGGATCAAACCAACAGGTCGAACTCGTGCATCAAGGGCAGGCTGCGGGCGCGTTTGCCGGTGATGTCGAACAGCGCATTGGCCAGTGCCGGGGCTGCCGGGGGCGTGCCGGGCTCACCCGCGCCGCCCATGTGGGTCTGATTTTGCAGAACCGCGACCTCGACCGCTGGCATGGTATGCATGCGCATCGCCTCGTAATCGGGGAAGTTCTGCTGCTCCACCGCGCCGCCTGCGAAGGTGATCTCTCCGAAACAGGCCGCTGACAGACCATAGGCGAGGCCGCTGAACAGCTGCGCTTCCACGTTGCGGGGATCAACGGCCAGGCCGATGTCGGCGGCGATCCAGGCCTTGTTGATGCGGATCTGACCGTCCTCGTCCACCACCTCGATCACCTCGGCCACGGGGGTGCCGAAACTATAGGCCAGCGCCACACCGCGCCCCACGCCATCCGGCGTCTGGCCAGTCCAGCCGGACATATCGCGGACCTTTTCCAGCACCTGTGCCGCTGGCTCCCACTCGGCGCGGGCCAGCTCCAGCCGGAACTCCAGCGGATCGCGGCCCGCAGCGTGGGCCATCTCATCCAGGATGGTATCCGAGAAGAAACCGTTGAAAGACGCCGCGACCGAGCGCCAGAAGCCAACGGGGATCATCGGCTTCACCAGATAGCCCTCGACGCGGAAATTCGGGATCGCCAGCGGCTGGTTGAAGGCCGCATCCACATGGCCCTTGTCCGGGCCCGACATGGGCAGGCCCAGCATGCGGCCCGCGCCCTCCACCGTGGTGGACTGGGCAGCGATCTTACCGTGGACCATCACGGCCTTGCCGTCCTTCACCGCCGCGCGGTAGCGGGCAATTGCGCCGGGGCGGTAGAAGTCATGGGTCATGTCTTCTTCGCGGCTCCAGGTCAGCTGCACGGGCGTGCCGCGCATCTGCATGGCCACCTGAACCGCGCGATTGGCATAGTCCACCTCGATCCTGCGACCAAAGCCGCCGCCGAGGTATGTGGTGTGGACCTCGACCGCCTCTTTCGGCAGGCCCGCGATCTCCGCTGCCGATTTCTGTACCACCGTCGGCCCCTGGTTGGGGGCCCAAACTTGCAATGCATCGCCGGTGTAAAGCGCGGTGGCGTTCATCGGCTCCATCGTGGCATGGGCCAGATAGGGCAGGCGGTATTCGGCCTCAATCACCTCGGCGCCCTCGGGGAGGCTGTCGACATCGCCATCGTCGCGCAGGGTCGAGTTTGGGCTTTTGTCAAAGGCCTTTTCGATCTCGGCAAAGACGGCATCGGTGGTTTCGGGATAGGGGGCGGCCTCCCAGGCGATGTCGATCGCATCCACGGCCTTCTGGGCCAGCCAGGTGTTGGTCGCGACCACCGCCACGGCATCCCCGAGATCCAGCACCTTTTCCACGCCCGGCATGGTTTCTGCTGCACTGGCATCAAAGGAAGTCTTGCCGACACCGAAATGCGGGCTTTGCCGGATGGCGGCGAATTTCATGCCCTCAAGGCGCACATCGACGCCAAAGCCCGCAGTGCCCGTGGCCTTGGCCACCATATCAAGGCGCGGCATGTCCTTGCCGACGTATTTCCATTGGGAGGCGGGGCGCAGCTCGGCCTCTTGCGGCTCAAGCCCGGCGGCCTCGACCGCCAGATCGGTATAGGCGATCCGGCTGCCGTCCAGGGCGATCACATGGCCGTCCTCGGTGCTCAGCAGCGCCCGAGAGGTGCCAAGGCGCTGCGCGGCGGCCTCTTTCAGGGTTTCGCGCGCGGTGGCGCCGGCCATCCGCATCCGTTCGAACCCGTCTTTCATCGAGGAGGAGCCGCCGGTCACTTGCAGGTCCAGAAACTTGGACATATGGCCGACGATCTGCCCCAACGAGTGCTGGAAGTTGCTGGCGTCATAGCCACGCCCCGGCAGGGCCTCGGCCATCATGGCGCTGTTGTAATACGCCTTGGCGGCGGGGCCGTGGATGACCTTGACCGCCTCGGGGCGCACGTCCAGCTCTTCGGCGATGAGGGCCACCCAGGAGGTTTCCACGCCTTGACCCATCTCGGCGCGCGGCGCAACCAGCGTGACGCCGGACTGATCCACCATGACAAAGGGGTTGAGCGCTGCCTGTCCCTCGTCCGGAGACAGGGGATTCGGCGCGGGCTGGTGGTATTTGTAGGTGCCAAAGGCCACCCCGCCCAGGATGGCGGCAGAGCCGATCAGGAAGCTGCGGCGGGCGATTTTTCCGATGCTGGCCATGGGTTATGCCTCCTGCATCATCTTGGCGGCCGCGTGGATCGCGGCGCGCATGCGCGGGTAGGTGCCACAGCGGCAGAGGTTGCCCTGCATGGCAAAGTCGATGTCATCGTCGCTGGGGGCGGGGTTCTCGGTCAGAAGGCTGGCGGCCTGCATGATCTGTCCCGACTGGCAATAGCCACATTGGGCGACCTGGTGATCGACCCAGGCCTGCTGGATCGCGGCCATGGCATCGGGGGTGCCGACGCCTTCGATGGTGGTCACCTCCCCCCAGACATCGCCAAGCGCCACCTGGCAGGAGCGGGTCGCGACCCCGTCAATGTGTACGGTGCAGGCCCCGCAGGCCGCAACGCCGCAGCCGAACTTGGTGCCGGTGAGGCCGATCTCGTCACGCAAGACCCAGAGCAGGGGGACGTCCTGCGGCAGGTCGACCTCGTGGTCTGTTCCATTGATCCTGAGCGTGGTTGGCATGGGGCTCACCTTCGGTTGTGGATGCTCTGACAAAATGGGCCTTTTGTGTCAGCGTGTCAATTGACAAATTTGATCGATAGTGTCAGTTGATTCGATATGCTTCGATTTGCTTCCGACCCCAAAGCCCAGACCATTTTGCAATCCGCCTGGCAGGCCTTTTCGGCCTACGGGTTTCGCAAGACGTCAATGGACGACATAGCGCGGGGCGCGGGAATGTCCCGCCCGGCGGTTTATCTGCATTTTCGCAACAAGGAGGCGATCTTTACCGCATTGGTTGAGGCCTATTATGCGCAAGCGGTCGAAGACGTTCATGCTGCGCTGGAGCGAGAAGGGGCCTTGGTCGATCGTTTCGGGCGGGCCTTTGCGGAACACGGGGGGGCGACGATGGAGACCATGATGTCGTCGGCGCATGGCATGGAGCTGTTCGAGGCCAGCCTGAGCGTCGCGCCGGAGGCGATCCAGGAAGGCGAGGCGGCTCTGGCCGGTGTCTATGCACAGTGGTTGGAGATGCGGGTTTTGCCGGAAGGAATCGGTGAGGCCGAAGAAATTGCCGGGGTCATCTGCGCGGCGCTCAAGGGCATCAAGCATACCTCGGAGGATTATGAAACCTATCGGACAAAGGTGGCGCAATTGGCTGTTCTATTGGCGCGCGCCCTGCAAGCTTAGGGTCTTTGGCGTCAGTGGCTTGTGGAAGGGGAAGGGGCGGGTGCTCCCGCGCCTGAAGCATGCCCCGCCTGTGGCAGAGCCCGCTTGCAGTCTTGGGCCCGGCGCCGCGCCAAAGGCGCGGCGCCGGGGCCCCAGCGCCGAGGGGGGCGGCACACCCCACCGCCGCGGGGGCGGGCTGGGGCAGCGGACAGAT
>NZ_JBBVGR010000004.1:0-375405 GCF_038148855.1 Phycobacter sedimenti | reverse complement strand
GGGGGGGGGGGGGGGGGGGGGGGGGGGGGGGGGGGGGGGGGGGGGGGGGGGGGGGGGGGGGGGGGGGGGGGGGGGGGCCCCCCCCCCCCCCACGCCCAACGGGAGATGGTGCCCCTTGGGGCATCTTCGACGGGCGGGAGTTTCCCGACCTTTTTCAGAAAAGCCCCTCGGATTTCAGGACCGCGCGCATATCTTTTTCTGGGCGCGGGCCGATGTGGCTGATCACCTCGGCTGCGCAGATGTTTCCAATTTTGGCACAAGTCTCCAGATCGCGGCCCGTGGCCAGACCAAAAAGGAACCCGGCTGCGAACTGATCGCCTGCGCCGGTTGCATCCACCGGCACCACCTTTGTGACAGGCACATCAATGCGGGTCTCGCCGGAGATCACCGACACCCCATCGCCCGAGCGGGTGCAGACCACCAGCGGGCAGATCGCTGCGGTCTTGGCCAGGGCCTCTTCCAGATCATCGGTTTCAAACAGCGAACGGATCTCGTCCTCGTTGCCGATCACGAACTCCAGCTCGTTCTCGATCAGCGACAGGAAATCGCCCCGGTGGCGTTCGACGCAGAAGGGATCCGAGATGGCGATACCCGGTTTGCCGCCGCCCTGCCGACAATCGCGGGCAGCCTCCATGAAGGCGGTCTTGCCTTTGTCCTTGTCAAAAAGATAGCCCTCAAGGAACATGATCTGGGTTTGCCCGGCCACCTCGTTCGGCACATCTGCCGAACTGAGTTCAGAGGATATGCCAAGATAGGTGTTCATCGACCGCTCTCCGTCAGGAGAGACGAAGATCATCGAGCGTGATGTAGGCAACTCACCGCCGGGCACAGGCGGGTTCACGAAATCGACGCCATCCTCGTTCATCGCATCGGCATAGAAGCGCCCCAGGGCATCGTCATGTACGCGCCCGATAAAGGCCGCATCCAGCCCCAGCGCACCGGCGCCTGCGATAGTATTGGCGACAGAGCCTCCCGGCGTCTGCACACGGCTTTCCATCGCGCCATACAGCACCTCGCCGCGCTCCCGCTCGATCAACTGCATGATGCCTTTCTCGATCCCCATATCGTCAAGAAAGCTGTCATCGCATTGGCTGATTACATCGACAACGGCGTTGCCGATGCCGACAATCTGGTAGGTTTTCATAGGGTCTTGTCCTCGTATTGGCACAGGTCGCGGATGAGGCAGGTGCCGCACATCGGCTTGCGTGCCTTGCAGTGATAACGGCCGTGCAGGATCAGCCAGTGATGGGCGTGCTGCTGGAAGTCGACCGGGATATTGTCTTCGATGGCGCGCTCCACGGCGTCCACATCCTTTCCGGGACAGATGCCAGATCGGTTGCCGACGCGGAAGATATGCGTATCCACCGCCTGGGCCGGGTAGTGCCACCACATGTTCAGAACCACATTGGCGGTCTTGCGTCCCACGCCCGGAAGGGACTGCAGGGCGGCGCGGGAATTGGGCACCTCGCCGCCGTACTTCTCGACCAGAATGCGGGCCATCTTGATGACGTTCTTGGCCTTGGTGCGGTAGAGGCCGATGGTCTTGATGTGCTCAATCAAGCCATCTTCGCCAAGGTCCAGCATCTTTTGCGGCGCGTCCGCGATCTTGAACAGTTCGCGGGTGGCCTTGTTTACACCTGCATCCGTCGCCTGCGCCGACAGGGCGACGGCGACCACCAGCGTGTAGACGTTCACATGCTCCAGTTCGCCCTTGGGCTCTGGCTCGGCTGCCTGAAAGCGCGAGAAAATCTCGCGCAGGGTATGGTAATCGAGTTGCTTTGCCATGCTGCCCCTTTTGCCGATCAGGCTCCGGGGGCGCAAATGAAAAACGCGCCATTGGTTTCGCAGAGCTTAGGGACTGTTGCCGATGAGACGTTTGCAGATGGGCATAAAGCGCAAATTCCGGGTCGTTTGCGGCCGGATGCTTGATTATTCTTGGGCCAAATAAACTGCAGGAGTGCGCGCCATGACCTTTGAGCCGGTCGATCAAAGCTATCATTACGGAGTTATCCGGCGCGCGATCGAGGTGATCGACGATGGTAGCGAGGATCTGAGCCTTGAGGTGCTGGCGGCACGGATGAGCATGAGTCCTGCGCATTTTCAACGGCTCTTTTCGGCGTGGGTTGGCGTCTCGCCCAAGCGATATCAGCAATACCTGCGCCTGGGTCATGCCAAAACCCTGCTGCAGGAGCGGTTCTCGACTTTTGAGACCGCCCATGCGGTGGGGCTGTCGGGGTCCGGACGCCTACACGATTTGTTCCTGCGCTGGGAGGCGATGAGTCCCGGCGAATACGCACGCAAGGGCGCGGGACTTGTGATCCGCTGGGGGTGGTTCGACAGCCCCTTTGGACTGGCGCTGGTTATGGGCACCGAAAAAGGCATCTGCGGGCTGGCCTTTGCTGCCGAAATCGGCGCCGAGCCGACCATGGCCGATATGCGTGCCCGCTGGCCGCAGGCAGAGTTTGTCGAGGATCCGATGGCGCTGCGCCCATTTGCCCACGCGGTTTTTGCGCAAAAGGGGGAAGCAGTGTTGCACATGATCGGGGCGCCCCTTCAGATCAAGGTCTGGGAGGCCCTGCTGCGCATCCCGTCAGGTCATGTCACAACCTATTCCGAACTTGCCAAAGCCATCGGTTCCCCCCGCGCGGTGCGGGCCGTGGGCACGGCCGTGGGCAAGAATCCCGTGAGCTGGCTCATTCCCTGTCATCGGGCCCTGCGTAAATCCGGTGCCTTGGGAGGGTATCATTGGGGCACCGGAGTGAAACGGGCAATGCTGGCGTTTGAAGCAGCGCGCGGGGATGACCTTGATGGGGATGAAAAGGGTGGGCGGCAAACCGCCTAAACCTGCCAGTTCTCACTTGAGCGGCCCTCGTGCAATCGCGATACTGCCTTTAAAACAAGTGCAGCCGAGCCTCAGCTGGGGCGCAAGCTGTCCAGAGCAGTCAGAAGGTTGGCAAAATGACATTCATGAAATTCTCGACCGTGGCCGCGGTCACAGCGGCGCTGGGCCTTGGCGCCTGCACCGATCCCGCAATGCTGAACAGCAATGGCGGCCCCAGCAAAGAACAGCAGGGTCTGATTGCTGGCGGCATTCTCGGGGCCGGTATCGGTGCCCTGTCCAACTCAAGCAACAAAACCGGCGCGGTCCTTGGCGGAGCCGCAGTGGGCGCCATTGCGGGCGGATTGATCGGCAGCCAGCTGGACAAGCAGGAAGCCGAACTGCGCCAGTCGATTTCGAACGATGGTATCTCGATCGTCAATACCGGTGACCGGCTGATTGTCCTTTTGCCGAACGATTTGACCTTTGCCACCGACAGCTCCGCGATTACCCCGTCCGTGCGCTCGGACCTGCTGAAGGTGGCGGATAGCCTTGTGCGCTATCCCAACAGCATGGTGCAGGTGATCGGCCATACCGACAGTGATGGCGATGCGGCCTACAATCAGGGCCTGTCCGAACGGCGCGCCAATGTGGTGGCAGATCAGATCCAGGCGGGCGGTGTGCCCTACAACCGGATCCGCACCATTGGGCGCGGCGAGGAAGAACCGGTGGCCAGCAACCTCACCGAAGAGGGCAAGGCGCGCAACCGCCGTGTGGAGATCGTGATCATTCCGCAGGGCTGACGGTCTTGAACTTTGGGGTCTGAGTGGATGCACATGAGCTGCGCGGCGACAGGGCTTTGCCTCTGCGCAACCGCGACCTAGATTTGCAGCCAGAGTCGCTGCAAACCCAAAGGACCTTTTTATGACCGAGCCTGTTTTACTCACACTGTCTGGATCGCTGCGCAAGGGCGCGACCAATCGCATGCTGTTGAAAGAGGCCGCGCGACTGTTCGGACCTTGCACCCATGTCGAGGCTGATCTGAACCTGCCGTTGTACAATGGCGACGACGAGGATCGCGACGGGGTGCCAGCCGCAGTGCAGGCATTGGCAGATCAGATTGCATCGGCCGATGCGGTCGCGATTTCGACGCCGGAATACAACAAGGGTCCGTCTGGCGCCTTGAAAAATGCCCTTGATTGGGTGAGCCGGGCCGATGGAAAGCCTTGGGCAGACAAGCCGGTCGCGGTGATGTCCGCCGCGGCCGGGCGCGCTGGCGGAGAGCGAGCGCAGATGATCCTCCGCGGTTTCATGGTGCCGTTTCAGCCGCGTATTCTGCAGGGCCCTGAAATGCATCTTGCGGATTCATCGAATGAATTTGATGAGAACGGGCAGCTCCAAAGCGAACTCTATCGCAAGACGCTTGAGACACTGATGCAGAAGCTGCGCTCTGAAATCATCCGCTGATCGCGGAAACACCAATGTGGTGACAACCTGTCTCGGCTTGCGATTTATGTTTGGCAGGATAAGGTCGCGCCATGAGCGATTTTGCCGAAACAGAGCACCTTGAGCGCCAGAGTGATGTGATGGATCCCGCCCGGGCAGCGGCCTTTGAGGTGGCGCTGGGACGGGAGCCGTCGATCGGCTTGTGTAGTCCCTTGCCGCCGTTCTTTCATCAGCTGTACTTCTGGGCACCGCAGCCCCCGGCTGGACTGGGCAGGGATGGCCATCCCCGCGTCGGCGCTGCGGGCGGGCTGATCCCCGATTTGGGCTTGCCGCGTCGCATGTGGGCGGGGGGCAAGCTGCAGTTCGATGCTCCGGTTCGTGCAGGCGTGCGTGCAGAGAAGCGATCAACCCTGGAAAAGGCGGAGCATAAAGAGGGGCGAACCGGCCCGCTCGCTTTTGTCACCCTGCGGCACGAGATCTGGCAGGACGGTCGGCTTTGCCTGACGGAATGGCAGGATCTGGTCTATCGCGAAGACCCCGATCCAAGGGCACCGCAGCCGGTTGCGCCGCAAGCGCGCGTTGACGAGACGGATGCGCGGGAAGAGGCGTTTTCCTCGACCCTGTTGTTTCGCTATTCGGCGCTGACCTTTAACGGACACCGGATCCATTATGATCTGGACTATGCGCGGGATGTGGAGGGCTACGACGGGCTTGTCGTGCATGGCCCCCTGCTGGCACAACACCTGATGCTTCTGGCAGAAGAGGTGATTGGTCCGCTCAAACGTTTTTCCTTTCGGGCGTCGTCACCGCTGATGCACTTTGAGACGGCGACTTTCTGCCGGGCGGGCGATGATCTATGGGTGCGCGGACCGGACGGGCGGCAATGCATGAGTGCAGAGGCCGAGGCAGCCTGAAAGGGGAGGCTCCCGCCTGCCGGGCCATATTCTGCGAATATGACGCGGGCAGTTGGGCCCGGCGCCGCTGCGCGGCGGGAAGGGGGACTGAGAAGCGTTTTGACGGGCAGGTCTGCCCTCAAAAGCGCGATCCCGATTGTGGGGTGTTCCGATCCGCGTCAAGGGCAAGGCGCGCGATGCGCGCAGGCTGCGCCTCCCTTGACCCGGATCGCAACAAGAGGCCCCACTTTTCTCACAGGTTGTCTTCGACGCGAAAGCCCTTCGGGATGCTGTCCTGTTGGTTCATCAGCAGCTCTGCCATGACCTCGGCAACTTTGGGGGCCATGCCGAAACCGATCTTGAAACCGCCATTTGCGATGAAGTGACCGGGCCGGTCCGGCCAGGGACCCAGCATGGGCGCGCGGGATTTGGCACGTGGGCGCACCCCGGCCCAGCGGTCGATGACTGGCGCCTCTTGCAGCAGGGGCAAGGCCGCGCGGGCGCGGATGAGGATGTCGTCCAGCTGGTTGTCGGTGTCGGAACCGTTGTCAAATTCCCGCTCACTCGTGGAGCCAATTGCAACGGTGCCATCCGCATGCGGGATGATATGGAGGCTGTCGGCGTAAAGCTGTGGAACCTCTCCGGCGTCGTAGCGCAATAGTGCGGCCTGACCCTTGACGCCGCCGCCGATGGTCTTGCCGGTGGTCTGGTTCAGTTCCTGCAAACCCGCGTATCCGGTGGCGTGCAAGACCTGTCCCTGATCTGGGCCATCTGACTGAATGGCAACACCTTGGGTCTTCAGGGCCGCCACAAGCGCAGCGCATGCGCGGCGTGGATGGATGCGTGCGCTGAGCGTGTCGTGGATGACAAAGCCGGTGGCGCTGGGCGGTGCCCAATCTCCGAAAGCCTCTGCCGCACAGACTGTCCAGTTGGCCTGCTGTCCCTCGTTGGTGCGCCAGAGATCTGCAGCGGTGCCTTCGCGCTGGCGGGCCAGTTCCAGCGTGCGCGCATCGTTGATCGGTTGCAGCCGTCCTGTGCGCCCGTATCCCGGGGCGACGCCGCCTGCCTGCTCAACCCCGGCCCAGAAGCCTTCGGCCATCAGAAGGCTTTCGAACTGGAACTGCTTCTTTGGGTTCCAGTTCTCTGGCACGTGGGGGGCAAGTGCACCCACGAGCCCGCCGCTCGATCCTGCGCCGGGGCCGAAGGGGTCAATCACCTGCACCTTTGCGCCGCGTCGAGCGCAGGTCCAGGCGATGGAGAGACCAAAGATGCCTGCCCCGCGCACAGTGATATCTGCCATTGCCATTCACCCGCCCTTTCGCCAGTGTCGCGCCAATCCGTGACATCACTTAGGGGAAAACAGCATGGCAGACCAGCAGGCGTGTCTAAGCTGGCGAGACGGCAGCGTTCCCGTGTCGCAGCAGTTCGACGATCCCTATTTCTCGCTTCAGGATGGGCTGGCGGAGACCGAGCATGTATTCCTCGCGGGAAACGACCTGCCTGCGCGGTTCGTGCCGGGGTTCCACATTGCCGAGCTGGGATTTGGCACCGGCCTCAATCTGCTGGCGGCCTGGAAACTCTGGGAGGAAAGCGGTCAGACGGGCGCGCTACAGTTCACCAGTTTCGAGGCGTTCCCGATGGCGCCCGCCGACATGGAAAAGGCGCTCAGGGCGTTTCCCGTGGTCGCCCCATGGGCTGACCGGTTCCTGGAGCAATGGAGCGGAGAAGGCAACTGCACCTTTGACACCCTGCGGTTCGATATGATCAGGGGCGACGCGCGCCTGTCGCTGCCGGAGTGGACAGGGCAGGCCGATGCCTGGTTTCTGGACGGGTTTTCCCCGGCCAAGAACCCGGAACTGTGGGGCGAGGATCTGATGGCCGAGGTGGCGCGGCATACCGCATCTGGCGGCACGGCTGCGACCTATACGGCGGCGGGTTTCGTGCGTCGGGGGCTGGAGGCAGCCGGATTTTCGGTCATGCGGATCCCTGGCTACGGGCGCAAGAGACATATGACAAAGGCAGAGCTGGCATGAGCATCGCAGAGACCCATGAAGCAGGCAACAACACGCGCCTTGGCGTGATGCTGATGATCGGTGCCACGATCGTCTTTGCCCTGCAGGACGGGATCTCGCGCCATCTGGCGGGGGAATACAACGTCTACATGGTGGTGATGATCCGCTACTGGTTCCTGTCGCTTTTCGTGGTGTCCATCGCGCTACGCCAGCCGGGGGGGCTGAAAAAGGTCGCCCGCACCGATCAGATTTGGTTGCAGATTTTTCGTGGTTTCATCTGCGCGGCCGAGATCTGCGTCATGGTGTTGGCCTTCACCCTTCTGGGGCTGGTGGAAAGCCACGCGGTCTTTGTCTCCTACCCCCTGATGATCGCGGCCCTGTCGGGGCCGATCCTGGGCGAGACGGTCGGGATCTGGCGATGGAGCGCGATCCTGGTCGGCTTCCTTGGCGTTCTCATCATTCTGGAGCCCGGTGTCGGTGTATTCCAGCCCGCAGCACTGGTGCCGCTTCTGGCCGCTCTGATGTTCGCCCTATACGGGCTGCTGACGCGCTACGCGGCGCGCAAGGACAATTCGGCAACCAGTTTCTTTTATGTTGGGGTTGTCGGCGTGGTCTTTATGACGCCGATCGGCCTTTGGAACTGGGAACCGATGAGCGCACCGGACTGGGGCTGGATGGGGTTGTTGTGCCTGACAGGAGCGCTGGGGCACTACCTTCTGATCCGCTGTTACGAGGCCGCCGAGGCAAGCGCGGTTCAGCCTTTTGCATATCTGCAACTGCCCTGGGCCGCGATGCTGGGTCTCGTGGTCTTTGCCGAGACGATCCGTTTCAATGTGGCGCTCGGCGCCGGTATCGTTGTGGCGGCGGGGCTTTTCACCCTATGGCGCGAACGCCGCAAGGGTTGAACCCTTCAGCTCCCGCGAGAAGGGGATCGGAAGCGGCGCTTTGCCCAGCCGGGCGCGATAGACCGGCAGGCTTTCGGTCACGCGCATCACGTAGTTGCGGGTCTCGTTGAAGGGGATGTGCTCGATCCAGTCGATGATGTCGGGGGTGCCGTCGCGGGGATCGCCATAGCGCTCAATCCAGGCGATCGGGCGTCTTGGGCCTGCATTGTAGCCGGCCGCCATCATTACCACGTTGCCGCCGAATTCTTCGGCGAGGCGCGCGAGATACTGCGCGCCAAGGACGGCGTTGTAGTCCCATTCCGCCGTCAGGCGGGCGGTCTTGTGATCGTCCAGAATGCCCAGCTCACCGGCTACCAGTTTGGCGGTTGCGGGCATCACCTGCATCAACCCGCGCGCGCCGGCATGGCTGATCACGCCGGGATCGAACTCGCTTTCGCGGCGGGCAATGGCAAGGGTCATTTCGGGCGCCATCGGCAGTTTCTGCTCGGCCACCGGGTGCAGGGGATAGTAAGCGCCTTTCAGCTCGATCCCGTATTGCGCGGCCCGTTTGCCAATCATCACGGCAAGATGCGGCTGGTCCATCTCGACGGCCATCTGGCCCAATTGAAAGGCTTGTTCCTTCGGGAGGCTCTCGGCCAGATGGGTGAGGAACCGCTCGCCCAGGGATAGTTCTCCAGCGCGCAAGAGCTGCAGACTGGCTTCTGTCACCGAGGAGTTCAGGAAGGCGGCGCTGCGCCAGTCCGGCAGGGCGGGCGGAGTGGCCAGCTCTGGGTCGAATGGACGTCCCAGCGCCTCGGCGGCCAGGATCCCGTAAAAGGAGGTCTGATAGGCCGCGCCTTTGGAATAGGCGGCATGGGCCTTTTCCACCTGGCCAAGCGCGGCATAGGCGCGGCCCAGCCAGTAGCCGCCGCGCCCGACCGAGATAGGCGTTTCGACCGAAGCAAGAAAGCGCTCGAAATGCTGAGCGGCCAAGGCGGGGTCGTTCAGCTTGCGCAGGGCAATATAGCCGGCCAGCCATTCGCAGTCGGAATAGCCATAGCCGACTTCCGGGGTTGAGAAGTGATAAGCGGCAAGCTGATAGGCGCGTTCGTTGTTGCCGTCGCGCATGTCCTGACGGGCGAGATCCCGGCGGCGGCGCAGCCAGTCTTCGGGGCGGCCAAGCTTTTCGGCGCTCACGCTGCGCTCTATCAGCATCTGGATGGCATCCTCGCGCCGTCCTTTCTGGTCGCGCCAGTCGAAACGGTCATAGGCGAGGCCGGCATCGTCTTGCAGACTGTCCGGGACAGCAGCAATCCTTGCATCAACGCCCGCGGTGCGCTCCTGCAGGGCAATGCGGGCCTCAGCCAGTCTGCGGGGGCCATCCGGCACCAGGTCGAGCATCCGGCGCGCGCTGACAAGATGGTGATCCCACAAAAGCCGGTCCAGCCGCGCGGTGTGATGCGGTTTGATCAACGCTCCAAAATCCGTCAGGAATGCCGTCTGCGTCTCATCGGTCATGGGCATGGTTTGCCAAGAGCGGATGATCTCGGCTTCCCCGGCGTTGCGCCGCCCGGCCCGGATCAGGGCGCGAGCAAGGCTGAGTGCGCCTTCGGCAGTCTCAGGGCTGTGGTTCGAATAGAAGGAGATGGTGACAGGGTGGGGCGCCTTGGCCAGGTTTTCTTCTTGCTGCTGGCGCAGATAGGACAGGCCGGGCCAGTCCGGGCGACGCGCCAGAAAGGACATTACATCGCGGGAGGTTCCTTCGCCCGCACGCAGGCGGTGCCACTCTATGATATCACGCGCGACCGTACCTTCGGGGCCTGCCGTCTCGCCCGCCGCGTCCCAGTTCCTGTCCCGCACCAGCTCCATCGCATCGGACAGGCGGTCAGCCCATGCAGCGCCTGTGCCAAGGATCGAAAGGATCAGCAGAATGAAGGTCAGAATGCGTGTCATCTCTTGCATTTTCTCGTGAACCGGGGATAGAGGCTGTGACGATAATCCGTGACGGCCCGGTATCAACTGAAAAACCCGGTTCGTCCACCATTCCGGCGGGGCTTTGCCTGCCGACCACTCGCAACTAAGGGAGCGTGCCCATGTTCAAAGGCTCTATGCCAGCCCTCGTCACCCCGTTTCGCAACGGCGAGCTGGATCTGGATACGCTCAAACACCTGGTAGAATGGCATATCGAGCAGGGCTCGACCGGCCTTGTACCGGTTGGCACCACCGGCGAAAGCCCGACGCTGAGCCATGAAGAGCATGAAACCGTAATCGCAGAGGTCGTGAAAGCCGCAGCGGGCCGCGTGCCGGTCATCGCGGGTGCCGGGTCGAACAACACGGTCGAGGCGATTCGCTTTGTCGAGTTCGCAGCGCGCATCGGCGCCGATGCGGCCCTCGTGGTGACCCCCTACTACAACAAGCCGACCCAGCGCGGCATGGTGGCCCATTTCACTGCTCTGCATGACTGCGCCGATATCCCGATCATCATCTACAACATCCCGCCGCGCTCGGTCGTGGACATGCTGCCCGCCACCATGGGGCAGCTGGCCAAGCTGCCGCGCATCGTGGGCGTCAAGGATGCCACCGGCAAACTGGAGCGTGTGAGCCAGCAGCGCGGAACGTGCGGGGCGGATTTCATCCAGCTTTCGGGCGAAGACGCCACGGCGCTGGGCTTCAACGCCCATGGCGGCGTCGGCTGCATCTCGGTTACTGCGAATGTGGCGCCGAAGCTTTGCGCCGAATTCCAGGCAGCGACCCTGGCGGGCGATTACAAGACCGCGCTGGAGTATCAGGACCGCCTGATGCCGCTGCACGAGGCAATCTTTATCGAGCCGGGTCTGGTGGGTGCGAAATACGGCCTGTCGAAACTGGGCCTGTGCAGTGAAGAGGTCCGCTGCCCGCTGACCACGCTGGAAGACAGCACCAAGGCAGCGATCGACGCGGCAATGAAACACGCAGGCCTGCTCTAAATCCCTCGAACAGCCTTTACAAAGATGTACATCAGCCCCCTATTCGGGGGCTGATTTCATTTTGGGCAAGTCGTCGCCGTTTAGGGCGGATATCAGATGTCGTGTCTTGTCCGGATTGCGGATCACATAGATGCGCGAGATCCGCCCCGCTTCGATTTCAAGGGCGGTCGCCTGCAGTATCCCCTCTGGCTCCAGGCTGAGCATTGCGGGAAGACCATTGAGATGGCACTGGCGCGTCGCAGTTGGGGAATGGTCCGGATATTTTCGCGCCAAACCTTCGAGCAATCGCAGGACTTTTGCCGCCCCGAAAATGGGATTTAGCGCGGCCATCGCCTTGCCGCCGCCATCTGAGATAAGCTGGACATCATCCGCCAACATGTGCTTGAGGCTGTCCAGATCACCCGCCTTGGCGGCCCGAAAGAAGGCTTCTGTCAGGGCCTGGCTCTGGCCCGGTGCAACGCGCGTCTTTGGCTTGCCATCCTGCACCTTCTTGCGCGCCCGCGTGGCCAGTTGGCGGCAGGATGCGGCGCTGCGGTCCAGCAGGTCCGAGATCTCGGCGAAAGGCGTGTCAAAAACGTCATGCAACAGGAAGGCCGCCCGTTCGGCCGGGGAAAGCCGCTCCAAGGCCATCAAAAGCGCAACGGAGACATCGTGATCGAGCCCGTCCAATGGCTCATCGGTGAGGATCGGCTCCGGCAGCCACTCTCCCGGGTATTCCTCGCGGCGCACCCGCGCCGATTTCAGCTGATCCAGACACAGGCGCGAGGTTATGCGGACCAGATAGCCAACCGGATCGCGTACCTCGGACTGCTCCACGGATTGCCAGCGCAGGAAGCAGTCCTGCAGGATGTCTTCGGCATCGCTGACGCTGCCAAGCATGCGATACGCGATCGCGAACAGGCGCGACCGCGTTGCAAGGAACATATCTGCTCCATTCGGTGTCAGAGTGGGTGCTCTCACGCGGCGCTGGCCTCCTGCGGGGCAGGATGCGGTGTGCCAAAGGCGATTGCAATCCGGTTCCATGCATTGATTGTCGTGATCGCCAGGGTAACGGCGACCTGCCCGTGAGGTGTGAATTGCTGCGCCAGCGCCTGATAGTCCGCATCCGGAGCACCGGTCGTTTCAATCCGTGTCAGGGCCTCGGCCCAGGCCAATGCGGCGCGCTCGCGCGCGGTGTAGAGCGTGGACTCGCGCCAGGCAGGCAAGAGCTGCATCCGGTCCTCTGTTTCACCGTTCTTGCGGGCATCGTGAGTGTGCATGTGAATGCAGAAGGCGCAGCCGTTGATCTGCGAGACGCGCAGTTTGATCAGCTCGATCAGGCTGTGTTCAAGTCCGCTGTCCTTGAGCGTGGCTTCCATCTCCATCATCGGTTTGAAAAGGTCGGCGGCCACGGCAAATTGATCCAGGCGTTGTGTCATTGTCAGGGTCCTTATTCTGCGGTTACAGGAACAGGACGAGACAGCCGCCAGATGTGTGACAGAGGGAGGTAAGAAATCTGGGGGCCGTTCGAAAAAGGCCCCCAAGTTGTGGTCAGCGTTTGCCGTAATAAAGACCGACCACATGCTCCGCCTCGGCAAAGAACAGCCAGCGCAGGCAGGCAACCCCGGCGAAATGCAACAGCACCGCAACGCCAGCCATCAGGTGTTTCAGCATCAGGCCCGAAAAGGGGATGACCATCAGCGCAATCGGCAGGGCAAAGGCGAGCGCAAAGCCGATCACCCGCAGCTTCAGCGCGTGTTTGCGGCCCACCACATAGACGAATTCGCGCAGCAGGTAGTTGTTGCCCGTATGCGGTGGCTCGAATGCGCGCACGGTGCCGCGATTCCCCAGCCCCGTGGCCGTGCCGATGTCGGTGCCCGACTGCTCCAAAGCCTTGTCCGTCTTGGCCCAATAGGCCATTTGGAGCGCGCCCGCCAATGCCAGCAGCCAGGGCGCAAGGCTTTCCTGCCCCGCCAAAAGCGCACCGCCCGCAACTGCGAAGCTGAGGAAAACCAGGGGCGTCAGCGGGCTGTGCCAGCGCGGGATGGTTTTCAGTTGCGTGTAGATCATCGCTGTTGTGAAGACAGTGCCGATACTCAAGGCCGTGCCGATCAGGCCAAGAACCCGCCAGTCGGCCTCTAGGAAGACCGCTCCGGCGGCATAGATCCCCATGATCAATAGGGCAGCCACGGCAGCGCAACCTTCGCGGCTGAGCCAGCTTGTGCGCCATTGGCTGAAGGCCTTCCAAGCCCGCTCAGGGTGGCCAAGGTGGAAGGTCGATGCCATGAGCCCGCCAACCGCCAGCGCGTAGGCGATGGCGTAGAACACGAAAGCCACCCAGCCGGTGACGGCGGGCATACCAAGCCCGAGAAAGGCCAGAAGGCCAAAACCAAGCCCCGACAGGGTGGTGAAGATGATGACGGAAGGGGCCGGATGCATCAGGTATTTCCTCCGGGCAGTTTATCAAGCGCCTTGTCCAGCCAGCCAAGGAAACCGGCAGGTTCCTCTGCGACAGGTGCCAGAAGCGGGGCCAGAATGTCGATCTGAGCCTCGATCCGGTCCTTGGGGCGGGGCGGCAGGTATTTGTTGACGGGCTTCGTGCCCATTTCGGGCATCAGGTCCATCCCGCCCCGCTCCGCGACCAGTTGGGACACCTCGCTGTCCGGATCGCCAAGATCGCCGAAATGCCGCGCGCCCGCCGGGCAGGTCCGCACGCAGGAGGGCACGCGGTCCTCTTCGGGCAGGTTGTCGTTGTAGATGCGATCGACGCAAAGGGTGCATTTCTTCATCACGCCTTCGGCAAGGTCCAATTCGCGGGCACCATAGGGACAGGACCAGGCGCACAGGCCACAGCCGATACAGTCGGTCTCATTGACCAGAACGATGCCGTCCTCGACCCGCTTGTAGCTGGCACCCGTTGGGCAAACGGTGACGCAGGGCGCATCCTCGCAGTGTAGGCAGGATTTGGGGAAATGCACCAGTTGGGCATGCCCCTGATCGGGCTGGACTTCGTAGGAATGCACCCGGTTCAGGAAAGTGCCGGATGGGTCGGCGCCATAGGGATCCTGATCGGACAGCGGCGCGCCGTAGTTTTCCGTGTTCCAGCCCTTGCAGGAGATCACGCAGGCATGACAGCCGACGCAGGTATCCAGATCAATCACCAGACCCATCTTGCGGGTCGTCTGTGCAGGCAGTTCGGTCATTTGCCCACCTTCCATTTCAGATTCTTTGGCCCCGTGCCCACCGGTGATGTGATCGGCTCAAACGCGGGCTGGCTTTCAGCGGTGCCATCCGGCGGTGCGGCCTTTTCGATCTTCACCTTCAGATCAAACCAGGCGGCCTGCCCGGTGATCGGGTCCGAGTTCGCCCAGCGAAGCCCGTCGCCCTTGGGCGGCAACAGCTCGTGGATCAGGTGGTTGAGCAGGAACCCTTTGGTGGCCTCGGGCGCGTTTTCGTCCAGCGCCCAGGCGCCCTTTCGCTTGCCGATGGCGTTCCAGGTCCAGACGGTGTTTTCGTTGAGCGCGGCCATTTCCATCACCGGCACGGTGATCTCTCCGTGCGGAGAGGAGACGCGCGCCCAGTCACCGTCTGACAGGCCATTTTCGCGCATCAGCTTTGTCGGCACATAGAGCGGATTCTGTCCATGCAGCTGCCTGAGCCATGCGTTCTGGCTGCCCCATGAATGATACATCGCCATGGGCCGCTGAGTGAGCGCGTTGACGGTGAATCCCTCGTTGCCCTGCTGGTCCGTTTCGTACCAGATCGGCAGCGGATCCATGGTGGCCTTGATGCGTTCGCGCAGGTGCTCGGGCGGCTGGCGTTTCCCGTATCCTTCGGCGGCCAGTTGGAAGCGGCGGAGCGGCTCCACATAAAGCTGGAACAGGTAGGGTTCTGGCTTGTCATAAAGGCCCATACCCACAGCCCAGTCCTGATAGGCTTTGTTCCAGGGTTTGTAATAGAGCGCCGCATCGGGGATGTGGCTGACGTGAAAGCCGCCGTTTTCGATGTAACGGTCTAGCTGCTCCGGGTTCACCGCGCCGCGCCCGGACTGGCTGCCATCGCCGCGCCAGCCGGACAAGGGGCCGATGCCAGGTTTGCGCTCGTGATTGACGATATAGTCGGCGTAGTCCTGATACTTGGCGCTCCCGTCCTCAGCCGTGAAGCCGGGTAGCTTCATCCGGTTCGCAAGCTGCACCAAGGCGGTCTGGAACCCGCGCACATCGCGGTCGGGCTCCACCACCGGCCAGCGGATCGCATCGGCGGCGGCATCGGCCTCGCAGATGGGGCGGTCCAGCAGCGATATACAGTCGTGCCGTTCCAGATAGGTGGTGTCGGGCAGGATCAGGTCGGCATAGGCCACCATTTCCGAACTATAGGCATCGGAGTAAATGATACGCGGGATAACGTATTCGCCGGTCTCATCGGTGTCGGTCAGCATGTCGATCACGCCGCGGGTATTCATCGAGGAATTCCACGACATGTTTGCCATATACATGAACAGCGTGTCGATCTTGTAGGGATCGCCTGCATGGGCGTTCGAGATCACCATATGCATCAGCCCATGGGCGCTCATGGGGTTTTCCCAAGTGAAGGCCTTGTCGATGCGGGCGGGGCTGCCGTCTTTGCAGAGGGCCAGATCATCGGGGCCATGCACGAACCCCAGATGCGGGCCATCCAGCGCGCAGTCGGGTTTCACGCCGCAGTGCGGTTTGGGGTGCGCGGTTGCAGGCTTGGGGTAGGGCGGTTTAAAGCGGAAACCGCCCGGAACCTCGACCGTGCCCAGAAGGATCTGCAAGACGTGCAGAGCGCGGCAGGTCTGGAAGCCGTTGGCATGGGCAGACACCCCGCGCATGGAATGGAACGACACGGGGCGGCCAATCATGGTTTTGTGGGTTTCACCCCGGAAATCCGTCCATTCCTGATCCAGCTCAAACGCCTCGTCAAAGGCGACGCGTGCGATCTCGGCGGCAATGGCGCGGATGCGGGCGGCTGGGATCCCACATTGATCGGCCACCACTTCGGGCGCGTAGTCCTCGGACAAATAGCGCTCGGCCATGAGGTGGAACACGGGCCTGTGGGTAACGCCCGCATGGCGGTAGGTGGCATGCAGGTCGGGGCGCACGCCGGGCTGATCGAACGGCGTCAGCTTGCCGGTGTTGCGGTCAATCACCAGTTCCTTGCCCGCCTCATCGCGCATCAACAGGCCTTTCTCTGGCCCTTCGCTGGCATTCACCAGAACCGGCGCGTTGGTGTATCGGCTGAGGTAGTCCAGATCGATTTTACCCGCTTTCAGCAGCACATGCACCAGCGACAGGATGAACAGCCCGTCGGTCCCCGGCGTGATGCCGACCCAGTCGTCCGCCACCGCGTTGTAACCCGTGCGGATCGGGTTGACGCCGATCACCCGCGCGCCGCGCGCCTTGATCCGGCCGATGCCCATCTTGATCGGGTTGCTGTCGTGATCCTCTGCGACGCCAAAGAGCATGAATAGCTTGGTATGATCCCAGTCCGGTTGGCCGAACTCCCAGAAGGCGCCGCCCATGGTGTAGATCCCGGCCGTCGCCATATTGACCGAACAAAAGCCCCCATGCGCCGCATAGTTCGGCGTGCCGAAATTCTGTGCCCAGAAACTGGTAAAGCTTTGCGATTGATCCCGTCCGGTGAAAAAGGCGAGCTTTTCCGGAGCGCTTTTGCGAATGGGCTCCAGCCAGGAGGCCGCCATATCCAGCGCCTCGTCCCAGGTGATTTCCTCGAACTCTCCTGATCCGCGCGCACCGACCCGCCGCAAGGGCGCGCGCAGGCGTGAGGGCGCGTTGTGCTGCATGATGCCAGCGCTGCCCTTGGCACACAGAACGCCCTTGTTCACCGGGTGATCCCGGTTGCCCTCGATATAGGCGACCTGTTTCTTGCCATTGCTGCCGGTCTTCATATGCACATTGATGCCGCAGCGGCAGGCACACATGTAGCAAGTGGTCTGGCGCACCTCCTCGGAAACGGGGGGCGAGGTGTCGATCTGTGGCTGGTTGAAACCCATGGGTCATCCCTGTTCGTCGCGTTCGGTCAGGCTAGGTTGGATCAGTCTGACGCGCGAGAGTTTTCTTGTTTTGGTTCATTTGACGGAAAAATATCCCCAAGACCGGCGATGTCGCGGATCAACGTTCTGCGATTGGTGAATAGCTGCGTGGCTCTGGCCCGTTATAAAGCGTCAGCGGACGGATCAGGATATTGCCTCGCTGCTGCTCGACGCATTGGATCACCCAGCCGGGCATGCGCCCGATGGCAAAGATCGGCACATAAAGGTCCATCGGGATGCCGTGCAGCTGGTAGATCACGCCGGAATAGAAATCGACGTTCACATCGAGCCCGTGGCGGGCGTAGGGCGCCATCGCCTCGACCACCGCCTGCAGGATCTCGTACCATTGCGGCGCGCCCATTTCCTCACCCAGCTTGCGCACGCCTTCGCGCATGTGGCGGGCGCGGGGGTCTTCCTTGCGATAGACGCGATGGCCAAAGCCGGTGACGGCCTCCTTGGCGGTGCGCTTGGCCTTTACATAGGCGGCGGCCTTGTCGGGGGTGCCGATCTCGTGAACCATCTTCATCACGTCCTCGGCCGCGCCGCCATGGGCGGGACCGGCGAGGGTCGACAGCGCGGTGACGATGGCGCCATGCAGGTTCGCCTCGGTGCCGATGGTGACACGGGCGGCGAAACTGGAGGCGTTGGAGCCGTGTTCGGCGTGCAGGATGAAATCCACATCCGCCAGACATGCTGCGTCGGCGCTGGGTTTTTCACCCTTCAGCATCCACAGCCAGTTGGCGGCATGGCCTAGGGTCATGTCCGGGGCCCCCGGATCACGGCCGTTGCGGATCGCCTCATGGGCCGCGATGATCATCGGAACCTGGCTGGTCAGACGAATGCCGTTGGCGACGAAGGCCTCTTCTCCCACCTCCTTGCTGGCGGGCTCCAGCGCGGCAAGGGCCGAGACCGCGGTGCGCAGCACATCCATCGGATGCCCGTCCTTGCAGGCGCGAATAATGGCGTGAACCTCCTCCGGCAGCACCCGCGCGGCTTTCAGCTGGGCGTCGAAATTGGCCAGTTCTTGCGCATTTGGCAGTTCGCCGTGGATCAGCAGATAGCAGACCTCCTCAAAGGTGGAATGGGTTGCCAGATCGTGGATCGAATAGCCGCGATAGCTCAGCTCTCCCTTGGCGCCATCAATGTCCGAAATGCCGGACCGTTCGAAATAGACGCCCTTGAGACCCCGGTTGATCTTGACGTTATCGCTCATAGCTGGCTCCTTCTTATGGCAAGGGAGAATGACATGTCGGTTCTGGAAAATGCAGTTGAGGCCGCAAAGGTGCGGCAGGCCCGGGTGGTCTTTCCCGAAATGGAGGATACTCGGGTTGCCGAAGCGACCGAGCGTTTGAGCCGTGAGGGCCTGTGCGAGCCGCTGCCGCTTGCCGAGCCATCCGAGGCCCATGTAGAGGCGCTGGTCCAGGCGCGTGGCCTGAAAGAGGCCATCGCAAAGCGTATGATTTCCAAGCCCTTGTACCGCGCCGCCGCCATGGTTGCGGTGGGAGAGGCCGATGCCATGGTCGCAGGTGCCGATGTGCCCACCCGGCGGGTGATCGAGGCGGCAAGCATCGGGATCGGGCTGGCGGATGGTGTCTCGTTGCCCTCGTCGTTTTTCCTGATGGTCTTCCCGGACGGGCGCGAGCTGGTCTTTGCCGACTGCGCCGTGAACGTGGCGCCGGATGCGGTGCAGCTTGCCGATATCGCACGTAGTTCTGCCGCTTCGGCCACCGCGCTATTGGGGCAGGCGCGGGTGGCGATGCTGTCCTTCTCCACCGGCACCTCGGGCGATGGAGACAGTGTCGCGCTGGTGCGCGAAGCGGCGGAGCGCGCGGGCTTTGCCGGACCAGTGCAGGCGGACGCCGCCCTCAACGGGGCGATCGCCGCCAAGAAAGGGATCGAGCCTCTGGATGCCAATGTGCTGATCTTCCCCAGCCTTGATGCAGGCAATATCGGGTACAAGCTGTGCCAAGAGCTGGCGGGTGCCCAGGCGTTGGGTCCGTTCCTGCAAGGCTTTGCTCGGCCCGTCTGCGATCTGAGCCGGGGCGCCAGTGTCGATGACATCGTTGCTGCCACGGTGCTGACCGCAGCACAGGCCTGAGGGGCATGCCGGGCGGTCCTCATACGGCCTCCGGCAGTTGCGCCAGCGTGTCGATGGCGATCTGACGTTCTTCATCGGCGGGGATCACCCAGACTTTCACGGCCGAGGATTTGCAATGAAGCGCCATCTGGTGCGCCTCGTTCGCGTCCGGGTTCATCCGCACACCGATCCATTCCAGGCCGCGCAGGATCCGGGCGCGGATCGCGGTGGCGTTCTCGCCAATCCCGCCAGTAAAGGCCACGGCGTCCAGTCCCTCCAGCGCGGCAATCAGGCTGCCCGCATGTCGCAGGGTCCAGTAGCAGAAGTGATCAATGGCAAAGGCGCTGTCTGCGCTGGGATCCAGCATCAGCTTGCGCATGTCGGATTTGCCGCCCGACAGGCCCAGAAGCCCGCTTTCGTGGTTGAGGATCGCCTTGGTGCGCTCCAGCCCATTGTCCTCGACCAGCCGCAAGACGGCATTGGCATCAATCCCGCCCGAGCGCGTGCCCATGGTCAGCCCGTCGAGCGGCGAATAGCCCATGGTGGTGGCGATGGACTGGCCGTTTCGGATCGCGCAGAGTGAGGCCCCGTTGCCAAGGTGGAATGCCAGCACGCGGGCCGGGAGCTTCTCACCCGACATCTCGGGCAGACGCCGCACCAGTGCCGCATAGGACAAACCGTGAAAGCCATAGCGGCGGATGCCCTTGGTTTCGATCATGCGGGGGATGGCATAGCGGGTCGCCACATCGGGATTGGTGGCGTGGAAGGACGTGTCGAAACTGGCGAACTGCGGCACACCCGGCGCCAGCTCTGCCATGGTGTCGATGGCTGCAAGGCTGTGCGGGTTGTGGAGCGGGGCAAGGGGCGTGCAGTCCGCGATCTCGGTGCGCACTTCTGGGGTGATGCCCATCGGTGCGGTCAGCTTGCGCCCGCCATGGACGACACGATGGCCGATGGCCAGCAACGCATCCGCGCTGATCTGAGCCTTTTGGAGCGCGCCCAGGATGGCGGCGAGTGCAGACCTGTGATCGATGAAGGGGATGTCGGCCGTCTTCTCCCCGATGATGAGCCTTGAGGCACCGCCAATGCCCTCTGCCAGACCATGCAGGCGCTCTGTCAGATCGCGATCGAAGACCGAGAACTTGATCGAGGAAGAGCCGGCATTGAGGATCAGGATCAGACTGCGCTTCATTACAGTACCCGCACGATGTTCAGGGCTGCAAGTGCGGTCAGCAAAACCACAACCCCGCGTCGGAAGGCGGCCGGGTCGGCGCTGGCAAAGCGGCGGCTGCCGGCCCAGATGCCCGCGCCAAGGATCGGAAAGGCAAGGCCGACGCCGATCAGCGTGTCGATACCGGTAAGACCGTTTGCCGCCATCACGGGCAGGGCCATCATGTCGATGCCTGTGAGAAAGACGATCATGGTTGCCCGGAATACAGCGGGCGCAATCGGCTGCGCCGTCAGAAAAGCGGCGGTCGGCAAACCGCCGACGCCCGCGCTGTTGGCCATGCCAGAGATCAGGCCCACACCCATATTGCCGGTCGCTCCGATGGGACGGCGCAACTGCCAGCCGCTCAGCAGGATCAGGCTCAGGAGCAGAACCAGCGTCGAGATTACAAGCCGTGCCTGGTCTTCGCCCAAGCGGGCCATCACGGTCACGGCCGGCACCGTCGCAATGGCCGCCCCGCCAAGCAACATCAGGGTGCGGCGCCAGTCCACATGGGGGCGGATGCCGCGTGCCTGAAAGGCGGTCATGGCGATCTCACAAGAGAACACAACCGGAATCAGCGGTAGCGGATTGGTGACCAATGCTGCCAGAATGATGAAAATCGCGGAAAACCCGAAACCGGAATAGCCGCGAATGAAGGCCGCCACGAACAATGCGGCGGCCAGATAGGCGCCCTGACCTCCATTCAGATCAAATGGCAGATCAAAGGGCACCATCATGGCCTTCAGCCGACCTGCTGCGGACACATGTCGTCAGCAGAGATACCCGCGACCTCGACTGGGTTTTTCATGGCGTCACGGCGGAAGGGTTCGCCCAGCTCCTGGTTGATCATCGCCTCGATCAGGGTGGTGGTACCGTTCTTCTGATCCTCGATGGCCTGGGACAGGGCCGCTGTCAGCTCGTCCATGGTGCGGGCCACGACGCCTTTCAGGCCACAGGCATTGGCGATCCCGGCGTAGGAGACCTGCTGGTCCAGCTCGGTGCCGACAAAGTTGTCATCAAACCACAGGGTCGAGTTGCGCTTTTCCGCGCCCCACTGATAGTTGCGGAAGACGACCTGGGTCACCGCTGGCCACTCTTCGCGTCCGATGGCGGTGAGTTCGTTGACGGCAATACCAAAGGCGCCGTCCCCGGCAAACCCCACGACCGGTACGTCCGGGCAGCCGATCTTGGCGCCGACGATGGCGGGCAGGCCGTAGCCGCAGGGGCCGAACAGGCCCGGCGCCAGGTACTTGCGACCCTCGTCAAAGGACGGGTAGGCGTTGCCGATGGCGCAGTTGTTGCCGATGTCGGAGGAGATGATCGCCTCACGCGGCAGCGCCGACTGGATCGCGCGCCAGGCCATGCGGGGGCTCATCCAGTCCGGCTTGTCGGCGCGGGCGCGCTGGTTCCAGGTGGTGCCGGGATCGTCATCCTCGTGATCCATCGAGCTGAGCTGCTGCGCCCAGCGGGACTTCGTCTCGGCGATCTTGGCCTTGCGCGCTTCGCGGCCCGCATCGCCTGCGCTGTCGCTCAGCTGGTTCAGGATGGCGGTCGCGACCTTGGCGGCATCGCCGACGATACCGACCGAGACTTTCTTGGTCAGGCCGATGCGATCGGGGTTGATGTCGACCTGGATGATCTTGGCCTCAGCAGGCCAGTACTCCATCCCGTAGCCCGGCAGGGTCGAGAAGGGGTTGAGGCGCGTGCCGAGGCACAGAACCACATCGGCGTCTTTAATGAGATCCATCGCGGCCTTGGAGCCGTTGTAGCCAAGGGGGCCTGCAAAGAGCGGGTGGGAGCCGGGGAAGGCGTCGTTGTGCTGGTAGCCGACGCAGACCGGTGCATCCAGGCGCTCGGCCAGGGCCTGCGAGGCTGCGATACCCCCCTTGGAGAGCACGACGCCAGCGCCATTCAGGATGACCGGGTTCTTTGCGCTGGACATCAGTTCGGCCGCCTGCGCCAGGGCGCCCTCACCACCGGCGGGGCGTTCGAATTCGACAATGGCGGGCAATTCGATGTCGATGACCTGGGTCCACATATCACGCGGAATGTTGAGCTGCGCCGGTGCCGAGGCGCGTTTGGCCTGCATGATCACGCGGTTCAGGACTTCGGCGACACGGGTGGGGTCGCGGACCTCTTCCTGATAGGCGACCATGTCCTCGAACAGTTTCATCTGTTCGACTTCCTGGAAACCGCCCTGACCGATGGTCTTGTTCGCGGCTTGCGGCGTCACCAGCAAAAGCGGCGTGTGATTCCAATAGGCGGTCTTCACGGCGGTGACGAAGTTGGTGATGCCGGGGCCGTTCTGGGCGATCATCATCGACATCTTGCCGGTGGCGCGGGTGTAGCCATCGGCCATCATGCCGGCACTGCCTTCATGTGCGCAATCCCAGAAGGTGATGCCTGCCTTGGGGAAGAGATCGGAAATGGGCATCATGGCCGAGCCGATGATGCCGAAAGCATGCTGAATACCGTGCATTTGCAGGGTTTTTACAAAGGCTTCCTCGGTTGTCATTTTCATGGCGTGTTCTCCTGTGAGACGCAAAGAGGGCCGGGGCCAGGCCGGGCATTGCATTTGGTGTAGGCTGTCGCTCTGTCGCAGGTTAGGGCCAGATCCGTATCCGGATTAGAGCCAGATCAGTTTGCAATCTGCCGTTTGTGTTCATGAGCCCAAGTGCTCCCGCCCGTCATCTCTGCATCACAGATGCATCGTTCCCGTTGGGCGTGGCACCGCGCTTTGCGCGGCGCCACGCCCAAGGCCCTGAACCGTATCTTCGATGCGCTTCAAGAGGGGGCGGGAGCGTTTGTTTGCAGAAAGCCTTTCAGGTCTGCTTCAAACCCTGCGCGAGCAATGCGAGACCCGGCTCAATCCGGTTTGATGGAATGGAGGAGTAGCCGAGGCGATAAAAGTTGTTCCTGCGATGCTCAGGGGCAAAGAAGGGTGCGCCGGGTTCGATGATGACGCTTTTCTCTTTCAGCCGCTGCGCGGCGGCGGCGGTGTCGGTGCCCTCGGGTGCGCGCATCCATAACGAAGAGCCTCCGTATACTCCTACGCCAGAGATCGTGAGCCCATGTTCTGCGACAGCCTCTTCGATCACGAGGCGCCGGTTGTGCAGTTCCTTTGCCATCCGGCGGATCTGGGAATCATAGTGGCCAAGGGACAGGAAATAGGCGACGGTGCGCTGCATGTGGCCCGGCGGGTGTCTCAGGACGCTTGCGCGCAGGGCGCGGGCCTGGCGGATGAAGCTTTCGGAGCCCACCAGATAGCCAAGCCTCAGTCCCGGAAACAGCGATTTGGAGAAGCTGCCGATATAGATCACACGACCATCGCGATCGAGCGACTTCAGAGCAGGCGATGGCGCGCCGAGAAAGGACATCTCGAATTCATAGTCGTCCTCGACAATCACTGCATCGATGTCCCGGGCGCGTTTCAGCAGCGCCTTGCGCCGGTCCATCGGCATGGTCGCCGTGGTCGGGCTTTGATGGCTCGGGGTACAGAAGATCACATCGGTGTCGTCCAAAATCGCCTCGGGCGGCAGCCCGTCCTTGTCGACCGGGATACAGTCCATCTGACAGCGCACATGAGTAAGCTGGTCGCGCAGCGTGTAATAGGTGGGGTCTTCAATGGCCGCCTTGCGCCCGCGGTTCAGCAACAGCTGGATGGAAAGCCACAGCGCGTTCTGAGCCCCAAGAGTGATGAGGATCTGCTCTGGCCGGGCTGTGACGCCGCGCCGGGGCAGGGTGTGGCGCGCGATATATTCGATCAGGAGCGGATCATCCTGGTCGAAGTAATCATTGGTGAGCGCGGAGAAGTCCTTTTGGCCAAGAGCCCGCAGCGCACACAGACGCCAGTTTGCATGATCGAACAAGGCGGGATCCGCCTGCCCATAAATGAAGGGATAGCGATAACTGCGCCAGTCTTGTGGCTTGCGCGGCGTGTCGCCGCCGGTGAAGCTGCGCACGATCGCATGTGACCAGTCCACCGCATCTCCTGCGCCTTGGGAGGGCGCATAGCTGGGCGGGATGGGGGCGTTTTCCGAGACGTAGTATCCGGAGCGACCGCGAGAGGTGAGGTAATCGTTCGCCAACAGTTCGGTGTAGGCCAGGGTGACCGTGATGCGGCTGATGCCAAGATGACTGGCCAGTTTTCGCGAGGACGGCAGCTTTTCTCCGACCCGAAAGCGCCCTGACAGGACACCCGCGGCGATCATCTCCTGGATCTGCGCCTGCAGGGTGCCTTGGGCATCGGGGTTCAGAAAGAAGGTGTCGACGGAAATGGCCATGGCGAGACAGTAAGCTGGCCTTAGGGGGAGTGCAATCTGGACTTAACAGGGCGCGTGAGGAATTTGGGTTGATTGCAGTAAAAAATCGATATAACTAGTTTTATGGTTTTAAAAGGGGGCGATATGCAGTGGGAAGAAGCGGCAGGCGGTTTTGCGGCGATGGGGTCTGAAGCGCGTCTTAAGGTCCTCAGGTGCCTGATCCGGGCCGGTGAGACGGGGCTCATGGTGCAGGATATCCAGGAGCGCACCGGTATTGCGCCCTCTACTCTGGCGCATCACCTGAAATTCCTGGCGGGGGCCGGAGTGGTCGTGCAGGAAAAGATGGGGCGCGCGACAATCAACCGTGCGGATTTCCACCGCCTGCGGGACTTGGCAGGTTTTATCCTCAGTGAGTGTTGCGCGGATCAACAACAGGAGGCCGCAAACGATGGCTGATCTGACCCAAAATCCCAGTGCATCGCAGCAGGCGCTACGCTGGCTCAAGACGCCTTGGACCGTGAGCGCACTGCTGTTGCTTACGGTGGCGGTACTTCATCCTGAGAACTTCCAGACCGTGGTGTTCTTTGCGTTCAACGCGATTGTTTCGACAGGTCGCTACATCGTCTTTGCGGTCCTGCTCCTGTCCTATCTCAAGGCCAGCGGAGCCGAGACCATGGTGGCGCGGGCCTTTGAGGTGCGCGAGGTGCGGATGATCTTCCTGGCTGCCGTGTTCGGCGGGTTGGCGCCCTTCTGCTCCTGCGAGGTGATCCCGTTTATTGCGGGCCTGCTGGCCCTTGGCGCGCCCCTGTCGGCGGTCATGGCCTTTTGGCTGTCCTCACCGCTGATCGATCCGCCGACACTCTTGATCACCGCTGGCGCACTTGGCTGGCCCTTTGCCATCGGAAAGGCGATTGCGGCCGTCGGCCTGGGCCTGTTTGGTGGCTTTGCAATCAAGGCCTTGATGGGCCATGGCGTCTTTGCAAGCCCGCTGAAACAGGTGCAAAAGACCAGTTGCTGTGGCTGCGGTGCGCCAAAGCTGGATGTCAAGCCGGTCTGGGCTTTCTGGCGCGAGGCGGAACGGCGGGCGACATTTCGCATCGAATTCGTGGCAAACGCTCTGTTCCTGCTGAAATGGCTGGCGTTGGCCTATGTTCTGGAGGCGCTGCTGGTTTCCTATGTTCCAGCGGATAGAATCGCTCAAGTGGTTGGGGGAGAGGGCGTCGGGACCATTGCCATCGCAGCCCTGGTAGGGATGCCTGCATATCTCAACTCTTATGTGGCTCCGCCGCTATTGGCAGGGCTGATGGAGCAGGGGATGAGCGCGGGCGCGGCGATGGCTTTCATGATTGCAGGTGCTGTCAGTTCAATTCCGGCGATGGCGGCTGTCTGGTCTTTGGTGAAACCACAGGTTTTTGCCACCTATCTGATGCTGGGGGTAAGTGGGGCGATCCTGTCGGGCATCCTGTTCCAGATGCTTTGATATTCGCAGGCAAAGGCTCCCGCCCGGATCGGGTCAATCAATAGATTACCCCTCTCCCGTTGGGCCGGGCGCCGCGCTGACGCGCGGCGCGGGTTTTGCTGAGATGGCCATGAGGGGCAGGTCTGCCCCTCAAGTGCCGTTTTCAAGTTTGTTTGAGTTTGCGCGTCAAGGACAAGCCGCCTGACGGCGGGGCCTTGCGGCCTCCTTGACCCGCAGGGCTTGTGTCAGCGGCTGATCATGAATTCGAGATTTACCTTCACGGCGGGCCAGTCGGCAGCGGTGATGGAATAGACGGCTGTGTCGCGTATCGTGCCGTTTGGCAGGATCATGTGAGCGCGCAGGATGCCGTCGAGCTGCGCGCCGAGCCGTTCAATGGCCGCGCGGCTTTGCCGGTTCAGACGATGGGTGCGGAATTCCACCGCGATGGCGTCACGATCCTCAAAGGCGTGCCGCAGCATCAGAAGCTTGCAGGCGGTGTTGAACCCGGTGCGCTGCATGGATTGGCGATACCAGGTGGAGCCGATCTCGACCCGCCGGTTGCCATGGTCGATGTTCATGTAGGAGGTCATGCCCACGGCGCGTCCCTCTGGAGTGAGGATTGCAAAGGGCACCATTGAGCCTTCCGCGCCCAGGGACAGTCGGCGGTCGATCTCTGTCGGGACGTCCTCAGGTGCAGGAACGGAGGTATACCACAGGCGGTGCAAGTCGCCGTCTGTTGCGGCCTCTGCCAGATCAGGCGCATGGGCCTGTGAAAGGGGAGCGAGGACCACATGGTTGGATCGCAATTCGGTTGAACTCATCCAGCGAGGGCTTGGCATCGTGTGCTCCTTCTTTCGTCGTTCCCCCAGAAACGACAACAGGCGGCCCGATGAAAAGGGCCGCCTGTCGAGATTTTCATCAGTCCAATTTAGGTGGCTCAGCCAAACACCTTGGTCAGGGCCACATCCACGGCATCGGTGATGGCGTCGATATCCTCGGCGGTCGCAATCAGCGCCGGGCTGAAGCACAGCGTGTTGTTCTTGCCGGGCACCGAACGGTTGGTGACGCCGATGATGACGCCTTGCGCGCCGACTTCGGCCACTACGGCCTGCGCCTGCTTTTCGTCCACCGGCTCCTTGGTTTCGCGGTCGATGACGAGTTCGGCCCCGAGGAACAGGCCCTTGCCGCGCACATCACCGATCACGGGGTGCTTTTCCTGCAGGGCCTTGAGGTTGGCCAGCATCCGCTCGCCCATGGCGGTGCAGTTTTCCAGGAGGCCTTCGTCCTCGATGATCTGCATGTTGACCAGAGCAGCAGCAGGGCCGGCAGTGCAGCCGCCAAAGGTGGAGATGTCGCGGAAGTAGTTCATCGGATCGCTTGCGTCGTCCTTGAACATGTCAAAGACCTCTTCCGTGGTCACCATGCAGGCGATCGCGGCATAACCCGAAGCCACGCCCTTGGCCATGGTCACAAAATCCGGCTGGATGCCGTAGTGCTGATAGCCGAACCAGGTGCCGGTGCGGCCAATACCGCAGACAACTTCGTCGATGTGCAACAGGATGTCGTACTGTTTGCAGATCTCCTGAACGCGCTCCCAATAGCCTTCGGGGGCCTCGATCACGCCGCCGCCTGCGGTGACAGGCTCAAGGCAGAGGGCGCCGACGGTGTCGGGGCCTTCGCGCAGGATGACCTCTTCGATCAGGTTGGCAGCGGCGATGCCGAACTCACGGCCTGAAAGGTGCTCAAGACCCAGCTCGTGCTTGCGGTACTCCATGCAATGGGGCACGCGCACGAAACCGGGGGCGAAGGGGCCGTATTGCGCGTTGCGTTCGTCCTGGCCACCGGCGGACATGGCTGCAAGGGTAGAGCCGTGGTAGTCGCGGTCGCGATAGAGGATCTTGTTCTTCTTGCCGCCGTATTTCTTGTGCGCGATCTGGCGCACCATCTTGAAGGCTTTCTCGTTCGCCTCGGAGCCGGAGTTGCAGTAATAGACGCGGCTCATGCCGGGCATCTTGCTGATCAGCTTTTCTGCATAAAGCGAGCCGGGGATGGAGCCAGCGGACTGCGCGAAATAGCAAAGCTTCATCAACTGGTCATAGACCGCCTTGCAGATTTCCTCGCGGCCATAGCCGACGTTGACGGTCCAGACACCGCCCGACACGGCGTCCAGCCATTCCTTGCCATTCTGGTCCCAGACCCGCATGCCCTTGCCTTCGACAATGATGCGCGGATCGGTGGTTTCAAAGGGTTTATGCTGAATCAGGTGGTGCCAGACGTGCGCCTTGTCGGCGTCCACGACGCGGCTGAGATCGTTTTCGTTGAACGTGCCGTCCATGACATGTCCTTTCATTTATTGTTCTTGAGGTCTGAGTCGCGGCCGCGCGGTCAGACTGGCCTGAAACTGACGAAACGCCAATTTGATCAACTCTAGTAGGTCCAGATGATACCCCCCTTTGTGGCCAGAGCGGCTGAGGGGAGGGCCGTTGCCTGTTGCAGCCCTGGCAAAGGGTTGTTTTGCTGCGAAAAACACGTGTTTCGCTCTAAGAGGCGTTTGGTCTTCACGTTTTCCCGAAAGGGGTTTGCATGTCGGAGACGTAAAGAACAGGCCGCCTTTCGAGGTGACGCCGTCCGGTTCATGCTGACTCTGCCGTCTTAGATCATCTCGGATTGAAAAAGAACAGATGATCTTTATGTGGCTAATTGAGATCACTTCTGCGATTGCCGATGGTGCCGAACAGACACGTGACCGGAGAGCGCCGTGGTAGAGTACAATCTGATGGTGGCCCCGAACGGGGCGCGGAGGAGCAAGGGCGACCACGCAGTCCTGCCAGTGACGCTGGATGATATCGTTGAGACCGCCGCCGCCTGCCATGCCGTTGGTGCAGGGGCGCTGCATTTGCATGTGCGTGATGGCGCCGGGCGCCATTCCCTGGACACCGGGCGCTACCGGGAGGCCTTGCAGGCGCTGGGGCAGGTGGTGCCCCGGATGGCCGTGCAGATCACCACAGAAAGCGCCGGTCTCTTTGCGCCCGAAGACCAGTTGCGCTGCCTTGAGCAGCTACAGCCAAAGGCGGCGTCTGTTTCGGTGCGGGAAATGGCACGGGAGCCGGATGTTGCCGCCCGGGCCTATGCAATCTGCGCCGAGGTCGGCACCCAGGTGCAGCATATTCTTTACGGCGCCTCCTGCCTCGAGCAGCTGAAAACATGGTGCAAGTCTGGAACCGTGCCCTCAGGGATGCGGGATGCGATCTTTGTTCTGGGGCAATATGCGCCGCCGGTTCTGGCCAGGCCGGATCATCTGACCGACTTTCTGCCGGCAGCTGCCGATCTGGACCTCAACTGGACCGTTTGTGCCTTTGGCCGCAATGAGCGCGCCTGCCTGCTGGCGGCGATTGCCGCCGGGGGAGATGTGCGGATCGGATTTGAGAACAATATAGAGACGCCGGACGGTACGCTGCTTCAGGATAATGCAGCCTCGGTCGCGGCCCTTGTCACAGCCGCGAAAGCCGCGGGTCACAGCCTCAAGGAGGGCTGAACATGTCGCATGTATTTCCTCGTCACACCAAGGCGAAGCTGCCGACCGCCGTGGGCGGTGAGGGCTGTTATCTGATCGATTCCACCGGAAAGCGGTACTTTGATGGCTCCGGCGGGGCGGCGGTATCCTGCCTTGGGCATTCCGACGCCGCGGTGATCGCGGCGGTGCAGGAGCAGGTCGGCAAACTGGCCTTTGCCCATACCGGCTTCATGACATCCGAACCGGCCGAGGCGCTTGCGGATCTGCTGATCGAGAACGCTCCGGGTGATCTGGACCGGGTCTATTTTGTGTCGGGCGGATCGGAAGCCACCGAAGCCGCGATCAAGCTGGCGCGCCAGTATTACCTCGAAAAGGGTGAGCCGAACCGGCGCCACCTTATTGCACGGCGGCAAAGCTATCATGGCAACACCCTAGGGGCGCTGGCGGCGGGGGGCAATGCCTGGCGGCGCCAGCAGTTCGCCCCGCTTTTGATCGGGGTCTCGCACATCGCGCCTTGTTACGAATATGTGGACCGCGCCGAGGGCGAGAGCAGTTTTGACTACGGCCAGCGGGTCGCAAATGAGCTTGAAGCCGAAATTTTGCGTCTTGGACCCGAGACCGTGATGGCCTTCATGGCCGAGCCAGTGGTCGGGGCGACCTCCGGCGCCGTGCCAGCGGTCGAGGGCTACTTCAAGCGCGTCCGCGAGATTTGTGACCAATACGGCGTGCTGCTGATCCTTGACGAGGTGATGTGCGGTATGGGCCGCACCGGGCATCTGTTCGCCTGTGACGCGGACGGGGTGGCCCCCGATATCCTCTGCATCGCCAAGGGGCTTGGCGCCGGCTACCAGCCGATCGGGGCCATGCTCTGCTCAAGCCGGATTTATGACGCCATTGAGGGCGGCAGCGGCTTCTTCCAGCATGGCCATACCTATATTGGCCACCCTGTTGCCACCGCCGCCGGACTGGCAGTGGTGAGCCAAATGCTTGAGCGGGATCTGATCACGCGCTGCGCGGCGATGGGCGAGCGTCTTCAGTCGGCCCTCGAAGACCGCTTTGGCCAACACGCCCATGTGGGGGATATCCGCGGCCGAGGCCTGTTCCGCGGTATCGAACTGGTTCAGGATCGCGACAGCAAAGCACCGTTTGATCCTTCATTGGGATTGGCGGCAAAGATCAAGAAAGCCGCCTTCGAGGCCGGTCTGATCTGCTATCCGATGTCCGGCACCCGTGATGGCCGCAAAGGAGACCATATCCTGCTGGCGCCGCCCTTCATCATCTCAGATGATCAGATCACCGAAGTGGTCGATAAACTGGAAAGTGCAATCGCCGCCTCGATGCCCACGGGGTGACCTTTATGCGCACCGGTTCTGTGGCACAGACCGGTTGCCCGTAGAATCGCGTCAGGGTCTCAGGCTACCAGCAGTCTGAGGCCTTGCGTGACGTCCGAGCGCACCGCCAGTCTCAGTCCTGGCTCGTCCCCGGCTTTTAGTGCTGCGATGATCAGTTTGTGATTGTGCGGCGGCTCGGTCCGGCGCAGGCGACCATATAGCGCGCGCATCGTTGGCCCCAGCTGAAGCCAGACCGTTTCTGCCATGGCCAGCATCGCAGGCGCCTGGGCACGCAGGTACAGGGTGCGGTGAAACTCGAGATTGGTCCGGATATAGCCCACCGCATCGCGTTTGGAGACCATCTCGGCCACGGTTGCGTTGATGGTCTGCAGCCGGTCGATCAACGCCATATGCGCGCGGGGCAGGGCGCGGCTGGACAGCTCCACCTCCAGAAGCGAGCGCAGGGCAGCCAGCTCTTCGATCCGTTCATTGCTGAGTTCCGGTGTCGACACCCGCCCAGAGGAGGACAGGAACAGCGCCCCTTCGGCGACCAGGCGGCGCACCGCCTCTCGTGCGGGGGTCATGGAGACATCGAATTCACGGCCTATCCCGCGCAGGGTCAGCGCTTCGCCCGGGGCAATTTCTCCGTGCATTATGCGCGTGCGCAGCGTGCGGTAGACGCGGTCATGGGCCGAGGAGAGCCCATCGGATGAGGCGCGGGTGGACAAGGTCATGGCTTGTTGTGATCACAAAACATGGCAAGGTCAATGCGCCACGTGCCAACGGAGAGGGCACAAGGCAATTCAGCCTGCGAAACGATAGTGATGCAATTGGCTGCCGTTTTGCCTGAGCCAAGTTCGGGGGGCTTCGTAGTCTCCGAACAATTCGTGGACGAGCGCCCAAAAAGCAGGGGAGTGGTTCATCTCGCGAAGGTGGGCGACTTCGTGAGCCGCGACATATCGCAAAACATCTGGCGGTGCGAGAATAAGGCGCCAGGAATACATCAGCGCCCCAGCCGAGGAGCAGGACCCCCAGCGCGAACGCGTGTCGCGTAGTGAAACGCGTGAGAACGGCTTCTCCAGCCGTGTGGCATAGTGGTCGGAGGCCGCCACAAGGTGGTCGCGGGCAAGCTCTTTGAGATAGCGTTCCAGTGACCTTGCAGGGCGATCCCCGCCTACATGGATCTCATCGCCGACAATCCGAATGCCGCGCCTTTTGCCTTGTGTGACGCGCAGCTCGCGCCCTGCTACCGGCAGGACGGTGCCAAAGCCCACATCCTCGGCATCGGGCTGACGCGCGAGGTGCCCGCGAATCCAGTTTTCCTTTTCCGCGGCGAACGCCAACGCTTCCCGTTCCGGTAGGCCTTTGGGTAATGTCAGTGTCACCCGGCCATCCAGAGAGGACACCCGAAGGCTGATCCGGCGCGCCCGGGCCGAGCGGCGCAGGATCAGCGGTACGGGCGGCTTTCCTGGCAGGTGATGGGCGCTCATCGGCTCTCCTTTGGGGCAAAGGCTTTGACAGTGCACCCCTCATATGGCAAGGCACCTGAATCGTCGATACGACTCACCAGTAAATCAAGGGGATCCACATGCCCAAGGAAGAATGGGGTGTAAAGCGCGTTTGCCCGACCACCGGGAAACGCTTTTATGACCTGAACAAGGACCCGATCGTCAGCCCCTACACGGGCGAGGTCGTGACGCTCGACACCGGCAAAAGCCGCATGATCGAGGCCGACTCCGAAGATGCGGCAACACTCAAGGCCAAAGAGAACGTCGAAGGCGATGATGTTGTTCTGGACGATGACGATGATGTCGATCTGGATCTGGGCGATGATGTTCTGGACGATGACGATGACGACAATGTCTCGCTGGACGACATCGCTGACGTTGCTTCGGAAGACGACGATTCCTGATATCGTTTTGGCAGGAGGGCAGAAACCTGCCCTCCTTTGGCTTTCCATGGGGCTGTCCAGACCCGCTGCGCCAAGCCGCATGAAATGAGCCGAAAAAATCTCTGAACGATGATGCATTTTGCTCTTGCAGCCTGCGCCGTCGTCCCTTAAACGACCTCTCACACCGACACGGCGGACGCCGGACGGTGGGAAATGGGGCCTTAGCTCAGTTGGGAGAGCGCTTGCATGGCATGCAAGAGGTCAGGGGTTCGACTCCCCTAGGCTCCACCATTTTCATCATTGTCTCTCATGCTTCAAAGCCAGTGTGATGAATTTTTCTGCTTGCCGTAGTGCTCTGAAAGCAGTGCAATTCAGGGAGCAAATCTTTCCCAAATGGTGGATTACTTTCCGACGGAGCCGCGCGCGAGGCTGAACTCTGTTCAGCTGTCTCAGTGTTCTGTTGAATGCGTCTTTATGCAGGTGGGTGTTCTGAAATGCCCAAGGTGAGAATCGGCCGTTTGTCGTTTCTGAAACGCCTCAGGTGTCGGGGCTGGATGGTATGCCTTTGGCACTTTTCAGCCATGAGACAAAACAGTCTCTTGGTTGGTAGGGGGGCTGTTCCTTGGGCCAGACAAAATAGTAGGCGCCGATGCTGATCCGGCTTTCGGGCCATAGCGCAACCAGCCGCTTCTCGGTCAGTTCGCGTTCAATCAGATAGGTAGGTATGAGGGCTGCGCCCATGCCGTGCAGAGCTGCCTGGATCATTGACGCGAATTGATCAAACAGCATTCCAACCGGCCCGTGCAGGTCCAGCCCAACCGCCTGGGCCCATTTTTCCCAAGCATCTGGGCGGGTATCAAGGTGCAGAAGAGGCAGTGAGAAAACCTCGGCAGGGGGGCTGCCGCGCAGAGTTTCGGCAAGCTTTGGAGAGGCGACAGGAACAACGTATTCCCGCATCAATTCCTGATAGCAGACATCAGGCCAGTCACGTTCGCCAAAGTGGATGGCGCCGTGAAAGGGGTCGGTGTGGAAGTCAAATGGTCTCAGCCGGGTGCTGAGGTTGACCGTGACTTCGGGGTGGCGGGCGACAAAATCTGGCAGCTTGGGGGCAAGCCAGCGCACTCCAAAAGCGGGCAACATAGCGATATTGAGCTGCCCGCCGTCCGGATTTGCCTTCAGGCGCAGGCTGGCTGTTGCAATTGTGTCGAGCGCACCCCGCACCTGTGCGCAATAGTCGATCGCTGCGGGTGTCAGACTGATGCTTTTCCGGTCGCGCACAAAAAGGGTGGTCCCAAGGTAGTCCTCCAAGACCTTGAGTTGGCGGCTCACGGCGCTTTGCGACACCCCTAGTTCGTGTCCGGTTTCGGTCACGCTGCCGGTGCGCTCGAATGAGTCGAGGGCCCGCAAGGCAGTCATTGGCGGAAGGAAGCGCTTGGGGTGCGGCATGGGTATGAGATTTTCGCATGATGTAGAAGATAAATGCGTTTCTCATGTTTTGCTCTGATGTGTCAAATGCGTCGAATTGCTGGAGACCGGAATGCTAACGTTGTCAGAGCGCATCGATGGAATCGCGCTTTCCGAAATTGTTGCGATTTCAGAGGCGGCCGCGCGCATGCGGGCCGAAGGTCATGATGTTTTGGCATTAAGCACAGGCGAGCCCGACTTCCCAACCCCGCCCCATGTCTGCGCAGCAGCTCATGCGGCCATGCAGGCAGGTCAGACCCGGTATCCGCCCACTGCTGGCGCTGCCGATCTGCGCGGCGCAATCGCGAAGGCTGCAGGCGTGGAGGCGGGCAATGTCATCGTATGCACCGGCGCCAAGCAGGTGCTTGCGGACCTCTTCCTAGCCACGCTCAATTCCGGTGACGAGGTCATCGTGCCCGCGCCCTATTGGACCAGCTATTCGGACATAATCTCGATGTCCGGGGGCAGAACGATACTGCTGCGCTGCGGGGCCGAGGCCGGGTTCAAGATGACGCCAGAGCAGCTGGAGGCCGCGATCACGCCGCGCACGCGCTGGCTGCTTTTGAATTCGCCCTCCAACCCCACGGGCGCCGTCTACAGCAAAGACGAACTGGCGGCGCTGGGGCAGGTTCTGGAGCGCCATCCCCACGTCTGGATCGCCTCGGATGAGATTTACGATCTGATCTGCTACACGCCGTTTGTATCGTTCCGGCAGGCCTGCCCGGCGCTGGCGGATCGCACCCTTGTCATCAATGGTGTCTCCAAGGCCCACGCCATGACAGGCTGGCGGATCGGTTGGGGGATTGGCCCGGCCGAGCTGATCAAGGCGATGATCGCTGTTCAGGGGCAGATCACCTCTGGTGCCTGCTCCATCGCGCAGGCTGCTGCCCTTGCTGCCCTGAGCGGAGACCAAAGCCACATTGCGAGCCGCGCCGCCGAGTTTCGCGCGCGCCGCGATCTGGTGGTCGGCGCCCTCGAAGAGATCCCCGGCATCGCATGTGCGACACCTGATGGGGCGTTCTACGTCTTTCCCTCTTGCGAGGGGGTCTTGGGGCAAAGCACGCCGGAAGGAAAGCGCCTCGAAACTGACGCCGATTTCTGTGCCTTTGTTCTGGCCTTCACCGGCCTCGCCATTGTGCCCGGCCGTGCCTTCGGCCTTCCGGGACATTTTCGCCTTTCCTATGCCTATGCGCGCCGCGATCTCGAAGATGGCTGCATGCGTCTGAAACGGGCTGTCGCGGCCCTTAACGCCACCTGAAGGACCCCACCAAATGACCTACCAAGATATCCTGGCCGCCTCTGGGCTGACGGAAGCTGACACCACAGGTGGCACGCTGCCCGTCACCACCCCGGTTGATGGCCGCGAGATTGCAATGGTGCCCATGCACAGCGTAGGCGATGCAGAGGCTGCGATTGCAAAGGCTGTCGAAGCGTTCCGCATCTGGCGCACGGTGCCCGCACCGCGCCGGGGAGAACTGGTCCGCCTTCTGGGGGAGGAGCTGCGCCAGGAGAAAGAGAACCTTGGTCGTCTCATTACCCTTGAGTGTGGCAAGATCTACCAGGAGGGCCTCGGCGAAGTGCAGGAGATGATCGACATCTGCGACTTTGCCGTTGGGCTGTCGCGTCAGCTTTATGGCCTTACAATCGCCTCCGAGCGTCCCGGCCATGCGATGCGGGAAACCTGGCATCCGCTTGGTGTCTGCGGCATAATCACAGCCTTTAACTTCCCCGCGGCGCCCTGGTGCTGGAATGCGGCGCTGGCACTGGTCTGCGGTGATCCCGTCATCGCCAAGCCCTCCGAAAAGACACCGCTGACCCAGCTTGCAATTCAAAAGATCTGCGAGCGAGCGATGGCGCGCTTCGGCGAAGATGCGCCAGAGGGGCTGATTCAGACGCTGATCGGCGAGCGCGATCTGGGCGAGGTGCTGACAGCCTCGCGCGATGTGGCGCTGATCTCCGCCACCGGTTCCGTTCCGATGGGCAAGGCGGTTGCCGCTGACATGTCCAAGCGCCTCGGCAAGACAATCCTCGAACTTGGTGGCAACAACGCCATGATCGTGGCGCCTTCTGCCGATCTAGAAATGGCAGTGCGAGCGATTGTCTTTTCTGCCGTCGGTACCGCAGGACAGCGCTGCACCTCGCTTCGGCGTCTGATCGTGCACGAAGACGTCTATGACCAGCTGATCCCCCGCCTGATCAAGGTCTATGCGGGCCTGTCGATCGGCAGCCCGCTCGAGAATGGCACCCTGGTCGGTCCGCTGATCGACAAAGGCGCGATGGAGGCGATGGACAAGGCCCTGGAGCAGGCGCGTGACGAGGGCGGGATTGTCCATGGTGGCGGGCAGGCGTTGGCCGATCAGCTTCCGGATGCGGCTTACGTCCACCCGGCCATCGTGGAGATGCAGATGCAGTCGTCAATCATGCACACCGAGACCTTTGCGCCGATCCTCTATGTGGTGAAGTACACCGATCTGGATGACGCCATCGCGATGCAGAACGCGGTGCCGCAGGGTCTGTCGTCCTGCATCTTTTCCACCGACGTGCGTGAAACCGAATACTTCCTGTCTGCGCAGGGCTCGGACTGCGGGATTGCCAATGTGAACATCGGCCCCTCCGGTGCTGAGATCGGCGGTGCCTTCGGCGGTGAAAAGGAAACAGGTGGTGGACGCGAAAGCGGCTCGGACGCATGGCGTGCCTATATGCGGCGCCAGACCAGCACGGTGAATTACTCGCGCGAACTGCCGCTGGCCCAGGGCATTTCCTTCGAGATCTGACACTGAAGCCGCGTCCCGGCCGTCTTTGCTGCAAGAGGGCGCCCTATCAGCCAGGTCGGGCGTCCTGAGTTGCAGGGAACCCGGCGGCACTGGCAGGCAGCGGATAACTTGTCTGCTGCCTCTATCGACACACACTTCGCAAGACACGCCGTTCTTGGTGGCCTTTTCCATGAGGTCGACGCGGCGTTCACCCATTTCATCAACGGGCGGTCTTGACCGCCAAAGGACCGGACACATGACAGTATCCCCGAGTAAGATCCGCGCTGATTTTTCTGCCGCCATGTCGGCGATGTATCGTGAGGAGGTGCCTGCGTACGGCACTTTGGTCGAGATCGTGGAGCGCGTGAACGAGGTTGTTTTGGGCGCATCCGACAATGCGCTGGCGCTCACGCCTGGTGAAGACACCGCCCGCATCAGCGCCGAACGCCACGGCGCGATCCGCCTTGGGACCGCAGAAGAGCTGACCATGATGGGCCGGGTTTTTGCCGTGATGGGGATGGAGCCTGTGGGGTATTATGATCTGTCGGTTGCCTCGGTGCCGGTGCATTCGACAGCCTTCCGCCCCGTGGGGCGCGATGCGCTGGCGGAAAACCCGTTCCGGGTGTTCACCTCGCTCTTGCGGCTGGAGCTGATCGAGGATGACGCCCTGCGCGCAAAGGCGGCCGAGACCCTGGCGCGGCGCCGGATCTTCACTGTTGGAGCCATTGAACTGACTGAAAAGGCCGAAGCAGAAGGAGGCCTCGGCGCCGAGGATGCCAAGCGTTTCGTGGCCGAGGTGCTGGAAACCTTCCGTTGGCACGCCGAAGCCTGCGTGGACAGCGAAACCTTTGAGGATCTGATCAAGGCGCACCGGCTGATTGCCGACGTGGTGTCCTTCAAGGGACCGCACATCAATCACCTGACCCCCCGCACCTTGGATATCGATGCGGCGCAAGCCCAGATGGTTGCCGAGGGCTTGCCCGCGAAGGCCGTCGTCGAAGGCCCCCCGCGCCGCACATGTCCGATCCTGCTGCGCCAGACAGCGTTCAAGGCGCTGAACGAAGCGGTGCGCTTTCCGGGCGCGGATGGCTGGCAAGAGGGGCATCACACCGCCCGGTTCGGTGAGATCGAGCAACGGGGCGTGGCGCTCACTCCGAAAGGGCGTGCGCTTTATGACCGTTTGCTGGCAGAGGTGCGCGCGGAAATCCTGCCTGCGGCGGATGGCTCCAATGCGGAGGCCTATGTTGCCAGACTGGAGCAGGTCTTTGACGCGTTCCCCGATGACTGGCGTGCGCTGCATGACCACGGTCTTGCCTATTTCAAATACGGGCTTGGCGATGGTGCGGCACAGGGCGAAGATGTCGAGGCCCTTCTGGATGCAGGGGCCTTGACCCTCAGCCCCATCATCTATGAGGATTTCCTGCCGGTGAGCGCCGCTGGAATCTTCCAGTCCAACCTCGGGGATGAGGCGCGCAGCGATCGGCAGGAAGCCGCGAGCCGGGCCGCATTCGAGGCCGCCTTGGGGAAAGCCGTTGCAGATGAATTCGCCCTCTATGAGGCGATGCAGGCCGCCTCGCTTGAGGCCTGTCTTGAGCAATTGAACGCGAGCGCCGCATGACCCTGACTGCCGGGATCAAAACCCTCTCCGACCCGAGGGAGATGGCGGGGTACCTGCAGGGTGTGCGCGGTGAGACAGGCAAAAGCCCGGTGGTGTTCTTGCCTGAAACAACTACCCAGGTCGCTGACTGCCTGCGGTATTGCGCACAACAAAAGCTGCCCTACGTGCCCCAGTCCGGAAACACCGGTCTGGTGGGGGCCTCTGTGCCCGATGACAGCGGCGCCACGGCGGTTCTCAGCCTGTCGCGGCTGCGGGAAACCTTTGATCTGGATCTGGCCAATCGCTCGTTGCGGGTCAGCGCGGGCTTCAGGCTGTCCGAGGTCAACGACAGGCTGGCGGAACATGGGCTGTTCTTCCCGATCGACCTGGGTTCGGATCCCATGATTGGCGGTATGGTCGCCACCAACACCGGGGGAGGTCGCTACCTGCGCTACGGCGATGTGCGGCGCAACGTCCTAGGCCTGATCGTCGTGCTGGAGAGCGGGGAGGTGCTTGAGCTTGGCTCGCCCGTGCGCAAGAACAACACCGGACCGGACTGGAAGCAGATGCACATCGGCACCTCGGGCTGGTTTGGCACCATCACCGAAGCAATCCTGAATCTGGAACCCGTGGTGACAGAACAGGCAACCGCGATCGTGGTGCCGACAAATGACGATGCGATGCTGACCCTGTTGCGCCACCTCGAAACGCGTGTCGGGCCGCTGCTGTCGGCGTTTGAATTTATGTCGCGAGCAGCGATGGTACATACCTTTGACCATGCCAGCGCCCTGAAGAACCCGTTCGCGCGAGGCGGGATTCCTGCAACGGCCCTGCTGATCGAGCTGTCCCGCCCCACCAAAGCGCCCTGGGATACCCCGCTCGATGAGGTTCTTGAGGCTGTTCTGGCGGAGGCCTGGGAACTGCCCGAGGCTCCGATTGCAGATGCTCTCTTCGGGCGGCCCCAGGAAATCTGGGCGCTGCGTCATGCCCTGTCCGAAGGGGTCAAGGCGGCAGGCCCGCTCATTGCCTTCGACCTTGGCTTTACCCGCGACAAGGTCATCGCCTTTCGGGCGGATATGACCCAAAGGCTGGCGCAGGACTTCCCGATGATCGAGGTCTGCGACTTTGGTCACCTTGGGGATGGAGGCTTGCACTTCAATCTCGTCAAGACGGATGGCCCGATTACGCCTGGATTCGAGCGGGCCTTGCGTGACGATGTTGTGGCACATGTGGTGGAGGCCTATGGCGGCTCCTTCAGCGCCGAGCATGGGATCGGCCCAAAGAACCTGCGGTACTATGAGGCATACCCGTCGATCTCGGATGACCTTCTTGAGTTTCAGTTGAACCTGTTTCGCAGCAAAGGGCACTCAAGGCGCTGAATGTGCGAGACCAGCAGCACTGTGGCCGAGCTGCAGGGGGGGGCGGGGCATCGCTTCGCACCTTGTCGAGCAGCGGGACATCGGCTAGCGTCCCGCTGTGAACATCTTGTGGCACATGCAGACGAGGCTTCTGGCTGTCGTTCTAGCCCTGCTCTTGGGCCATGGGGGCAGTGCACATGCACTGTCCGCAGATTGCATGAATTCGTGTTGCGAGGATCACATGCACATGGCGGCGGATGTCGGCCATGTAGGCAGCTCTTGGCCCGGAGGGACGTCCGAGGATCCGGCAGGCAAAGTGCCGGATAGTTGTACATCAGGTCTATGCGGCGTGCTGGTCCTGGCCTATCATCGGACAGGCGCAGACTTTTCGCGGCCGGAACCTACGCGCATCTGGCATGCCCTTCGACTGAGCGCGCTCGAAGAGCCGGAAAGCCCGGACAGACCACCTATCCTCTGAACCCGATTTTCATCGGGGATCACCTCTCGTGATCGCCCTTTTTCGCCGCTGTGCCCTGCGGCTGGAATTCTGTGTTTCGAGATTAGGACCTATTCATGAAACGAACATCTCTGGTGCTGGGCGCTTGCGTCCTGGCGGGCGTCTTCGCCTATCTTTTCAAGCCCATCACGCCGACAGAGGACGGGGCCTCATCGACCCAATCGCAGGGCGGCTCCATGGTGGCGGTCAAAATGCCTGTTATCGAAGGGAATGCTGCAATCGGGCAGCGCATCTTTGAGAAAACCTGCGCCACTTGTCATGGCCTGGCTGGCGGCGGCATTGAAGGCGCAGGGCCGCCGCTGATCCATATCATCTATGAACCCGGCCACCACGGCGACGAATCCTTTCAGCGTGCCGTCGCTTTAGGGGTCAAAAGTCATCACTGGGGGTTTGGAGACATGTCGCCGATCGAGGGTTTGAAGCGCGGCGATGTTGCGATGATCATTGCATATATCCGTGACGTCCAGCTTGCCAACGGGATCAATTGAAGGGGAACCCCATGAAAAACCTTGCTTCCGCCATGCTTGTTTGGGCCTTTGCGACTGGCGCGTTTGCCCATTCGAGTATCGAGACCACAAAGCCGGAAAACGGAGCGACCGTTGCCGAAGCGCCCGCAGAAATCAGCGTCACCTTCGTCAAGAAGATCCGCCTGACGCGGGTCGAAATGACCTTTGATGAGGCGGCGCCCGTCAGGCTTGATCTTGGAGATCAGAAAACCTTTGATCGCGCCTTTACGCTGCCGCTGGAGAACATGGGCGCGGGCACCTATCGTATCGAATGGCGGGGCCTTGGCGCAGACGGGCACGCCATGCAGGGTGACTTCATGTTCATGGTGGATTGAACATGCCCGACATCTGGGAAACCGCTGCAATTCTTGCCAAACTCCTGCTCTTTATCGGGATCCTTGGGGCGACGGGGCTGGTCATCATCCGAATGGCGTTTGCGGATCTGGTGTCCCCGGTGGTCGGGCGGATGCGGCGACAGGCCACCGGTTTAGCGGGGCTGAGCATTATGGCCTCGGCGTTCGGTTTCATGCTGCGCGGTGCCGCGTTGACCGGCGGGGCTGACGGCATGAGTGACCCCGAAATCCTGGGCCTTTTGTGGCAGACGCCTGCCGGTGATGTCCTGATCCTTCGATTGCTGGGGGCGGGGATGATCATCCTTGGCCTGTGGGTCGACCGCTTTGGGAATTGGATCGCTTTGTGCGGGGGGCTTGTGGCGCTCTGGTCCTTTGCGCAGATCGGCCATATTCTAGAGGCGCCGGTGATGGGAGTGCAGGCGTTGCTGTTCCTGCACCTTGTGGGGATTTCGTTCTGGATCGGTGTTCTTGGTCCGCTGCGAGACCTGTCACGCCAGCCTGAGCATCTGGACAGGGCAGCGCGGCTTGGGCATGGCTTTGGACAAATCGCGATGGTGAGCGTTCCTGCAGTGCTTCTTGCTGGTGTGGCGATGGCCTGGTTGCTGCTGGGAGATCCTCGGGCCCTGGTCACAACCGGCTATGGGCAGACGCTGTTGGTCAAGCTCGCGCTGGTTGCTGCGGTGCTGATGCTGGCAACTGCAAACAAGCTGCGTTTCGTACCTGCGATGCAGACCGGAGATCACAGGGCGGCGGGCCATTTGGTGCGCTCCATTGAGTTTGAGGCAGCATTGATACTGGCAGCGCTTCTGGTGACAGCGGTACTGACCAGTGTCTTGACGCTTCCGAATTGAAACGTGGCCCGACAATCGGATGAACCAGAAAAGAACACCGGGAGTGCCCATGAAATATATCCTGATCGCAGCCACCTGCGCCTGCGCCTCGATGGCCGTTGCAGGTCATGAACTCGAGAACCGTGATCTTGCACGCGGCGAGAGGCTTTACGCGGAACACTGCGCCTCATGCCATGGCGCGAACCTTGAAGGCCAGCCCAATTGGCGCAGTCCCGGCGCGGACGGAATTCTGCCTGCGCCCCCGCATGATGAAACCGGTCACACATGGCACCATGACAACCAGCTTTTGTTTGATTACACCAAGCTTGGCGGCGAAAAAGCGCTTTCTATGCGGGGCGTTACCGGCTTTGCCAGCGGAATGCCGGGGTTTGGCGAGTTGCTCGGGGATGAAGGGATCTGGGAGGTTCTGGCCTATATCCGGTCCACCTGGCCGCAGCGCATCCAAGCCGCGCAGGCAAGCCGCAACCTGCCGCATGACTAGCTACGCGGCTTTGCCCGACGGGTCCTGACCCGGTCGATCCTGACGTGTGCGGTCTTGCGGATCAGGCCGCGAGGCCTTTTGATCCGATGTCGAGGAATTTCTGGCGGCGGTCCTTGATCAACTCGGCACCGTCCTTGGCCTTCAGTTCGTCCAGCATCGCTGTGATTGCTGTACCAACCGAGGCAATCGTTGCCTTGGCGTCCCGATGGGCCCCGCCAAGAGGTTCGGCTATGATGCGGTCGATGACAGCCAGTTCCAAAAGGTTCTGCGCGGTGAGGCGCAGCGCCTCGGCCGCTTCGCGCATCTTTTCGGAGTCCTTCCACAGGATCGAAGCGCAGCCTTCGGGGCTGATCACCGAGTAGACCGCGTGCTCCAACATGGCGACCCTGTTGGCGGTGGCAAAGGCGACAGCGCCACCGGATCCGCCTTCGCCGATAATGACCGATACAACTGGAACACCGATCTTGAGGCTCATCTCGGTCGAGCGCGCAATGGCTTCGGACTGGCCACGTTCCTCGGCACCCTTTCCAGGGTAGGCGCCTGTGGTGTCCACAAGGGTGATCACAGGCAGGCCAAAGCGCCCGGCCATCTCCATCAGGCGCACGGCCTTGCGGTATCCTTCGGGGCGGGCCATGCCAAAGTTATGGGCGATGCGCGACTTGGTGTCGGCGCCTTTTTCATGGCCGATCACCATGACCGGCTGGTCGTTGAAACGGGCAAGACCGCCCATCACGGCCAGATCGTCTGCAAAGTTCCGGTCCCCCGCCAAGGGCGTGTATTCGGTAAACAGGGCTTCGATGTAGTCCTTGCAGTGCGGGCGCTCTGGGTGGCGGGCCACCTGGCATTTGCGCCAGGGTGTCAGGTTCTTGTAGAGATCCTTCAAAAGCTGCTCGGCCTTGGCATCGAGGGCGGCGGCCTCGCTGGCCACGTCCATCTCCTCATTGGTACGGGCCAGGGCGCGCAGCTCTTCTGCCTTGCCTTCGATTTCGGCCAGCGGTTTTTCGAATTCCAGATACTGAGTCATGTCGCCTCGCTCTGCGCCCTAGGATACGCGGTTTCAGCGATATATGGCCTTGTCGGACGGCGGATGCAACTCGGCAGATTGGACCGGGCTGGTATAGGACAAGTTCAGTTTGGTCAGTTGGGCCAGATCACCGGGTAAAGCGACGCGACCAGCAGCAGGGCCATTGTCCAGTTGAAGACCGTCAGCCGACGCGGGTTGGTCAGAAGACGGGCCATCTGCTGCCCCAGAACTGTCCATGAACTGACGGACGGCAGGTTGACCGCACCAAAAAGCGCCGCAACCACGAATATCGCCCAAAGCGACTGATCCGGGGCATAGGCGCTGATGGCCGTCAGGGCCATTGCCCATGCCTTTGGGTTGACCCATTGAAAGGCCGCTGCCTGCACGAACGTCATAGGGCGTCCCTTTGCGTCTCCCGTTTCCGCCGGTCCGGCATTGGCGATCTTCCAGGCCAAATAGAGCAGGTAGATGACAGAGGCGGCTTTCAGCACGGTGTAACTGACCGGAAAGGCGTCAAACACCTGGATCAGCCCCGCACCAACCAGAATCACCATGAAAACAAACCCCAGCGCCACGCCCAGCATATGTGGAATCGTGCGGCGAAACCCGAAATTGGCGCCCGAGGCCATCAGCATCAGGTTGTTGGGTCCCGGTGTGATCGAGGAAACGAAGGCGAAAAGCGCAAGCGCAAGGATCAGATCGTGAGTCATGGAGGAGAATCTGACGCGTAGGTGGCAGAATGAAATTGCGTTTTAGGGCGTCTGATGCCTATTTTCACAATACATGGCGAAAAATGACAAGATGAACCAAAAAATATTGCTGGAGCTGTCCCGCGATGGGCGCATCAGCAATCTGGAACTCGCCGATCGTGTTGGCCTGTCACCTTCGGCGTGCCTGCGCCGAGTGCAGGAATTGGAGCGTGTCGGGGTTATCACCGGCTACAAGGCAGTTCTTAACCGCGAGGCGATGGGCGTCGGCTTTGTCACCTACATCGGGGTGGGGCTTGGCGAACACACGAAGGAGGCTCAACAGGCTTTTGAGCGCGCCATGCAGGCCGCGCCGGAGGTGGTGGAATGCCACAATATTACCGGGACCATCGAATACCTCTTGCGCGTCGAATGCGCGGACCTGCCGAGCTACAAGCGGTTTCACACGGATATTCTGGGCACCTCGCCCTATGTCACCGCGATCACTACCTATGTCGTCATGGGTTCGCCCAAGGACATGCGCGCTTAGGCGTCTGCCAAAAGGGCACGGATCGCGATTTCGGGCGAGGTCAGCACAGGCACGTCACTGTCGATGAACCGCGCGGCCCCTGCCATGGAAGCCTGCGCCAAAACCACGCAAGACGTGTCTGCGACCATGGCAAGGGATGTCCCCACCCAGGCGGCAATTTGACGGTGAAACTCTTCGGTGTCGCCATCGGTGAAATGGTGCCACAGCCCGGCCAAGGGCAGGCTGCGGATCTCTGCGCCTTTTCCCTGTTCGCCAAATGCGCGCTCCAGAAGGGCAGTGGAGGGCGCGCGGGTGCTTTCAAGGCAATAGGCGAGCATCACAGGGCCGCCGATCTCGGCTGCTCTCTGCATCATCGGCCAATCGAGGCGCGTGGCGCCGGCCTCTTCAGCCACTGCGCCGAGAGAGGTGCAGGTGCATAGACGTGGCCCCTGCGCGGCCTTGATGGTCTGAGTGATCTCCTGCCTGAGAGCTGAATCAATGCCGCCTTGGGCGCGCTCCAACCAGTCGGGGCGGACCACATGGACCAGGTTTGCCTCAGGGGCCAGGGCTTGGAATGTCTCCACATGGATGTCGGCCGTGTGGAACAATGTCAGATCTGTCATGTCGGCCCCGCTGTTTTCCCATCAGTTGCGGAATGTACCGCGAATAGCAACGGGGCCGGCCTGAAAAGCGAAATGAGTCTACTTCTGCTGCGCCAGAGCCACCAATTGGGCGAATTGTTCAGGGGTCAGAACCGCGCGCCAGTGGTCCGCGCAGTTGGAGCGCATGGTCACCAGCTTGACTTCATACTCACCGATCTTGGCAGCTAGCGCGGCGCGCTCTTCTGTAGGGGCGCCATCCAGGATGGCCGCGCGCAGGGCGGCACGTGCTGCAATTGCCTCGGCTTCCAGCGCCTTGCGCTTGGCGGGGCTGGTTGCCAGCCAGTTCTGCAGATTGGCGCGTTGCTCTGCAGTCAGGCCAAGCGCATCGGCGTTCTGTTTGACCAGCGGCGTCAGGCGCACGATGGGCGCGGACAACTCGCTCCGGTTTTTTCCCTGCTGGGCGGGAAGGGCGGTCGCGGTTGCCAGAACAAGAGCGGCGGAAAGAAGGATCTTTTTCATGTCGTTTCCAGTGGTTGCCAGTTGGGTTGCTGGCACCATTCCCGAACCGCATGCCATCGGCCTTGATTTACATCAATAAAATGGAATGTGTTTTTGGCGGTCGGATGCAAAAAAAAGGCGCCCGGATGGCGGACGCCCTTTTGTATGGCATTTGGAAGGATCAGCTTGCTGCGATCAACTCTGCCTGGGCGACGATGACCTCGGCCTGTTTGATCGAGGCGATATCAACCAGGCGGCCTTTGTAGACCGTGGCGCCTTCGCCATTGGCCTTGGCCTGTTCCATCGCGGCGAGGATCTCGCGCGCCTCGGCCACGGCTTCTTCCGAGGGAGTGAAGACCTCGTTGGCCAGGGCGATCTGCTTGGGGTGGATCGCCCATTTGCCGACCATGCCCAGCGTTGCCGAGCGTTTTGCCTGTGCGATGTAGCCTTCGTCGTCCGAGAAATCGCCAAAGGGGCCGTCCACGGGCAGCACGCCATGGGTGCGGCAGGCGGCGACGATGGCGGCCTGCGCCCAGTGCCAAGGGTCGGACCAGTGTTTCACGCCTTCGCGCAGCATGTAGTAGTTTTCCTGCGTGCCGCCGATGCCGGTGGTCTGCATGCCCATGGAGGCGGCAAAATCGGCTGCGCCAAGGCTCATCGCCTGCAGGCGAGGAGAGGAGGCGGCGATCTCTTCCACATGGGCGATGCCAGCGGCGGATTCGATGATCACCTCAAAGGAAATCGGCTTGGTGCGGCCCTTGGCGCGCTCGATGGCGGTGACCAGCGCATCGACGGCGTAGACATCCGCCGCGCAGCCGACCTTTGGGATCATGATCTGGTCCAGACGGTCGCCTGCCTGCTCCAAGAGATCCACAACGTCACGGTACCAATAGGGCGTGTCCAGCCCGTTGATGCGGACCGACATGTATTTCTTGCCCCAATCGACGGTGTTCAGCGCTTCGATCACATTGGCGCGGGCCACGTCCTTGTCGGTGGGCGCAACCGAGTCTTCCAGATCAAGGTTGATCACATCCGCAGCCGAAGCGGCCATTTTTGCAAAGAGTTTGGTGTTGGAGCCGGGGCCGAACAGCTGGCAGCGGTTGGGGCGTGCCGGGGCGGCGGGCTGGATGCGAAAGCTCATGGATGGCGCTCCCTGATAGGGTAATGAAATTACGATTTTGATCGCCATCGTGGTATGAAATTGCGCAAAGGCTTGCAAGGGGAAGTTTGCAGTCGCAGCATTGCCGGGGCGCGTGGCGGAAAAATGTCTTGCCGCCGCGTAAGAGTGAGCGGGAAGAGGCGCCTACGGGGTATTTTCTTCGGCAGCTTTCACCATTCTTCGAAGAATCTTCGAATAGGGCTTTCCTGCAAATGCAAAAATGGGACCGCTTCGCGGCGCTCTAACTTTAATGTCCGTCTGAATCATGATTAACGGAGGCCCGAGATGATCGAGACACCCTATCTGCTGTTCCTTGGCGATGCGCCCGACATGCTTGCGGCCAAGGTTGCCATTGGCATCCGCGACTGGCGCCCGGATCACGCGGTCGGTCAGATATCTTTGCCGGGCTGCGGTGCAGACCTTGGCTTGACCGAGATGACCCTGGAAGAAGCCAAGGCCGCCGGTGCAAAGACCCTGGTCATCGGCGTTGCCAACCGTGGCGGAATTATCTCCCCCGCGTGGAAAGAGGTGCTGATCAAGGCGCTGGAAATGGGCTATGACATCGCCTCTGGCCTGCACAACCTGCTGCGTGACGAGGGCGACCTTGTGGCGGCGGCCCAGACCCATGGCGGCACATTGCATGACGTCCGCGTGCCGTCGGTCGGCTACCCGATCGCCAATGGCGTCAAACGCAAAGGCAAGCGTTGCCTGGCCGTTGGCACCGATTGTTCGGTTGGCAAGATGTACACGGCACTGGCGATGGACGCCGAGATGCAGAAACGTGGCATGAAGTCCTCCTTCCGCGCCACCGGCCAGACCGGCATCCTGATCACCGGCCATGGTGTACCGCTGGACGCGGTGATTGCCGACTTCATGGCCGGTTCCATCGAGTACCTGACCCCGGACAACGACGAGGATCACTGGGATCTGATCGAAGGGCAGGGCTCCTTGTTCCACATCTCCTATTCCGGTGTGACCATGGCCCTGGTTCATGGCGGTCAGCCCGACGCGCTGATCCTGTGCCACGAACCCACCCGCGAACATATGCGCGGTCTACCGGGCTACAGCCTGCCAACCCTGGAAGAGCTGCGCGACACCGCGCTGCCGCTGGCCCGGAAATCCAACCCGGCCTGCCAGGTTGTCGGTATCTCGGTGAACACCCAGCATCTGAACGAAGAAGAGGCCGTGGCCTATCTGGAAGAAGTCGAAAAGCGTATGGGCCTGCCTGCGGTTGATCCCTATCGCCACGGCGCTGGCCGCCTGGTGGACGCGCTGGCCGCAATCTGATTTCTATGAGGGGGCGTCTGGCAACAGGCGCCCTTTTCATGTCCAATCCGCCAAGAACTCCGATCAAGACCTCGAAAGGATCAATCATGAAAGTCACCGTGACGCCGGATGTGTTCAAACTGGCGCGGGCCTTCACCATCTCCCGCGGCTCGCGGACCGAGGCCAAGGTGCTGACCGTCCGGGTCGAACAGGACGGGGTGACAGGGTGGGGCGAATGCGTGCCTTACGCCCGTTATGACGAAACCCTGGAAAGTGTGACCGCCGAGATCATGGGCCTGCCCGAGAGCTTTACCCGGGCAGAACTGCAGTCCCTTCTGCCCGCAGGTGCTGCCCGCAACGCCGTGGATTGTGCTCTGTGGGATCTGGAGGCGAAACAGGCCGGCAAGCGCGTCTGGGAGCTGGCGGGCCTGCAAAAGCCGGGGCCTGAGATCACCGCCTACACCCTGTCGCTCGACACGCCCGAGGTGATGCAGGAGCAGGCCGCCGAGAATGCCCATCGCCCGCTTTTGAAGATCAAGCTCGGCACCGCCGACGACATGCCCCGGCTTGAGGCCGTGCGCGCCGGTGCTCCCGATGCCAAGATCATCATCGACGCCAACGAAGGCTGGAGCGCGGAAGTCTACGCAGATCTCGCGCCGCATCTTGTGCGTCTTGGCGTCTCGCTGGTGGAGCAGCCCCTGCCCGCGGGTGATGACGATGCCCTGATCGGAATGGAGCGCCCGGTGCCTGTCTGCGCTGATGAAAGCTGCCATGACCGCGCCAGCCTGCCAAAGTTGAAAGGCAAATACGATGTGGTCAACATCAAGCTGGACAAGACCGGCGGATTGACCGAGGCGCTTAAGCTGCGTGAAGCGGCTTTGGCCGAAGGTTACGAGGTGATGGTCGGCTGCATGATGGGCTCGTCTCTGGCAATGGCGCCTGCGGTGCTTTTGGCGCAGGGCGCGATGGTGACGGACCTTGACGGGCCGCTGCTTCTGTCCGAAGACCGCGAAGTCACAATGGAATATGACGCTGCCGGTGTGCATCCGCCCAAGGCAGAACTCTGGGGCTGAGGAGACGACAATGACCCGTACTGTTTATGTGAATGGCGAATACCTGCCGGAAGACGAAGCGAAGATCTCGATCTTCGACCGTGGTTTCCTGATGGCGGATGCGGTTTATGAGGTGACCTCGGTCCTGGGCGGCAAGCTCATTGATTTTGAAGGCCACGCCGTGCGCCTGAAACGCTCGCTGGATGAGCTGGATATGCAGGAGCCTTGCAGCAAGGACGAACTGCTGGAGATCCACCGCAAGCTGGTGGAACTGAACGGCATCGACGAAGGGCTGGTCTACCTGCAGGTCACACGTGGTTCCGATGGCGACCGCGATTTCGTCTTCCCGGACCCGGAGACCACCAAGCCGTCGATCGTGCTGTTCACCCAGAACAAACCGGGTCTGGCCGATAGCCCCGCCGCCAAGAAAGGCGCCAAGATCATCTCGATCGAGGATATCCGCTGGGGCCGCCGTGACATCAAGACGGTGCAGCTCCTTTACCCCTCCATGGGCAAGATGATGGCCAAGAAGGCCGGTGCCGATGATGCCTGGATGATCGAGGATGGCTATGTGACCGAGGGCACCTCGAACAACGCCTATTTCGTCAAGGACGGTGTGATCGTGACGCGCCCGCTGTCCAACGATATCCTGCACGGGATCACCCGCAAGGCAGTTCTGCGCATGGCGGAGGAAGCCCAGCTGAAGGTCGAAGAACGTCTGTTCACAATTGATGAGGCGAAAGAGGCCGATGAAGCCTTTACCACCTCGGCCAGCGCATTTGTGATGCCGGTGGTGGAGATCGACGGCGTTTCGCTTGGAGATGGAACGCCGGGCCCGATCGCCAAACGCCTGCGTGAGATCTACCTGGAAGAGTCCGTCAAGGCCGCAGTCTGATCGTATCTGAAAATCACCTGTATCAGTGAAAAAGGCCGCCAGTGATGGTGGCCTTTTTTCGTCTGCCGCAGCAGCTCCGGTCGCTTGCGGTCGGCTGTTCCAAATACCGCCATTTGGTCCAAATCGGAGCCACGCCAGAAAAGCTTCCGCCGCCCGAGCGGCGCTTGCTGCACGATACCGATCTTGCGTTCTGCTTCGGCAATCGCCGTGTCTGCAATTGCGGCATCATCCCTGTGTCGCGCAATGACCCCCGGCCGTGCCTCCCACATTGCCTTGAAACTCAATGCAACCCGACTCCATGGAGGGGGGCCTCCGTTCAAAGGGCGTGCTGTCCACGCTTCCGCATGAGGACGCACCGAAGTATTGAAGAGTATGAGTGAATAGAAGTTTTTGTGGTTTATTAATAATGCAAATTTAAATAATCGCTATGGTAGTATTAACCTTGCGAGTTGATGTTTTCTACTCTAGATTGATCGCGGGCCGCATGTGTCGACTTGCCCAAAGTGTCCTGCTCTGAATATCGCTTCTGACCCATGCGTTGTGCGGTTTTTCAGTTTGAAATCCGATCCTGTGGGCAGTCCAAAGCTATAGCTTTTTTTGTGAAAATATTTGGGGGTGAGATGTATTCTGTTACTCTGAATCTGCGCCTGAATGCAATTTGCGTTGCAGTGTTCTTTTGTGTCGCCCTGATATTTGGCCGCGCGCAGGCAGCAACCAATTATTGCGAGGATACGGCTACCTATTGTTCGGCTGCGCCGGTCTGCCCGAATGTTGGCGGTGGTGTCGATTTTGCAGGCCAGACCATCCAAAACGTGAATTTCGGCGACAAGGGGCCGGGATACCTGCTCGGAGCGGATTTCAGCGGGACGACCTTGATCGGCGTGAATTTCGGCAATCAGGATCTGACCGGCGCCACGTTCAAGGGGGCTGTGTTCAAGGCAAACAGCGACGGCACGCGTACGGACCTGAGCAATTCGACCCTCAAAGGAACATGCTTTACCGGCGCGGACCTGTCTGGTGCCGATCTGCAATTTGCGACTTTTGAAGGCACTGACTTCACCTGCGCAAATGCCATAAACGCCAAGTTTGGCCCCGTGTTGTCCGTGAGCGGGGGGGCATCCGGGCGAACCAATTTCGCCTATGCCAAGCTGGGCATTGCCGAAGACGCCAGCAGCTTTCTCTTCCCGCTCAACAACATGACCCCCAATCCCAGTTTCTGGCAAAACACCGCTTTTGAATGCACAAAACTCATCGGCCTTGCCCCATCCAACTTTGCTCCGGCGGGGCATGACATGTCCGATGCTGTGCTCAAGGGGATGGTATTTGACGGTTTCAGTTTCTACGACGCGGGCAGAAAGGTCGGCTCTATCCTGAACGGCGCAGATCTCAGCGGCAGCAGCCTGCGATCTTCAGATCTGAGCCTGGTGAAGCTGGACGGCGTCACAATGGTTGGCGCAGACGCGAGTGGCGCGAATTTCACCGAAGCCTCGTTCTATTCCCAGACCGCATCGAACCTGAAATTGGCCAAGTTCAACAACGCAAACCTGAACAACACGGTGTTTGATCACAGCTCCCTGCAAACCGCGCAGTTCCATAACTCGGTCGGTACCAGCACGTCGTTCAAAAACGCGAACTTCCAGCCTGATGCCAACAACAAGGGCGCCTCGATCATTGGGGCAAGTTTCATCAAGGCCGATTTCGAGAGTGCCGCGCTGAACAATGTCAGCTTTACCAATAATACCGACCTGAGCGGTTCGAGCTTTCGCAACACAACGCTGAGCGGGACCAGCTTTTCCTTTTCGGACCTGACCTCGGCCGTGTTTGACGGCGCCACCTTGCAGGATGTGGATTTTACCAACGCCGCCCTGAACTCCGCCTCTTTTGCCTCGACCAACTTGACGGCAGCCAAGACCGGCGAGGGGGTGAATTTCCTGTGTGCCCAGTTAGGTGGGACCACGTTCAGCAGTGCGGTCTTGTCCAAGGCCAATTTTCAGGCCGCCGTGATGCCGCCAGACAGCCAGTGTTGCCCACAGGCGGACCAGACGTATTTTTGCGGATATGACAAGGATGGCATTGCCTATGGTCACACCGTACTGCCAACCGTGCCTGACGGGGCCTCGGTAACATGCCCAAATGGCGATACGCTTTCGTGCACCGGATCCGACTGGTTGGTTCCGAACTGGACTTCGAACCTGTGTAACCCCAATGGGCGCTCCGAGGTGCTGTGGACCAAGCCCACCTGCGGCAAACAGCCCAAGACCGTGATAATCCCGGATGCGAACCTCAAGAAATGTCTGCAAGACACGATCTATAACGGGGCCAACAGGCCCATCACAGTCACGGCGGCAAAGGCGCTGCAAAATCTCAGCTGCGGCGAGCGCCAGATCAGCGATCTGGCGGGGCTTGAAAAGAAGAATTTCCCAAACCTCGTGACCCTGGATCTGACCGGCAACCAGCTGGCAGGGGCCGGGGATTTTACGGGATTTTCCGACCAGCTCGAAGAGGTCAAGCTTGGTTACAATAACTATACAAGCCTCACCTTTTCAAATGATCAGACCGAGCTCAACTACCTGGCCGCGTCGAACAATCAGCTGACGGCGGTCACCGTCTCGCCCAACAGCTATCTGACCTATCTGGATCTCGCCCATAACCAGCTGGGCGGTACGGTCGATTTCTTTGCGACGCGGGAAAACAACCTGTCCTTTCTCGATCTGTCCTTCAACAGCATCACCAGCATCGGGGATGCAGATTTGCTGACAGATGCGAATACCATTTACCTGCAGTCCAATCGCCTCACGACAATCGGTTCCGTTTCGTCGCTTTGGAGTAATGGAAGTGGCAGTCTTTTTTACCTTAAGCTCAATGGAAATGCATGTTTTCAATGCGGCACTCTTGAGGTGGAGAAAAGTGTTTCCGATCAATTTGGGTGCTCCTGTGATCCAAATACATGTGGGGATTGCAAATAATTAGAAACTGATACTCAAAAGTAAGGGGAAATTGCATGAGTCTTCTTTGTTTCAAACCCGTGAAGGGGGCGGGCAGGCTGATGGTCGGCACGGTGTTTCTTGCTTTCGGATCGGCAGCTTCGGCCCAGAGCGATTATTCCGGCCAGACACTCACGGATATCAATTTTTTGGGCCAGGATCTGAGCGGTGCCGATTTCACCGGCGCGACTTTGGCAGGGGTGGTCTTTGATCAGGCCAACCTGACCGACGCGACCTTTGACAATAGCACGATCAGCGCCAGCGATCTGGGCGCGACCAGTTTTGATCTGGCCAATCTTACAGATGCGAACTTCACAGACGCCAGGCTCACCACGCTGGTGTCCTTTCAATATGCCACCCTGACCGGTGCGAATTTCAGTGGAATCGACAAGACAAAGGCGGATTTCGGCCCGACCCTGGACTATGATGCGTCGGTCTCGGGGCCGATCTTCAGCGACATGCGGATGGATTGCGAGTTTCCCTGGCTGTTCCAGTATCTCGACCTGCAGAACGCAGAGGTGCCCGATTGCGAAAACCTGGGTGCCGCGATCGATCCGGCTGAACTTCAGCGGTTATCGCCTCTGGCTCCGCAGGAGACCAATACGCCTGTAGGGGATCAAGCAGCCGGAGCGGACAATTTCGCCTTTGCCTCGCCAATGGCGCGGGCGCGTCTAGCGGCAGGGCGGGTGGGGTCTGCCTCGACCGCCGCGAGCGCGATCTATGTTTCGCCGCAAGGTACCGACAGCGCGACATGCGGCGCGACTTATGCAAGCGCCTGTCTGACTGTTGGCGAGGGGATTGCCCGGTGCGCGGCTTCGGGCGGGACCTGCGATGTGCTGATCGATTATGGCAAGTACACGCTCAGCGCGACGCTCGCCTTGGCTGACAAAGTGAACCTTGTTGGCGGATATGTTCAGGGTCAGCCCTCGTCGTCCTACCAGTCTACCATCATTGCACCGACGGGTGGCGCCCCGGCCATCTCGGGCGGGTCCGGGATCACGTCGAACCTTTCGAACCTGATCGTGATCGGCACACCATCGACCAGCGCCAATGACGCCTCTGTCACCATGCAGTTCATCAGCATGACCGGTCTCACCATGGCGAATGTCAACGTTCAGGCCGGTACCGGCACCGATGCGGCGAACCAGACGGGCGCGGGGGCGGGCACGGATGGCGCAGCGGGGTCCGGCGTAACCGCCGGAGCCAATAAATGCACGGCCTCTGACGCGGCGGGTGGCGCGGGGGCGCCGGGCTATGCGCTCAACACCAGCTGCAGTGGCAACTGGGCCTCCGGGTGCAGCTACCATTGTTCTCAAAACGGACCGGGTAACTGGGGTAACGGCGGCTCCTACGGTCAGGCTGGTGGCGGTGCCCCGCAGGGTAATTCCAAGCTGGCCTGTTATTTTGGCGGCTCGCATGGCACGGCAGGCAGCGGCGGCAATGGTGTAACAGGCGCCAGCGCCTCGCAGCAGGCTGCGGCCTCGAGCAATCGTGTCGGCTCTTTTGACGTCGCAACGGGCGCATGGACACCTTCGCCCGGTGCAGGTGGCCAGCGCGGCAATGATGGCGGCGGTGGTGGTGGCGGCGAAGCCTCGAGCCCCAACATTTCGGAGCATTGCAAGTTCCTCAGCTCTTGCGGCGTTGGCAGTGGGAGCGGTGGCACCGGTGGCGGTGGGGGTTCTGGGGGCTGTGGCGCGGATGGCGGCGTAGGCGGTCCGATGGGCGGTGGAACCTTTGCCATTGTGCTGATCAACACGGATCTGACCGTCACCTCCAAGCTCAAGGTGACCGGTGCCCAGGGCGGCAGTGGCGGCGATGGCGGCGCTGGAGCCAAGGGCGGTACAGGCGGCGCAGGCGGCACGGGGTCGAGCGGCGGAGCCAACGGCGGCCCGGGTGGCAAAGGCGGCGATGGCGGCGCGTCAGGTGGGGGCGCGGGCGGCAATGGCGGCCCGTCGGTTGGCATCGTGCTGGTCGGCACGTCCAAATACACTCAGGCTCCGACCTCGATCTACCCCGGCGCATCGGGCGCTGCGGGGACAGGCGGGGCGGGCTATGGCACGACTCCCACTGGCGCACCGGGCCAAAGCGGTCTTGCGCAAGCCTCCTACCAGGCGAATTGAGGTCCCCTCGGCTCTGGGCCCAGTCGGGTCCAGGGCCATCACACTCGGTTTAAATCACCAATTCTGGCGGAGTCGGAACATGTCCACCATTGATCACCAGCACCACGTCATTCATGCAGACCTGTCCCAAGCCCATGAGGGCGAAGAGCATTGGCTGCACGCTGCGGGCCGCGGTTACGAGCTTGTACCACATGATGATGCCAGCCGCGCAGAGGCGCGCAAAGCCGCACCTCACCTCGGTGCAGTGCCCGATCACCAGCTGACGCATTTTACGCCCGAGCCGGTGATGTTGCCGCGCAACCAGGTGGTGCGGGTTCATATCAAGCATTCTCTGAACACATTTGACGTGGCCGATGACGCCACGCATGGCTCAACCCATTCCGGCATTGTGCAGCCACCCGCTGGCGGCGATCCTGCGCCTCCGGTCCATCACCATATCAACTGGACCTCCACCGCCGCTGCGCTGATCTTTCACCACCCCGATCTGATCACCCATGACCCCGAGGTGGCGGCAATCGTCATGGACTTCATGACCGATCAGCAAAACTCGAAAAAGATCGTTGGCATGGTCAGCGAACTGGCCACCGCCATGGCCCAGGCTGGCCCGCCAACACCCGAAGGCGTGACCCCAGAAGGCTGGGCGGTGCTCAAGCCGATGCAGGTCACGACCTCCAACGGGACCTCCACGCATTATCAGCAGGTCCCCACCCAGCCCATTATCGATGCGGCCGGTGACGTCATGACCGCCATGATGATCGCCACGAAAAACGACCCCAACCTGAAGGGCAAGAAGTGGCAGCAGCAGACCGGCGACAGCGTGCAAAGCAGCTCGGGCGGCGAGGGCGCCAACCTGACCGAAGCTGCGCAACCGGTGGTGCGCGAGTTGATGACCCTTCGCGCGGGCGGCTCTGGTGACAACTGGACCGCAGCCCTGACCGTCAGCGGTGAACAGCACGGGTTGCAAACCGGTCTTTCCGTCAAGGATGCCAGTACCCGCACCATCAACGTCAAGATGGACAACACCTATATCCGCTATCTTGGCGCCTATATCGCCTTTTATGATGCCAATGATAACCTGATCGATCTGAGCGGCTGGAACTTTGATTGCGGCATTCCCGGGATCAGCGGCTTTGAAAACAACAACTACCGCTGCCTGGGACTGATCTCGCCAGTCAACAATTTCATGGCGATCCCGATTATCGCAAACCCGGGTCAGCTGAACTATGGTGACGGGGTAGATATCACCTTCCCCTCGGCCAAGGCCACCTCTGCCAGGATCTTTGGCGTTGGCCTTGGAACCGGTGACATTCCCTATGGCACGGCCGTCGTGCCGGGCGGGGTGATGACCGGCCTTGTGAACCTCGCGATCCCGGCCTTTCTGATGGGTTTTGCCGTGGCCGCGCAGAGCTATATGCCGCTTTACAAGATCATGCAGGACAAAAAGGTCATCGCCGCAGCTATTGCTGCGGGCACTGTCTTTTTCGGCGCGCAATTCGGCACCTCGGCGGCCCATCACAAGATGAACTGGAGCGCGCTGACTTCGCTTTGCTCGATCCTTTTCGATCAGGGGCTCACCAAGGCGCTGGCCTGGTGCGAGGCGACGATTGTCGAGGGTGAGATCGAGGATGAAATCCCTTTCTCTGGGTGGCTTGTGGTGGCGCTCAACATCGCGACGGGCACGGCACAGCTTGCCGAGACAATTGTCGAGGTCGCCACCTCGCCCTGGTTCATCACCAATACGGTGACCGAACAGATCACTTCGACCATCACGGTTCATCCCGATCCGCGCCACCAAGCCTGGCCCCAGGGTCAGGCGGGCACCACGAGCCGCTGCGAAGCCAAGATGATCTTCAAGAACCAGGGGCGTCCCACGGTGTCGCAAACCTTCGACATCCCGGCCAATTTCACCGATGCCCAGATCCAGTTTGCATTTGACGGCAACACGCTGGGCGGTGAGGTCAAGATCGAAGCGGATTTCTACATCGACAACTGGCTGGCGGGCAAAGCCCAGTCCGGCTGGCTGAACAACGAAGAAGACGTCACGGCAGACATGACACTCTACCTTGTGCAGCTGCCGATCCCCATCACGGCAAGCTCGACCTTCAAGCACAGCGCCATTCTCACTTACGAAAACGATGCCTACAGCTGGAACGACACAGCCACCGCGCCCACCGCAACACTGGCGAACCTGTCGACCTCTTCGAACGCAAACGAGATTTCCGAATGCGTGGCCCTGGCCCTGTCCCAGCGCTATGCGGTTCTCGGCCAATCCTTCAAGGCGGCGGGTACCGGGCTTGCTCCGGCCACGGGGGGCGGGTTCGACACCCAGCTCTTTGCCTTCCAAAGCCAGAACATCCCCGGACGCCCCATGTCCGATGTCAAATGGATGACAGCGGGTTTCACCTATCAGTCCGAGCTGATCTACGACCCTTTCCCTCCCAAGTTCCTCATGAAGGACGGCCAATGGGTGCTGCAAAATGACCGGCCTGTACCCGACCCCACGGACGTGGATCTGGGCTGCTACTACGTGGACCCGCGGCTGCAGGACACCTCACTGGACCAGGGCGGCGGGTTCCACCTGCGTAAGGTGGACGTGACCAGCACCGGCGATTTTGACCCCGGAACCCTGCCGGATCCAAGCCTCAAATCTCATGGCCGTTTCCCGTATTTCCCGGACCATACGGCGATGCATCCGTCGGGCCATCTCATCGGGGTGAATCAAAAAGCGGCCAAGGTCATGATTCTGAATATTGATCAGGCGGGCAAGGCAGACGCAGACATCCCCGTGGCCAGCACAAATGCCGGCAAAGCCCTGATCGATAACCGCGAAGGTTTGCTCTTCCGCCCCGTCGCGCTGGGCTGTTCGTATGATGGCACGCTCCTGATCCTCGACCAGGTCTTCAGCCAGGAAACCTCCGCAAGTCGTGTGCAGGCTTTCGATCTGCTCGGGCGACCTGTATCCTGCTTTCTGGATGACCAGGGCGCGGCCACATCCATTCTGCCGATCCCGAATGATGGAGAGGTCTATCTGGACATGTGCGTGGTGGGTAACAAATCCATGACCTATATCTTCATTCTCTATTACACCGGCACCGGCAAATCGCCTTCTGACTACAATGTGGCCATCTATGGGTTTGGGGAAAAAGCCAAAAGCTCTGAGATGAAGCCCATCGTCACCACTAACGGTGTCCCCGCCGCGCGCATCGCAGTGGATATGTGGCACACGCTTTATACCCTGAACTATCAGATGGTTGCCAACACGGCAGGCAAGGCCTCAGGGCCAGCCACGTCCCACACCGGACCTGACGGGCGCACGGTGCTGTCCATCAGCGAATGGCTCCTGCCTGTGCCGGGTCAGGGCTGACCTGCCCCTTGCCTGTTGGCCCGAGGGTCAGCCGAACCGAAAGCTGGAAGCGGTTACGCCGCCAAAGATGTCTTTCTGGTGATAGACCCTGCTGGACACCTCCTCTTCGGCAGCGCCGAGCGCGGCAAAGAGGGGAACAAGGTGGTCTTCCTGCGCGTGGCAGGCGCGGGCACAAGGGGCGCTTTCCCAGTTCAATAGCGCCTCTGTACGTTCTGTGCCTGGCAGGCTCATCACCTCGTTCAGCCAGGCATCAAAAGCTTCGGAGGCGGCCTTGGCGCGCGGTCCGAATTCTGAAAGGTTGTGATAGCTGAGGCCGGAGCCCACGATCAGTACGCCTTCATCGCGCAATGGGGCAAGGGCGCGGCCAAGGGCGAAATGCTCGGCCGGGCTGTAGCCGCGGCGCATGGAGATCTGGAACAGCGGCACATCCGCATCCGGGAACATCACCGCCATCGGAACAAAAGTGCCGTGGTCAAAGCCTTGCTGGGCGTCCGTGGCGACTGGCAGACCTGCGCCTGCGATCAGATCCGCAGCGCGTTTTGCCACATCAGGGGCACCGGGGGCGGGATACCGGATTTCGTAGGTCTCGGGCGGGAAGTTGAAATAGTCATAGACCATCGGCGGGCGGGGCGAGGTCATGACGGTAAAGCGTTCTGCCTCCCAATGGCCCGAGATCATGAGAACCGCCTTGGGAAGCTGCCCGATTTCGGCGGGCATGCGCGCCAAAGACTCTGCGAGTGGGGCAAGCGCAGCATTCATGTCGGGGATCCACGGCCAGGGCCCGCCGCCGTGGGAGATGAAGTAGCTGGGCAACCCTGATGTCATGACGACCTCCAAACAGCGCGTATCGCAGGCTGCCGGGCAAGGGGCGGGCCGCCTGCGCTCACACTAACAACGAGGTCCGCCCTGTTTTAGGCGCAGGAGGGAACAGGGGATGTGCGCCGATCCGTGAGTGATCACGCGGATCTGTCTGGTCACGACTTGTCGGTCACGTTTTCCTTGAAGGCGACCTCGAACTCGGCCTGTTTTTTCGGGCTGGCCTCGGTCTGGTAGTTGGATTTCCATTCGTCCATGGTCATGCCGTAGAAGATTTCACGCGCTTCGGTCTTGCCCATTTCGATGCCGCGTTCATTGGCGGCTTCCTGGTACCAGCGGCTGAGGCAGTTGCGGCAAAAGCCTGCCATGTTCATCAGGTCGATGTTCTGCACGTCGGTGCGGTCTTCCATCAGGTGTTTCTGCAAGCGGCGGAATGCTGCGGCTTGCAGCTCGATCTCGGTCTGTTGGTCCATGCGGTTTTCTCCCGGTTTGCGCTCGAGTTTTATGATTGCGGCTTGGCGGACTTGCCTACCAGCGGACTACTTGGCGGGCAATGCCGCCCCACCTGTTCAGATCAGCCTGAGAGCAAGGTAGGGCATCAGGCAGAATATAAAAGTCAGGATCTTGTAGGTCGCGAGATATGAAAAATAGGCTGCCTTGACCGTTTTCAAATCGAGATCGAAGAGACTGGCATGCAAGGCCGCAAAGCGGTCACGCAAACTGACAAGCAGAACGGACGTAATCATCAGGAACGCCAAGTTGAGCGCAGTGAGCCAGCCAAAAAGGGAAACGAGGGTATCTTGAGACATCATAGGTCCTCTGCATGTGGCAAAGAGGGGGAGGCGCTGTTTCGCGCTTGTCATTCATTCTGCGCGTCACACCCGTATGAGGCAACCTTGGTGTTCGGGCACGTAAGACTTGAAGCCCGGGGAGCCTAGATTTGCGCGGCCACAAGCGCCTGGGGCAGCACCTTTGCCAGGCGCTTGGCCCAACGGCGCTGACCGGCTGCATCGGCGATCAGGTCGCTGCGCAGCTCGATCAGGGTATTCGGGCGTCCGTGCGCGGTGCCATGGGTGTCGATTGCATCCCCCGGCAGATAGCCCGTGTAGGGCTGATTGATCCCGACGCAAAGATCGCCCTCGGCCTTGAGCAAGTCGATCAGTGCCGGAGAAAACCTTTCACCCTCGGGATAGAGGATTCCGATTTCCCACGGCCGCGGCGGGCGGCCGCGCAATTGGCGGGTAAAGGAGTGCATCGAGAGGATCACAGTGCCCGGTCGCGCGGCCAGCCGGGCCACTTCGGCGTGGTAGGGGCGATAGCAGGCGTTCAGCCGCGCGTCGCGCTCGGCCTCATCGGCATGGCGATTGGCGGGAATGATCGTGCCGTCATAGAGCTTCATCAGAAGGGTCGGGTCGTCCTCGCCGCGATTGGGGTCGATCACAAGGCGCGAGAAATTGGACGCCACCACCGGCGCGTCCAGCATTTCGCCCAGGTGGCGGGCAACCGCATAGGCTCCGATGTCATAGGCAATGTGGCGTTCCATGTCCTCATGGGGAAGGCCAAGATCTCCGCCGTTCACGAAAGGGGGGACATGATTGCTTGCATGATCGCAGGTGATCAACCAGCGGGCAGGGCGGTCAGCCCCGTGCACATAGTAGGGTACGTAGGTCATAACTCTGTCATCGTTTGTTGACGTTCCCTTTAGGGCAGTTGCGGCAAAATGGGAATTGCGCCATAAGCACCTCAACCATGTTTGCGGTAACGCCGCCCGCTACAGACCTGATACCAGAAGGATCCTGCCGATGAAACGTTCTCGCAGCGTGAAGATTGTTGCCACACTGGGGCCTGCGTCCGAAACCTATGACATGATCCGCGCCCTGCATGAGGCTGGCGCCGATGTCTTTCGCCTCAACATGTCCCACGGGACCCATGCCGAGATCACCGAGAAACACCGCATCATCCGTCAGGTGGAGCAGGACCTTGACAGTTCGATCGGCATTCTCGCCGACCTTCAGGGGCCAAAGCTGCGCGTGGGTGTTTTCGCAAACGGGGCCGAGGAGCTTGTGGAGGGCGCGTCCTTCCGCCTGGACCTGGACCCCTCCGAAGGGGACGTTGCGCGAGTCTGCCTGCCGCACCCCGAGATTTTCCAGGCGCTGGAACCTGGCGCGCATCTTCTGGTCAACGATGGCAAGATTCGTCTGCGGGTGGAGCGCTGCGGCGCAGATTTTGCCGATTGCATCGTGGTGACGGGCGGGACCATTTCGAACCGCAAGGGCGTGAACGTGCCCGATGTGGTGCTGCCTCTGGCGGCCCTTTCCGAAAAGGATCGGGACGATCTGGAATTCGCCTGTGCCTTGGGTGTGGACTGGATCGCGCTGTCCTTCGTGCAACGGGCGAAGGATGTGTTCGAGGCCAAGGGGCTGGTCGATGGCCGTGCGGCGGTTCTGTCGAAGATCGAAAAACCTTCGGCGGTGGAGCAGTTCGAGGAGATCCTCGATGCGTCCGACGGGATCATGGTTGCGCGTGGTGATCTGGGGGTCGAGCTGCCGGTGTCTGCCGTGCCGCCGATCCAGAAACGTCTGGTGCGCAAATGCCGTGCCGCCGCCAAGCCGGTGATCGTTGCCACCCAGATGCTGGAAAGCATGATCGAAAGCCCGATGCCCACGCGGGCCGAAGTCTCTGACGTGGCCACCGCGATCTACGAGGGAACCGATGCGATTATGCTGAGCGCCGAATCCGCCGCAGGGCAGTACCCGGTGGAGGCGGTTCGGACGATGGACAATGTCGCCGCCGAGGTGGAAACGGATCCAACCTACGCGCAGATCATCGCCGCGTCGCGCTCCTCCAAGGGGACGACCATTGCCGATGCCATTGTTTCCGCTGCGCGTGAGATTGCGGAAAAGACCGATATCAAGGCGATCTGCTGCTTCACCCAAAGCGGGACCACCGCGCTGTTGACCGCGCGCGAGCGGCCCGGTGTGCCGATCATCGCAATGACCCCGCTGGAAGGCACCGCGCGGCGGCTTGCGCTCAGCTGGGGCTGCCACTGTGTGGTAACCGGCAGTCAGGAGCGATTCAAGGGAGCGGTGGTGAACGCGGCGCGGGCCGCCCGCGCTGGCGGGTTTGCAACCGAGACAGATCAGATCGTGGTGACAGCAGGTGTGCCGTTCAACGTCCCCGGAACCACCAACATCCTACGAGTCGCGCCGTGCGATGAGCGTTTGATTTATAGCACCGACCCGGAATAGGCTGACCCCGAGCCCGCATGCCTGCGGGTAGGGGGCGCAAAGTGGACAGTGATCTTGCGGTTGTCTTGGGGGTTTTCTTGGCTGGCCTGGGGCTGGTGTCCTTGATATCCGCATTCAGCGACGGGAGACGTCCTGTTCTGGCGGCTGGTCTGCTTTTCCTGAGCGCGGGCTTGATCCTCTATTCCGTTTGGTTGCGACAGAAGGGATACAGGCTTGAGGAGTTGCCAGATGTGTTCTTCGGCGTGATTGGCCGTCTTTTCTGAAGAAACCGCTTGCTCTTGTCATCCTGTTTTCGTACACGGCGACCCTGTTCACGTGGCCGGCCAGAGTGGCATGCCGAGTCGCGTATCGACCGAACCCGAATTGAAGGAGACGGAAATGCCCAAAATGAAGACGAAATCGAGCGCCAAAAAGCGCTTCAAGGTGACTGCCACCGGTAAGGTGATGGCAGGTCAGGCCGGCAAGCGCCACGGCATGATCAAACGTCACAAGAAATTCATCCGTGATGCCCGCGGCACCACGACCCTGTCCGCCCCCGACGCCAAGATCGTCAAGGGCTTCATGCCCTACGACCGCTAAGAGGAGATTTGACACATGTCCCGCGTTAAAGGTGGTACCACAACTCACGCCCGTCACAAGAAGGTCATCAAGGCCGCCAAAGGTTACTACGGCCGCCGCAAGAACACCTTCAAGGTCGCCCGTCAGGCCGTCGACAAGGCGAACCAGTACGCAACCCGCGACCGTAAGGCGCGCAAGCGTAATTTCCGCGCCCTGTGGATCCAGCGTATCAACGCTGCTGTCCGCAGCCACGACGAGTCGCTGACATATTCGCGCTTCATCAACGGCCTGAACCTGGCCGGTATCGAAGTCGACCGTAAGGTTCTGGCGGATCTCGCCGTGCACGAGCCCGAGGCATTCGGTGCGATCGTTCGCCAGGCTCAGTCCGCTCTGGCTGCCTGATCCCGCACTGGCCGCCCGATCGTCTTTGACGGTCTTGCAGCGGTTAGCAAAATTGGAAAAGCCGCCTCAACGAGGCGGCTTTTTTGTTTGCACTGTCGCACGAGGCGGCGAGATGTCCAAATCAGTGCTATGCCGTTGCGATCTTGTTGAGACCCGTGGCCGCATCCAGCGTGTCTTTGACCTTGGAGGGCGGCAGCATGTTGCAATAGCCGCCAAGGTCATACATTCCCACCACATTGTCGATCGTTGCATCGGTGACGGGGATATAGGTTGACGTCACATTGCCGACAGGAAGGAAGATGCTTCTGGAGGTGTCGCCCCCCGGTGCGATGATCTGGCCGTGGCATATCTCAAACATTGCATAGGCATCGTCCGGCGGCGTGATCTTTTCTGTCGTTGCGTTGGTCAGCTGGTCCTCGATCGACTTGCCGATCTTGGTCTGAGAGGTCCAGGTGTAGCTGTATTCGGTTTCCAACGAGGCTGTGACATAGTAGGTGCCGCTGACCGAGGCGCTTGTGGTGACACTGTGGGTCTGGGTCAGGGCGTGCTCGTAGGATTCGGCCTGTTTGGCGATATTTTCCACGTATTCGGTGCGTGTGATGCCCTTGGGCACGGCTCCGATCACTGCAGTGGCGTTTTGATCCAGAACCGAAGATTGGGAAAACCCGACGACGCAGACAGGATCCAGCGCATCCAGGTAATCGCCACTCCAACCGCCAAGCGCAATGATGAGCAGGTCTGCCGGGTCGCAGCCCAGTTCAGTCGACACGCGGGTTTCGGATCGGTTCTCTCCGATCGATACCTTGGATCCGTCGGTGAAGTAGAAGGTCAGCGACCCCAGAACCCCATCTTGCATTGCATAGCCGATGTCCTGAAGCTGCTTGTCGAGGGTCAGGCGTACGGAATCCGACAATCCTCCGCCATTGCCACCATGTTGCACTCCGTTGATTAGGATCGCGTCGATCTTCGTGCCGCTTCTGAAGCGCAGCTCGCGTATTGATCCCGACGCGAACGGCCCGCCGCCGCCGCCGCCGATCTTGTGGGACGTAATGTATCCGCTTGCTGCCTTGAACGCTTCAATCTGTTCGCTTGTGAAGACCGTGTCCATGCTGATCCGTGATCCATCCATGAGAGCTCTTCCAACCTCCGATTAACTGTGAACTGAACGCCTTTAGTCACACACGCAAAAGGCGATTCTGCAAATTCCATGTGTGTAAAAGTTGTTGATGGTTTGTCGTTGTTTCGGTCTACATCTGCCGCTGGGCGTCACAGGTTCAGCCTGCGAGGATCCCAATTCGGCCTGGTTCACGGATCCCAGCGGAGCAGCGGGCACGGCGATCCAAGGGGGCAGCGCGACGTGATGGGTCTTGCTTTCAGCCGCTGCTGTGGTAGCACGAGCCAAGCAAAATTCAGGGGACCGTCATGGACGATCTTAAGGCAAAATATCTGGGGCAGATTGCCGATGCCCGTGATGAGGACGCGCTGGAGGCGATCCGCCTGGCCGCTGTCGGCAAGAAGGGTGAAGTGGCCCTGAAGATGCGCGAATTGGGCAAGATGACGCCCGAGGAACGCCAGACCGTTGGTCCGGCGCTCAATGCGCTGAAGGATGAGATCAACTCGGCGCTGGCCGCGAAAAAGGCCGCGCTGGCCGATGCCGCGCTGGACGAGCGCCTGCGCACCGAGTGGCTCGATGTGACCCTGCCGACGCGGCCCCAGCGCCAGGGCAGTCTGCACCCGATCAGCCAGGCCAGCGAAGAGTTGACCGCGATCTTTGCAGAACTCGGCTTTTCCGTCGCAGAAGGGGCTCGGATCGAAACCGACTGGTACAACTTCGATGCGCTGAACATTCCCGGCCACCATCCCGCCCGCGCCGAGATGGACACCTTCTACATGCACCGCGCCGAGGGCGATGATCGCCCGCCGCATGTGCTGCGCACGCATACCAGCCCGGTGCAGATCCAGTCGATGGAGAAGATGGGCGCGCCCCTGCGCGTGATCTGCCCCGGCGGTGTCTACCGTGCCGACTACGATCAGACCCATACGCCGATGTTCCACCAGGTCGAAGGCCTGGCGCTGGACAAGGACATCTCGATGGCGAACCTCAAATGGGTGCTGGAAGAATTTGTCAAATCCTTCTTCGAGGTGGACGACGTGGAGCTGCGCTTCCGCGCCTCGCACTTCCCCTTCACCGAACCTTCGGCCGAGGTGGACATCCGCTGTTCCTGGGACAATGGCCAGCTGAAGATCGGTGAGGGCGACGACTGGATGGAGATCCTCGGCTCCGGCATGGTGCACCCCAAGGTGATTGCCGCCGGCGGCATCGATCCCGACGTTTATCAGGGCTTTGCATTCGGCATCGGTATCGACCGCCTTGCGATGCTGAAATACGGCATCCCCGACCTGCGCGCCTTTTTCGACAGCGACCTGCGCTGGCTGCGTCATTATGGGTTCAGCTGCCTAGACGTGCCGACGTTGCATGGTGGTTTGAGCCGGTGACGGACACTGCGACGATTTCAGCTTGTGAAAACGTCTGTCACGATTTCTCGTGGTTGGCGGCCTTTGCGGATTGGTCTCCCGTTTTTGCGGCAATTGTTGCCGCCGTTGGGGCTTGGATCGTTGCGAAGCAAAGCTATGTCGTGGAGAAAAGAGCTGATCGAGAGAAAGAGCTATTGACCGAAAAAAGGTCAGCGTTGAAAGACCTGCTCGCTCTGCGCCAGTCGGCTCTTTACGTAAGAAAGACTGATGTACGTGAGGCCAACGAATTCGACAGATTGTGGGCTTCTGCTTCGTTAGTACAGCTGTTTTGTGAAGAACCAATGCGTGATGCCGTCCGTCGCTACCTCGGCGAACTCAACACCGAAATCTCTAGCTTAACAGTCGGTGAGACTTTGGCTGACCAATCTCGGTTGTCCCCGGAATTCTTAAACGCACATCATGACCTTCTTGATGCCGCTGTGAAGGAACTAAGAACATGAAATTCACCCTCTCCTGGCTGAAAGACCACCTCGACACCGATGCCTCGGTCGAGGAGATCGCCGAAACCCTCACCGATCTGGGCCTTGAGGTCGAAGAGATCGTGAACCCGGCCGATGCGCTGAAAGGCTTTACCCTGGCCAAGGTCGTGGGCGCCGAGCAGCACCCCGATGCCGACCGTTTGCGCGTATGTAACGTGATGACCGACGAGGGCGAGAAGCAGATCGTCTGCGGCGCGCCCAATGCACGCGAAGGGATCACCGTGGTGCTGTGTAAGCCCGGCGACTATGTGCCCGGCCTTGATATCACCCTCTCGGTGGGCAAGATCCGTGGCGTCGAAAGCCACGGCATGATGGCCTCCTGGCGCGAGCTGGAGCTGGGCGAGGATCACGACGGGATCGTTGAACTCCCCTCGGGCGAGGTGGGCGACCGGCTGATCGACTGGCTGGCGGAAAACGACCCTTCCAAGGTCGATCCGATGATCGAGATCGCCATCACCCCGAACCGCCCTGATGCGCTGGGTGTTTACGGGATTGCGCGCGATTTGGCCGCGCGGGGTCTTGGGACGCTGAAAACACCGGATTTTGACACCATCCCCGGCCATTTCGAAAGCCCGATCAAGGTCACGATCGACGAAGATACCCTGGACGGTTGCCCGCTCTTTACCGGGCGTCTGATCAAGGGCGTCAAGAACGGCCCCAGCCCGCAGTGGCTGCAAGACCGGCTGACGGCCATCGGTCTGCGTCCGATTTCGGCGCTGGTGGATATCACCAACTTCTTTACCTTCGATCAGAACCGTCCGCTGCACGTCTTTGACGCGGCAAAGGTTCAGGGCGATCTGCGGGTTCATCGCGCCAAGGGCGGCGAGACCCTGCTGGCGCTGGATGAGAAGGAATACACCCTTGGCGCGGGCCAGATGGTGATTTCCGACGCCAACGGCCCCGAAAGCATCGCCGGCATCATGGGCGGCGAGGAAACCGGCTGCACCGAGGAGACCGTCGATGTCTTCCTCGAAAGCGCCTTCTGGGATCACGTGCAGATCGCAACCACGGGCCGCGCGCTGAAGATCAACTCGGATGCGCGCTACCGGTTCGAACGCGGCGTGGATCCGGAATACACCCTCGAAGGGCTGCACCGCGCGACGCAGATGATCCTCGATCTCTGCGGCGGCGAGCCCTCCGAAGTGGTGATCGCGGGCGATGTGCCGGATCATTCACGCGCCTATAAACTGGACGCAAGCCGGGTGCAGTCTCTGGTCGGCATGGATATCCCCGAAAGCGATCAACGCCAGACGCTGACCCGACTTGGCTTCCGGCTTGAGGGCAACATGGCCCATGTGCCAAGTTGGCGCCCCGATGTGCAGGGAGAGGCCGATCTGGTCGAAGAGGTGGCGCGGATCGCCTCGCTGACCAAACTTCAGGGCAAGCCGCTGGCGCGCCTGACGCCGGGCATTCCGAAACCGGTGATGACCCCGCAGCAGCGCCGCCAGCAGATGGCGCGGCGCACGGCAGCCAGCCTCGGCTACAACGAGATCGTCAGCTATACCTTCATCGACAAGGACTCGGCGACGCTCTTTGGCGGTGGTGCCGATACGACCATGCTGGCGAACCCTATTTCGTCCGAGATGTCGCACATGCGTCCGGATCTTCTGGCGGGCCTTCTGCTGGCCGCCGCGCGCAACCAGGCGCGGGGGTTTGCGGATCTGGCCCTGTTCGAGGCCGGTCCCGTCTTTCATGGCGGTGAGCCGGGCGAGCAGCGAGATCAGATCGCGGGCCTTCTGGTGGGACGTACCGGTCCCAAGGATGTGCATGGCGCGGCTCGCCCCGTGGATGCCTTCGATGCCAAGGCCGATGTCGAGGCCGTTCTGGCCGCCATCGGCGCGCCGAGCAAAGTGCAGATCCTGCGGGACGGTGACGCTTGGTGGCATCCGGGGCGTCATGGCAAGATTTGTCTCGGACCCAAGAAGGTCCTGGCGGTCTTTGGCGAAGTGCACCCCAAGGTGCTGAGCGAGATGGGCGTCAAGGGACCTGCCGTGGCCTTCACCATCTGGCCGGACGAAGTGCCACTGCCGCGCAACTCGGGCGCAACCCGTGCAGCTCTTGCGATCAGCGACCTGCAGGCCGTGGAGCGTGATTTTGCCTTTGTGGTGGACGAAAGCGTCGAGGCGCTGACCCTGGTCAATGCCGCAGCCGGTGCCGACAAGGCGCTGATTGAGGACGTGCGCGTCTTCGATGAGTTCATTGGCGGCAGCCTTGGCGAGGGCAAGAAGTCCCTGGCCATCACCGTGCGCCTTCAGCCCAGCGACAAGACGCTAAAAGAAAAGGACATCGAAGCGGTGAGTGAGAAGATCATCGCCAAGGTGACCAAGGCCACAGGCGGTTCCTTGCGCGGGTAACCCGCCCTGATTGTATTTTTGCCGGATAGACCGCGCTCCGCTTCGGGGCGCGGTTTCATTTTGCGGAGAGCATATCTGCAAGCAGGTCGAAGACGATGCGGATCTTGCGGCTGGTGTGCAACTCGCGGTGCGTCGTCAGCCAGACCGGAAAGCGGATCGGCTCCATCCCGGGGAAGAGACGTTCGACTTCCGGTGTCAGGGTGCCGACACGGTCGGCCATGGGGGCAAGGCCAAAGCCCTTCCTGACCAGTTCCCATGCGACAAGACCATTGTGCGAGCTATGGCGAAAGTTGCGCGCCGTCAATGTGATGCCCAGCGGTCGCAGATAGTCGATCGTCTCCTTGACGCTGCCGAAGCTGATGAACTCGTGGCGGGACAGGTCTTCGAAGACCTCCGGTCTTCCGAAGCGCTCCAGATAGGTGGGGGCGGCATAGAAATGGGCGGTATCCTCGTGCACGAGGCGTGTGATCAGCTCAGGCTGCTCGGGCCGGACATGGCGGATGGCGATATCCGCTTCGCGGCGCATCAGGTCGCGAATGTCATTGGCCGCGATGATCTCCACGTTCAGCTCTGGCGCCAGTTTCGAAAGGCGGTGCAGCATCTGCGGCAGCACATAGGCCGAGTAGATGTCGCTGGCGGTGATCCGCACCGTTCCCGTGATCGACTGGGATTGCCCCATGGCGGCCAGGGCAATCCTGTCGGCGGCAAGACCCATGGGGCGTGTGTGTTCCAGCAACTCCACTCCGGCCTGGGTCAGGTGCAGGGATTTGCCGATCCGCTCGAACAGCATGAGGCCCAGTTCCTCCTCCAGCGCGGCCACCTGACGGCTGAGTGTGGGTTGCGTGAGGTGCAGACGGCGGGCTGCCGCGGACAGCGAGCCTTCCTCGGCCGTAGCCAGAAAGGCGCGGATATGGTTCCAGTCAAACCTGTTGGGCGGGCTGCTCATACATTGATGTATATACAGACTGCGATTTTGAGCAATTCCTGCATGAGGGCTCGGCCGCTATTCTGTCGGCAAAGGAGATCAGAGCCATGTCATCATCCGTTCAGTTCTGGGACAGGATCGCAGAAAAATACGCCCGCAGCCCGGTCGGAGATCCTGCCGCCTACGATTATACGCTTGAGAGAGTTCGCAGCTATCTGGGGCCCGAGGATCGCGTGTTGGAGCTTGGGTGCGGCACAGGTACCACGGCTTTGCGCCTTCGGGATGCGGTTGCCTGCTACACGGCCACGGATATTGCGCCGGCAATGATTTCCATTGCGCAGCGCAAGAAAGAGGAGGCGGGGGAAAACAACCTGCGCTTTGTCGTCTCGGATGTCGCAGACGCACCGCAGGAAGCCTTTGACGCCGTGATGGGCTTCAATCTGTTCCATCTGGTCGGAGATCTGGACTCTGCGCTGGGCCAAGTCCACAGCAGGATCCGCCCCGCAGGCCTGTTCATCTCGAAGACCCCCTGCCTGAAGGACAGCAAGAGTGTGTTTCTACGTCTGATGATGCGGGTGATGATTCCGGTCATGCAGTTGTTCGGGAAGGCGCCAAGCGTGGTGCACTTCATGTCGATCGCAGATTGGCAGGCGCGCATTGAGGCTGCCGGTTTCGAGATCGTGGAGACGGGGAACTACCCGGCCAATCCGCCAAACCGGTTCCTGGTGGCGCGGCGCACGTAAGACTGGCCGGTCTGGTCCGCCGCAGCGATCCGGTCTAAGCAGGGCAGGACAGCGAACGGAGGACAACATGACTTTGAACGTATATCTCTCGGGCGAAATCCACACCGACTGGCGGGAACAGATCATTGCGGGGGCATCAGGTCTGGATGTGACCTTCAACAGTCCCGTAACTGATCACGCCGCCAGTGATGACTGCGGCGTGGCAATTCTCGGCGCCGAAGAAAACAAATACTGGCATGATCACAAGGGCGCCATGGTCAACGCGATCCGGACCCGCAAGGGGATCGAGGGGGCCGATGTGGTCGTCGTGCGTTTCGGCGAAAAGTACCGCCAGTGGAATGCGGCTTTTGATGCAGGCTATGCGGCGGCATTGGGCAAATCCATTATCGTTCTGAGCCTGCCGGAGCATCAGCACGCTTTGAAAGAAGTGCATGCAGCGGCCCTGGCGGCGGCTGAGGAGCCGCGACAGGTCGTGGAGATCCTGACCTATGTGCTGACGGGGCAGCTGCCGACGTGAGGGATGTCGTGCTGGAGACCGACCGGCTGATCCTGCGGCCGCACCGGGCAGAGGACTTCCCGGACGTCGCGGCGCTCTGGGCGGATCCGGTGGTCGTGCGCTACATCAGCGGTGTTCCGTCCACGCCCGAGGCCTCTTGGGCACGCCTCTTGCGGAATATGGGGCATTGGCAGGCGATGGGATATGGTTACTGGGCGGTGAAGGATCGCGATAGTGGCGGGTTTCTTGGCGAGGTCGGGTTTTCTGATTTCAAACGCGATATAGAGCCGACGCTGAATCATCTTCCCGAGGCGGGATGGGTTTTGGCGCCCAAGGCCCATGGCCGCGGACTCGCAAGTGAGGCGGTAAGCGCGATGCACCGCTGGGCCGATGAAAGCAAAGACTGGAGCGAAACAGTCTGTCTGTTTGATCCCGCGCATGACGTGTCTCAGAAGGTGGCTCTGAAATTAGGGTACCGGGTACGGCAAGAGCCAGCCAGCTATCAGGGTAAGCCCACCCTTGTGATGAGCAGGACCACGGAGCGCTCCCGCCCCTGAGTCTGTGCCTTCGGCGACAGAATACAGCGTTGGGCCGGGCGCCGCGCAGGCGCGCTGCGTCGTTGCAACAGGCGGAAACGGGTGCTTTGAAAGCGCCGGGCCCAACGGGATAAGTGGCGCAAGCCCCGAAGACGGGCGGGAGTGCTAGCCGTCCTTTTTGATCTCAACGCTGTGGGGATAGGGGATTGAAATGCCTTCGGCGTCAAAAGCCTCCTTCACGGCTTGTGTCATGGCGAATTTCACCTCCCAATAGTCCGAGGCCTTGCACCAGATCCGCGCGGTAAGATCCACCGAACTGTCGCCTAGGTTGGTGACCCGAACCCACGGAGCGGGGTCCTTCATGACGCGGGTATCCGCAGCCGCTTGCTGGAGGATGATGCCCTTGGCCTTGTCGGCACTGTCGCCGTAATCGATCCCGAACACCAGATCGACACGGCGCGTATCGTGCGCCGAGTAGTTGGTGATGATCGACCCCCAGGCCTTGCCATTTGGAATGATGATCTGAACATTGTCCGCTGTCGCCAGTTCGGTCATGAAGAGGTTCAGATCCTTGACCGTGCCCGCCGTGCCGCCGATATCGACAAATTGGCCCAGCTTATAGGGTCGGAACAGCACCAGCATGAAACCTGCTGCCAGATCGCTGAGGGTGCCCTGTAAAGCCAGGCCGATCGCCAGGGTGGCGGCGCCCAGCATGGCCACGAGGCTGGTGGCCTGGATGCCGAAGATGCCGAGAACCGCGACCAGCACGACCGCCAGCAGCGCCCAGCGAATGATGCTGGCAGCAAAGTTGCCCAGGGTCGGATCTATCTGCGGTGTCTTGTTGATGCGACGGCGGACGGCTGCGCTGATCATTCCGGTGGCCAGCCAGCCGAGCGCCAGAACCGTCAGCGCCTTTGCGGAGCTGACGACCAGCGGCCAAAGGGCACCAGCCTGTTCGATTATGTCTTCCATTTATTGTTTTCCTCTCTTCGGGGGATTTTGCATGCTCTTTGGCGTCCAATGCCCGAGGAGCGTCAGCGGATGCGGACGGCTCTGGTCAAATGGGGAGGGCGGCATGGAGCTGACGTTCCGGGACGTGATCTATTGCTTTTTCAGAGCGTCGCGGATTTCAAGGAGAACATCCAGCTCGCTCGGACCTGCAGGAGCCTCTTCCGCAGGGGCTGCTTCCGCTTCCTGCCGGATCGCGGCTTCCTTGGTCTTGTTGACAAAACGGACCAACATGAAAACGACAAAGGCGATGATCAGGAAGTTGATGACGGCCATGATAAAGGCGCCATGGGCGAAGACGGCTGCGCCAGCTTCCCGTGCCGCTTCGAGGCTGGCACCTGCGGGAACCTCTCCCGAGAGCACCACGTAGCTGTTGGTGAAGTCGACACCGCCCAGAAACAGGCCGATGATCGGATTGATCAGATCACCGACCATGCTTTTGACAATGGCCGTGAAAGCCGCGCCGACGATAATACCGACGGCCATGTCCATGACATTGCCCCTGGAGATGAAGTCCTTGAATTCTTTCAGCATGACGGATGCCCCTTGTTTCGCGCTTAGCCCCATGAAGGTATGTCTATGAGGTCTGGAGTTGCATTTTACGCGGTGAAGCGGCGTCTTGTATTTAATTTTCTTAAATGTCAGGGGGGAATTCTGCGGTCTCTGACGCACCGTCGGACAGGCATGTGGCGAAATGGGGACCAAGACCAAAAAGGAAAAGCGCCGCCCCAAAGATTATGAGGCGGCGCGTGTCACATTGGTTGTGGCGTCGTCGGGGGGATCAGGATCTCAGCGCCAGTGTGGGAGAGACGACATCGATCCCAAGGGCCTTGCCGACAGCGTAGTAGGTCAGCTGGCCGGCATGCACATTGAGACCATCCAGAAGGTGCGGATCGTCCTGGCAGGCCTGTTTCCACCCCTTGTCGGCAAGGGCGAGGAGGAAGGGCAGGGTTGCGTTGCCGAGGGCCTGGGTGGATGTGCGCGCTACGGCCCCTGGCATATTGGCCACGCAATAGTGCATGATCCCGTCAACCTCGTAAATCGGGTCTGCGTGGGTGGTCGCTTTTGAGGTTTCGAAACAGCCACCCTGATCGATTGCCACATCGACCAGCGCGGCACCGGGTTTCATCTCGCTCAGCTGCGCACGGGACACCAGCTTGGGTGCGGCAGCACCGGGCACCAGAACAGCGCCAACCACCAGATCGGCCTCGCGCACAAGTTCAGCCGTCGCGGCCGCCGTCGAATAGCGCGTCCGAAAGACACCGCCAAAGACATCGTCAAGGTATCTGAGCCGCTGCAGGGAACGGTCCAGAACGGTCACGTCACTTCCCATGCCTGCTGCGATCCGGGCGGCATGGGTGCCGACGACGCCGCCGCCGATCACCACGACTTTGGCCGGAGCAACGCCGGGCACACCGCCCATCAGTACGCCGCGACCTCCATTGGCCTTTTGCAGGGTCCAGGAACCGACCTGCGGCGCAAGCCGCCCGGCCACTTCGGACATTGGTGCCAGCAGTGGCAGGCCGCCGCTTTTGTCAGTTACCGTTTCGTATGCGATTGCAGTGCAGCCCGATGCCAGAAGATCGCGGGTCTGTTCAGGATCCGGTGCGAGGTGCAGATAGGTAAAGAGCAACTGCCCTTCACGCAGCATCTTGCGCTCGGCCGCCTGAGGTTCTTTGACCTTGACGATCATGTCGGCGGTGGCAAAAATTTCTTCGGCGGTATCGATCAGGACAGCGCCAACAGCTTCGTAATCCGCATCGCTGTAGCCGGCTCCGGTGCCAGCGCCGCGTTGGATCAGCACCTGATGGCCATGAACGATCGCTTCGTGAGCGGCATCCGGTGTCATGCCGACGCGAAACTCCTGAGGTTTGATTTCAGTGGGGCATCCGATTTTCATGCTGTATCCTCCCTGATGCCTCACGAGGATATGTCTGCCCTTGCGGAATGTGCTGCTTTTTTGGGCGAAATAAAAAGGTGTGTTTCGAAGAATATTCGACTATCTGAGACAGATGTGCAAAAGGCTTCGAAGAAATGTCACTTGATTCGACGGATCGTCGCATTCTCCAGGTGCTGCAACGGCAGGGCCGGATTTCAAACGCTGAGCTGAGCGAGCAGGTGAACCTCTCTGCTTCGGCTTGCCATCGCCGCGTGCAACGGCTTGAGGCTGACGGCTTTATCAAGAACTATGTAGCCTTGCTGGATGCGCGCAAGCTGAATGTTCCCACGACCGTTTTTGTGGAAATCACGCTACAGGGACAGGCGGATGAGTTGCTTGACGCTTTCGAGAAAGCCGTGTCGCGGATCCCTGATGTGCTGGAATGTCACCTGATGGCAGGCACCGCGGATTACATTCTGAAGGTGGTGGCCGAGAACACCGAAGACTTCGCCCGCATTCACCGCCAGCACCTGACGCGCCTGCCGGGAGTGGCTCAGATGCAATCGAGCTTTGCGCTGCGTACGGTGTTCAAGACGACAGCTTTGCCAGTCTGACCCGGACGCATCATGCCCTCACGCCCGTCGGCGGCCTTTTTTGGAAAAGACCACCTCCCGTTGGGCGTGGCAGCGCGCTATGCGCGCTGCCGCGCCCAAGGCCGCCAAGAGGGGGCGACGCAGTCGGCGCATCTGAGGGCGCGGGAGGGCTTGGTTCTTTGGAAAAGAGCCGCTGCTTTATTTGTCTTACATTTCTCCGCGGCTTCTGCTTCAAGAAGGGGGGCGATTGAAAGACGGGGGAGCGGGCCATGCAGTTTGACTACATCATTGTGGGCGCAGGAAGCGCGGGGTGTGTTCTGGCCAAGCGGTTGAGCGAAGGTGGGTACCGGGTGCTGCTGCTTGAAGCGGGGGGGCGTGACAACTACCACTGGGTGCATATCCCGATGGGGTATCTCTATTGCATCAACAACCCGCGCACCGACTGGATGTATCGTACCGAGGCGGATCCGGGGCTGAACGGGCGCGCTTTGATCTATCCGCGCGGCAAGGTTCTGGGGGGCTGTTCCTCGATCAACGGGATGCTCTACCTGCGAGGACAGGCTGCAGACTATGACGGCTGGCGCCAGCGGGGCCTTGCGGGCTGGGGCTGGGACGATGTTCTGCCCTATTTCAAAAAGTCCGAGGACTACGTCGAAGGTCCGTCCGACATGCACGGCGCGGGCGGAGAATGGCGGGTCGAGAACCAGCGCCTGCATTGGGATGTGCTGGACGACTGGATGGAGGCGGCTTCCTCCTGGGGTCTGCCCAAGGTCACGGATTTCAACACCGGAAACAACGAAGGTGTCGGCTATTTCCGCGTCAATCAGCGGTCGGGTTGGCGGATGAATACGGCCAAGGCTTTCCTTCGAACTGCCACGGGGCAGGATTTGAAGGTTGAAACCCAGGCCCATACCCGTCGGATCCTCATTGAAGAGGGGCGTGCTGTCGGGGTCGAATATCAGAAAGGCGGCGAGGTGCTCACCGCTCGTGCCAGCGGCGAAGTCATCTTGTCGGCGGGCGCCATCAACAGCCCTCAGATCCTGCAGCTGTCGGGCCTTGGCCCCGGTGCGCTGTTGCAGGAGCACGGGATCGAAGTGTTGCGGGATATGCCGCAAGTCGGGGCCAATCTGCAGGACCATTTGCAACTGCGCTGTGCCTGGCGCCTGAAGGGGGCCCATACGCTCAATACGCTTGCAAATTCTCTGTTGGGAAAAGCCAAGATCGGCCTCGAATATGCGCTGAAACGCTCTGGTCCGATGTCCATGGCGCCAAGCCAGCTGGGGGCCTTTTCCCGCTCGAGGCCCGATCTTGAAACGCCGGACCTTGAATATCACGTACAGCCCCTGACGCTTGAGGCGTTTGGTCAGCCCTTGCATGATTTCCCGGGACTGACGGCGAGCGTCTGCAACCTGCGCCCCGAAAGCCGGGGGAAGGTGGAAATCACCTCTGCCGATCCTCTGGCCGCGCCCAGCATTCAGCCGAATTACCTTTCGACCGAGGGCGACCGGCAAGTCGCTGTCGCCGCAATTCGTCAGGCGCGGGCCATCATGGCCCAGGCGCCGATGCGGTCCTATGCGCCCGAAGAAATGAAGCCGGGCATTGTGTCGGATGATGAGCAGGACCTGATGCGCGCGGCTGGGGATATTGGCACAACGATCTTCCACCCGACCTGCACTGTGCATATGGGAACGGACGAAACGGCGCCACTGGATCCCGAATTGCGTGTGCGTGGCGTGGCGGGCTTGCGGGTTGTGGATGCCAGCGTCATGCCGACGATCACAAGCGGCAACACCAATGCCCCGACAATCATGATCGCTGAAAAGGCTTCCGACATGATTTTGGCGGCGGCCCGGACCGGATCAAGCGACAAAACTGTCTGAAATTGCTTTTGCGCTTGCAGGCGCTGACAATTTTCGATTCCCTTGGTTGCGCGGCGGAGGGGCTGTGCGGGTCACTCCCTGACCACGCATAGCCCGCGCGCGTCGGTTTTTCGGCTGATTTGTACCTGGGCTCCGGTGTGACATCAAACAATCACATCCAGTGGCTAGTGCAGACACGCAGACCAGTGAATTGGAAGGAGCAGTACCGTGACCAGCGACAAGGAACCTGATTCGTTTGATTGGCTGGATGCCGAACTTCAGGACACGCTGGACGAGGACTTCGAAATCGAATTCGCCGAGCCCATGCTGTCGATGGAATTGCGCAAGATCTACCGGTCGCAGCATCCCGAGATGCTGGACCGGAAAGTCTATTTCCGCAACCTTCTGCGCCTGCAGGCTGAACTGATCAAGCTGCAGGACTGGGTCCAGCACAGCGGCGCAAAGATCTGCATTCTGTTTGAAGGTCGTGACAGTGCCGGCAAGGGGGGGGTGATCAAGCGCATCACCCAACGTCTGAACCCGCGGGTGGCCCGGGTTGTTGCCCTGCCTGCGCCCTCGCGGCGTGAACAGAGCCAGTGGTATTTCCAGCGCTATGTGCCGTATCTGCCGGCGGCCGGGGAAATCGTGCTGTTCGATCGCTCCTGGTACAACCGCGCCGGGGTGGAGCGGGTCATGGGCTTTGCCAGTGATGATCAGGTCGAGCAGTTCTTCCAGGACGTTCCGGAATTTGAGCGCATGCTTGTGCGCTCTGGGATCATCCTGTTGAAATACTGGTTTTCCATCACCGATGAAGAGCAGCAGCTGCGGTTCATGATGCGGATCCACGACCCTATGAAACAATGGAAATTATCGCCCATGGATCTGGAAAGTCGCATCCGCTGGGAGCAGTACACCAAGGCCAAGGAGGACATGTTCGAGCGCACGAACATTCCCGAGGCGCCCTGGTACATCGTCGAGGGCAATGACAAGAAACGCGAGCGGCTCAACTGCATCGAGCATCTCTTGACGAAGGTGCCCTATAAGGAAGTGCCGCATGAGAAGGTCACGCTGCCGGACCGGGAGTACAACCCGGATTACGAGCGCAGGGTTCTGCCGGACGAGCTATACGTGCCAAAGGTCTACTGAGGCTCTTGGGGCGCAGTGTGGCGCTCCCGCCGGTTCTGGTACAGCCTATGGGCTGCACCCTCTCCGTTGGGCCCGGCGCCGCGCGATGCGCGGCGTACGCGCGCCGCAAGCGTTGCGGCCTTTCGCCCGACTAGTCTGCATCATCCGCCATGTTATTCAGAAAGCGCTGGAGATATCCGGCGAAGGCAGCCAGTTCCTCGGGCGAAAACCCCTTGAGCAGGCTGCGTTGCCGATCAAGTGCGCGCGGAAGCATTCTGGAATGGAGCGCATGGCCTTCCCCGGTCAGAAACCAGGACTTGCGGCGCTCATCTCCGCCGAGAACCTCGGCCCGTGCTAGACCGGCCTGTTCCATCCGCTGGAGAGCGCGGCTGACGGCGGCTTTGTCGATGCCTGTGGTGCGGGCGGCATGCCCGACCGAACAGCCGGGATCGCGTGTCAGCATCACAAGCATGCGCCACTCCATCACACCGACGCCGAATTCCTGCTGATAGGCACGGGCAGCATTTCGGGTCAGGCGGTTGCCCGCAAATGTCACCGTTACAACCGGGCTTCGATTGAAGTCCAGCGTGGGCGCCGCCGGGCTGCCGTCACGGCCATCCGGCAGGACCAGGAACATGTCATCGGTCAGATCATTCATGGTGGCAGTCTAAGGGATGTGTGTTGACACCACAACAGCAGGTGCGCAGTCTTGCTGATGTGGAGCACCCGGGAGAGAGCATAGGATGGCGCACAGACCTGTCTACGAAATCGATCCGCAGGCCTTTTGGCGCGACCCCTATCCCGACTTGGCCCGGCTGAGGGCAGAGGGGCCGGTTGCCTATGTGCCCCAGCTTGATGCGGTCTTGATCACGCGGCGCGATGACATATTCCGCGAGGAAAAACGGATCGAGGTGTTCTTGTCGGATCAGCCCGGCGGGCTGATGACCCGGCTGATGGGGCAGAACATGATGCGAAAGGATGGCGCTGCGCACATGCGGGAGCGCAAGGCGATCTTTCCGGCTGTTTCACCCAAGACAGTGAAACAGCATTGGCTGTCCCTGTTCCGAAAGGCGACGATGCGGATCCTGGACGATCTGGCGCCAAAGGGGCGCTGCGATCTGGTGCGCGATTTTGCCATGCCGGTGTCCGCCGAAGCCCTGAAGGCCGTGACCGGGCTGACCCGCATGCAGGCCGAGGAAATGGACGCGGTGAGCCAGGGCATGATCGACGGCTGCGCGAATTACGCTGGTGATCCAGCGGTCGAGGCGCGGTGCAATGAGAGCACCCGGATGATTGACGCGCATATCAGTGAGATGTGGGAGCAGCCCGCAGACGCAGGTGTGTATTCTCTGTTGCGGGTCCAGCAGGCGGCCGGATTGCCGGAGGATCAGATAAGGGCAAATATCAAACTGGCCATTTCGGGCGGACAGAACGAGCCACGTGATGCAATCGCGGGAGCCGCCTGGGCTTTGCTGCAGCACCCCGAACAGCTGGAAGCGGTCAGAACCGGACAAGCCACATGGCTGCAGGCCTTTGAGGAATACGCGCGCTGGATTTCTCCCATTGGCATGTCACCGCGCCGGGTCGCTCAGCCCTACACTCTGCATGGGGTTGAACTGATGCCAGAAGATCGCGTGTTCCTGATGTTCGGATCCGGCAACCGGGACGAGCGGGTTTTTGTGAGGCCGGATGTCTACGACATCCATCAAGACAGCCGGGCTGCAATCTCTTTTGGCGCAGGTCCTCATTTCTGTGCAGGGGCCTGGATTTCTCGTGCGCTGATCGCTGAGGTGGCGCTGCCAATGTTGTTCGAACGCCTGCCGCGGCTGGCCTTGGAGGGAGAGACGAGGTTTGGAGGATGGGCATTCCGGGGTCCTCTGGCCGTGCCTGTCACCTGGGATCCCATCGGCTGAAGGTCCGGCTCATCGGCTCGCTCGCAAGCACTTTTTAAACATCTCTGCCACGTCGCAAAGCGCACAAATGCTTGAAGGCAGGGAGGAATACCCCGAAGGAGCTACAAGCCTTGGGTGCAGGAAGCAAGGCTAACGCCAGTTTGGGGGAGGGCGGAGCCGCCTCCGGGGAATGTGCCGATTGTTCCAGCTTCGGCATGAGGTTTCCTGGCCTTGAAAAAACAAGGTTTGAGAACCCTCACCTATGAATAGCAAAATGTACCCCGTTGTACACGTATAAGTTTAGCGATTTGGCCTGACTATCAATAGATGTACATAAAAAACGTCCCAAAAAACGACAAACCCCCGGGCAGGGCCGCGGGGGTCGTCAAAAGCATCCAGAAAAAACCGGAGGAAGATCTTAGAGGAGACCTTCGCGCTGTGCTTTCTTACGTGCCAGTTTACGGGCACGACGAATCGCTTCAGCTTTCTCGCGCGCTTTCTTCTCGGAGGGTTTCTCGAAATGTTGCTTGAGCTTCATCTCGCGGAACACACCTTCGCGCTGCAGCTTTTTCTTCAGGGCACGAAGCGCCTGATCGACATTGTTGTCACGAACACTAACCTGCATGTGGTTTTCACCACCTTTCTAATTTGAGTTGCAAGGATTTGCAGGAGGTGGCCGTATAGCAAAACCGATCTAACATGTCTAGTACTGTGCTGGACGGCCCTTTCCGGTCGGCGCAGGAGCGCAAACCCTGCATTCAATCGTTACGGAGAAGCAGCATGACAGAGCAGTCTACCGAGAATACCCACAGCGGCGGTCCTGCGAATATCGAAGCGCTTTTGGATGCAGCCTTGATGCATGTGGCCTTTGATGGCTGGACCGAGGCGACCTTTGCAGCGGCCATCGCCGATTGCGAAATGGACCCGGTTCTGGCGCGGGTGCTGTGCCCGCGCGGGGCGGTGGATCTGGCGTTGGCCTATCACCGGCGCGGGGATCGTCTGATGCTGGAACGTCTGGCCGCAGAAGATCTCACGGGCCTCCGGTTCCGCGACAAGATCGCCGCCGCCGTGCGATTCCGCCTTGAGGCGGTTGAGGACAAGGAAGCCGTGCGCCGCGGTGTCACGCTCTTTGCCTTGCCCACTCATGCCGCCGATGGTGCAAAGGCGATCTGGGGTACGGCTGACGCGATATGGACGGCGCTGGGGGACACCTCCGAGGACATCAACTGGTACAGCAAGCGCGCGACCCTGTCTGGCGTCTATTCGTCCACGGTCCTGTTCTGGCTCGGGGATGAGACGCCCGGCCATCACGCAACCTGGGAGTTTCTGGACCGCCGCATCGATAATGTGATGCAGTTCGAGAAACTGAAGGCCGATGTACAGAAGAACCCCCTTTTGAAGCCTTTTCTTGCGGGGCCTGCCTGGCTGGCTGGCCAGATCCGCAAACCGAAAATGGCCGGGGACATGCCGGGGCGGCGCGAACGCCAATAGGTTTCGGTCTGGCCTGGGCATGTGACCCAGCGAATTCGGGCAGGGAACACACGCAGAGTTTGAGCGCGTCGATGCCGGTGATATGCACGTAGAAAATAACCCAGTGAAAGGACCTTAGCATGCCGGATGGTTTGCCCGATACGATGCGCGCGATCGAGATCTCACAGCCGGGAGGCCCCGAGGTTCTGACCCTCACCCAGCGGCCGGTTCCCACGCCGGGGCACGGGCAACTGCTGCTCAAGGTGGCATATGCGGGGGTCAATCGCCCCGACGCGCTGCAGCGGGCAGGGGCCTATGATCCGCCCCCCGGTGCCAGTGATCTGCCGGGGCTTGAAGCCTCGGGGGAAGTGGTCGCCATCGGAGCAGGTGTCACGGAATACGCCGTTGGCGACAAGGTGTGCGGTTTGTTGCCCGGTGGGGGGTATGCGGAATACGTGGTGACACCGGCGGCCCATTGCCTGCCGATCCCCAAGGGCCAGTCAATGAAACGGGCGGCTTGTCTGCCGGAAACCTGTTTTACGGTCTGGTCGAATGTGTTCACGCGTGGCGGGCTGAAAGCCGGCGAACGCTTCCTTGTGCATGGCGGCTCTTCCGGGATCGGAACGACGGCGATCCAGCTGGCCTCGGCGCTGGGTGCGCGGGTCTTCACTACCGCCGGATCTGACGAGAAATGTAAGGCCTGTCTCGAGCTTGGGGCAGAGCGCGCGATCAACTACCGCAACGAGGATTTCGTGAAGATTCTGCGTGCCGAGGGTGGCGCCGATCTGATCCTGGATATGGTGGGGGGCGATTATATCCCTCGCAACATCAGGGCCCTTGCCGATGATGGCCGTCTGGTGCACATCGCGTTTCTGTCCGGCCCCAAGGCAGAGCTGAACTTTGCCCAGATCATGGCGCGCCGCCTGACTGTGACGGGATCGACCCTGCGCCCGCAAAGCGATCTTGCCAAGGCCCGTATTGCCCAGGATCTGGCCGAGGCGGTGTGGCCGCTGGTGGAAGCGGGCAGGATGGCACCTGTAATGGATAGCGTTTTTGCATTGGAGGAAGCCGCAGAGGCCCACGCCCGCATGGAAAGCTCAGGCCACATCGGCAAGATCGTCCTGAAGGTCGCCGACCTCTGACAGCTACGCTTGACTGTTGGCCTGTGCGATTATTTTTGCACAGGCTGCGCTGGGCGCCGTGCGTCGTTGGCGATTTGGAAGCTGCATCTTCAATATCTCAGTAGGAACCGCACTGCCGATGGGATTGAGTGTGCGATGGTGGAGAATGCGAGCCCTCCCATAAGGATAGCCAACAGGTTGAGCGCGGAAATGCTCCAAAAGGCCCAGCGAAATGCCTGCCATTTGCGGGCGGCGATTTGGTTGAACGTGAACAATAGGATTACAAAGAGCCAGTAAAAGACCTGACGCTGGCTGCCGTGTTGAAACGCCGACACGATCATCGCTGACCCCAGCCACGGCAAACCTACGTTCAAAATGAGCAGCCAAGCCATTGGGGCGGACAATAGTCTACCGAACCGGGGCAAAGAGCGCATCCTTCAAGGTGCAGTCGCGGATCACGTCTCGGCCGCAGGGCACGGGATCAAGGGCGCGCGACAGGCAGATGCGGGCCTCCTGAATGTGGCCATCGCGGCAGGTGATGGTCAGGCTGTCCTTGCTGAGGGCCGGATTCTCTTTCAGAAAGGCCTCTTCCACCAGAGAGGCGGGTAGTTTCACAACCTTGTCAAGTTTGCGGAAAACCGCGGGGCGCGTGATCTGCGCGTAGGCCTCACGCGAGAGCGCGAAATACTGCGCGGGGTTTAGGCCCGAACAGCTGCCATGTTTCTTCCACTGATGCCAGGCAAGTCCAGGGCTGCCCATGATATCGGCCATTTCGGTGGTCTGGCGGCGGGTGGGGGGCGTCTCAACCGTGCGGCAGAAATCAGGCCAGCCCCGGTGGTACTGCGGCCAGAGCCCGTGCAGCGTCCAGCCGTGATCGTGGCGGCTGTCGCATTGGTCTGATCCCTTGGCATCGCCCTCGATCGCGCACCAGTTGGGGGACCAGCTGAGGCTCAGGACATAGTAGTCGAACTCTCCCGGAATCTCTCTGTCCCGGTTGCTTTCGGCCAGGGCGGGGATCGAAATCAGCCCGAAAACCACGGTTGCAATTGCCAGCAAGAACCTGCGCATCGCCTCTTTCCTTATGAAAACAAGGCGACTATATAGAAGTGAAGTTCCCCGACAACGGAAACCCGCCCCAGACCTCGGGGCAGCCTATTTCAGGCGACGGGAAAGATGTACCTGGGTGTCCGTGGGGCAAACGTGTTTTAAGGAGATACGCGCATGGCAAAACCGTTGATGACCAAGGCGACCGCCGTGTGGCTGGTGGACAATACCACGATCAGCTTCAAGCAGATCGCCGATTTCGTCGGCATGCACGAGCTGGAGATCCAGGGCATCGCTGATGGCGATGTGGCTGCGGGTGTGAAAGGGTTTGACCCGGTCGCGAACAACCAGCTGACGCAGGACGAGATCGACAAGGCCGAAGCCAATCCGCTGCACAAGCTGAAGCTTAAGTTTAACCCGGCTGCCGCCGGAGAAGAAAAGCGCCGTGGCCCGCGCTATACTCCGCTGTCCAAGCGTCAGGACCGTCCGAACTCGATCCTGTGGCTAGTGAAATTCCATCCGGAACTGTCGGATGGTCAGATCGCCAAGCTGGTGGGCACCACCAAGCCGACCATCCAGTCGATCCGCGAGCGCACCCACTGGAACATCGCCAACATGCAGCCGATCGATCCGGTGGCGCTGGGTCTGTGCAAGCAGTCCGAACTGGACGCCGCCGTGCAAAAGGCCGCTGCCAAGAAGGCAGCCGAGGGCGGCGTGATGAGCGACGACGAGCGCCGCAAGCTGGTTTCGACCGAGCAATCGCTGGAGATGGATCAGGAGCCGAAGATTCCGACCGCAATCGAAGGGCTTGAAACCTTCACCCTGGGTGGTGGCTCTGGCGACAGCCGCGAGGACGATGAGCCGATCCGCGATGCGGACAGCTTCTTCAACCTGCCTTCCGGCAATGATGATGATGACGAAGATGAAGACGGGGTCGATCCACGGTACTGATACCGTGCTTCTTCTCTGATGCTTCAGGAGCCATGCCTTTGCGGCATGGCTCTTTTCATTTGGCGCCCCTACCAGGCGTCCGCATAGCGGGAGCCCGGCGATGCAGGGCCGGCGCTGGCCAGTGCCCTGTGCAGCACGTCCCGCGTATCGGCTGGGTCGATCACTGCATCGAACTCCAGAAGGCTGGCCGCATTCAGGGCCTTGCCGCGCTCATAGAGCTCATCGACCAGCCTTTGATACTCGGCCTCACGCTCGGCGGGGTCGCTGAGCGCGGCCAGATGGTCCCGGTGACCCAGCTTGACCGCGCCTTCCAGACCCATGGCGCCGACCTCTCCGGTGGGCCAGGCACAGCAGAAATGCGGACGGTCCAGGCCGCCGCCTGCCATGGCCATGGCGCCCAGCCCATAGGCCTTGCGCAGGATCAGCGTCACCAGCGGTTGACTGAAATGCGCCCCTGCCAGAAACAGTCGCGAGACATGTGCGACCTGACCGGTTTTCTCGACCTCGGGGCCAACCATGAAACCCGGCGTATCGCATAAGGTCACCACCGGCAGTCCCCAGGCATCACAAAGCTGCAGGAACCGTGCGCCCTTGTCCCCGGCACTGGCATCGATTGCCCCGCCAAGGTGCAGCGGGTTGTTGGCCAGGAGACCGATGGAACGGCCCTGAAGGCGGGCAAAGCCGGTGATCATGCCTGTCCCAAAGCCGCGCCGCAGTTCCTGAAAACTGCCTGAATCGACGATGGCATCGATTGCGTGTCGCATGTCATAGGCGCGGGTCCGGTCCACGGGCACCACGCTGCGCAGCTCCTGTTGTGTCTGCTCGTCAGGTGGGGGGAGGTCCTGCGACAGGGTCAAAAGCCGTTTGGCTGCCGCAACCGCCTCTGCTTCATCTTCGGTCAGCAGGTCGATCAGCCCGGTTTCGACCTGGACTTCGCTTGGACCGATCTCCCTGGGGGCGACCTTGCCAAGGCCTCCGCCTTCGATCATCGCGGGGCCGCCCATGCCGATCCAGCTGCTTTTGGTTGCAATGCGCAGATCGCAAACGCCAAAGAGGGCCGCATTCCCGGCAAAGCAATAGCCCGCAACGATGCCGATCTTCGGACCCTTGTAGGCGGCAAAATGGCGAAACGAGGTCACATTGAGCCAGGCCGCCATGATCAGCGCCGCATCGCCATCATTGGGGCGCCCGCCGCCACCTTCGGCAAAAAGGACGATGGGCAGCTGGTCGCGGCCCGCGACCTCAATCAGGCGATCCATCTTGCGGTGATGGTTGAAGCCTTGAGTGCCTGCCAGAACCATATAATCCACCGCCATGGCCGCGACTGTGCGCCCCTCCACGGTGCCTATGCCACAGATGATACCGTCGCCCTGGGTGCGGGCCTGCAGGTCATCAAGGCTGCGTGTGCCGCGCTGGGCGGCGACGGCAAGCCCGCCGTATTCTGTGAAACTGCCCGGATCGAACAGATCCTCGATATTCTCGCGCGCCGTGCGATAGCCCTGAGCGTGCCGTTTTGCGACGGCGTCTGCGCGGGCGGTGTCGTCTAGCAGGGCCATCCGCGCGGCATATTCCGCAATATCCGGGCGCTCGGCCTCTTCGGATGTCGTCGTTGCAACGGAAACTTCGGCAGGCTCAAGGGTGATCAAGGGCAGGCCGCCCTGCAGCTCGTCGCCGGGTTTGATATGAACAGCGCTGATGAGACCCGAATGCGGTGCGCGGATTTCGTGGCGCATCTTCATCAATTCGGTGGCGAGAAGAACCGCGCCCTCGGGCACCTTTTGTCCGGTTTCGACATGCACTTCTGCCACTATTGCGGCGCTTTCTGCCTTGATGACTGTCACCAGCCGTCCTCCCTTTTCTCCCCGGTGATCAGTCAATCGCCGGTGCAGGGATGCTGTCAATTCGGCCGTTGGGTCATTTGCGAAAGCGGCCTTTCATGACAGGACCATGCGCCGATGGACTTCGGGGTTTTCTACCATGCCTCTTGTCGCTAGCGTGGCCGCAAACCCCGAGGGAGCAAATGCAATGAACCAATATGCAGGGATGAGCCAAGACCGTGCCGATGTCAGTGTGATCTGCGATTTGCGCAGCGATACGGTGACCCGGCCAGATGAGGGCATGCGTCAGGCAATGGCCTCGGCCGAAGTGGGCGATGACGTCTATGGCGAGGATCCGCAGGTCAACCGCCTGGAGGCGACCCTTGCCGAGCGCCTTGGCAAGGAGGCCGGTCTGTTCCTGCCCACCGGCACCCAAAGCAACCTTGCGGCGCTTCTGTCTCATTGCGGGCGCGGTGAAGAGATCATCACCGGGCGGGATTATCATGTCTTCAAATACGAGGCGGCTGGTGCGTCAGTGCTTGGCGGCATCGCCTTTGATCCACTGCCAGTGCAGCCCGGCGGAGCGCTGAGCCCCGACGGCATCTCATCAGCGGTCAAACCCGACGATTCCCACATGCCAGTCAGCCGCCTTCTGTCACTGGAGAACACCCACAACGGGCAGGCCATTCCTTTGGCCGAGATGCGCGCAATGACCGATGCGGGGCGAGAGGCCGGTCTGTCGCTGCATCTCGACGGCGCGCGGTTTTTCAATGCCATCGGGGCGCTGGGATGTTCTGCAACTCACCTTGCGGTGATGTTCGATACGCTGTCGATCTGTCTGTCCAAGGGGCTTGGCACCCCGGTCGGCTCGGTTCTGGTTGGCCCCTCTGACCTCATCGCCCGCGCGCGGCGATGGCGCAAGATGCTGGGGGGCGGCATGCGGCAGTCGGGCGTATTGGCTGCGGCTGGCCTTTGGGCGCTGGAGCACAACGTGGAGCGCCTGACCGAGGATCACGCCCGCGCCGAAGCGCTTGCCCAGACCTTGCGCGCCCTTGACGTCGGAGAGGTCGTCCAGTCCACAAATATGGTGTTCTTCACCCCGGCCGAAGGGAGCAATACGGCCCTGCAAGCGCATCTGGCCAAGGCGGGTGTTGTCATCGGGGCAGGGGACAGCGGGCCGATCCGGCTGGTCCTGCACAAGGATGTCAGCGACGAGGGGCTTTCAGCCGCGACAAAGGCCTTCGAAAGCTACTATAGCTGACTTGAGCCACGCGGCTCTGTCAGCAGGCGGAGCGCCGGGAGCAGGGCAAAGAGGATTTGCCCTGCAAGACCCAACGCGCCTTCAAGGGTTGTCCAGCGGGCAAAGACTTCAGCGCCAGACAGGCCCATAGCCGTAGTGGCCAGCAGATACTCTGCCAGCATCAGCAGCAGAAAGGCCCAGCCTCCCATTCCAAGGCGGGCGGGCAGGGCGCCCAGAGCGCTGCGGCCCTTGATGATCCACCCGGCGATCAGCCAGCTGAGCGTCAGGATCACCGGCAGTTCGAGAAGCAGCGCCCAGATCTCTTCCATGCGCGGCAGCAGGACAAGGATCCGGATGGTTCCCAGAATGAAGCCGCAGGCGAAGACACCCGTGAAATAAAGGGTGGCGGCAATCAGGACAGGGCGTGTCAGGGCCTTGGGCATGGCTCTTTGCCTTTACGAGAGTTCCTTGCGGGCCTTGAGTGCGGCGCTGATGGTGCCATCGTCGAGATAATCCAGCTCACCGCCGATGGGCACGCCCTGCGCCAGCGAGGTGAGTTTCACCTGGTTGCCCAGCTGATCGGCAATGTAATGGGCCGTGGTCTGCCCGTCGATGGTGGCGTTGAGCGCGAGGATGACCTCGCTGACCGCTTCGCTGCCGACCCGGTCCACGAGGCGCGGAATGCGCAGGTCTTCGGGGCCGATGGCGTCAAGTGCGGATAGGGTGCCGCCCAGTACGTGATAGCGTCCCTTGAAAACGCCAGCGCGCTCCATAGCCCAAAGGTCGGAAACGCTTTCGACCACGCATAGCTCGCCGTTCGCGCGGCCCTCGTCCTCACAGATGCCGCATATATCACTGGTTCCCACATTGCCGCAGTTCAGGCATTCGCGGGCGGTGGTGGCAACCCGGCTCATCGCGTCCGACAGGGGGGTGAGCAACAGCCCCCGCTTGCGCACCAGATGCAGCACCGCACGGCGGGCCGAGCGCGGCCCCATGCCGGGCAGTTTTGCCATCAGGTCGATCAGGGTCTCGATATCGCTTGTGGAGCGGTCGTGCATTGCGGGAGCCTTTGAGGTTTCTGGTCCTATAGTCGCACCGCGCGAGGCAAAGGCAAGGGGCGCCAGAGCAGATGTTCAGGTTTTGTTTGCACTATGGCCACAGACACAAAAAAGGCGACCGAAGCCGCCTTCTTCTTTCATGGCCAGAGCGCAAAGGGCCTTAGAACGGCAGCTTGATGTCCTTGGGCAGACCCATGCTTTCGGTAAGCTTGGTCATTTCTTCCTGCGCCTTTTCAGCCGCCTTGGACTGGGCGTCCTTGATGGCGGCTAGGATCAGGTCCTCGACCATTTCCTTGTCATCGCCATTGAAGATCGAGGGGTCGATATCCAGCGCCTTGAGGTCGCCCTTGGCCGAGGCGGTGGCCTTGACCAAGCCCGCGCCGGCCTCGCCGGTGACCATGACGTTGTGCAGGTCTTCCTGCATCTGCGCCATCTTGGTTTGCAGTTCCTGAGCCGATTTCATCATCTTGGCCATATCACCAAGACCGCCGAGGCCTTTGAGCATCTGTATTCTCCTAAGTGCGGGGGCGCAGGGCGCCGTAAGTCATCAGAGCACATATCGCAATTGCGAGCGCAATGAACAAGCCCGGCGGGCCGATGCAGCCTTCTTTGATGGCGTAAAACCGCAGATCGTCAACAATGGGGCCATAGGCGTCCAACGAGACGATCAAGACTAAGCTGCCCCACAAGAAACCAGCCAAGGCGTACAGAAACCGTGATCGCGAGACCAAGGCTACAATGACCAGAGCAAAGAGGGCTACGGGAACTGGAAGAGAGGATAATTCTATCAGTTCGTCCAGAGCCGTGGCAGGCCCAGATGCGGGATCCCAGGAGGGACGTTCTTTGTCGCAAACTTCTGCCCAAGCACCCGTAGGGCAAAACGCAGAAACGCCGATGAAAACGGAGGTTACTCTTCCTCGAAGGGATCCCATTCGTCCTCCACCTCGGGCAGGGCGTCCGCCTGCACTTCTGCAGCCAGTTCCTCGGCGGTGCGGATACGGGTGATCTTGGCCTTGGGGAAGCTTTCCAGAACCGCCTGAACCATCGGGTGTTCAGTCGCCTTTTCGCGCAGGGCGTTTTCGGCAGCATCGCGCACTTCTGCAATCGTCGGTGCTTCACCATCCGGGGCGATGGTGACGACCCAGCGATTACCAGTCCAGTTCTGCAGGGCGGTGCCAAGGCGGGCGGCCAGGTCGCGGGGGGCGCTCGCGTGCGGGGTGAACTCGATCCGGCCGGGCTGATAAGAGACGAGCCGCACGCCGGTTTCCACTTCGACCAGCAGTTTCACGTCCCGGTTTGTGCGGATCAGCTCAACCACATGTTCGAAACTCGGGTAGCGGGCGAGAGCGCTTTGCGCGGCGGGGGCCAGCGCGGTGACCTGTCCCTGACCATGCGACATGGTCATGCCGCCGGTTGGGCCTCCTGCCGGTGCGCCTTGCGGCGGGGCCGAGGCGATAGTCGAGGCCCCGCCTCCCCCGCTCGCCGCAGGCGCGCCCATGCCGTGCATGGGCATCCCTCCACCTCCACCGGGCGGCGGGGGTGGCATGTCCTGCAGCTTGCGGATCAGCTCTTCGGGGCTGGGCAGGTCTGCTACATGGGTCAGGCGGATCACGGCCATTTCGGCGGCCATCATCGCATTGGGTGCGGCGGCGACCTCTTCGAGCGCTTTCAGCAGCATCTGCCACATGCGGGTCAAAACGCGCATCGGCAGAGCCGCTGCCATCTGCTGCCCGCGGGCGCGCTCATCGGGGCTGATGGTGGGGTCTTCGGCGGCATCGGGGGTGATTTTCACCACTGAGACCCAATGGGTGATTTCGGCCAGATCGCGCAGAACGGCCAGGGGATCGGCGCCTTCGGCATATTGCCCGCTGAGTTCCGTGAGGGCGGCGGCTGCATCGCCGCGCAGGATCATGTCCATCAGATCCAGCACCCGGCCCCTGTCGGCAAGGCCCAGCATGGCGCGGACCTGATCGGCTGTGGTCTCTCCGGCGCCGTGGGAAATCGCCTGATCCAGCAGCGAGGTTGCATCCCGGGCCGAGCCTTCGGCGGCACGGGTGATCAGCGCCAGCGCGTCCTCGGCAATTTGGGCGCCCTCGGCGCTGGCGATCTTGCGCAGAAGGGCGATCATCACCTCCGGTTCGATACGGCGCAGGTCGAACCGCTGGCAGCGCGACAGGACCGTCACCGGCACCTTGCGGATCTCGGTGGTGGCGAAGATGAACTTCACATGGGCCGGGGGTTCCTCAAGCGTCTTCAGCAGCGCGTTGAAGGCGCTGGTGGAGAGCATGTGAACCTCGTCGATGATGTAGATCTTGTAGCGGGCCGATGCGGCGCGGTACTGGACCGAATCGATGATCTCGCGGATGTCGCCGACGCCGGTACGGCTGGCGGCGTCCATCTCCATGACGTCGACGTGGCGCCCTTCCATGATCGCGGTACAATGTTCGCAGGTGCCGCAGGGTTCGGTCGTCGGCCCACCGGTACCATCGGGGCCGACGCAGTTCATGCCCTTGGCGATGATCCGCGCAGTGGTGGTCTTACCGGTGCCCCGGATCCCGGTCATGATGAAGGCCTGCGCGATGCGATTGGCGGCAAAGGCGTTCTTCAGCGTGCGCACCATCGCGTCCTGACCAACGAGATCTGCAAAGGTCTCGGGGCGGTACTTGCGGGCGAGAACCTGATACTGCCCCTGGTTTGCGTCTTGGCTGTCGGGCTGAACCGCGCCGGGTGCGGCCGCGGGATCGAGGGTGGGAGTGTCGCTCATGCTGTCTCTTGCTGGTTGCGGCTGCGCAGTTTCGGGGCAGGCTACAGGGTAGGGAAGCGGGCGGCGTTCGTCCACCGCTGTTGACCGGGCGCAGGCCGCGGTGGCACAGTTTTTTCAGAATGTGGTGGAGAGTGTGTCATGGAAGAGGTGCAAGCCAGCCCGTCAGCGGGCATAGCCGGTCAGCCGTTCACCATTTTTGCCGTATCGGTCGCAAACGGAATCCTCGCAATCTGTCCTTTGCCGGGGGCATCCGGAGACTACGCGGGCGACATGGGGCTGATTCATGATTGGCAGCCGGGGCTGGTGATTTCAATGACAACCGAGGCCGAGCACGTGGCTGTCGGGGCAGCGACGCTGGGGGTCGACTTCCAGAGCATGGGGAGCCGCTGGGCGCATTTGCCGGTTGCGGATTTCGGGGTCCCCGGGGGCAGCACGGACGCTGCCTGGCGCAGGGTCAGCGCCTCGGCACGACAGGCATTGGAGGGCGGTGGGCGTGTGCTTGTGCATTGCCGCGGTGGCTGTGGCCGGTCCGGGATGGCTGCCCTGCGCCTCATGATCGAGTGCGGTGAGACGCCGGAACGGGCGTTGAAACGCTTGCGCCTGGCACGTCCCTGCGCGGTGGAGACGGATGACCAACTGGTCTGGGCGCGTGCGGGTCTGGCTGATGGTTCGCACTAGCAATGGAAGCACGGGCAATTCACAGCGGTGCCGCGGGCGCAGGGCTCCCGTCCGTCCTTGCTCGAAATGGCGGGTATCCTATCCTGCGAAGGGGCTGCTTTGCGAAAAGGGCTGCCAAAAAAGCCCACGCTCTCTGGCGGCAGGCCAGCTGCCACAGTGCTGGCGCGTCGGGGGGTCAGGCCTGTCGGCGCAGTTTTTCTTCAGTGACTGCCGCAAAGTCTGAAATCCGGGCGTTGAACTTCCGCTCAATGCTGCCGCGCGCCAGTTTCATGGACTGCAGCAGCAGCCTGCCTGAAAGCGTCTTGGCAGAAACCCCAAGCTTGATGCAAAGGCGTGTGCGACTTGGAGACAGCGCGACCAGTTCAATCTCGGTCTCTCCTTTCAGAGCGCCGCTTTCACCGGTCAGAACGATCCGCGTGACGGGCTCGTAAGATGTGAGCACCACGTGCAGCTCTCGGGGCTTGCCGCGCAGCGTGAACTTTGCGTCCCAGGCCAGCCCTTTCTGCGGCGCGTTTATGTCTCCCATCCGCTGCACCTCAACGCCACGGCGAAACGCCGAGCGTTCAAAACTCTCAAAATCACAAAGCGCTTCGAAAACCTCCGCGATCGGAGCCTCAATGTCTTTTTTGCTGCTCAAGTCCATTGCCGTGCCACCTTCTCCCGGGAGTGTTCTTATCCGGTTCCCTGTCAGGCTTTGAGAATGCTTTGGATAGGCTCTTTAGTCCAGAGTGTCTGCAAGCCAGTTGTGCAAAAGAAAATGCGCAATTGCTCCTTTTCGGGCGGGCTTCAATACCGGGTGTTCTCCTGCAAATGCAGTCATCATTTCCTGGCGGCTCACCCACATCGCGTCTTCGATTTCAACAGGGTCAAGTTTCAGATCGCGAGAAAGGGCGGTGCCGCTGCAGCCAAACATCAGGGACATGGGGAACGGCCAGGGCTGGCTGGACAGATAGGAGACCTCGCCGACGGTGACGCCGACTTCCTCGAGGACTTCACGTCGCACCGCGGCCTCCAGCGTCTCTCCGGGCTCGACGAAACCGGCCAGCAGCGAGTACATCCCTTCGGGCCAGCCGGGGGAGCGGCCCATCAGGACCTCGTCACCGTGGGTGATCAGCATGATCACCACCGGATCGGTGCGGGGAAAATGTCCGGCCTTGCATTTCGGGCAGACGCGCTGCCAGCCGGCCTGAGTGATGTCGCTGGGATGGCCGCAGCGGGCACAGAACTGATGCGACTCGTGCCAGGACAACAACGCTCGGGCCGTGGCTGCCATTTCGGCCTCCAGCGGGGAAAGCCGCGTCATTACCCGGCGCAATTCGGCGAAGACATGGCCGTCTGGCAAATCGGGGTGCTGCTGCTCGCTTGTATCGGCAAAACTGGCCAGGGCCATCTCGTCCAAAGCATCGGGTTGCCAGCTGCTGATGTCGCAGGCAAAAACTGCAGCGCCATCCGGCATTTTCCCGAGGAAGAGGGTTGTGTCTCCATGTTGCCTCACCACCGGATGATCCGGGGAAAGCCACGCCAGGCTTTCGGGTCCCCGAGCATCCTTTGTGCGAAAGCACAGGGGCTTACCGCGCCAGATCAGAAGAGTTTTTGTCTCTTTGGCAGTCCAGGCGGATTTGATCGCATTTTCGTCAGAGCGCAGATGCGCCTGGCGTTCCAGGCCTCCGCCCCCAAATGTAACCTGTTCTGCGCGTTTCATGTCACTTCCTTGTGCTGCGGGTGCAACGGGCTGTCTCTCGGACGTTTTTGCCATTGATGGCGACAATCGCGGTCAATGGCCACCCCGTTGTGAGCGGGGCGATGAATGGCTTTTACGATAATAGACGGAGATTTGTCGGTAGCCGACCGGTTGGGCGCTGGAATCTGGCGAGATTTCGTCATAATTCTCGGCATCCGCGCCACGATCGTTAACATCCTCATAAATGGTGACTTTGCAAATCGGTGAAAGGCTGATTCAAAAGGGTTAACGCGCCCGGACAGGGCGGGGCAAAGGTACGAACGGAGCAGGCCGTGCAAGTTGCAGGTGAAGTTAAATGACCGAAACGGAACGATCCTCGGTCCGGAGAAATGGGGTGTTGCGCCTGCTGGCGACGACCGATCTTCATTGCAACCTGCGAAGTCATGACTATTACGCGGATCGCTCGGACCCCAGCGTCGGACTTTCTCGCGCGGCCACCCTGATCGTCGAGGCCCGTGCGCAGATGAAGGAGGTCGGTGGCGTGACCTTGTTGCTGGACAACGGGGATTCGCTCCAGGGTGCGCCCATCGGGGAGACATCGTTTGACACGCCGATGATCCCGCATCCGGTCATGAGTGCTTTCAAGGATCTGGGGTATGATGCCATCGGCCTTGGAAATCACGATTTCAACTTTGGCCTGGACACGCTCGCAACCGTTCTGGAACAGGCTCATTGCCCTGTCGTTTGCTCGAACATGTCACCGGCAGAGCCAGGACGAAAGCTGCCGTTTGCCAGCAGTACAATCCTGGAGCGTGACATGCTGGCTTGCGCCGGGGCGCCGCCGCTGCGGGTCGGGGTATTGTCTGTGCTGCCGCCTCAAACGGTCACCTGGGATGCGCATCTTCTGAAAGGGCAGGTGGTCGTGGCGGATATGGTCCACACCGCACAGGAAAAGGCTGCCGAGCTGCGCGCGGCGGGCTGCGACGTTGTTGTTGCGCTGGCGCACACAGGTGTCGGGGCGCGTGAGGCAGAGCCGGGAATGGAGAATGCGCTCTTTCCGATTGCGGCGATAAAGGAGATCGATGCGGTGATCGCGGGGCATACGCACAAGACTCTGCCGCATCCTGAGCTTCCTTTCGAAAAACCAGTGGTGATGGCCGGCGCGCACGGCTCGCATCTGGGGGAAATCGATCTTGATGTGGCATATGGGCAAGACGGATGGCAAGTGACCGGCGGTACCGCCAGGCTGCATGGGATCTGTGATCGGAGTGAGGACGGAACGCTGGTCTCGCTGGTGGAGGAATCACCGGACCTGATACGGATCTTGAAGGAGCCTCATGAGGCAACCCGTGCCCGCATGCGGCAGCCGGTCGGTTATAGCGATGTGGCTTTGCATTCCTTCTTTACGTTGTTTGGACAGGATCTCGGGCTCAAGCTTGCGGCGGCGGCACAAGCGGCCGCGGCGCGGCCTCTAGTCCAGGGAACGGCGGCCGGCGAATTGCCGTTGCTGTCTGCTGCGGCACCGGGGAAGTTTGGCGGCCGGTCCGGGCCATCCCATTTCACGGACATCGGCGCCGGGGCCTTGTGCATGCGCAATGTGGCCGATCTTCATGTCTTTCCAAACGAGCTGCGGTTGGTGATCGCAACTGGCGCTCAGGTTCTGGACTGGCTCGAAATGTCCGCCGGTGTCTTCAACCAGGTCGTATCGGGCGCGCAGGGGACGGACCTGGTGGATCCGGACCGGGCGGGACATAACTTCGATGTCTTGTTTGGCTTGCAGTATGAAATCGATCTCTCCGTTCCATCGCGTTTCTCGACCGTTGGCGCGCGCGTGAACCCTGAGGCGCGGCGGATCCGAAACGTCACGTTTGCCGGAGAGCCATTGCGGCCGGAGCAGAATTTTGCGGTCGTGGCAAACAGCTATCGTGTGAGCGGGGGCGGTAATTTTCAGGTGGTGAAGGAGGCCGCGAATGTGCCTTTGCCGACCGTGCGCATTCGGGATGTGATCCGGGACTACGTGGCGGGGCGTTTGCCGACAGATCCGCTCGAGGAGCAGAGCTATCCCTGGCATTTTGCGTCTTTAAACGGGGCTCAAGCCGCAGTTTATACCGGTCCCGCGGCCACTGAATATCTGAATGAGCTGAGCGAAGAGCGTGCGCGAAACTGCGGCATCACGCCGTCGGGTTTTCTGAAACTGATGCTGACCTTGTAGCAGGTCGAGACCTGCAGCCCCGCGCTCAGGAGGTCCGGCGGGCCTTGTCATTGCTCCGGCAGCCGCCTATATCGGGATTCGAGAGGTTGGCGCGGGCAAGCGCCTCGCCAACCTGGTCAGGTCCGGAAGGAAGCAGCCACAACGAGCCCCGCTTGGGTCGATGTCCAACCTCTCACCTTATCCCCGACAGTTAATCAGCCTTACGCGGCTGACAGACCGCGCGATCCGGCGCAAGGCGTGTTGGTTCAATAGCGGCCATTATCCGCAGGGTAGACACCCAGGATTTCTATGTTTGTCGTGAAATAGGCCAGCTCATCCATTGCGAGTTTCACGTTTGCGTCCTCGGGATGCCCTTCGATATCGGCATAAAACTGGGTGGCGGTGAAGGAGCCATCGACCATGTAGCTTTCCAGTTTCGTCATGTTGATGCCGTTGGTCGCAAAACCACCCATCGCCTTGTAAAGCGCGGCCGGAATGTTGCGGACCTGAAAGACGAAGCTGGTGATCATCCCGTGTGCGCCGCGGCGGCTGTAGTCCGGTTCGCGTGACATGATCAGGAAGCGGGTGGTGTTGTCTCCGTTATCCTCGATGTGGCGTGCCAGAACATCCAGACCGTAGATGTCTCCGGCCAGCTCACTTGCCAGCGCGGCAACGTGTTTGTCTCCGGCCTCGGCCACATCACGGGCGGCGCGGGCATTGTCGGGGCTGACACGGCCAGTGATATTGTGCTGGCGCAGGAACTGGCCGCACTGCGGCAAAAGCACGAGATGCGATTTCGCTTCGCGGATATCCTCGAGCCGGGCACCCGGAACGCCCAGAAGGTTGATATGTACCCGCACGAAGGCCTCTTCGACGATATGCAGCCCGCTGTGCGGCAAAAGCCGATGAATGTCGGCCACGCGGCCATAGGTCGAGTTCTCGACCGGCAGCATGGCCTCATCTGCTTCGCCGGATCTTACGGCCTCGATCGCGTCTTCGAAATTTCGGCAGGGCAGCACTTCCATATCGTGACGTGCGTTGCGGCAGGCCTCGTGGCTGTAGGAGCCGAGTTCCCCCTGAATGGCGATTTTTCCGGACATGAGTGCGACTTTCCTGCAAAACTCGGGTAATCGGTCGTTTCGTCGCGCTGTCTACACCTTGCCACTTGAGAGGGGAAGCCTTAGACACGCCCCCAGACAGCTGAAATGGACTCGCGATCATGTTTGACACGATGACCCTTACCAAAGCGACTGCAGGTTTCTGCGGCGCGTTCCTCGTGTTCCTTCTGGGCAAATGGGCCGCAGAGGAACTGTACCACGTTGAGAGCCACGGAGAGGCCTCCTACGTGATTGAAGTGGAAGAGGCAGGTGGCGCAGCAGAAGAAGTGGCTGAAGTCAGCTTTGACGAGCTGATGGCCTCTGCGGATGTTGGCAAAGGTGCCAAGGTCTACAAGAAATGCGCTGCGTGCCACAAACTCGAAGCCGGTGCCAATGCAACCGGTCCCTACCTTTACGGTGTTGTTGGCCGACCGAAAGCTGCGGCAGACGGGTTCGGCTACTCTGCTTCACTGTCCGGCATGACCGGCGACTGGACCCCGGAAAACCTGAGCGCCTTCCTGGAGAAACCCTCCGCTTATGCGCCGGGCACGACCATGTCGTTCTCCGGCCTGAAGAAGGCCTCCGACCGGGTGAACCTCATCGCCTATCTGGACAGCCTCGACGACTAATTGCGTCAGGAACCGAGATGAAGAAAAGGCCGCTGTGATCCAGCGGCCTTTTTTGCGTGCCTTGCTTGGCAAACGTCGGGAATGTGAAAACCGGCGTGAAATCGCCTCGCCCCCAAAGGATTGTGACCGCATCGCAACTTGAATGTTGTGTCCACCTCCCATTAGCTTGAAAAGTAGGGTAAATCCGGATCGCTTGAACACCGGACAGCGGAGGTTAAGGCAGATGAGATCACGACAGATCGCGGTCAAAACAGAGGCAAAGGCCAGCGCGGCCCTTCTTCAGAGCAGCGCGTCGTTCATGCAGGGCCTGTTTTTCGCAGGGTTGCTTTTGCTGCTCCTTGGGATGAGTGTGCAGGCCCGCGCCGATGAAGGGATCATCAAGAGCCACGGCTTTGCGGAATTTGGCGATTTGAAATACCCAGCAGGCTTTGATCATTTCGACTATGTGAATCCTGACGCCCCCAAAGGCGGAGAGATGTCCATTGCCGACGTCGGCACCTTTGACAGCATGAACCCTTTCACGCGAAAGGGTCGGGCTGGGGCGCTGGCTTCTTACCATCTGGAAAGCCTGCTGGTCGAATCTTACGATGAGCCTGGATCCTATTACGGGCTGATTGCCGAAAGCCTCGAATACCCCGAAAGCCAGGACTGGGTGATCTTCAATCTGCGCCCCGAAGCGCGGTTTTCCGACGGCACACCCGTCACGGCCGAGGATGTCGTCTTTTCCCACAACATCTTGCTGGATCAGGGGTTGCAATCCTATGCCGAAGCGGTGCGCAAGCGCATTCCCAAGGCCGAGGCGCTCGATCCGCATCGGGTAAAGTTCCATTTCTCCCCGGATTTTCCGCGACGGGCCATGATCACTCAGGTCGGCGGCACGCCCGTGTTCTCGAAGGCCTGGTTTGACGCCGATCCCGAAAGCCGCCGCCTGGATGAGCCCCGTCTTGATCCCGGCATCGGCTCTGGTCCCTATGTGCTGGAAAGCTTCGATGTAAACCAGCGCATCATCTACCGGCGCAACCCCGACTACTGGGGGTGGCACCTGAATGTGAACAAGGGCCGTCACAACTTTGATCGCCTGCGGATCGAGTATTTCGGCGACGCTATCGCCGCGATGGAGGGGTTCAAGGCTGGCGTCTACACCCTGCGCACCGAGAACAACTCAAAGAACTGGGCGACGGCCTATGAATTCGATGCGGTGGCGCGCGGTGATGTGATCAAGGACGAAATCCCGGACGGGAACGTTCCTTCGGCCAACGGGTTCGTCATGAACCTGCTGCGCCCCGTGTTCCAGGATATCCGCGTGCGCGAGGCGGTGCAGCTTGCCTATAATTTCGAATGGACCAACGAGAGCCTGCAATACGGTCTGTTCCGTCATCGCTCTTCCTTTTGGCAGGATACCGCGCTGGAAGCCAAGGACCTGCCTGAGGGGCTGGAAAAAGAGGTGCTTGCAGCGCTTGGCGATCAGATCGACCCGACCATCCTGAACGAACCTGCCGTGATGGCACATACCTCCAAGGCCGACCGCCCATCGGACCGGCGCAACCTGCGCCGTGCCATGAAACTATTGGATGAGGCAGGCTGGATCGTGGGCGATGACGGTATCCGCCGGAATGCCGCCGGAGAGGTGCTGAAGATTGAATTTCTCCTCGACAGCCCGGTGCTGGAGCGGATCGTTCAGCCCTTTGTGACCAATCTGCGCACCATGGGTATCGAGGCGGTCCTGAACCGGGTGGATTTTGCCCAATACACCAGCCGCCGCCGCGAAAAAGACTTTGATATGGTCTCTTTTGCATATCCCAAGTCTCTGGAGCCTTCGACGGGCCTTTATCAGCAGTTCGGATCCGAGGCGCATGAGTATTCGGTCTTCAATCCGGCGGGACTTGCCGATCCGGCGGTGGACGCGCTGATCGGCAATATCGTGAAGGCAACCACCCAGGAGGACCTTTATGCCAATACCCGTGCCCTGGATCGCGTGCTGCGGGCCAAACGCTTCATGGTACCGACCTGGTATCTGGATGTGAGCTGGATTGCTTACTGGCGCATGTATGAATACCCCGAGACCCTGCCGCCGTTTTCGTCTGGCTGGCTGGACCTGTGGTGGGTCAATGGCGAAAAGGAGGCCGATCTCAAGGCCTCTGGCGCCCTGCGATAGGCGCGGGCCATGGCAGCCTATATCCTCAGGCGGTTTCTGCTGATCATCCCGACCCTGTTCGGGATCATGGTGATCAACTTCGCCCTTGTTCAATTCGTTCCCGGTGGGCCGGTGGAGCAGATCATTGCCCAGATGCAGGGCAGTGGCGACGTATTCGAGGGGTTTGCGGGCGGCGGCGGCGATACTGGCGCCACGGAAACTTTGGGCGCCAACGATAGCTATGCGGGGCGTCAGGGTCTGCCGCCCGAGTTGATCGAAGAACTCAAAGTTCAGTTCGGCCTTGATAAACCACCGCTGGAGCGATTTATCCAGATGATCGGCAATTACCTGCGGTTCGACTTTGGCGAAAGTTATTTCCGCAAGATCGAAGTGACCGATCTTGTCCTGGAAAAGATGCCGGTGTCGATTTCGCTGGGCCTCTGGTCAACCCTTATCGCCTATGTCATCTCGATCCCGCTGGGCATCCGCAAGGCGCTGAATGACGGGTCGCGCTTTGACACCTGGACCAGCGGCGTGATCATCGCAGCCTATGCCATTCCGGGCTTCCTGTTTGCCATCATGCTGCTTGTCCTTTTTGCGGGCGGCTCTTACTGGCAGGTCTTTCCGCTGCGCGGCCTGACATCGGACAACTGGGAAGAGCTGAGCCTTCTGGGCAAGATCGGCGACTATTTCTGGCACATCACCCTGCCGGTTGTGGCCTCCACCATCGCCTCCTTTGCGACGCTCACCTTGCTGACCAAGAACTCCTTCCTCGACGAGATCAAGAAACAGTACGTTATGACCGCGCGCGCAAAGGGGCTCAGCGAAAGCCGCGTTCTTTATGGGCATGTGTTCCGCAATGCGATGCTGATCGTGATCGCAGGCTTTCCGGCGGTCTTTATCGGGGTGTTCTTCTCAGGCTCACTGATCATCGAGACGATCTTTTCGCTCGACGGGCTCGGGCGGCTCGGGTTCGAGGCGGCCGTGGCGCGCGATTATCCGGTGATTTTTGGCACGCTCTTTATCTTTGGTCTGATGAGCCTCGTGGTCGGCATCATTTCGGACATCATGTATGTGCTGGTCGATCCGCGCATTGATTTCGACAAGAGGGAGGGCTGAGCCATGGCATTGTCCCCGCTCAACCAACGCCGCTGGAACAACTTTCGCCGCAACACGCGCGCCTATTGGTCGTTCTGGATCTTCTCGGTCCTGTTCGTGTTGTCACTCTTTGCCGAGTTCATCGCGAACGACAAACCGATCCTCGTCAGCTATCGCGGCGAACTTTTCATGCCGATCTTCAAGTTCTATCCGGAAACCGCATTCGGCGGCGATTTCCGGACCGAGGCGGTCTACCGGGATCCCGAGGTGGAATGCCTGATCCAGTCGGGCGGTAATGTCGACTGTTTCGATGATCCAGAAGGCATCCTTGCGGACATAGACGCAGGCACGTTTGCGGGCGAGGATTTCCACAAAGGCTGGACCATCTGGCCGCCCATTCCCTATTCCTACAACACCACCGTCGACAGGCCCGGCGCAGCGCCGCTGCCGCCCAATGGGCAGAACCTGTTGGGCACCGATGACACCAAACGCGATGTTCTGGCACGGGTCATTCACGGCTTCCGCCTGTCCATCGTTTTCACGCTGATCGTGACCGGCGCGGCCACGGTCGTCGGGATCGCGGCAGGCGCGGTGCAGGGCTATTTCGGTGGCTGGCTCGATCTTCTGTTCCAGCGCTTCATCGAGATCTGGTCCTCCACGCCCACGCTCTATGTCATCATCATCATGTTCGCGATTCTGGGGCGCAGCTTCTGGCTGCTTGTCTTCCTGATGATCCTCTTTGGCTGGACGGCTCTTGTCGGGGTCGTCAGGGCGGAATTCCTGCGGGCGCGGAACCTTGAATATGTCCGCGCGGCCAAGGCGCTGGGCGTCGGTAATATGACCATCATGTTCCGCCACATGCTGCCGAACGCGATGGTGGCAACGCTGACCATGCTGCCCTTCATCGTGACCGGCACCATCGGCGGGCTGGCCTCGCTCGACTTCCTCGGTTTTGGTCTGCCGTCCTCCGCGCCCTCGCTGGGGGAGTTGACCCTGCAGGCAAAACAGAACCTTGAAGCGCCCTGGCTGGCCTTCACCGCCTTCTTTACCTTTGCCATCATGCTGTCGCTTCTTGTCTTCATCTTTGAAGGCATCCGCGATGCGTTCGACCCAAGGAAGACCTTCTCATGACTGCGATACTGGAGGTCAAAGATCTGCGCGTCTCCTTCCGGCAGGACGGCAAGACGACAGAGGCCGTGAAGGGCGTGTCCTTTACCGTGGACCGTGGTGAAACGGTGGCTCTGGTTGGGGAATCCGGGTCGGGCAAGTCTGTCTCGGCCCTGTCCACCGTGTCTTTGCTGGGGGATAGCGCCACGGTAAGCGGCTCAGTGCTGTATAACGGCGAGGAAATGGTCGGTGCCGATGAAAAGCACCTGATGCGTCTGCGCGGCAACGACATCAGCTTCATCTTTCAGGAGCCGATGACCTCGCTCAACCCGCTGCACACGATCGAGAAGCAGCTGTCGGAATCGCTGGCCCTGCATCAGGGGTTGGTGGGGCAGGCCGCGCGGGATCGGATCCTGGAGCTGCTCGTCAAGGTCGGGATCCGCGATCCCGAAACGCGGCTTGGCGCCTATCCGCACGAGTTGTCCGGCGGGCAGCGTCAGCGGGTCATGATCGCTATGGCACTGGCCAACAAGCCCGAGATCCTGATCGCGGATGAGCCGACCACCGCGCTGGATGTGACGATTCAGGCGCAGATCCTCGATCTGCTGGCAGAGCTGAAACAGAGCGAAGGCATGGGCCTGTTGTTCATCACCCATGACCTTGCCATCGTGCGCCGCATTGCCGATAGGGTCTGCGTGATGAAAGGCGGAAAGATTGTCGAGAGCGGCCCGGCAGAAGAGATCTTTGCCAACCCGCAGCACCCCTATACCCAAAAACTCCTCGCCGCCGAACCCTCAGGCCAGCCCGCGCCGGTGCCTGATGGCGCCGAAGAGCTGATCCGCACCTCGAACCTCAAGGTGTGGTTCCCGATCCAGAAGGGGCTGTTGAAACGGACCGTGGGTCATGTGAAGGCGGTCAACCCAACGTCGATTTCGGTCAGGGCGGGGGAGACCCTGGGTATCGTCGGCGAAAGCGGGTCGGGAAAGACCACGCTGGCGTTGGCGATCATGCGGCTGATCGCCTCCGAAGGGGAGGTGCGTTTCAGGGGCGATGATCTGCGCAAATGGTCGACCCGGGATCTGCGGCGCTTGCGCAAGGACATGCAGATCGTTTTTCAGGATCCCTTTGGCTCGCTCAGCCCGCGCATGACCTGCGCGCAGATCATCTCCGAGGGGCTTGCGATCCACAAGGTGGACCAGCACCGCGACACCCGCGATCTGGTGGCGGAGGTGATGCAGGAGGTGGGGCTGGATCCCGCCGCGATGGATCGCTACCCGCATGAGTTTTCGGGTGGTCAGCGCCAGCGGATCGCAATCGCGCGCGCCATGGTCCTGCGTCCGCGCCTCGTTGTTCTGGATGAGCCGACTTCGGCGCTGGACATGACGGTTCAGGTGCAGATCGTGGATCTGCTCAGGGATCTGCAGGCGCGCTATGGTCTGGCCTATCTGTTCATTTCTCATGATCTCCATGTTGTGCGCGCCATGTCGCACAAGATGATCGTGATGAAACAGGGAGATGTGGTCGAGGCCGGGGACGCCAGGACTTTGTTCGAAGCCCCGCGCGAAGACTATACCCGGCAGCTGCTTGCGGCCACGCGATAACCGTACTGGCAGAAACGAAGGTGCTCCCGCGCCCGCAGGTGCCCCGGCTGTTGGCCGTGACCCCTTGGCGGCCTTGGGCCAGGCTCGGCGCCAGGGGCGCCGAGCCTGGCCCAACGGGAGCGGTGCATCCCATGCACCAGCGACGGGCGGGAGTGCCCCGATCCAGAATTTGTCCCAGATCGAGGGACTGTGGCCGGCTGGGCTCAGGTCATATGCATCGAGTTATATGCATCGAGTTATATGCATCGAGGCTGCGCGCCATCATGCGAGTGAGTGGTCTTGCATGGTCGCGAACGAACAGCCCGTCTGGCGACAGGTCCATCATGCCGGGAAAGGCGTATGCGGTTTTCTCCAGTAGCCTGTCCAGCCATTGTGCAGAGACGGAGAAGCGGCTGAGGATCTCTTCGCGGTGAATGCCGAAATCACACATCAGGGCCTCGATCAGCCGGGCGCGCACGCGGTCCTCTCCGCCAAGGATGTGGCCTCGGGACGTTGAAAAAACGCCTCTGGCAACTGCGGCGGCGTGATCGGCGGTGCCGGTTGCGTTCTGAGCATAGCCCTGTGGGAATCGCGAAATGGCCGAGGCGCCGATGCCAATCAGCACATCGTTGGTGTCGTCGGTGTAGCCCTGGAAATCCCGGCGCAGGCGTCCGCCGTGCTGAGCCCTGATCAGGTTGTCTTGGGGAAGGGCAAAGTGATCGATTCCGATTTCGCGGTAGCCGTCCCATATCAGCAGTTGGCGGGCAGTCTCGAAGAGCTCGAGACAGGCTTCAGGCGTAGGCAGGGTTTCGGACGGGATCATGGTCTGCCGTCGCGCCATCCATGGAACATGCGCATAGCCGTAGGCGGCGATGCGCTCGGGCGAGAGCGACAGCAGCTTTTGCAGAGAGTGTGTCAACCGTTCTGCGGTCTGATGCGGCAGACCAAAGAGAACTTCGGCGCTGATGCTTTCAACACCCCGGGCGCGCAGCATCTCGAACAGCTCGTGGGTCGTTTCAAAGCTCTGGAGCCGACCAATGGTCTGCTGGATCTCCTGATCGAAGTCCTGCACCCCGACAAAGGCACGGGTCATTCCCGCATCACACAAGGCGTCAAGCCGCTGAGCGTCGCATTCGTTTGGATCGATCTCCACGGAAAACTCACCCTGAGGGGTGAGCGGTGCGAGGTCGAACTGGGTCGCCGCCAGAGTCCGTATCATATCAGCACTCAGAAGGCTGGGTGTGCCGCCGCCCCAGTGCACCCGCGATAGTTTGACACCTTCCGGCAGGCGGGTTTTGACCAATGCAAATTCGGCTTTCAGTGTCTCCATGTAATCAAGCACCGGCCCGTCAAACTGGGCGCTCTGGGTGCGGCAGGCGCAGAACCAGCACAATCTGCGGCAGAAGGGGATATGAACGTAGAGCGAGACCTCGCTGCCGGGGGGGATATGGGTGAGCCAGTCGGAAAATACTGCCGCATTCACGTCGGCGCCAAAACTCGGCACTGTTGGGTAACTCGTGTACCGCGGCACTTTGGCGTCGAACAAACCGTATCTTGCCAATTGTGATTTCTGTCCCATCCCTTTAACGTAAAACGCGAACGCGAACAGAAACCTTGACCCAGATCAATCAATAATTGCCATGAACGCCCCTACCATAGCCTCCGTCAGTTGCGGCGACTGTCCGATTCGGCATCGTGCGGTCTGCGCCCGTTGTGATGCCGATGAATTGGGCGAGCTGGATGCGATCAAATACTATCGCACCTACGAGGCGGGGCAGCCGATCATCTGGTCGGGTGATCTCATGAACTTTGTTGGTTCGGTTGTCTCAGGCATCGCGACGCTTACACAGACCATGGAAGACGGGCGCACCCAAATGGTGGGGCTGCTGCTGCCCAGTGATTTCGTGGGCAGGCCTGGGCGCGACGGTTCTGCTTACAATGTCGTGGCCACGACCGAGGTGGTCATGTGCTGCTTCCGCAAGAAGCCTTTCGAAGAGCTGATGGCGCGCACACCTCATATTGCGCACCGCCTTCTCGAAATGACTCTTGATGAGCTCGATGCGGCCCGGGAATGGATGCTTGTCCTCGGGCGCAAGACCGCGCGGGAAAAGATCGCAAGCCTTCTGGCGATCATTGCGCGCCGGGATGCATCGCTCACCCCGAAGGGGGCGACGAATACGATGTCCTTTGATCTGCCTCTCACGCGCGAGGCCATGGCCGATTATCTGGGGCTTACCCTGGAAACGGTGAGCCGTCAGATGTCTGCCCTCAAAAGGGACGGGGTGATCGAGCTGGAAGGCAAGCGCCGCGTCACCGTTCCGGACATGGGGCGCCTGATGGAAGAGGCGGGCGACGACAGCGATGGCGGCCTGATCGGGTAGAGGTCTACATCCGGCTTCAGCCAGTTTGTTTTGGCTTTGGGCGATGGCAAGCCGCACATCACGGTAGCGCCCGGCTCATCTTTGCGTGCCCGACCCTTGATCCATGTGTCAGCTTGCATGAATGGACCGGGGTCCTTTGGACAGAAGCCAGTCTGCCACGCGGCTGACCGTCGCGGTCGAACTGCGCCCGGGCAGCCGCCAAAGCCTGAGGGAAGCGGGGAGTGTGACTTTCCCTTCAAACGGGGCAACCAGACGACCTGCGCGCAACAGGGGGGCGAGCAGAGCCGCATGACCCATCAGGACCCCGGCACCGTTCAAGGCTTCTTCCACGGCCAGTGCATAGAGCGAATAAACCGGCCCACGCGGCGTCACCTGTCCGCTCAAGCCTTCTGCCGCAAGCCAATGTGCCCAATCGCGGTCCCACGTGCTGTCGGAAAGACAGGGCACATCTTCCAGATCTTTCGGGTGTGAAAGCCGTTCGGCCAGATCCGGGCTGCAGACCGGAAAGATGATATCGGTCTCGACTTCATGTCCCTGCTGGGTGTCGAAGAACAGGCACAGATCATAAGGCGTGCGTTTCAGGTTCGGGGGCGTTTCCAGCGCGGTGATCGATATGGTGGTCTGTGGCATGTCATGGCGCAGGTGCGGCAGCCGAGGCGACAGCCAGTACTGCGCAACCGCAGGCAAGGCCGCGATATGCACCACTTGCGGGGCGGCTTCATCCCGCAGCTTTTGCACCGCGGCCCCCAGCCGATCAAAAGCTTCAGAAAAGTCGGGCAGGACGCGGATTCAGGGGGCAGTCAGCTCCACCGCCCTGGCGCGGCGGTGGAACAGAGGCGCGCCGATGCTGTCTTCAAGGGATTTCACCTGCGCAGATACTGCACCAGGTGTCACGCCAAGCTCTTCGGCCGCCGCGGCAAAGCTGCCGAGTCGCGCGGCTGCCTCAAAGGCGCGTAGCGCAGTGAGGGGAAGGGGTTTTGGGTGAGGGGGGGCAACGGGCATGATAAGGCTCAATTTTTCTAACCCTAATTTTTCAGAAAACTGGTTTGCCCGCAAGCCAATCCATGGGGTTCACTGACGGGGACCAAGCCATGAAACAGGATCCAGACATATGACTGATGCCGTGACCCCCGCCCTTTTGCCGCGCACCTGGGTGCCTGAAAAATGTGAAACCCTCGTGCAGGGGATCGCGGCAGGCACCGCAGAATCCAAGTCTTCCGACGTGGCGGACCGGATCGACAGGCTGATCGCGCGCAACGCTCAGATCCATGATGAGGAGTGTTTCAACCTCAACCCTGCCACCAATGTCATGAATCCAAAGGCCGAGGCGGTTTTGTCCTTGGGGCTCGGCAGCCGCCCGTCGCTGGGTTATCCGGGTGACAAATACGAAATGGGACTGGAGGCGATCGAGGAAATCGAGGTGATCGCAGCCGAACTGGCGGCAGAGGTGTTTCAGGCCTCCTATGCAGAGGTGCGCGTCGGATCGGGTGCGTTGGCCAATCTTTACGGGTTCATGGCGCTGACGCAGCCCGGTGACGCAATCATCGCGCCGCCCGCTGCCGTGGGCGGGCATGTGACCCACCACAGGGACGGCTGCGCGGGTCTTTATGGTCTAAACACCCACCCGGCGCCGGTGCACGGCGATGGCTATACCGTTGATCTTGATGCCCTTCGACGCCTGGCGCTGCAGGTGCGGCCCAAGCTGATCACCATTGGCGGCAGTCTGAACCTGTTCCCGCATCCCGTAGCGGACATCAGAGCCATCGCGGACGAAGTGGAGGCAAAGGTGCTGTTCGATGCGGCGCATCAATGCGGTATCATCGCCGGAGGCGCCTGGGCCAACCCGTTGCAGGAAGGCGCGCACCTGATGACCATGAGCACCTACAAGAGCCTTGGCGGGCCTGCTGGCGGGTTGATCGTCACCAATGATGCGGGGATTGCCGAGCGGCTGGACGCCATCGCCTTTCCGGGAATGACCGCCAACTTCGACGCGGCCAAGACGGCTGCGCTGGCGGTGAGCCTCTTGGACTGGGTCGAATATGGAAAAGACTATGCTGCCGCGATGATCGAGCTGTCGCAGGCCCTGGCGGCGGAACTGGAGGCGCTTGGCCTGCCGGTGTTCAAAGGGGAGGGGGGTGCCACCCAGTCGCACCAGTTCGCGCTCGAGGCGGCGGATTTCGGGGGCGGGCAGGCCGCGTCAAAAACTCTGCGAAAAGCCGGGTTTCTGGCCTGTGGCATAGGCCTGCCGATTGCGGAGGTTCCGGGGGATTTGAACGGATTGCGGATTGGTACGCCTGAACTGGTCAGGCGCGGTGTGTCCTTGGCCGATGTTCCGGAACTGGCTGGGCTGATTGCCGACGGGCTGACCGGCAATGATCCCGAAGCTGTCGCCAACCGGACCCGTGCGATGCGCGTCAGGTTTCAGGGGATGCACTATGTGCGGGCATGAAATCCAGGCGGGTGACGTTGCGAGTTTTGACTGCTAGGCTGTTCCAAACAAAGGAGTAAAAGCCATGCAATTCGAAAGCCTGATCGGAATGCTGATCATCGGCGCCCTTGCCGGGTGGTTGTCGGGAAAGATCATGCAGGGGCGCGGCTTTGGTATTTTTGGAAACATCATTGTGGGCATCGTCGGGGCTTTTTTGGCGGGGATGATATTTCCGGCGCTTGGCTTTGCCGTCGGAGGCGGGGCTCTGGCCTCCATCATCCATGCCACCATCGGCGCGGTGATCCTGCTGTTCGTGATCGGACTGATCCGCAAGGGGCGCTAGGGGCGCTATCCGAAACCAAAAAAGGCGCCCCAGACGTGAGGCGCCTTCGCTTGCATTATGGGCGCAGGATCAATGCGCCATGAAGACCGGGACGGCCGCCTTTTCCAGCATGTTGCGGGTGGCGCCGCCCAGGATCGCTTCGCGGAATCGCGAATGGCCATAGGCCCCCATGACGATCATGTCTGCTGCGGTATCCGTCGCATGACGGTTCAGGATGTCCGAGACGCGGGGCATCGTCTTGCTCAGCACATCAATCTCGCATTTCACGCCGTGGCGGGCCAGCATCTGCGCCAGCATGCCGCCGGGGTCAGAGCGTTCGGGGCCATGCTGCGGCGGATCGATCACGACGATGCGCGCAGTATCTGCTTTGGTCAGGAAGGGCAGGGCCTTGCGAATGGCCGTCATCGCCTCGATGCTTTCGTTCCAGGCCAAGAGAACGGTTTTGGGCTGGGTCAGGGGTGCGGTCTTGTCCGGAACAACCAGGACTGGTGTGCGCCCCTCGAACAGGGCGGCCTCCACCACCGGCTCGGCCTCGGCGCCAACGCCTTCACCGTAAGGTTTGCCGAGGATCACCAGATCCGAGAACCGCGCATGACGGGCGACGTGCCGACCCAGATCGGCGATGGGCGCAATGGCGATGTCTGTTGAGAAGGGTGTGCCGAGGTGTTTGAGAACTTCGGTTGCATGGGCCTGCAGATCTGCGGCTTCTTCCTGCGCACGCACCATTGCTTCCTGGATGATCATGGCATTGGCACCGGCGTAGTAATAACCGGTCTGGGTCCGGTCGACACCAAGGCACAAGGCCTCGGTGTGACCCGCAAGATGGTCGGCGAGTGCGGCAGCCTGCGCCAGCGGCGCGGCGGCGGTGTTCTTGTCTGTCAGAACGGTCAATAGGGTTTTGTAGGTCATTGTCGCCTCGTTGTGGAAATAGCGCAAAATCCCCAAGTGGACGCGCGTTTCATTGGTCGTGCCATTTTTGATGTGTCACAGTTGTTTCGTGAGTGTCTTGATGCAGATCAATGCGTTGTCCGGGCGCGTTTTGCATCACAAACCCGGTCTAAAAAGGTCCCGCGTGGCGGAAGAATCGCGCGGTACATGTTAAAGGGACGCAAGATGTCTAATTATCTCAAGCTGATAGCGCTTGGTCTCGTCACGCTTTTTGCGATGATGGGGATCAATTTCGCGCGGGATCTGGCTTACCAGGTGCATGCGGTCATCGTCATGCTCGTGGCTGGTGGCTTTTTCCTCTACACTCTGCGCCGCACCGATGAGCCAGCACTGGCCGCGGGCAGCCTCGAACACGAATACTTTGACAGCGTCGTGCGCGCCGGTGTCATCGCAACCGCCTTTTGGGGCGTTGTGGGCTTTCTGGCAGGCACGTTCATTGCTTTCCAGCTGGCCTTCCCGGCGCTGAACTTTGACTGGGCGCAGGGCTTTGCCAACTTTGGCCGCCTGCGTCCGCTGCACACTTCTGCGGTGATTTTTGCCTTCGGGGGCAACGCGCTGCTGGCAACATCCTTTTACGTGGTGCAGCGTACCTCGGCGGCGCGGCTTTGGGGCGGCAACCTGGCGTGGTTCGTGTTCTGGGGCTATCAGCTGTTTATCGTTCTTGCGGCAACCGGCTACCTGCTGGGCGGTACGCAGTCCAAGGAATACGCCGAGCCCGAGTGGTACGTCGACCTGTGGCTGACCGTGGTCTGGGTGGCCTATCTTGCTGTCTTCCTCGGTACCCTGATCAAGCGCAAGGAGCCGCATATCTACGTGGCCAACTGGTTCTATCTTGCGTTCATCGTCACCGTTGCGATGCTGCACGTGGTCAACAACCTGACCATCCCGGTTTCCATCTGGGGATCGAAGTCGGTCATCGTCTGGCCGGGCGTGCAGGACGCCATGGTACAGTGGTGGTATGGTCACAACGCCGTGGGCTTCTTCCTGACCGCGGGCTTCCTTGGCATGATGTACTACTTCATTCCGAAACAGGCAGAACGCCCGGTCTTTTCCTACAAACTGTCGATCATCCACTTCTGGGCGCTGATCTTCATCTACATCTGGGCCGGTCCGCACCACCTGCACTATACCGCACTGCCTGACTGGGCCTCGACCCTTGGCATGGTGTTCTCGATCGTGCTGTGGATGCCCTCCTGGGGCGGTATGATCAACGGTCTGATGACGCTCTCGGGCGCCTGGGACAAGCTGCGCACGGACCCGGTGATCCGCATGATGGTGATCTCGGTCGGCTTTTACGGCATGTCCACCTTCGAAGGTCCGATGATGTCCATCCGCGCCGTGAACTCCCTGTCGCACTATACCGACTGGACCATCGGTCACGTGCACTCCGGTGCGCTCGGCTGGAACGGCATGATCACCTTCGGTGCCCTCTACTTCCTGGTGCCGGTCCTGTGGAAGCGGGAACGTCTCTACTCGCTGCAGATGGTCAGCTGGCACTTCTGGCTCGCCACCATCGGTATCGTTCTTTACGCCGCTTCGATGTGGGTGACCGGTATCATGGAAGGCCTGATGTGGCGTGAAGTGGATGCGAACGGTTTCCTGGTGAACTCCTTTGCCGACACCGTTGCCGCCAAGTTCCCGATGTATGTGGTTCGCGGTCTGGGTGGGGTCATGTTCCTCGCGGGTGCCGTCATCATGTGCTACAACCTGTGGATGACCGTCCGTCGGGCCCCGGCTAAAGAAGCCAGCCTGTCGGTCACGGTCCCGGCTGAATAAGGAGGGCCGGACAATGGCAATTCTCGACAAACATAAAATCCTCGAGACCAACGCGACCCTCCTTCTGGTGTGCAGTTTCCTGGTTGTGACCATCGGTGGTCTGGTGCAGATCGCACCGCTGTTCTGGCTGGAAAACACCATCGAAGAGGTGGAGGGCATGCGTCCCTACACCCCGCTCGAGATGACCGGCCGGGAGGTCTACATCCGCGAAGGCTGCTATGTGTGCCACAGCCAGATGATCCGCCCCATGCGGGACGAGGTCGAACGCTATGGGCACTACTCGCTGGCGGCGGAGTCGATGTACGATCATCCGTTCCAGTGGGGGTCCAAGCGGACCGGACCGGATCTAGCCCGCGTTGGCGGTCGGTATTCGGATGAATGGCACGTGGATCACCTGCGCGATCCGCAGTCGGTGGTGCCGGAATCGGTGATGCCCAAGTACGGCTTCCTCGAGACCACCATGATCGACGGCAAATACATCGGCGAGCTGATGGCGACCAACGCGATCCTTGGTGTTCCCTATACCGAGGAAATGGTCGAAGCGGCCCAAGCCGATTTCATGGCGCAAGCGGATCCCGACAGCGACTATGATGGCCTGCTGGAGCGCTACGGTGAAAACGTCAACGTGCGTAACTTTGACGGTCAGCCGGGGGTTTCCGAAGCGGACGCACTGATCGCCTATCTGCAGATGCTGGGGACTCTGGTCGACTTCTCGACCTTCACCCCGGATGCAAGCCGCTAAGGCAGGAGGAAGAGATGGAAGAATACACACTCCTGCGGCAGTTCGCAGACAGCTGGATGCTGCTGATGCTGTTCGCCTTCTTCATCGGGGTTGTTGTCTGGGTGTTCCGCCCGGGCAGCAGCCGGGTCTACCGCGACACGGCCGATATCCCCTTTCGTCACGATGACAAACCCGCCCCTGCACAGGGTAAAGCCAAGGAGGCGCGGACATGAGTAAGAAATCGCAAAAGTTCGATGGCGATCCGAATACCACCGGCCACGAGTGGGACGGGATCGAGGAGTTCGACAACCCGATGCCGCGCTGGTGGCTGTATACGTTCTACCTCTGCATCATCTGGGGGATCGGCTATACCATCGCCTATCCTGCCTGGCCGCTGATCAACTCGGCAACTGCCGGTGTTCTCGGCTGGTCCACGCGCGCCGATGTCGCCAATGAGATCGCCGCGGTGGAAGAAGCCAACGCGCCGGTCAACGCCAAGCTGGTGGAAACCGAGCTGACCGAGATTTCGGCGGATGCGGACCTGAACTCCTACGCGGTGTCTGCGGGTTCGGCCGTGTTCAAGACATGGTGTGCCCAGTGTCACGGCTCCGGTGCGGCTGGTGCCAAAGGGTATCCGAACCTTCTGGACGACGACTGGCTGTGGGGTGGCTCGATGGAGGATATCCACTTCACCATCTCCCACGGTATCCGCAACGAGGAAAGCGACGAAGCGCGCTATTCGGCAATGCCTGCCTTTGGCCGGGATGAACTGCTTGAGGCCGTAGAAATCGACCTGGTTGTGAACTTCGTGATGTCGCTCTCGGGCGAGCCGCAGGATGCGTCCAAGGTCGAAGCCGGTTCGGTGGTCTTTGCGGACAACTGCGCGTCCTGTCACATGGACGATGGGACCGGTGACCGGGCCCAGGGCGCACCGAACCTTGCGGATGCGATCTGGCTCTATGGCGGTGACCATGCTGCGCTGACGGAAACCGTTACCAATTCGCGTTACGGCGTAATGCCACCGTGGAACACCCGCCTCAGCGAAGCTGAAATCCGTGCGGTTTCGGCCTATGTACATCAGCTTGGTGGTGGTGAATAAACGGGTCCCCGCATTGAAGCCAATTCTCAAAGGGCTGCCCCACGGGTGGCCCTTTTCTCATGTAGTCGGCCCTGTTGCGAAGCCTCACCCCTGGGGGGCTGCATGCGGGCGGTCCCGGCTGCTGATCACGATCGCGAGGAGGATAAGGAGACAGGCCGTGATCTGGCCTGGGCTGATCCTTTCCCCAAAGGCCAACAGGCCAACGGCGAACATGGTTGGCAGCTCGATACTGCCGATGACTGCGGTCTGGCCAGCGCCTGCGATCGGGGCGCAGACGGAATAGATCAGCTGTGGGATCAGCGCGGTGCCTAGGGCGATCCCGGCCAGCAGAAGCCATCCCTGATCGTCCTGCGGCACAATGGAAGAAGGCGCCGAGGTGACAATCAGCGGCAACAGACCAAGGACAGAGCCAAGGGAAACCGCAGCGATACGCGCCAGTGGAGGCAGCGCAGTCAAACGGTAGACCAGCGCCGTGATGCCAAGGCCGAACCCCAGGGGAGCTGCCAGAGAGAGCATCAGCGCCGGAAGGACACCTGCCCCCGCCGTCGCAGGGCCACTTGCCACGAGGGCCGCCAAGATGATCAGACCGGCCGCGCCGATGGCGCGAAGGCTGGGTTTGGCCTGAAACAGAACCCAAGCGATCAGCAGAGTAAAAACCGGATAGGTCATGTAGAGCACCCCGACGAGGGCAACCGGCGCGGTGCGCAGGGCGGCCACATAGGCGATCCATCCCAGTCCCATCGCAGCACCTGCCCCGAGACCCCAGAGTATTGCCCGCGCCTTGTGTCGGTGTCGGATCAGCAGAGGCGACAGAACGACGGCGGCCAGCGTGAAGCGATGAAAGGCGATCACATGTGGCGGCATGCCCTGTTCGGTGAGGCCGCGGGCGAAATAGGGTAAAACGCCAAAGCACAGGGAGGCAAAAAGAACCCCGAGGCTGGCGACAAGGACCGAAGGCCCTGCCAGGGGCGGATTGTGTGAGGCCTGTGTCATTTTGGTTGGATAGCACGACTTCCATGAAGCACGCGCAGAAATCGGAAAGCCGGGCTGGGCGAGCGTTTTTCCTGCCCCGGCAGCCCTTTTTCCTGACCGACTTGATCCGCATCAAATCGCTGTCGCGGCGACTGTGCTTCTATGAATGCAACAGAGACAGGCTCCGCAGATTGCTGCCCTCCCTCGTGGCAGCTGTCTGCGCAGCTCTCGCATCCCGCCTGCGCCGACGTGCTGGCAAGGCGGGTACAAGGCGTCGGCTTTTCGATCTGTTCGCGCGTTTCCTGAAAAGCCGACGCCTGTTTTCATAGCTTGAGTGGATGAACACAGCGAGAACGCCGTGGCGTCAGAACGCTTCGATGCGCGAGCCAATGCCTGATGCGCGCGATCCGCCCAGTGGCGAGGGGCAGCGGTTTGGGCGCGGGTAGATCACGTAATTTGACGCAGGTCTGACGGGTCGCGGTGATCATTGTGCGGGCGTAGATATCGGTCAGCATCGTCGTGCCTCCTGAGCTTGAACATGCGGCAACTGTTGCGCCAAACCGGCTTTCATGCGAGTCAGGAAAAAAGTCATAATGTAAGTACAGGTTACATATGGAGTGGTTTTCTCTTCCGCCCCTGGCCGCACTTAGGGCCTTTTCTGCCTTTGCGGAGACGGGAAATGTGGTTCAGGCAGGAGCTGCCTTGAATGTTAGTCACGCTGCCATCAGCCAGCAGCTGCGCGCACTGGAACGGCACATGGGCGTCGCTTTGTTGGATCGCCGCGGGCGCAACCTGACCCTTACGCCCGAAGGAGAGCATCTGGCGCGGGGGCTGCAATTAGGATTCAGTGCGATCCAGACGGCGGTTCAGGATCTCACCACGTCAGGCGCGGCGCGCCCGCTGCATGTGACCTGCACCCCGATGTTCGCCGCTCAGTGGCTGATGCCGCGACTGGCCGAGTTTCGCGCGCTGCACCCCGAGGTGGACATGGTTCTTGATCCAACAGGCGAACTGGTCGAACTGACCCTTGGCGGGATTGATATCGCGCTGCGCTACGGGGCGGGCAATTGGCCGGGTTTGGAGACGCTGCCCTTGCTGGAATCGCCCATGGTGGTTGTGGCTGCGCCAGAGCTTTTGGACGGGCGCAGGGTGTCTTCGCCGCAGGATCTGCTGGATTTTCCTTGGCTGGAGGAGCTTGGCACGACCGAAGCCGCAAAATGGCTGACGTCGCGTGGCGTGGATGATGCACTGCGGGGGCCGCGCATCCGTTTGCCCGGCAACCTGTTGATGGAGGCGGTGCGCGACGGGCAGGGTGTCGCAGTCAGCGTGCGTTCATTTGTCGAGGACGATCTGCGGGCAGGGCGGCTTGAGGCCTTGTTCACCGAAGACGACACTCGCGGCTATCATATTGTTCATCGTCCGGGAGTCGTGCGCCCCCAGGCACGCAAGTTTGTCGCATGGCTCAAACGGCACAGGGAGCCGGGCGGCTCCGCGATCTGATTGCCCCGATGCCTGTCCACGGCTTCACAACTGCGTGAAGGATGCCGGTCATGCCGCCGATATGCGGAGAAATGCCGCGGCAAAAGATATTTGCCCGATGCACTTTTTGATCCACGTCAAAGCTGCGTCACCTCGCTTCTGTGAGAACGCAAGGCAAAGACCCAATTCAGTGGAGTGAGTCCGTGAGCGATTCCGATCCCGCCCCAAGCCTTTACGTTGCCAGGGAGCCGATTTTTCCAAGGCGCGTGTCCGGGGCTTTCCGCAATCTCAAATGGTATCTGATGGCGGTGATGCTTGGCATCTACTACCTGACGCCATGGATCCGCTGGGACAGGGGACCGTCGTTGCCGGATCAGGCCGTGTTGTTGGATCTAGCAAACCGCCGCTTCTATTTCTTCTGGATCGAGATCTGGCCCCATGAATTCTATTTCGTGGCGGGCCTTTTGATCATGGCCGGTTTGGGGCTGTTCCTGTTTACATCCGCTTTGGGTCGTGTCTGGTGCGGCTATGCCTGCCCGCAAACGGTCTGGACCGACCTGTTCATCCTGGTTGAGCGCTGGATCGAGGGGGATCGGAATGCCCGCCTGCGCCTGCATCGCCAAAAGAAGATGGATGTCCGCAAGGCACGCTTGATGGTGACGAAATGGATCTCCTGGTTCCTGATCGGTCTGGCCACAGGCGGGGCCTGGATCTTCTACTTTGCCGATGCGCCGACGCTGCTGCGTGATCTGGTGACGCTTCAGGCGCACCCCATCGCCTATACCACCATGCTGGTTCTGACACTGACCACCTTCTTCTTTGGCGGTTTCGCGCGCGAACAGATCTGTATCTACGCCTGCCCCTGGCCGCGTATTCAGGCGGCGATGATGGACGAGGACACGCTGACGGTTGGCTACCGTGAGTGGCGTGGTGAGCCGCGCGGCAAGCATCGCAAATCCGCCGAGACAGAGCAGCTCGGCGATTGCATCGACTGTATGGCCTGCGTCAACGTCTGCCCCATGGGGATCGACATCCGCGACGGACAGCAGCTGGAATGCATCACCTGTGCTTTGTGTATCGATGCCTGCGACGATGTGATGGCCAAGATCGGCAAACCCCGCGGGCTGATCGATTACATGGCCCTGTCGGACGAGGCGAACGAGCGTGCAGGCCAGCCGCCGCGCAGCGTCTGGAAGCACATCCTGCGCCCGCGCACGATTATGTACACCTCGCTCTGGTCAGTGGTTGGCTTTGCGCTGGTCTTTGCCCTGTTTATCCGTTCGGACATCGATCTCACGGTCGCTCCGGTCCGAAATCCGACCTTTGTCACCCTGTCGGACGGCTCCATCCGCAACACCTATGATGTGCGCCTGCGCAACAAGCACGGAGAGCCGCGCCAGTTCAACGTTTCGATCAAGGGCGCGCCGGAGATGCGTGTGCAGCTGGAAGGCACACCCTATTCTTCGGTCGAGGTGCCGGCGGATACCGCTTTCCTTCAGCGTGTGTATATTGTGACTCCAAAAGGGGCGCCGTCTTCTCTGGTTGAATCTTCTCCGGTTCGGATCTGGGTCGAAGACCTCGGTAACGGCGAGCGGGCCTACAAGGACACTACCTTTAACGGACGGGGGAACTGAGCCATGACCGAAGAGAAACGCCCGCGCGAGTTCACCGGTCGCCATGCGCTCATGGTCTTTGTCGGGGCCTTTGCGGTGATCATCAGTGTGAATCTTGCGCTGGCTTTCAATGCCGTGAAGACCTTTCCGGGGCTTGAGGTGAAGAATTCTTACGTGGCCAGTCAGGAGTTTGACGTCCGGCGGACCGCGCAAGAGGCCCTTGGCTGGTCTGTCTATGCTTCGGCGCAGGATGGTTTCGTGAAGCTTGAGATTACCGACCGGGACGGCAAGCCCGTAGAGGTTGCCAAGCTTTCGGCGACACTCGGGCGGGCGACCCATGTGAAGGACGACCAGAAACCGGATTTCCAGTTTGACGGTCAGGCCTATGTGGCCCCTGCCGATCTGGGGGCTGGCAACTGGAACATCCGCATGGTTGCGCGGGCCAAGAATGGCACCGAGTTCACCCAGCGTGTGATCCTGCATGTGACCAAAGGGTAAGACGAAATGACGGCCCAGATGCGCCCACAGATGGCGGTATGCCCCGGCTGCGTTGCGGCGCCCTCCGAGGCGGTGGAGCAAGCCCCAACCGAAGCGCGTCTGGCTCTGTCGCTGCCCACAATCCATTGTCAGGGGTGCATCTCTGCGGTGGAGCGGGCGCTGAACGCCCATCCGGGGATACATTCCGCACGGGTGAACCTGACGCTGAAACGCGCCTTGATCGAGGCCGAGCCGGACCTGCGCGCCACCGATCTGATCCCGGTCTTGGAAGGTCTTGGGTATGAGGCGCATGAGCTGGACCTGACTGCCTTGGCTGCGACGCAGAACGACAAGGCGGGCCGGGATCTGCTGATGCGGCTGGCGGTTGCGGGCTTTGCCTCGATGAATGTGATGCTGCTGTCTATCTCTGTCTGGTCCGGGGCGTCGGACGCAACACGGGACATGTTCCACTGGATCTCGGCGGCAATCACTTTTCCGGCGATCATCTTTTCGGCGCAGCCTTTCTTCAAGAACGCCTGGAGTGCGCTGAAGGTCGGTCGCCTGAACATGGACGTGCCGATCGTGCTGGCGCTGGTTCTGGCCCTCGTAACCTCCCTCTGGGAGACGTCGCTCTCAGGTGAACATGCCTATTTCGACGCGGCGCTGACGCTGACCTTTTTCCTTCTGGCGGGGCGCTACCTGGACTATCGCACCCGCGCGGTGGCCCGGTCGGCGGCGCAGGAACTGGCCGCGCTGGAGGTGCCTCGCGCCATACGCCTGCTGGACGGGCAGGAATATGAGATTCCGGTGGCTGATCTGGTCATCGGCGATCTGATTCTGGTGCGCCCCGGCGGACGGATGCCCGTAGATGGTGAGGTGGTCGAAGGGCATTCGGAACTGGACCGCTCGCTTCTGACCGGTGAGACCCTGCCGGTTTTCGCAGCACCCGGCACAGGGGTTTCGGCGGGAGAAGTGAACCTGACCGGCCCCCTGACCATCCGGGCAACAGCGGTGGGAGAGGAAACCTCGCTGCACCGCATGGCCGATCTGGTGGCCATCGCAGAGTCGGGCCGTTCACGCTATACCTCGCTGGCTGACAGTGCCGCGAAACTCTATGCGCCGGGGGTACACATCCTGTCGGCGCTCGCCTTTCTGGGCTGGTATGTTTTCACCTTCGACATGCGCACCGCGCTCAATATCGCGGCTGCTGTGCTGATCATCACCTGCCCTTGCGCGCTTGGTCTTGCGGTGCCTGCCGTCACGACGGCGGCCTCGGGGCGGCTGTTCAAGAAGGGCATGCTGATCAAGCATTCCACCGCGCTTGAGCGTCTGGCCGGGGTCGATACCGTAGTGTTCGACAAGACCGGCACGCTGACTGCCGGGACGCCGCAGCTTGTGAACCTTGAAACGATCGACCGCAGCGACGTGGAAATTGCACTGGCGCTTGCAATGCCGTCTTCACATCCTCTGTCGGTTGCCCTTGTACGTGCCGCACGCGAGGCCGGGATCGAACCTGCAAAGGTCACCGATCTGCGTGAGGTGCCGGGCTATGGCACCGAGGGTGTCTATCAGGGGCGCACGGTGCGTCTGGGGCGTGCGGCCTGGGTGGGTGCCCAGCAGGGCAGTCAGACGGCAGCCTGGCTCGATACCGGGGAGGGCAGCCCGTCTGGCTTTTTCTTTACCGATTCCCTGCGTCCCGGCGCAGCCGAAGCTGTGCGGGCCTTGCAGGCGGCAGGCAAGGATGTGTTGTTGATATCGGGCGATACCACCGGCGCGGTGGAGGCGCTGGCGCAGCGGCTTGGCATCGACAAATGGGTGGCTGAGGCTCTGCCAGAGGACAAGGCCGCGCGCATACGGATGCTCGCCGATCAGGGCAAGAAGGTGCTGATGGTCGGCGATGGTTTGAACGACACGGCGGCCCTTGCTGCGGCGCATGTGTCGATCTCGCCGGCCTCTGCCCTGGATGCGGCGCGCGTTGCTTCTGACATCGTGCTCCTGGGGCAGGACCTCGAGCCCATTGCCGACGCCTGCGCCGTGGCGGGCAAGGCGATCCGCCGGATTCGCGAAAACTTCCGTCTTGCCACGCTCTACAACGTGATTGCCGTGCCTCTGGCGGTCGCAGGTCTGGCAACGCCCCTGATCGCGGCGCTGGCCATGTCCAGCTCCTCCATCACCGTATCGCTGAACGCGCTGCGTTTGAAATCCTGATCCGAAAGGCCCTTGCGTATGAGCGTCCTGTCCTACCTGATCCCGATCTCCCTGATCCTGGGCGGCGCCGCGCTTGTGGGGTTCATCTACACGGTGCGCTCAAATCAGTATGACGACCCCGAAGGGGATGCGCGGCGGATCCTGAGCGATGAGTGGGACGATCACCCCAAGCCCTGAGGCAAAGCTGCCCCTGCCAAAAACGAAGGCCCCGAAACCGGGGCCTTCGTTCGTCTTTGGGGGTATCAGTTGAAATTACGAGGCGGGGCCAAGGGTCTCGCAGGTCACATTCCGTGCGCTCAGGCGCTTGCAGGCCAGTTCGGCGGTTTCCTTGGTCATGCCAAGGAAGTTTGCCTCGAACCCTTGCTTGGACTTTGCGACCTTGCGCAAGGAACCGTTCAGGGTTTCCATCTCTGACAGCGCGGTGCGCAGGAGCACTTTTTCGGCCTCATAGCGGTTGGTGAAGCGACCGACATTGATCCCCCAATAGCGCCCGCCCGACGTGGAAAGACGCGTCACAACAACCGGCTCCGGCGCTGCCGCGGTGTCGGTCTGCGCCAACCGGCTGGGACGGGCCACGGGTCGCAGACCTTTGAAGAAGGTCCTCACGGTGGAAGGGACTGTTACGGACGGCGCGGAGGCGGGTACAACCTTTGCTTCTGCGATGGCCGTAGCAACGCTGGCTTGCAGCACCTCGGGATCGAGTTCGAGTCTCGGGGGCTGCGACGTCGCTGTGGCCTGAGCCACGGCTGCCTCGACGGCCGAAGCTTCGGCACTCACGCCGATGTCGGTTTGTACGTCGGCAACCAGGACAGGCGCGGTTTCACCCGAGGAAGGACGCAGGCGCGGACGCAGACTGGTCTTGACACTGCCGCTGACCCGCACGGTTTTCCCGGCCACGTCCGGGGCGGCGTTGCCGTCTGCCACGACGATGTTCTGATTGCCAACATAGGCCGGGACGGCCGGTTTGCGCAGTTTTGCCCGCGAAGGAGCTCGACGAAAGCCGAGATCCAGAAGCTCCGCCACCTTCGCATTGCGCGAGGTCGAGGATTTGCCGCCAAAGACGGTTGCAATGATCCGCTCATTGCCCCGTTGGGCCGATGCCACAAGGTTGAAGCCTGCGGCGCGGGTGTAGCCGGTCTTGATCCCATCGGCGCCCTTGTAAGCCGCCAGCAGGCGGCGATTGGTGTTGGGGACGGTGCGGATCCCTGCATCGGCAGACGTGCGCGAAAACAGGTTGTAGTATTCGGGGTAGTCATAAAGGATGTGCCGCCCGAGTGTGGTCATGTCACGGGCGGTGGACATATGCCCGCTTTCTGTCAGGCCATGCGCGTTCTTGAAGGTGGTGCGCGACATGCCAAGCGCCTTGGCGGTCCGTGTCATCCGGCGGGCGAAGGCGGCTTCGGATCCCGAAAGCGCTTCACCGATGGCAGTGGCGGCATCATTGGCCGATTTCACCGCGGCGGCGCGGATCAGATAGCGGAACGCAATGCGCTGGCCCGCCTTCAGGCCCAGTTTTGACGGAGGCTCAGCTGCGGCATTGCTGCTGATCCGAACCTTGGTGTCCAGGGTGATTTCACCGTTCCGGACTGCTTCGAAAGCGATATAGAGCGTCATCATCTTTGTCAGAGACGCCGGGTGCAACCGCGTGTCGGCGTTGCGGGAGTGCAGCACCTCGCCGGTGCGCGCATCCATGACCATCGCCGCATAGGGCGCGGCCGTCGCCTGCGGAGCTGCAAGACCAGCCAACGTGACCGAGAGAACCAAACCCAGTACCAAGGCCACCTGACGGGGCACGGCCCGCAGTGCAAAGGTCACAGGGTTACACCTGACCTGTTCGATATCTGCCATTTCTGCCTCTTGCCGCCGGTTTTCCGGCTGACGTTTTACTGCTTTAGCGAAATCGTAACATGGAAACGCGTTGAAAGAAACAGGCTGGATCCTTGGTTCAGGAGGAATTGCCAGCCAATTGCGCGACATCTTGTGGATCTTTTCCAGGTCGCCCCAAGATGCGCGTTTTGTTAAGAAAGTGTTGACGAAAAAAGTTGCATATCGGGGTGCGCGCGGTGTCGTCATCGCCTCATGGCGGGGCGGAGTGATGCGCAGTGGACACAAAAACCGCCCCCTGTCGGGGCGGGTGCTCAGACCTGGTCAACCGATGGTCGCAACCAGGACTTCCAACGCACCAAGATCCGGGATTTCTGCGTAGCGGGGGTGGCCTGACGGGGCTTCCGCATGTTCGACTTCCCAGACCAGCCCGTGCGGGACGTAGATGCCCCAGCCGCCGGCCTCGATCATGGGCACCACATCAGACCGCATCGAGTTGCCCACCATCATGCCCTTTGCGGCGCCGTCACCGTGACGGTCAAATATGTCGGCATAGATGGCGGGAGTTTTCTCCGATACGATCTCCACGCCGTCAAACATGTCGCCAAGTCCGGATTGGGCCAGTTTGCGCTCCTGGTCCAGAAGGTCGCCTTTGGTGACCAGAACAATGCGATAGCGGTCCGCCAGACGCTCAACGGCGGTGCGCGCATGAGGGAGCAGCTCGATCGGATAGGAGAGCATCATCTGCCCAGCCACGATCAACTCCTTGATGACGGTTGCGGGCACCTGCGAATCTGTTACCTCGATTGCCGTTTCGATCATCGACAGGGTGAAGCCTTTGACCCCATAGCCATAGCGGCCAAGGTTGCGTTTTTCGGCCTCCAGCAGCCGCGCGGCCAGCGTCTCGGCATCCATGTCCATTGGCGTATGATCCTGCAGCAATTCGGCAAACCGCTCTTGCGTGACGCGAAAGAACCGTTCGTTGTGCCAAAGCGTATCGTCCGCATCGAAACCGATTGTTGTCAATTTGCCCGTCATTGCGGCGATACACTCTCTTTTCCTGCGCGCTCAAAACGCTATATATGCGAGAATACCAATCCAAGCACGACCGGAAAACAGACGCTATGCCGCTTCAGCCAGTGATGATGACGGACAAATCGGACGACGAAACCGATCTTGGGGTCCTGACCAAGACACGGCCGAAAACCCAGCGCCCGCCGCGTTACAAGGTACTGCTGCTGAATGACGACTACACCCCGATGGAGTTCGTCGTCATGGTGCTTGAGCGGTTCTTTGGCATGACCCATGCGCAGGCCTTCGAGATCATGCTGACCGTGCACAAAAAGGGACTGGCCGTTGTCGGTGTCTTCAGTCACGAGATTGCCGAGACCAAGGTGGCCCAGGTGATGGATTTTGCCCGTCGGCATCAGCATCCGCTACAATGCACCATGGAAAAAGAAGACTGAAAGAGGTCCAGTGATGTCCCTACGCCTGTCGCTCGCGCTTGAGACGGGCGGCTTTGCGCTGCCCGCAGAAGGCCGTATCGCCGTTTTTCACCCGCGCAGCGATCATGACCTGACGCCGCTTCCAAAAGAGCGGCTGATTCTGATCCAGCCCATGTGCCCCGAGTATGACGCCTTCGCGGCGCAGGGGTACGATTGCCGCCCCGAACTGCCGACCGATATGGCCTTTGCCGCAGCGGTCGTGTTCCTGCCGCGGGCCAAGACGCAGGCGCGCATGACCGTGGCGCAGGCTGCGGCGGTGACGAAAGGCCCGGTTCTGGTGGATGGGGCCAAAACCGACGGAATCGATTCGATCTACAAGGCGCTGCGCAAGCTGGCCTCACCCTCTGCGCCGGTGTCCAAGGCCCATGGCAAGGTGTTCTGGTTTGATGGCGGAGGGGATGTTCTGGGCGACTGGCTGTCTGAGGCAAAGACGTCGGTTGAAGGGTTCGTGACCTCTCCTGGGGTGTTCTCTGCAGATGCTATCGACCCGGCTTCGCGCCTCTTGGCAGAAGCGCTGCCCGCCAAGCTGGGCCGCACTGTGGCGGATCTTGGGGCAGGCTGGGGGTATCTGTCCCGCCAGATCCTGACACATGACGAGGTCGAAGACCTGCATCTGGTTGAAGCCAACCACGATGCGCTGTCTTGTGCCCGCCAGAACATACAGGATCCGCGCGCCTCGTTTCACTGGGCGGATGTGCGGGGCTGGAAGGCACCTGTTGCGATGAACGCCGTGGTCATGAACCCTCCGTTTCACTCTGGCCGCAGCGCCGAGCCAGAGCTGGGGCAGGCCTTCATTGCTGCTGCAGCCGCGATGCTGACGGCCTCTGGCTCGCTCTGGATGGTGGCCAATCGGCATCTTCCCTATGAGGCGACTTTGGGCGAGCGTTTTGCCAGGGTCGACGAGGTTGCGGGCGACAATCGTTTCAAGGTCCTGCACGCAAGCCGTCCCAAAAGGCTGCGGCGATGACGACCCGCCAGAGTGCCGCATTGCCGGTTTTCAAACGAACTGCCCCGGTCTAGTCTCCGGTTCAGTCCGCGCAACCTTTTCCACAGGCCTGGAGTGCCCGCATGTCCTTCTCGATTTCCGGCAAGACCGCCATCGTGACCGGTGCCTCAAGCGGGATCGGCCTTGCCATCGGCAAGAAGTTTGCTGACGAAGGCGCGAACGTGATGTTTGCCGATACCAATGAGGCGGCCCTTCTGGCAGAGCTTGGCGAGCAGGCCGACGAAAGCAATATCCGTTTTTTTGCGGGTGATCTGCGCGAGCGGCTGACCATCGCAAACCTGCTGTCTGCCACGATCGATGCGTTCGAAAGGGTGGACATTCTGGTCAACGGTGCCCGCCAGGTGGTGCCAAGCGATCCGCTTGATCCCAAGGATGACTCGCTAGAATTGTTGCTGACCGAGAATCTGTTGCCGAACATGCGCCTGTCGCAGCAGGTGGCGCGGCGGATGATCAAGCAGGGCGAGGGGCGCGAGCCCGGTACGCCTCGGGGGGCAATCATCAACCTGTCCTCCATCGCGGCGCGGCGCACGCACCCGGCCCTGATGGCCTATTCGGTGGCTTCGGCGGCGCTCGATCAGCTGACGCGTTCGTTGTCGGTCTCTTATGCGCCCCACGGCATAAGGGTCAATTCCATCGCCTTCGGGTCGGTGATGAGCGCTTCTTTGCGTGATACCCTCAAGGACAACCGTGCTTACCGGCAGGATATCGAGAACCATACGCCACTGGGCCGGATTGCAGCGCCAACCGAACTGACGGAAACGGCACAGTATCTCGCTTCCGATGCGGCCGGGTTCATGACCGGGCAAATCCTGACCGTGGACGGCGGGCGCACCCTGCTGGATTCGGTCGCCGCGCCTGTCCACTGATCCGTTCCCCACTGACAAAGCCCCAATGAGATTTGACAATGACCTCTGAAATGATTGACCAAAAGGCCCGTGCCGCCGCCTGGTTTCGTACGTTGCGCGATGATATCGTTGCCGCCTTTGAGGCTCTTGAGGACAGTCATGAGACCGGCCCGTTTTCGGATCAGGCTCCGGGGCGGTTCGAGATCACTGAAACCAAGCGCACCTCGGATGACGGATCGGATGCCGGTGGCGGGCTGATGAGCGTGATGCGCGGTGGGCGCGTCTTTGAAAAGGTCGGCGTCAATATTTCCGAGGTCTACGGTACGCTTGGCGCGCGCGCTCAAAACGCAATGGCGGCCCGCAAAGGCATTCCCGGCATGAAAGAGGATCCGCGGTTCTGGGCCTCGGGGATCTCCCTCGTGGCGCATATGCAGAACCCGCATGTGCCGGCGGTCCACATGAACACCCGCATGTTCTGGACGCCGCACGCCTGGTGGTTCGGCGGCGGCTCTGACCTGAACCCGTGCATCGAATATGATGAGGACACCGCGCATTTTCATGCGCAGCAGAAACGGCACCTCGACCCGCATGGCGCCGATCTCTACCCGCGCCTCAAGGAATGGGCGGACGAGTATTTCTACATTCCCCATCGCCACCGTGCGCGCGGTGTCGGGGGGATCTTCATGGACGACCGCTGCACCGGAGATTGGGAGGCGGATTTTGCGCTGACGCAGGACATCGGTCGCGCCTTTCTGCCTGCCTATCTGCCCCTGGTGGAAAAGCGCCGGGTCCAGTCCTTTGATGACAAGGACAAGGAGGCGCAGCTGGTGCATCGGGGCCTTTATGCCGAGTACAACCTTGTCTATGACCGCGGCACCAAGTTTGGTCTGGAAACCGGCCATGATGCCAATGCGGTCCTGATGAGCCTGCCGCCCTTGGCGAAATGGGTCTGATCGAAAGAGAGGACTTTGGGTCCGTGACGCCTAGGCGCGGCGCCAGCCCGCTTCGGCGAGGGCCTGACCATAGCCGTGCGCAATGCGCATGCGCTCTCCCAGACCCTTATCGAGCAGAAGACCGTGCATGCGCCTCAGCTGCCAGCAGGGCACGTGCATGACCATGTGGTGCTCCAGATGGTAGTTGACCCAATAGGGCGCAACGAACAGGCGCGCAATCGGCCCTGCCCGTGTGGTGCGCACGTTCTGCAGCGGGTTCTCTGACTGCTCGGTCGCGCCATGTTCCGCGATGTTGCGCACACGCAGCACGAATTGGAACCATGTCAGATAGGGCAGAAGCCAGAAGGCCAGCCCCCACCACCAGTCCCCGATCAGGCTGAATAGCAACGCGATGCCAAGAAAGACCGGCAAGGCCCCCCACAGGCGCGGGGCCTTGAAACTTTGGGCGAAATCGGAGCTGGCCGCCTTGATCGCGTCGTCATCTCCGGCCAGTTGCAGCGACATCGCTATCTGACCCATCAGCTGTTTGAGCCCTGTCTGTCCGGTGAGATCGCGGGTGAACTTGCGCCGCAGGGAGGCGCGGGAGGTCGGAAACTTGGCCGAGAGCACAAGATCCGGGTCCCTGTCCGTCTGTGTGAACCGATGGTGCGTCAGGTGATAGTGCCGATAAGCGCCAAGATCGGCCAGAATGGGGCGCCCGCAAAGCCAATCCCCTGCCATCTCGTTCCAGCGGAGGGTCCTGAACAGGGCGTTATGCGCCGCCTCATGCATCAGGATCGCCAGCCCCAGCTGGCGTGAACCGATCACCATCACGGCCAGCACAAAGGTCAGTGGATTGGGCCAGAGCGCGAACAGCGCCAGCGCCAGTGCAATGGTGCCCCAGCAGTGCAGCAGCAGCCATAGACCCATGAGGTCCGACCGCGCGGCCAGGGGGCGGATTTCGCCCGAAGTGAGATAGGCCTTTCCTGGTGTCATGATCACAGTCCTCCCGCCCCGAAGTGTTCAGGGCAGGAGCAGTCCGGTCAAGAAGGGCGTGGCGTCAGGCGCGCCTAGCCGCGCCAGTCGAAGAAGCCTTCCCCGGCCTGCTCCAGCAGCTTGGCAGCCATCTCCCGGCCCAAATCCGGGCCGTCCTCTATGGCGCAGGTCTGGGCATCCTGCAGGGCCTCTGACCCATCGGGCCGCAGCACTTCGCCGCGCAGGCGCAGGGTGGTCCCGTCCAGTTCCGCAAGGCCCGCAATCGGCGTTTCGCACGACCCATCCAGCGCGGCCAGAAAGGCCCGTTCGGCGGCCAGGCGCTGGGCGGTTTCACGGTCATGGATGGCGGCCAGCATATCCGCGGCGCGGCTGTCACCGTCGCGCCGTTCGATCCCGATGGCGCCCTGGGCGACGGCGGGCAGCATGTCATCGGTGTCGATCCCACGCGCGGGAACATCGCTCATCCCCAGCCGGTTGAGGCCGGCCATGGCAAGGAAAGTGCAATCGGCCACACCGTCGGCCAGCTTTTTCAGCCTGGTCTGTACGTTGCCGCGAAACTCGACCACCTGCAGGTCCGGGCGACGGTTCAGCAGCTGTGCGCGGCGGCGCAGGGAGGAGGTGCCCACCACGGCCCCCGGCGCCAGCTCCTTGATTGACGACAGGCTGGGGGAGACAAAGGCATCGCGCACGTCCTCGCGCGGCAGGTAGCAATCCAGAACCAGACCTGCGGGCTGCGCCACCGGCATGTCCTTCATCGAATGGACGGCGATGTCGATCTCGCCCGTGAGCATCGCCTCTTCGATTTCCTTGGTGAACAGGCCCTTGTTGCCGATCTCCTTCAGAGGGCGGTCCGCCGCGATCAGCGCCTGATTGTCCCCGGTCGTCTTGATCACGACGATCTCAAACGCCTCCTGCGGCAAGTCGAATGCGGCAGACAGGCGATCGCGCGTTTCATGCGCCTGGGCGAGGGCCAGCGGCGATCCACGGGTGCCTATCTTCAGGGGCGAAGCGGGGGAGGGCAGGTTCTGTGTCATGTCAGAACCTTTATTCGCGACATTATGCCATGACAAGCATCCGCCCCACCGCCCTTGACAATTTGCCGCTCAGGCTAGACCTCAGTACCCAAGAGACAAGCGAGGGATCCCATGGCCGAACAGAAGAAACTGCTGCGCGCATTGGCAGGCGAAAAACAGCATGTGCCGCCGATCTGGATGATGCGCCAGGCGGGCCGCTACCTGCCTGAGTATCGCGCAACGCGGGCCGAGGCGGGGGATTTCCTGTCGCTGTGCTACAATTCGGAACTGGCCGCCGAGGTGACCTTGCAGCCGATCCGCCGCTACGGGTTCGACGCGGCGATCCTCTTTGCCGATATCTTGCTGGTGCCGCAGGCGCTGGGCGCCGATCTGTGGTTTGTCACCGGCGAGGGACCACGCCTGTCTACCATCACAACTGAAGCGGATTTTGCCAAGCTCGGTCCGTCCAGCGACATCCACGAGACGCTGAATCCGATCTATGAGACCCTGAAGATCCTGAAGCGGGAACTTCCCAGCGAAACAGCGCTCATTGGCTTTGCAGGGGCGCCCTGGACGGTTGCGACCTATATGATAGCCGGACGCGGCACGCCCGATCAGGGGCCAGCCCATGCGCTCAAGTCTGAAAACCGCGCTCTTTTCGAGGCGCTTCTGACCCGTATCACCGAGGCCACAATCGATTACCTGTCGAATCAGATCGAGGCAGGCGCCGAGGTCGTGAAGATCTTTGACAGCTGGGCCGGATCGCTCAAAGGCGATGATTTCCAGAAATACGCGCTGGAGCCCTGTCGCCAGATCACCGCGGCGCTGAAAGAGCGTCATCCCGGCATTCCCGTGATTGGCTTCCCGCGCGAGGCGGGCGATGGCTACATCGGCTTTGCCAAGGCGTCTGGTGTCGACTGCGTTGCCGTGGACAATTCGGTGACGCCTGAGTGGGTCGCGGAACATGTGCAGGTCGATGGCTGCGTGCAGGGCAACCTCGCCTCACGCCACATGGTGACCGGCGGTCAGGACCTGATCGACGAGACGCGCCACATCGTCAAAACCCTGCGCGGCGGGCCGCATATCTTCAACCTTGGCCATGGCATCACGCCCGATGCAAACCCCGACAACGTGCAGCTGATGATCGACACGGTCCGCGAGGGCTGAGGGCGCATCGCAAGGTTGAGGCGCGCCGCACCAATGGCGTGCCGCAGGCCGGTAACCGCTGGTGTTCAGACTGGCGCGCCTTGTGCAGCGCTGCGAAGTGGTGCATGAGCATCAGACCTGTGTCGCAAAGTGAGGCATGACGATGGACTACGGAAAACAAGGAACGCCGAAAATGGGCCGCAATGCACCACGCCACAGCGAACACAACGCCAAGGGCACCGAGAAGAACCCCTACAGCAAGCGCGAAACGAAAGCCGAATTGCTGGCGCGCATGAAGAAAGCCGCAGCCGCCAAGAAAGACGGCTAAGCGGCCTACTGCGTCAGGGTGCGGGCGATCAGTTCTTTCATGATTTCGTTCGACCCGCCGTAGATCTTTTGCACGCGGGCATCGGCGTACATATTGGCGATCGGGTACTCCAGCATGTAGCCGTATCCACCATGTAGCTGCAGGCATTCGTCCACCACATCGCATTGCATCTGGGTTACCCACCATTTCGCCATCGAGGCGGTGGCGGCGTCCAGCTCTCCGCGCAGGTGCTTGGCAACGCAGTCATCCAGAAACACGCGGGCGATATGGGCAATGGTCTTGGCCTCGGCCAGCTTGAAGCGGGTGTTCTGCATCTCGATCAGCGCCTGCCCGAAGGCACGCCGCTCTGAGGTATAGGCGACGGTATCTTCCAGCGCCTTTTCGATCACGGCGGCAGCTCCCAGTGCGATCACCAGCCGTTCCTGCGGCAGCGCCTTCATCAGCTGGTAAAACCCCTGTCCCTCGACGCCTCCAAGCAGGTTCTCGGGCGGCACGCGCACCTCGTCAAAGAACAGCTCGGATGTATCCTGGCTCTTGAGACCCAGTTTTTCGAGATTGCGACCCCGTGCAAAACCTTCGGCGCCCTCGGTTTCCACCACCAGAAGAGAGATCCCCTTGGCGCCCTGCGTGGTATCGGTCTTGCAGACCACGATGATCAGATCGGCCTGCTGACCATTGGTGATGAAGGTTTTGGAGCCGCTGAGCACATAGTCGTTGCCGTCCCGCAGGGCGTTTGTCTTGATGTTCTGCAGGTCCGACCCGGTGCCGGGTTCGGTCATGGCGATGGCGCAGACCATTTCGCCGCTGGCCATCTTGGGCAGCCAGCGCTGTTTCTGATCCTCGGTGCCATAATCGAGGATATAGCCTGCGCAGATCTGGCTGTGCACCGAGTTGCCAAAGCCGGAAAACCCGGCGGCGCGGAACTGTTCGGTGGTGATCACTGCCTCGTGGCGGAAATCGCCGCCCATGCCGCCGTATTCCTCGGGAACGCTTGCGCACAGGAGGCCGAATTCCCCGGCCTTGTTCCAGAACTCCCGGTCGATATGGCCCTGTTTCTGCCAGCGTTCCTCATGCGGGGTCATTTCGGCGGTGAAAAAGCTGCGGCAGCTGTCCTGCAGCATTACCAACTCGTCGGTCATCCACGGTGAAACATGCGCTGTCATGGGGTCAGTCCTTGTCACGGCCAAGTTCGGCCAGAATTTCTTTTGCGTGTTGCCCGCGAACGGGGCTTTCGGGCGGTGTCCAGTCTCCGGCTCCCGAAAAACGCGGGGCAGGGGCAGCCTGAAGCGCGCCGTGCGCATTGACCCAGGTGCCGCGGTTATTCATCGGGTGGCTCAAGGCTTCGCCGGGGCTGAGGACTGGGGCAACGCAGGCATCGGTGCCCTCAAAAATACCTGCCCAGTGATCGCGGGGCTGGCTGGCGAAGATCCCCGCCAGGCGCCCGGTCAGCGCGGGCCAAAGCGCTTTGTCAAACTGACGCTGGAACTCGGGCTCATTCGCAAGCCCCATCAGCGACAGGAACTGGGCATAGAATTTCGGCTCAAGACATTGCACCGAGACATAGCCACCATCGGCGCAGGCGTAGGTGCGGCTCCAGTGCGGGCCATCAAGCAGGTTCTGTCCGCGTGTGTCGCCAAAGTTCCCCGCCTGACGGATGCTCATCAACAGGTTCATCATATGAGCCGAGCCGTCATAGATCGCCGCATCCACCACACAGCCCTCGCCGCTGGTGCGGGCGCGCAGAATACCGGCCAGCATGCCCGCCACCAGATACATGGCGCCGCCGCCAATGTCGCCGACCAGCGTGGCGGGTGTCAGCGGCGCATCGCCGGGGTTCGACCCGTACCAAAGGGCGCCGGATAGCGAAATGTAGTTGAGATCATGCCCCGCCGCATGGGAGAGGGCGCTGTCCTGCCCCCAGCCGGTCATACGGCCAAAGACGAGGGCCAAATTCACGGCATGGCAGGCCTCGGGGCCGATGCCGAGCTTTTCCATCACGCCGGGGCGAAAGCCTTCGATCAGACCGTCGGCGGTTTCCACCAGCGCCATGAAGGTCTTGATGTCTTCGGGATCCTTCAGGTCCAGCTCGATCGAGCGTTTGCCCCTGTCCAGCACAGACCGTTCCGGCATGCCGGGAGTGACGCCGCCTCCCTTGCGGTGGACGCAGATCACATCAGCGCCCATGTCGGCCAGTGTCATTGCGGCAAAGGGGCCGGGGCCAAGGCCTTCGACCTCGATGATGCGTGTGCCTTCCAGCATGATGATGCCTCTCGTTTGGGTCGCCTGCCCCGGGGCAGGGGCAGGCCGTCTTGCGTCAGGTGCCGGAAAGGCCGCCGCCCACGATCAGGGTTTGGCCCGAGACGTAGTTGCTTTCGGGAATGCAGAAGAGATAGACGCCGCCGGCTGCCTCCTCGGGCGTGCCCGCGCGGCCAAGGGGGATCATCATCTCCATGCCCTGCACCAGTTTCCTGGGTATGCCGATGGCGACCTTGTTGCCCTCGACCTCGATCGATTTCTTCTCATCCGTGGCCTCGGTAAGGCGGGTGGAGATCATGCCAAAGGCCACGGCGTTCACGTTCACCTTGAAGCGACCCCATTCCTTGGCCATGGTCTTGGTCAGGCCAATGACGCCCGATTTGGCAGCGGAGTAGTTCGCCTGACCCGGATTGCCGCCAGTGCCCGAGATCGAGGAAATGTTCACGACCTTGCGGAAGACCTCGCGCCCTTCGGCGGCCTCCTGTGCGGCGGCTTGCGTGATAAAGGGGGAGGCCGCGCGCAGGATCTGAAACGGCGCCTTCAGGTGCACGTCGATCATGGCGTCGAACTGCTCATCGCTCATCTTGCCGATGAAGCTGTCCCAGGTGTAACCCGCATTGTTGACGATGATGTCGACGCCGCCGAACTTGTCGATCCCGGCCCCGATGAAATCATCGGCAAAGCCCGCTGCCGTGACCGAGCCAGGAATAGCCAGCGCCTTGCCGCCCATCGCCTCGATCTCGGCGACGACCGCGTTTGCCGGTTCCGCGTCCAGATCGTTCAGCACCACATTGGCGCCATCCGCCGCCAGTTTCAGCGCGATGGAGCGGCCGATGCCGCGCCCGGCGCCGGTGACATAGGCGGTCTTTCCTGCAAGTTTGCTCATTGTGTCATAGTCCCTTGTCGTTATGGCAGTTCGATCAGGGCGGTTCCGGCCAGTTTGACCTCGCCGTTCTGATCCGCCGCTTCTATTTCGAGTGCCACCAGATTGCCGTCGCGTTTTTCCACGACCTTTCCGGTGCATGTGATCACCGCATGGACCTGTGTGATCGCCACGAAACGGGTGGTGAATTCGCGCAAGGCCGATTGCGGCACCCAGCCCGTCAGGAGGCGGCCCAGATAGGCCATGTTCAACATGCCATGGGCGAAGACATCCGGCATGCCGGCGCGTTTGGCAAAATCGATGTCGATATGGATCGGGTTGTGATCGCCCGAGGCCCCGGCGAACAGGGCCAGTGTGGTGCGGGTGATCTCCTTGGTGGTGACGGGCGGGAGTTCATCACCCACCCTGATCTCGGCGTAGGTTGGCAGGGTCATTGCGGGTGCCTCACGATCACGGTGCGGGTCATGCTGCCTGCGTCTTCGCCCAGCTGGTTGGTGGCCGAGGTTTTGAGATGCACGAACTCCATGGCGCCGCCCTTCTTGGCGTAGATGTCGGTGACTTCGCTCACGAGGGTAATGGTGTCCCCGGCGCAGATCGGCGCGCCATAGGTGAAGGCCTGCTCCCCATGCAGGACACGGGCGATATCGATCTTCAACAGCGTGATGAAATAGAACGGATCTTCGCGGTCCAGATCCAGAGAGAACAGATAGGTGGGCGGCGCCAGAACGCCGCGATAGCCTGCCGCCTGCGCCACGTCCCTGTCGAAATAGACGCGATCGCTCTGGCCGGTGGCGCGGGCAAAATCCCGCAGCCGACCCTGTTCCACCGTCACCTCGAAAGGCGTGGTGACATGGCCGATGAAAGAGGTGTCGATCATTGCCGCCTCACTGCGCCTGATACATTGTGACGACACAAGCGCCGCCAAGGCCGAGGTTGTGCTGTAGCGCGGTGCGGGCGCCTTCGACCTGAGTGCCGCCAGCCGTTCCACGCAGCTGGCGGGTCAACTCGTAACATTGCGCAAGACCTGTGGCGCCCAGCGGGTGCCCCTTGGACAAAAGCCCGCCCGACGGGTTGGTCACGTATTTGCCGCCATAGGTGTTGTCGCCATCGGCGATGAACTTGGAGGCGCCGCCCTCGGGGCAGAGGCCCAGACCTTCGTAGGTGATCATCTCGTTATGGGCAAAACAGTCGTGCAGTTCGACCACATCGACATCTTCGATGCCGATGCCGGTCTGTTCCTGCACCTGTCTGGAGGCCGCAGCGGTCATGTCATAGCCCACCACCTTCATCATGTCGTGATCATCGAAGGTGCTGGCGTAGTCGGTGGTCATCGCCTGGCCAATGATGCGCACATTACTGTTGAGACCATGTTTCTTGGCGTAGGCTTCGCTGACCACGACGGCAGCCGCCGCGCCGCAGGTGGGGGGGCAGGCCATCAGGCGGGTCATCACGCCGTCCCAGATCATCGGGCTTTCGAGGACGTCCTCGGGGGTCAGCTCGTTGCGGAACAGGGCCAGCGGGTTGTTCACCGCATGGCGGCTGGCCTTGGCGCGAATGCGGGCCAGATCCAGCATGGTGGAGCCGTATTTCTCCATGTGCGATTTGCCCGCACCGCCGAAATAACGCAGCGCCAGCGGAATCTGCGGGTTGCCGACCAGTTCATCAGTTTCGGCATCGAACGCATCAAAGGGGCTGGGCCGGTCTGTCCAATGCGAGGTCAGCGCGCCGGGCTGCATATGCTCGAACCCCAGCGCCAGGGCCACATCGACAGCGCCTGATTCCACAGCCTGACGCGCCATGAACAGGGCGGTCGACCCGGTGGAGCAGTTGTTGTTCACGTTCATTACGGGAATGCCGGTCATGCCCACCTTGTAAAGCGCAGCCTGCCCGCAAGTGCTGTCGCCATAGACATAGCCCGCATAGGCCTGCTGGATCGCGTCATAGGGCAGGCCCGCATCCTTCAGCGCATCACGCACTGCGGCGGCGCCCATGTCGGTATAGGGCTCATTCTGGCCGGGCTTGGCGAATTTGGTCATGCCCACCCCGGCGACCATCACATTTGCAGACATTGGCTTTCTCTCCCGTTTGCGCGTCAAAATACTGCGCGAGTCGAAATTACACTTGCGGGTTACTTTCGGTTCGGGCTGGGCAAACTGTCAAGAAGTGTGTAACTCATGAGTGTAATTACCGGGCGTCAACAGGACGGCTGGCCAGTGTGCTGACGGCGGAATGGGTATGTGCGATGGGGAACAGGACCTGGACGAAAACGGCGGACAGCCGCAGTGCGCAGCGCGAGATCAAGCGGCGCGCGGTTCTGATGGCCGGTGCCCGCCTGTTCAATGATCAGGGCTACGAGCAGACCTCGCTTGAGGACATTGCGGCGGCGCTCAACATCACCAAGCGAACCATCTACTATTATGTGCAAAGCAAAGAAGACATCCTGTTCGGCTGTCATCAGTTGAGCCTTGAGTTCCTCGGCGAGGTTATGGAGATCAGCCGTGATGAGACCCTGCCCGTCGAGGAGCGGATTTCGCGCCTGATCCGGGGCTATTGCGAATGGGTGTCGACAGATCTTGGCGCCAGCCTCGCCATGGTGCGCCCGCACAGCCTGTCGCCCGAGCGGCGCGAAGCGCTTCATGAGGGCAAGGCACGGGTCGATTTTCAACTGCGCGCGCTGATCGAGCAGGGTATCCGCGAAGGTGTCATCCACCACTGCGATCCGCGTCTCGTTGCGGCGGGGGTGTTCGGTGCGCTGAACTGGATCCCCTTCTGGAATCGAACACCGCGCCCGGTGCCCCATGAGGAAATCGCTGAACAGTACCTCACTATGATCCTGAATGGTCTGCTGCCCACGCCGCGATCACAGAAGGATTGAGGCGATCAGGGGCTCTCGCCCAGTTGCGTGCGGAACCGGCGCGGCGGCATGCCCGTTCCCTTGGTGAACACCCGGCTGAAATGCGCCGGATCGCTGAAGCCCAGTTCATAGGCGATCTGTGCGGCGCTGAGCGAGGTGTATAGCAGCATCCGGCGGGCCTCACGCAGCATCCGCTCATTGACCAGATGCGAGGCTGATTGGCCGGTTACCTGATGCACGATCCGGTTGAGATGCGTGGGAGAGACCGCAAGATCACTGGCGTAGTCCGCGAGCGGCCTGCGGCTGCGAAAGTGTTGCTCGACCAGGGCTTCAAAGCGGGAAAAGATCGGGTTGCTTGCGTCTGTCTGTGCGCGTCCCAGGGCGTTGTGGATATGCCTGGCAACGAGCGCGGTCAGACTGCCCGCCAGGGACCGCAGAAGCTGGGCCCGTGCAAAGCTTTGCCCGTGGTATTCTTGGTACAGGGTTTCCGCCAGGGTCCGCAGATCCGCAGGCAGGGGTTTCACGCAGGCGTGCTCCAGGGGTTTGCGCACGCCTTCGCCATTTCGGATCGAGTGGTCCAGAAGGTCCGAAGGCAGCGTCGCCACCCAGCCGCTGGTATCCGGTTCGAACTGGTAGCCATGCACGACGCCGCGCGGGATGTTGACGAAACAGGGAGCGGGCAGCGGGTGAGAGGTCCCTTCCAGGTCCACCGTTCCGCCGCCGCTTGTCATGAACAGGACCTGATGCAGCCGGGCGTGACGATGCGGGGACAGTTCCCAGTCGTGCTGCTCCGAGCGCGAGCGGATGGTTTCCACATGCAGGACATCGGCCAGTTCGTCCGTTTCCCCGAACAGGTTGTAGCTGCGGATCTGAAGCGCGTTTGTCATGTGCGAAATGTACAAGAACTTGCGCGGATGGTCCATTCGCAAATTCAGTCTTTGGCGCCATAGTGCCCTCCACTTTGCAACGGAGGCGCGTAAATGACTGTTCATAAAACCCAGGTCGCAATCATTGGTGGGGGGCCGTCTGGCCTGCTTCTGTCGCAGCTTTTGCATCGCAAAGGCATCGATAGCATCGTGCTGGAGCGGCAGACCCGCGACTATGTCCTGGGGCGTATCCGCGCCGGGGTTCTGGAGCGTGGTTTCGTCAATCTGATGCGGGAGGCGGGCTGTTCGGACCGTATGGACGCCGAAGGCGAAATCCACGAAGGGTTCTATATCGCGCATCAGGGCCGTACCGATCGCATCGATCTGGAAAAACATGCAAATGGTGCAACCGTAATGGTCTATGGGCAGACCGAGGTGACGCGCGATCTTTATGCGGCTCGCGATGCGATGGCTGGTGTGGTGATCCATGAAGCGGCCAATGTGCAGCCGCATGATCTGAAATCGGATGCCCCCTATCTGACCTTCGAAAAGGACGGCGAAGAGCATCGCGTGGACTGCGATTTCATCGTCGGGGCCGATGGCTTTCACGGGGTCAGCCGCAAATCGATCCCGTCTGACGTCCTGAAGGAATACGAAAAGGTCTACCCTTTTGGCTGGCTTGGGGTGCTGTCCGAAACCAAACCCGTATCGCCCGAGTTGATCTATGCACGCCACGAGCGCGGCTTTGCGCTCTGCTCGATGCGCAGCCAGGTGCTGAGCCGCTATTACATCCAGGTCCCACTCACGGACAAACCGGAAGACTGGTCGGACGATGCGTTCTGGGAGGAGCTGAAGCGCCGCCTGCCGGAAGAGGTCGCATCGGCGATGGAGACAGGGCCGACGATCGAGAAATCCATCGCCCCCCTGCGCAGTTTCGTGGCAGAGCCGATGCGCTATGGCAATCTGTTCCTCGCCGGGGATGCGGCTCACATCGTTCCGCCAACGGGGGCCAAGGGGCTGAATTCGGCGGCCTCCGATATCTTCTATCTCTATCACGGCTTCATGGATCACTACCTCAAGGGCGACAGTGCGGGACTTGACGGGTATTCCGAAAAGGCACTGGCCCGGGTCTGGAAGGCCGAGCGGTTCAGCTGGTGGATGACCAATCTGCTGCATCTCTTCCCGGAGGCTCAAGAGGTTGATCAGCGCCTGCAATGCGCCGATCTCGATTACCTCTTCTCCTCCGAGGCCGCGCAGGCGTCGCTCGCGGAGAATTACGTCGGCCTGCCCTACTGACGTTGCGTTCGCCCGGCTTCGTATCGGAGGCCGGGCATGCTTTTCTCTTCGGGATCAGAGGGAGGAAAGCCATGAGTACAGTTGCCTATGAAACAGATGGCCGGATTGCGCGGATTACGCTCAACCGGCCAGAGGTGATGAACGCCATCGACGACCGCATGCCGCAGGACCTTGCCGCCGCGGTGGCGCGGGCGGATGCAGATCCGGCTGTGCATGTGATGGTGCTTTCGGGCGCGGGGGAGGCCTTCTGCGCAGGCTACGATCTGGCCTATTATGCCGAAGGTAACGGATCGGGTGAGGCGACGCAGCCGATGCCTTGGGATCCGATCAAGGATTACCGGTTCATGTGGGAGAATACCCAGCACTTCATGTCGCTCTGGCGGGCGGTGAAGCCTGTGGTGTGCAAGGTCCATGGCTTTGCCGTGGCGGGCGGATCGGACATTGCGCTGTGCGCTGATATGACACTCATGGCCGAGGAGGCCCAGATCGGTTACATGCCGGCCCGCGTCTGGGGCTGTCCGACGACGGCCATGTGGGTCTACCGGCTGGGGGCCGAAAAAGCCAAGCGCATGCTGTTCACCGGTGACAAGATCTCAGGGCGCGAGGCGGCGGATATGGGGCTCGTGTTGAAAGCCGTGCCTCAGGCGCGCCTGGACGACGCAGTAGAGGAGCTGGCGGCACGGATGGCAACGGTTCCCATCAATCAGCTTGCCATGCAGAAGATGGTGATCAACCAGGCTATCGAGCAGACGGGCATGATGCAGACCCAGAGGCTTGCGACGATTTTTGACGGAATCACGCGGCACTCTCCCGAAGGGATCGCCTTCAAGGAGCGGTCTGAAGAGATGGGCTGGAAACAGACGGTCCGGGAGCGGGACGAAGGCACTTACGATTGGACGCTCAAAGAGGAAATCCCCAAAGGAAACCGCTAGGCAGATTTCCACTATGGTCCCTTCCTGACGGTGCAGGGGAGGTCTCCCGCCTGCAGGGCGATCATCCGGGATGATCTTCTGCCGTTGGGCCTGGCGCCGCGCCCGGGGGCGCGGCGCGGTGCCGCGATGCGGGGAGATTAGGATCGTGGTGCCGGGTTGCGATCCGGAGGGAACGCAGCGCGCAAGGCGCGCTGCCGGACCCAAGCCAGCCTCGGCCCGTTTTCATTCGGCCTGCAGGACGGGCGCGGGAGCGCTCCAGCCAGCGGTCAGGCGTCGACGCGCAGAGTGGGGCGCCTCCGCCAGATCCATCATGGCTACCGCGAAATCCGCGTATGAAATCTGCGATTGGCCTTCCGAATCGGTCACCAGCGTGTCGGTGCCCAGTGCATACTGGCCACGGCGCTCGGCCTCGAGCAGCATCGCTGGAGGGCGCAGGCAGGTCCAGCATGTCTCTGTATCTTCCTCGAGCAAGGCATCCTGTGCGGCGCACGCTTCCGCGATGGGGCGCACCACGGGCGGCAGGAAGCCGGGGGCGCTCAGAACAGTGTGGCCGCTGCCGTCCGCCAGCTTCAACAGGGCAGCGCCTCCGGTGATCAGGGCGGGAATGCCATTCGCGCGCGCGGCCTCCAGTACGGCGCGGGTCAGCGGCACCAGATCCGCTTCACGGCCTTCGGCAGGTCGCAAGGCGCTGATCAGTATGTCATGGCCTCTTGCGAGGTCGACTGCGGCCTCTGGCTGGTCGAGCAGATCCAGTGAAACACTTTGCACCCTCGGGGCCCGGTCCGGTTTGCGGGCGACCGCAGTGACGCTGTGTCCGCGGTTGAGCGCTTCCTGAAGGGTTGCATTTCCGACGGCGCCGCTTGCGCCAAAAATTACGATTTTCATGTGCATCTCCTTTTGTCTCGACGTCGAGATAGTCGTCATAAATCTTGACGTCAAGATAAATACCTACCTAATACCTGCGGCCGAAGATGCGGCTTTGGGGCAAGTTCAGGGAGTGGAGGCTTTGCGGGGGTGTATCAGAACCGTGCGGTGATTGAGCTCCTGTCCGGTTTGCCTGTCGGTCAGGACCGGGTCGATTTCCGCACCGCCATCGCGCAGGGCAAAGGAAATGGGCGGCGTATCCTCGCTGGGCAGGTGTTTTCGGGCCCAATCCTGCAGGGAGAGCATGACCGGGGCGAAGGCTTTGCCCGAATCGGTCAATCTATATTCGTGTCGCAAGGGGCGTTCCTGGTAGGGATGGCGGTCCAGTAGTCCCATCGCCTCAAGCCGTTTCAGCCGCTCGGCCAAAAGGTGTCTGGTGATGCCTAGCCGCTTCTGAAAGCCGTCAAACCTGCGTTCGCCCAGAAAACATTCCCTGAGAATCAACAAGGTCCAGCGATCTCCGATCACGCCCATGGCCCGGGCAACGGGACAGGCGGCGTCTTTCATGTCATGCCATTTCATAAGGCGCTTGTACCATGGATTGACAAGGTTCTCAAATGGAACTGATAATGAGTTCTAAATTGGAACTCAATATTGTGACCGGCGTCGCATCCGGCCCAAAGCGCGGCTATGGCGACCTTGAACGGACAGGAGATCAGATATGGTCAGTGTTACCCCGACGGTGAAACAAAACCGCCGCCCGCCCCCTTTGCTTTCGGTGATTCAGGCCGTGTCCGGGATGCTTGGAGCAATCTCTCCGGCTGCGGCGTCAGCGCTGTTGGCGCGGGTGTTCACAACGCCGCGGCGGCAAAAGCTGTCATCCGAGGAAAAGAAATGGCTCACCGCAGCGGCCGCGCGCCCCATGCGGCTGAAGTCGGGGGCCGAGATCCCGCTCTATGAATGGCGCACCATGCCGCGCGAATGTGGTGTGCTGGATGAGGCGCCGTTGCCGACGGTCCTTTTGGTGCACGGCATGTCGGGGCGCGCCGCGCAGCTTGGCGGCTTTGCCGCGCCCTTGGTTGCGGCGGGATTTCGCGTGGTAGCCTTTGATGCGCCCGGCCATGGTGCCGCAGAAGGGCGGCGCAGCTCTTTGCCGGAAATGCTTTGGGTGACAGAAGAGGTCGCCGCGCATCTGGGGCCGCTGGATGGCATCGTGGCCCATTCCAATGGCGCGGCTGCCACGGTTGCGGCGCTTGCGCGGGGCATGCGGGTTCGGCGCGTTGCGCTCTTGGCGCCGCCGACAGATCTTGAGCGGTACCTTGGCAAGGTGGCGCGGCTCCTGGGCTTTGGAGAGCGTGTTGCATATCGAGCGCAACGCAGGCTTGAGCAGCGCTACGGCGTTCCGTTCAGCGCGCTGAAGGGCACGGATCTGGCCCCGGGATTGTCGCAACCCGCCCTTATCGTGCATGACAATGGCGACAAGATCGTTCCGGTCTCCGAGGGGCGGGCACTGGCCGACAGCTGGCCCGGTGCCCGGCTGCATGTGACTGCCGGTCTGGGACATGGGCGCATCTTGCGGGATGAGGTGGTCATTTCTCGTGTGGTGGAGCATCTGGCGCCGCAAGGCAAAGCCCCTGCTTGATGAATGCTTGCGGTGCCGGGTCAGGGCAACACATCCGGTTCCTGCTTGGCAGAGGTGGTCGGCCTCGGTTACGTCTGGTGCAGCATATGATTGCCGAACAGAGGCCAATACGGAGGACCCGCCATGCAGATGAGTGACCAGAAAGAAATCGCAGCCCCCCCGGCCGAGGTCTATGCCGCGCTTCTGACGCCCGAGGTTCTAAAAGCCTGCGTGCCGGGCGCAACCGAGGTCACCGGATCGCCGGAAGACGGGTTTGAAGCCTCTGTCACTCAAAAGGTCGGTCCGGTGAAAGCCACCTTCAAAGGGCAAGTGACGCTCTCTGACCTCGTGCCCGGTGAAAAGCTGACCATCGCCGGTGAGGGCAAGGGCGGCGCTGCGGGCTTTGCCAAGGGCGGAGCGGTGGTGAGCCTGTCCCCGTCGGAGGGTGGAACGCTGCTGTCTTATGAGGTCGAGGCCAAGGTGGGAGGCAAACTGGCGCAGCTGGGCAGCCGGATCATCGACGGTTTTGCCAAAAAGATGGCGGACCAGTTCTTTGTAAATCTGCAGACCCACCTCGCCCCGGAAGGTAAAGACGGTGAAGAGCCCTCAGAAGAGAAAAAGGGCTGGTTCAAGAAAATCACCGGCGCCTGAGCAGGAACTGACGGGAGGTTTCCCCCTGCATGCGCGCACAGTTGGCTGCGCGTCTCATCAGTGGCCGGGAGCGCTGCCGCTGGGTAGCGTGGCGCAATGTACGGCCTAAAAGGCAAGAGGGAGATGTCATGTCCACAATCCTGTCCATTCACGATCTGCGCAAGACCTATGAGGGCGGGTTCGAGGCGCTGAAAGGCGCCTCGCTCGAGATAGAAGAGGGTGAGATCCTGGCCCTTTTGGGGCCGAACGGAGCGGGCAAGACGACGCTGATCTCCACGGTCTGCGGCATCACCACGCCCACTTCCGGCAGTATCACTGTGGGTGGGCACGACATCGCGCAAGAGTTCCGCGCCGCGCGCCGCCTGATTGGCCTCGTGCCGCAGGAAATCAACCTTGAGCCGTTCGAGACGGTGTGGAATTCTGTGCGCTTTTCGCGCGGGCTGTTCGGCAAGCCAAGGAACGATGCCCTTCTTGAGGGAATCCTGAAAAAGCTGTCGCTCTGGGACAAGCGCAAGAGCCAGATCAAGGAGCTTTCGGGCGGCATGAAGCGACGTGTGCTGATTGCCAAGGCGCTGAGCCACGAGCCGCGCATCCTGTTCCTCGATGAACCCACCGCCGGGGTCGATGTGGAACTGCGCAAGGACATGTGGGAGGTGGTGCGCGAGTTGAAAGCGGACGGCGTGACCATCATCCTGACCACACATTACATCGAAGAGGCAGAGGCGATTGCCGACCGGGTGGGTGTGATCACCAAGGGGCAGATCCTGCTGGTCGAGGACAAGGCTACGCTGATGGCGCAGATGGGCCAAAAGCAGCTTGAGGTGCAGCTGAATGCCCCTATCGAGGCAATCCCCGAGGGTTTGTCCGCCTACGGACTGGAGCTATCGCAGGATGGAACTGCCCTCATTTATTCCTACGACACGCGTGCCGAGCGCACAGGCATCACGTCTCTTCTGAACGATGTTGCGGGCGCAGGCCTTGTGCTGGCGGATGTGGTGACGCGTCAGTCCAGCCTTGAGGACATTTTCGTGGGTCTTGTCGCAGGAGAACAGTCATGAACTGGGTCGCAGTTGTATCGATCTATCGATTTGAAATGGCACGCTTTTTTCGCACGTTGATGCAGAGTTTCCTGTCGCCCGTGCTGTCGACCTCGCTCTATTTCGTCGTCTTTGGTGCTGCCATCGGCAGCCGGATCGACCAAGTTGAAGGCATCGCCTATGGCGCTTTCATCGTGCCGGGGCTGATCATGCTGAGCGTGATGACGCAGAGCATCTCGAACGCCTCTTTCGGGATCTATTTTCCAAAGTTCATCGGTACGGTCTACGAGTTGTTGTCAGCGCCGGTCAGTTTCCTTGAGATCGTTCTGGGGTATGTCGGGGCAGCTGCGACCAAGGCCCTGTTCATTGGCCTGGTCATCCTGGGCACGGCGTCGCTGTTTGTGGATCTGAGCATCGCGCACCCTGGCGCGATGGTATTGTTCCTGTTGCTCACCTGTCTCAGCTTTGCGCTGTTGGGTTTCATCATCGGGATCTGGGCGAAGAACTTTGAACAGCTTCAACTGGTGCCGCTGTTGATCGTCACGCCGCTGGTGTTTCTGGGCGGGTCTTTTTATTCGATCTCGATGCTGCCGCCGATCTGGCAGAAAATCACCCTGTTCAATCCTGTGGTCTACCTGATCTCGGGCTTTCGCTGGTCGTTCTTTGGCACCTCGGATGTGCCGGTGGTGACGAGCCTTTTGGCAATCGGCGGATTTACCTGCATGTGTCTTGCGGTGATCTGGTGGATCTTCAAAACCGGTTGGCGCATCCGGTCCTGACTGCGGCGGGGATAGGCCGGGGAAGGGGAGGGCTCCCGCGCCCGCAGGTGCCCCCGGCTGTGCCGGACCACCCTGGCGGCCTTGGGCCCGGCGGCGTGCGGATGCACGCCGCGCGCATGTCGCCACCTGGTCTTGTCACATCCCGTGCTTGCGGATCTGCGCTCTCAATCAGCATCTTCGTTGCAAATTTGCCCGTTCCCTTGCGCCTTTTTGCCTTGAGTGGGAATTCCCTTTGCCATGGACCTTGTTTCAGGCCGGGGGGCATTCTACATCGGCGCCATGAAGCTGCGCATACCCTTTACCAATAGACCGCCTCTTGTCTCTGTCGTGCGCCTGTCCGGCGCGATCGGCATGCCGGGACGGGGCAGCCTGAGCGATGCCGCCTTGGCGCCGGTTTTGGAACGTGCTTTCAGCAAGGGAAAGCCCGCTGCCGTGGCGCTGGAGGTCAACTCTCCCGGTGGATCGCCCGTGCAAAGCTCTTTGATCGGGGCGCGGATCCGGCGGCTTGCGGAAGAAAAAGAGATCCCGGTGATTGCCTTTGTCGAGGATGTGGCAGCCTCGGGCGGGTATTGGCTTGCCGCCTCGGCGGATGAGATCTGGGCCGATGCAAGCTCGGTCCTGGGCTCGATCGGTGTGATCTCGGCTGGTTTTGGCGCCCACGTGCTGCTGGCGCGCCAGGGGGTGGAGCGCCGGGTCTATACGGCCGGGCAAAGCAAATCCATGCTGGACCCGTTCCGCCCCGAAAACCCCGAGGATGTCGAGCGTCTCAAGGGGCTGCTGAACGATATCCACACCAATTTCATCGATCATGTGAGCCAGCGCCGGGGCGATGCGCTGAGCAAGGATCAGGATCTGTTCACCGGAGAGGTCTGGCTGGCCCGCCGTGCGCAGGAGCTTGGACTGATCGACGGCATTGGTCACCTGATGCCAAAGCTGAAGGAACGCTACGGCGATAAGGTGCGGATCCGCCGCTACGGGATGAAACGCCCCTTCCTGAGCCGGTTTGGTGTGCGCCTTGCGCAAGACGCCTTGGGCGGGATCGAGGAGCGCGCGCAGTTCGCGCGGTTTGGCCTCTGACGTGATACTCAAGATCGTTTCCATTTTCCTTGTAGTCATGGCGGTAATGGCCATGTTCGGAAAGCTGCGGATGCCGGGGCAGAAGCGCCTTCAGTCCGCGCGCTGCCAATCCTGCGGGCGCTTCAAGATCGGCAAGGGCCCCTGCGCCTGCGGAAAGGGAGGGCAGAAGCGATGATGCCTTGGCTGTTGTGTGCATTGGGGCTGGTGATCCTTTTGCTGGCGGGGGATGCCCTAGTGCGCGGGGCGGTGAACCTGTCGCTTCGACTGGGCGTGCCGGCCTTGATCGTCAGCCTGACCATCGTCGCGTTCGGCACATCGGCGCCCGAGCTGCTGATCGCGATCAGCGCGGTCATGGATCAGGCCGACGGGATTGCGCTTGGCAATGTCGTGGGGTCCAACACGGCGAACATCCTGCTGGTGCTGGGGGTGCCTGCGATCATGTCGCGGCTTCACACCAGCGAATGCGACACGCGCAAAAACTACATTTACATGCTGGTTGCGTCGGCCCTGTTCATTGCCCTCGCCTTTTTCGGAGTTTTCACGGTCTGGTCGGGTCTGATCCTGCTTGGTGGGCTGGCCTTTGTTCTGGGCGGGGCCTTCCGCGAAGCACGGGCTCATCGCCGAAATGGTTCCGAAGCATCGGAAGATGACCTGGAGGACATCGAAGAAGCCGACCCGGACATGCCGTTCTGGCGGATTTCCGTCTATCTGGTCCTGGGCTTGATCGGTCTGCCGCTGGGTGCGGATCTTCTGGTTGATAACTCCACCATCATCGCCAGAACCTATGGCATCAGCGAAACGGTGATTGGTCTTACGCTGGTTGCGATCGGCACATCCCTGCCGGAGCTGGCAACCACGGTCATGGCGGCCCTGCGGCGGCAAGCCGATGTTGCGCTGGGCAATGTGATCGGCTCTAACATGTTCAACCTTCTGGCCATCATCGGTATTGCAACCTTTGTGGGGCCGATCTCGGTTGACCCAGAGTTCCTGCGCTTTGATCTTTGGGTCATGTTGGCGGCCTCGCTGATCATCGTTCCCTTCGTTTTCTCCAAGAAGGATATCACCCGCCGCTGGGGCGTGCTTTTGACCGGGCTTTATGTGGTCTACCTGTGGGTGCTGCTCTAGTTAGACCGGGAGACCAATAATCAGGGAGGCAGGCATGCGGGCTTTGGTGACAGGTGCGGGTAAGCGCCTAGGGCAGGCCATGGCAGTTGCGCTGGCGCGCCGGGGCTATGATGTTGCCGTGCATTTCGCGACCTCGCGCAGTGAGGCTGATGAAACGGCCGCGCAAATCCGGGCGTTGGGGCGCAAGGCCGAAGTGCTGCAGGCGGACCTTTTGCGAGAGGCAGAGGCCGCGGCCCTTCTGCCGGCAGCGGCAGCAGCCTTGGGCGGGCCGATTACCTGCCTTGTGAACAACGCGTCCATCTTTGAACATGACAGCATCGAAACGGCGACGCGGGAAAGCTGGGACCGCCATTTCGGCAGCAATCTGCGCGCGCCCTTTCAGCTGATCCAGGCGATGTGCGCGCAGGATATGGCGCAGCCTGTCGATGGCAGCGGTGAGCCGGTTGCCTGGGGACTGGTGGTCAATATGATCGACCAGCGTGTGCGGGCGCTTACACCTGAATTCATGACCTACACGCTGGCAAAATCGGCGTTGTGGACGCTGACGCAAACGGCGGCGCAGTCCCTGGCGCCTGGTATCCGTGTCAACGCAATCGGCCCCGGCCCAACCCTGCAAGGTCCGCGCCAAAGCCCGGATCAATTCGCCCGTCAGCGGGCCAGCACGGTGCTGGGCAGGGGGGCAAACCTGCAGGATATTACGGCGGCCCTGGACTATTTCCTCGCAGCGCCCGCCGTTACCGGGCAGCTGATTTGTGTGGATGGCGGACAGCATCTGGCATGGGAGACGCCGGATGTCGTCGGGCTGGAGTGAGCTGCAAAACGGGTGTCCTTAAGGAAAGTTGTGCACGTAAGGATTGGGTTTCACAAACCCGTTACAAAAGTGCCTTTGTTTTCAGAACCTTGTCCGGTGTCGCAAAAAGAAACGTTAAAAATCAATGCGTTAAATGTTCGCTCAATTTTTAGGCAATCGCCAAAAATCGGCGGGAAACAAGGGAAAATGCCGGATAGCCCGAAGATATCTTCATAGTTATCCACAGGAGTCGTGGATTTGTATGCTCTTGAAACCGGAGCGCAATCGTTGCAGCGACATGCTGAGAATCATATGTGTCAGAACATGAGCGATCAGACTGCAGAAACACCCCGCAGCGGCTATGCTGTTATCCAGGACTATGTGAAGACGCTGGATGCCTCGCCCGGTGTCTATCGGATGCTGGATGCGGAAAGCCGGGTCCTTTATGTGGGCAAGGCGCGCAACCTCAAAGCGCGGGTTTCGAACTACACGCGTCCGGGAAACAGCCCCCGGATCGAGCGGATGATCGCGCTCACCACCTCGATGATGTTTCTGACCACCCGGACGGAAACCGAGGCGCTGCTGCTCGAACAGAACCTCATCAAGCAGCTGAAGCCCAAGTACAACGTGCTGCTGCGCGATGACAAAAGCTTCCCGAATATCCTGGTGTCCAAGGATCACGTCTTTCCCCAGATCAAGAAACACCGGGGCGCGCGCAAGGAGAAGGGCAGCTATTTCGGCCCCTTTGCCAGTGCAGGGGCAGTGAACCGGACATTGAACCAGCTGCAAAAGGCGTTCCTTCTGCGCAATTGTTCGGACGCGATGTTCGAGAGCCGCACCCGCCCCTGCCTGCAATACCAGATAAAGCGCTGCTCGGCGCCCTGCACGGGCGAGATCAGTGCCGAGGACTATACCGCCTCGGTCCGCGATGCAGAGCGGTTCCTGTCCGGGCGCTCGACCAAGATCCAGGAGGAACTGGCCGAGCAGATGATGGAAGCTTCAGAGGCGATGGAGTTCGAACGCGCCGCCGCCTTGCGCGACCGCATCAAGGCGCTGACTCAGGTGCAATCTTCGCAAGGGATCAACCCGCGCGGCGTGGCCGAAGCCGATATCATCGGTCTGCATATGGAAGGCGGGCAGGCCTGCGTGCAGGTCTTCTTCATTCGCGCCAACCAGAACTGGGGCAATCAGGATTTCTATCCGCGTGTGGATGTGGACAACAGTCCAGCCGAGGTGATGGAGGCCTTCCTGGGCCAATTCTACAGCAACAAGGAACCGCCGCGGCAGCTGATCCTCTCCGATGACATCGAAAACGCGGATCTGATGCAGGAGGCGCTGAGTGAGAAGACAGACCATAAGGTCGAGATCCTGGTGCCCCAGCGCGGCGAAAAGACGGAACTGGTGGCAGGCGCCGTTCGTAACGCCCGCGAAAGCCTGGCCCGACGCATGGCCGAAAGCGCGACGCAGGCGAAGTTGCTGAAGGGGCTGGCGGATGCCTTCGGCCTTGAGGGGCCGCCGCAGCGGATCGAGGTCTATGACAACTCCCATATCCAAGGCACCAATGCCGTTGGCGGAATGATCGTGGCGGGCCCCGAGGGGCTGATGAAGAACGCCTACAGGAAGTTCAACATCAAGGGCGACGATCTGACCCCGGGCGATGACTTCGGCATGATGAAAGAGGTGCTGAACCGCCGTTTTTCGCGTCTTCTCAAAGAGGATCCCGACCGCGAAAAGGGGATGTGGCCCGATCTTCTGCTGATTGATGGCGGCGCGGGGCAGGTGTCGGCCGTGGCCGAGATCATGGAGGAGCACGGCGTGCAGGACATCCCCATGGTGGGTGTTGCAAAAGGCGTGGACCGGGATCACGGCAAGGAGGAATTCTACCGCCCAGGAGAGGCCGCCTTCGCCCTGCAACGCAACGATCCGGTGCTCTATTTCATCCAGCGCCTGCGGGATGAGGCGCACAGGTTCGCCATCGGCACCCACCGGGCCAAACGGGCCAAGGCCATGGGGGTAACCCCGCTCGATGAAATCGCAGGCGTCGGCGCAAGCCGCAAACGCGCGCTTCTGGCGCATTTCGGCAGCGCCAAGGCGGTGAGCCGCGCGAACCTGTCGGATCTGAAGGCGGTCGAGGGAGTTTCAGCAGCCCTGGCCGAGCGGATCTACGACCACTTCCACGGCCAGGGCTGAGCGGCGTCTCAGGGACGGCCCGCAGGCGTGAGGTCCTCGAAGGCCTTGCCGGTCACCTCTTTGTATTCCGCCTCGTCCCAGAACCCGATCAGGATCCCGGTTTCTGCCGCCAGCTTCTGTCGTGCCAGCACTGTCTGGGTTGCGGTGATCCGGGTGTGGTGTCGGGTTGCCCACTCAAGCAGCGCGGCCTCCATCCGCGCCCGCACCTCCACATGTTCGGGCAGGTCCGATCCGCCGATGTCCGTGACCTCCTGCGGGTCGGTCTCAAGATCAAACAGGACCGGGCGGAAGCCTTCGCAGCGAATGTATTTCCAGCGCCCGTCAAAGATCATCGTGGTATGGGCGTCTTCCTGTGGCTGCTTTAACGTGCGGGCCATGTCGGACCAGTGATAGTCATGTTCGCTGATGACATAGCGGCGCGAGAACACGTCCTTGCCATGCAGGATCGGCGTCAGGTCGCGCCCCTCGATCACATGGGGTTTGGCAGGGCAGCCGACGGCGTTCATGAAGGTGGGTGCCAGGTCGATCATCTCGACCAATTCATCCGTCACCAGCCCGCGGGTGCCATCTGCCTCGGTGCGGGGATCGGCAATGATCAGCGGCACCTTCACGGCCATCTCGTGATAGAAGTCCTTGTCGCCCATCCAGTGGTCGCCCATGTAGTCGCCGTGGTCCGAGGTGAAGGCGACGATGGTGTTCTCGTTGAGGCCCTTTTCATCCATCCATGCGAACAGCCGACCAAGGTTGTCATCCAGCTGTTTGATCAGCCCCATATAGGCGGGGATCACATGTTCGCGGACGTGATCGCGTGCAAAACTGCGGCACACCCGAGCATCGAGATAGGCCTGCATCAGCGGATGATCCGTCTGCCGCTCGGCCTCGGATCGCACCGGATCAATGATGTGCCGCTCGTCATACATGTCGTGATAGGGGGCGGGCACGATATAGGGCCAGTGAGGTTTGATATAGGAGAGGTGGCAGACCCAGGGGCGCCCGTCCTTTTGGGCCTCTTCCATAAACGCCATGGCGCGGTCGGTCATATAGGCGGTTTCCGAATGTTCCTCTGGCACGTTGGCGGCAAGGCGGGAATTTTTGAGTAGCCAGGCCGAGAGCAACTCACCATCGTCATCCAGGCCTGAGTTGGCAAAGTCTTCCCACGGGTTGTCGGAGGAGAACCCATGCGCCTCCAGATAGTCATCATAAGCAGACCAGTTCTGACGTGGGCTATCAGGGTGCAGCCCGTCGTCGCGCTCAAAAGGCTCGAACCCGCATTCGGAGACGCGCACGCCGATTTCGCTGCCGGGATCGATGCCAAGCCAGGCCATGCCCTCGGCGTCAGCGGTCATGTGGGTCTTGCCGACCAGAACCGCACGGGCGTCCACCTCGCGCAGATGGTCGCCCAGGGTCGGCTCGCCCACGCGCAGAGGCATGCCGTTCCAGGTGGAGCCATGGCTGCGCACATAGCGCCCGGTATAGGCCGACATCCGCGAGGGGCCGCAGACCGGCGATTGCACATAGGCGTTGGTGAAGCGCACGCCACGCGCGGCCAGCGCATCGATATGGGGGGTGTGCAGGTGCGGATGGCCATAGCAGCTGAGGTAGTCGAACCGCAGCTGGTCTGCCATGATCCAAAGCACGTTGGGGCGGTCTGTCATTCTACGGGGTCCTCTTCCAGAAACTCTTCGATGGGGATGCGCAGGAACTCTTCCATCCTATCGAGATAGCCGACAAAGGCGGTGATCTCCTCGTCCGAGAATACCCCGCGCAGCGCGGCGCGGCGCTGTGCCATCACCGGGGCGGCGCGTTCATAGGCGGCGCGACCTGCATCGGCGATTTCCACAATGGTCTGCCGTCCGTCCTGCACATCGCGGCGCATGGTCACGAAACCCTTGCGCCGCATCTCAGGCAGGGCGCGGCTGAGGAGGGAATGGTCGGCGCGCTGGATTGTCGCCAGGTCGCGGATCGTCATCGGCCCGACCTCATGCAGGTCCCAAAGGGTGCGCCATTCCACAATCGACAGCCCACCGCCTTTTTGCAGGAACTTCTGTCCCTGGCTGCGCGAGGCGGCGTAGACCGCGGGCAGGCGAGAGAAGATGTTGAAATCCTCGCGCGCTTGCCGTGCACGAATCCGCGCGATGTCCCGTTCTGTGGGCTTGCTCATTCTCTTCCTCCCATTGCCCTGATAAAGCCCGAAAAAATAATTGGTGACAAGTCATATAGTTTCTGCAAGCCTGAAAACATGACCCCCGCAGCAGGGGGCATCCGTCTTTGGAGGAGGGCGGGCACCTTAGGGAGGAACTCATGATCAAACAGACGCTTCTTGCAGGCGCGCTGGCGCTGGCCCCTATGGCGGCCGCAGCCCAGGCCACGCTGACCGCCGAGACCACGACGCCGGGTTCGACGCCACATTATATCGATTCGACGCTTGCCGCGGTGCTGGACAGTGCGGGCGTCGCCACCCTGCAGATCACCGAAGGCGCGACGCTGACCAATTCGGTGCAGGCGGTGGCCGAAGGGCGGCTGGACATGGCCCCCGCGCCGCTGATCCTGCCCTTCCTTTTGTCGCGCGGCATCGGTCCCTACAGCGGTATCGGCCCTGAGAAGGGCGCGGAACTGGCCGCCAATATCCGGGTGATCTTCTTCAACGCCGGCTCGGCGCAGATGCTGGGCTACTACAATAGCAACCCCATCGACGACATTCGCGATCTGGCCGGAAAACGCATCTGGAACGGCCCCCCGCGGGGTGCGGCGCTGACCTCAGGAAGGGCGATGATCCAGCTTTTGTCCGGCATCAAGGATGGCGAAGGCTATGAGGGGATCCAGACGCCCTGGCCCGATACGGTGTCCACCATCACTGGCGGCGGCGCCGATGCCTGGACGATCCCCGAAGGTCTGCCCTCTGGCCGACAGATCGCCATTGCGGCTGCGGGCGGTATCACCATTCACGACGTGCCGTCCGACCTTCTGGCCAGCAAGCTGGGCCAGCAGATCCTGGCCGCACCGGGCCATGCGCCCTATTCGGTGCCGGTTGAGGAGTTTCGCGCGGCCTATGCGGGCAATGACATCACCATTGTCACTGACGATGACAGTTTTGACAGTTTCGCCACTGCCTTTGGTCAGATCGTGCCGGCAGGGCTGGATGAGGAACTCGTCTATGCGGTGACCAAGGCCTACCTTGAGGGCGAGGAGCGTTTTCTCAAGGGCTCTCCGCGCGGGCCATACACGCGGCTCAGCTTTGGCGACATCGATGGCGTCAGCCAGGGGGCCTGTGGTGCGGTCCAGATCAAGATGCACCCCGGCGCGATCCGTGCTTTCGAGGATGCCGGTCACAAAATTGCTGACTGCCTGCGTCCGTAATCAGCAGTCCAGCAAGGTCGCTTTGGCGGCCTTGCCCGTTGCAGGGGTCCGGTGCCATGACAGATATCACTCCCTCCCGGCCCGTCGGTCAGCGCATTGCCGTGGTGCTTGCGTTTGCCCTTGTGCTTGTTGGCATGATCAACACGATGCCGGAAATCCCTGGCCTGCAGGACTGGGCGCGCGAGGTCACGGGGCGTCCGTTTTTCCGGGTCTCCGGTTTTCCGCCTGAGGTCTTTTTTCCGCCAGTCTTTCTTTTGATGATGCTCATCGTGGCGCTCGATGCCAGTGTCTACAGGGCCTGGAAGGAGAGCAGGCCGCATTTGGCGTGGCTGGGTCTGCTGATGGATGCGGGGCTGATCCTGGCGGCCTTTCTGGCGGCATTGGGATTCCTTGTCGAGATCGACTCGGTCTGCCTGATCGACCAGATCACCGGTGAACGGGCGCGTCTGATCAAGGAGGCCGCCGAGCGATCTGCGGGTGTCATTCCGGGGATCTCCTTTGAGGCCGAGGTGCCCGCCTGTCAGGCGCGGTTCGGGATCTGGATCATCCCGCTTCTGTTCACCATCATCACGCTGTTCTTTCTCTATAACGTGCGGGTCTGGGGGCTGCCGCTGGTGGCGGTGGCCAGCATCGTGGTGCTTTATACGGTGGGGACGGCGCTGATCTGGATCTTTGATCTCAGCGACAACAACTTCCTTCTGACCAAGCTTGGCGCCGATGGCGGAGACGTCACCGCTGCGGCGATCCAGAAGGCCACCAATGTCTTCATCACCCCGGATGGGTTCATGGGGCGCTTCATGGATATCGTAGTCAACCAGGTTTTTCCTTACGTGATCCTTGGCGCGCTGTTTGGCACTTCTGCTGGAGGAACATCTCTGATCAAACTGGCGGTACGGCTGACACGGCATCTGCGCGGCGGTCCGGCCCATGCCGCCATCGTGTCCTCGGCCATGTTCGGCACCATCACCGGCGGTCCTGTGACCAATGTGCTGTCCACCGGGCGGCTGACCATTCCGATGATGCGGCGCAACGGGTTTTCGCCCCAGTTTGCGGGCGGGGTCGAGGCTGCGGCCTCCTCCGGAGGGCAGATCATGCCGCCGGTCATGGGAGTGGCGGCCTTTGTGCTGGTTGCACTGACGGCGGTTCCCTACACCAAGGTGATAACGGCTGCCTTCCTGCCCGCCATGGCGTTTTTCTTTTCGATCTTCCTGGCAGTGATGTTCCAGGCCCGGCGCGAGCGGGTCGAGGCGATGCGCGAGATCCCCGAGGATTTGGTGATGCACCGTCAGGACTGGCTGAACCTTGTCATCATCTTCCTGCCGATCCTGACAATCCTGTTCCTGCTTCTGGGCAGCAAGGATGCGGTTGGCGTCGGCGTCTTTGCGGCCCTGATGCCGACGTTCGTGACCCAGATCGTCACCAACGCCACGGGCGATGCGGTCTCGGCAGGGTGGTGGGCTGTTGCGGTGCTGCTGCCACTCCTGTTCCTTGATCCCGAAACACGCGCGAAACCGTCAAAGATCCTCATATCGCTGGCCGATGGCGGGATCCTCATATCGCGTCTCTTCCTGCTCTTGTTCGCGGTGTCGATCATTTCGGCTTTCCTGAACGAAAGCGGTCTGACCGGAGAGCTGACACGCGCCGTCACCTCCTGGCTGGAGCAGGCGCAGATTCTGCGTCTCTTTGGCTTTGAGATCCCGATTGTCGGCGGGGTCTACCTGATGCTGGCGCTCACCTGCGCCATGATCTGCGCCATCATCCTGGGCATGGGGATGCCGACGGTGCCTGCCTATGTGAATGTGGCGCTCTTGCTGGGGCCGCTGCTGGCGAACCTTGGCGTTAGCTTTTTCACCGCGCATATGTTTGTCTTCTACTTCGCGGTTGCCTCGGCCATCACGCCGCCGGTCGCCATTGCCGCCTTTGCCGCCGCCTCGATCACCCGGACCGAGCCGATGCGCACAGGCATTGCTGCGGTGCGGGTTGGGATCGTGATGTTCACCATCCCCTTTGTCTTTGCCTGGTATCCAGAACTCTTGCTGATCGAGGAAGCCGTGACCATCACCGATGATATGGGCCGCCGTGTCCTCATCGAAGGGTACTCCGGCACGGTCAATCTGATTACGCTGACGCTCTTGGGGATGCGGTTGGTGCTGGCGCTTTATCTCATGGCCTCGGCCTTGGCGCGGTTTGACCGTGGGCTGCTTGCCCGATGGGAGATCGTCTTGCGCCTGCTTGCGGCCGTATTGGTGCTGTGGAAAACGGCCTTGGTGATGTGGATCGGTATTGCGCTGGCGCTTGCACTGATTGCGGCGCACGCCCTGCTGTCCAGATCACAACAGGCCCCCGAGACTGCGTAAGGAACAGCATTGCGCCGCCTCGTCGCCAACCGGGATCGCCAAGCGCCGGTCGGACAAGAGGCGAATTTTGCATTGTCCCGCTTTCCACTTCTGAAACAGCGGGATAATGTGCCGCCATGATATGGACCTTGCCGAATATCCTGACCGTTCTGCGTCTGCTTGCTGCACCCGGTCTTGCCATCATGTTCCTCTACTTCAATCGCCCGCTGGCGGACTGGTTTGCGCTGCTCCTGTTTGTGGGTGCGGCTGTGACCGACTGGTTCGACGGTTATCTGGCGCGGGCCTGGAAGCAGGAGACCAAGATCGGCGCCATGCTGGACCCCATCGCGGACAAGGCCATGGTGGTGATCGCCTTGATGATCCTGGTTGGCTATGCAGCAGAGCACTGGGCCCCCTGGCTTGTGCTGCCCGCGACAGTGATCCTGTTTCGCGAGGTGTTCGTGTCGGGCTTGCGCGAATACCTTGGTGACACGGCTGGTACGCTGAAGGTCACACAACTGGCCAAGTGGAAGACCACGGCGCAGATGACCGCCATTGCCGCGCTGTTTTGTCAGGGCGTGTTTGAGCACTATCTGGTGATGTCCTCCTTCGGGATGGATGATGCTCTCATTTCAGAGGTGCTGTCCGGGAGTGTGGAGGATACGGTGGGCCTGCGCTGGAAGTACGATGGCATGGTCTGGACTGGTCGGATCGGCCTGTGGCTCTTGTGGATCGCCGCAGCGCTCACGCTGATCACCGGCGTGGATTATCTGAAAAAGGCCCTGCCGCATCTGAAGGAGAGCCGCTGATGGACATTCTGTATTTTGCCTGGGTGCGTGAGCGGATCGGTCTGCCGCGCGAGACCATCGACACCTCTGCCGCCACGGTCTCGGATCTGGTTGCGGAGTTGCGCGCGCGCGAGCCGCGCTATGAGGCGGCCTTTGCCGATCTGTCGGCCCTGCGCGTGGCGCTCGATCAGGAGTTGTCGGATTTCGATGCCTCCCTTGAAGGGGTTCGCGAGGTTGCCTTCTTTCCGCCCATGACAGGGGGCTAGGGCGATGCGCATCAAGGTTCAGGAGGCCCCGTTCGATCTGGGGGCAGAGACCGAAGCATTCGCCGATGCGGTCGCTGGCGCAGGCGCGGTTGTCACCTTCACTGGCGTTGTGCGCGAGGCTGACACCGGCGAGATGTCCGCGATGGAGATCGAGCATTACCCGGGCATGACCCAGAAGGCGCTGGAGAAGATCGCCTCGGAGGCGATGACCCGCTGGGATCTGGCCGATGCGCTGGTCATCCATCGCCATGGACGGCTGGTTCCGGGTGATCGGATCATGATGGTCGCGACCGCTGCGCGCCACCGAAAGGACGCCTTTGAGGCGGCTGAATTCCTTATGGATTACCTCAAATCCCGCGCTCCCTTCTGGAAGAAGGAAATCCTGAAAGGGGGAGAGGCGGAGTGGGTTGCCGCAAAGGACGCAGATGAGGATGCGCTCAAGCGGTGGTAAACCTGCCTCTCTGGGTGCCTCATAAGGATCTGAAAGCAAATAATAAAGGGATGGTGCCTTGTCCGAACATAGGCGCTTGGAAGCGGTTTTAGGCCCATAAAAGGTAAGTATGCTTATAAATTTTGATTGACCATGGGGTGCCCATTACGTAAGTGTGCTTATCAAGTGACGCGCCGCGGAGGGAAAACGCATGCAATATCATCTGAACGGTTTTCGCCCCGGTGATCCGGCAGTTTCACCAAAGGCAGGTCTGGCTGATGCAGGGACCTTGCCCGATGAACTGGATGTTCTGATTGTCGGCAGCGGCCCCACAGGGCTGGTTCTGGCCAGCCAGCTTGCGGCATTCCCGGACATTCGTACCGGGATCGTAGAGCAGAAATCCAGCCCTCTTGAGATCGGTCAGGCGGATGGGATTGCCTGCCGCTCGATGGAGATGTTCGAGGCCTTCGGGTTCAGCGAAAAGATCCTGAAAGAGGCTTACTGGGTCAATGAAACCACCTTCTGGCGCCCAGATGCCGAGGAGCCGTCCAAGATCACCCGCAGCGGTCGCATTCAGGATACCGAAGACGGGCTTTCGGAGTTCCCCCATGTGATCCTCAACCAGGCGCGGGTGCATGACTTTTTCCTCGAGACCATGCGCAATGCGCCCACCGCGTTGGAACCCTGGTACAATCACCGCATTAAGGATCTGAAGGTGGAGCAGGGCGCGGACTATCCCCTGACCGTGACCCTGGAGCGCACAGATGAAGGCCATGAATGCGAAACCCATGTATTGCGCGCCAAATACGTGGTGGGCTGCGATGGCGCGCGCAGCCGCGTACGCGAGGCGATCGGGCGCAAGCTGACCGGGGATTCCGCCAATCAGGCCTGGGGCGTGATGGATGTCTTTGCGGTCACCGACTTCCCCGATATCCGCATGAAGGCCACCGTGCATTCGGCGGAAGAGGGCAACCTGTTGGTGATCCCGCGCGAGGGTGGCTACATGGTCCGGCTCTATATCGAGCTGGACAAGCTGAAAGCGGATGAACGGGTCGCCAGTCGCAACATCACGCTCGATAAACTGGTGGCGGCGGCCAAGCGGATCCTGCACCCCTATACGCTGGAGGTGAAGGAAACCGCCTGGTGGTCGGTCTATGAGATCGGCCAGCGGCTGTGCGACAAGTTCGACGATGTCCCGGTAGAGAGTATCGACCATCAACTCCCGCATGTTTTCATCGCGGGCGATGCTTGTCACACCCACAGCCCCAAGGCGGGGCAGGGCATGAATGTCTCCATGCGCGACGGGTTCAATCTGGGCTGGAAACTTGCTGCCGTGCTGCGCGGGCAGGCCGTGCCTGAGATCCTGCACAGCTACTCTGCCGAACGGCAGGGCGTGGCCAAGATGCTGATCGATTTCGACCGCGAGTTCGCCCGCATGTTCAGTGCCAAACCCAAATCGGGCGACAACAAGGATGGCGTCGATCCCGAAGAGTTCCAGAAGTATTTCGTGCAGCACGGGCGGTTCACCGCCGGGACGGCCATTCAATACGCGCCCTCGGTTCTGACCGGTGAGGATACCCATCAGGCCCTCGCCACAGGTTTCCCGCTGGGCATGCGGTTCCACTCGGCGCCGGTCATCCGGCTTTCTGATGCACGGCCCATGCATCTGGGGCATGTGGTGCGGGCCGATGGACGCTGGCGGCTTTTTGCCTTCGCGGGTGCGGATGACCGGGGCGGCGAAGGGGGCAGGCTTCATTCTTTGTGTCGGTTCCTGGAAACGGATGAAACATCCCCAGTGCGCCGCTACACGCCAGCGGATTCCGACATCGACTCGGTTCTGGATCTGCGCGCGGTGCTGCAACAGGATTTCCGCAGCCTGACGCCGGGCGACATGCCGGGCCTTCTGCGTCCGCTCAAAGGCAAATACGGCTTGCGCGACTATGAAAAGGTCTTTTGCCCGGATCTGAAATCAGGTCAGGACATCTTTGACATGCGCGGCATTGACCGCATCCGAGGCTGCATGGTTCTGGTGCGCCCGGACCAGCATGTGGCCCAGGTGCTGCCGCTTGATGCTCATGAGCAGCTCGGCCGGTTCTTTGACGCCTTCATGATCCTGCCCAGTGGTCTGCGTGGCGTTCAGGCCGCGGCAAAGTGACAGGCGACATGGGGCGCGCTGCAGGCCTATAGAACTGGTTGCTCCTGTCGGCAGATCTCCTGCGCCTTGGGGCAGCGCTGCTGCGCAAGAGTGCAGTCCTTGGGCGGGTTGACCGGGCTTGGCGGATCGCCTGACAGTTTGAGTGGACGCACGTATCCTAAGGATTTGCGGCGCGCCAATGAGGGTGCAGCCGCCAGCAGGGCCTGCGTGTAGGGGCGCTTGGGACTGTCAAACAGATCCTCGCGGCTGGCCCGTTCGACGGTCTGTCCGAGGTGCAACACCGCCACATCATCGCAGAGGCGCCGCACCACTCCAAGGTCGTGGCTGATGAAAAGGTAGGACAGAGCCGGTGCTCGTTTCATCCGTGCCAAAAGGTTCATCTGATCTTTCAGGATCCCTGTTCTTTCCTAAATCCAAGATTGCGGGTGGTGGATATCGTGCGCGAGAGGATGGATCGGATGAATATCCCGACGACGTGCCCGCATCGCCTGATCGTCGAGCCGGAGCAGGTCCTCACGCTGGAACAGGATTTCAACACCCGCAGCCGGACCCGCTTCCACCGGATCAGTCCCGCCAAAGTGGTCCGGTTTGGGTGCTGGTGCATGATCGGTTTGCGGTTTGTTGCGACGATGTTCTCGGGGAGTGGCCTTGCGGATCGTGCCTGGGCGCAGACCTGCGAGGATTGGTGGGCGGCGGCCTGCTGCATTGAGGTCGATCAAGGAGTGGCCTGACCCAATGGGATACCTCTGGTGCACCCCGTTCGGGAGAGGGGATGCAGCAGGGAGGCACCGCCATGATCTTTCAGAACCGCAGCGAAGCGGGCAAGGCGCTGGCAGCTGCGCTGGTGGCCAAAGGGTACGAGGCGCCCGTGATCCTGGCTTTGCCACGTGGCGGCGTGCCCGTCGCGATTGAGGTGGCGCGTGCACTGAAGGCTCCAATGGATCTGGTGATGGTCCGCAAGATCGGCGCGCCGGGCCAGCCGGAGCTCGCGGTGGCGGCCGTCGTGAATGGAGACGCTCCGCAGATTGTCGTGAACGAAGCGATCGCCGGTTCCTTCCGCCTGTCGCGGGCAGAGATCGAAGAAATGTCCAAACCCCGGCTGGAGGAAATCCGGCGTCGCAGGGCGCTCTATCTCAAAGGACGGAGCCAGCCTCCGCTGGAGGGACGCACGGTGATCGTCGTTGATGATGGGATTGCAACAGGCGCGACGGTTCGCGCATCGCTGAAGGCGGTCCGCGCACGGGGTCCCGCAAAGCTGGTGCTGGCCGTGCCCGTTGCACCGCCCGATGTGGCCGGGGACCTTGCGGCAGAGGTGGATGAGCTGATCTGCCTGCACCAGCCGGTGCCCTTTGGTGCCATCGGCCGGTTTTACGCCGACTTCCCACAGACCCCGGACGCCGAGGTGATCACCCTGCTGGATGAAGCCGAGGGCTTGGCGAAGCAGGATCGTATGTGACACCTTCGACAGGAAACAGCTTCACCGACCAAGGAAACAAAATGTCTGACACGGCTTTGTCGCCCGACGCCCTTCGGCGGATCTGCGATCCGGCAGATCTTGCCTTCGAGACCACCGCCGAGTTGGACCCGCTTGAAGGGCAACTGGGGCAGGCGCGGGGCATGGAGGCGATCCGGCTTTCTGCCCAGATGAAGCATCGTCGCTTCAATCTTTATGTGCAGGGGCCGAACGGCAGCGGGCGGAAATCTGCTGTCCTGCGTGTGCTCGAGGAGGAGGCCGCAAGCCGTCCGGTTCCCAAGGACTGGGTCTATGTGCAGAATTTTGATGATGCGGATCAGCCCAATGCAATCTGCTTGCCGCGCGGGCAGGGGCCGCTGTTGCGCAGTGCCATGGCGCGTCTTCTGGAGGAGCTGGCCAATCACATTCCAGCGCTGCTGGTCTCCGAGGATTATCAGAACAAGCGCATGGCGCTGGAGCAGGAGTTCAACGCCCGGCGGGAAAAGGCCTTTGATGCTCTGCGTCAGAAGGCCGAAGCCCAGAACGTCGCGATCCTGAGCACACCCATGGGATTCTCCCTGGCCGCAAAGCGGGATGAGGAGATTCTCAAACCGGAGGTGATCGAGAAGCTGCCCGAGGAAGAGCGCGCCCTGATCCGTGCGGCGGTCTCCGAAATTCAGGCCGATCTTGAGGACTTTCTGCTGGATCAGCCCGAACATGAGCGCCAGCAACGCGATGCGCTGACCCACCTCAATGCCGATATGGCGCGGATTGCCGTGGATGCCGCGGTGGATCGGGCCTGCCGTGGGTTCGTGGAAATCGACGAGCTTGCCCCCTATTTTCGGGCGCTGCGAGACGATCTGGTGTCTCATGCGGATCTGTTCCTGGCGCTGGAAATCGGGCGCTCGAAGGATCCCTTTCCTGCCGGTCTGGCGGCGCTGCGCGAAGATCCGAAGTTTCACCGCTACCATGTGAATGTGGTCGTCACCCATGATCCCAAAGGCACAACCGCGCCGGTGGTTGAGGAGAGCTTGCCGACCTTGGCCAACCTGACCGGGCAGATCGATTATATGGCGATGCAGGGGGTTCTGGTCACCGACTTCACCCAAATCAAACCGGGCGCCTTGCACCGGGCCAATGGTGGCTTTCTGGTGGTGGATGCGCGGCGTGTCCTGGGGGAGCCTTTTTCCTGGGATGCCCTCAAACGCTGCCTTGAGACCGAGGCCGTGCATGTGATCACACCGGGCGAAAGGCTGGGGCTGATCTCCACCACAACGATGAAGCCGGAGCCGATTCCCCTGGATGTGCGGGTGGTGCTGGTTGGGGATCGCATGCTCCATATGCTGCTGGCCGAATTCGACCCTGACTTTGATAAATTCTTCCGCGTTACGGCGGATTTCGGTCCCGACATGGGTCGCGACGGCGAGAGTGTTGTGCTTTTTGCCCGAAGGATTGCCGCCCTTGTCCGGGATGAGGGCTTGCGCCCGGTGACGGCGGACGGGGTTGCAGCCCTGATTGATGCCGCTGCGCGCCTGGCTGCGGATCAGGAGAAACTGAGCCTCAGAATAGAAACGCTTTGGGACATCCTGCGGGAGGGCAACCACCGCGCCCGCAAGGAAAAGGCCCCCGCGATCACGGCACAGCATGTCACTGGGGCAATCGAGGCGGCGGAGGAACGGCGCGGTCTGATCCGTGACCGCGTGCATGAGATGATCCGGCGCGGCACCATCATGATTTCGACCCACGGCAGTGAGATCGGCCAGATCAACGGGTTGACCGTCTCTGCCCTTGGCGATGAAAGCTTTGGGGCGCCGGTGCGGATCACCGCACGTGTTCGGGTCGGCGGGGGGCGTGTGGTTGATATCGAGCGCGAAGCCAAGATGGGCGGTCCGATCCATTCGAAGGCGGTTCTGATCCTGTCGGGCTATCTGGCCGCGCGTTATGTGCCGCAAACGCCCCTGTCGCTCTGGGCGAGCCTTGTCTTCGAGCAAAGCTATGGCGGGGTCGAAGGCGACAGCGCCTCACTTGCCGAGCTGTGCGCGCTGATGTCGGCCCTTGCAGAGGTGCCGATCTCGCAGTCCTATGCGGTGACGGGATCCGTGAACCAGATGGGTGATGTGCAGCCCATCGGGGGCGTCAACGAAAAGATCGAGGGCTTCTTCGAGGTCTGCAAGGCCCAGCGGCTGACGGGCCGACAGGGGGTCGTGATTCCGCGTGCCAATGTGCCCAATCTGATGCTGAAGACAGAGGTGGTCGACGCGGTGCGCGCGGGGCAATTCCAGATCCACGCGGTCTCCCATGTGGATGAGGCGATCGAGCAGCTGACCGGTCTGCCCGCCGGCCTGCGCGATCTGCATGGAGAGTTCGAGGACGGCTCCATCAACGGCAATATCGAGGTCAAACTGCTGGAGTTCGCCCAGACACGCGCGGCGATGGGCTCCTCCTCGGGATCGTCTGGCGTGAGCGAAGAGGATTAGGCATGGCAGACAGGGCGCTGATCACGCGCCCTGTTGTCTCAACGCGTGTCTGGGAGGGCTTCCGCCTCTGCCAGGTCCCAGAACAGCCCGGCCATCAGCCTCAGCGCATCGCGGCACAGGGGCTTGAGGACATGCTCGTTCGGCGCATGCTGTGAACAGCCGCGATAGGAATGCGGGATCCAGACGGTTGGCAGGCCCAGGATGTCGGCAAAGCAATCGTTGGGAAGCGACCCTGCGAGGTTGGGCAGGATATGGGGAGGCTGGCCCGCGGTGCGGGTCAGCGAGCCTGCCACGAAATCGACCCACGGATGATCCGGGTCAAGCCGGGTTGCCTTGAAGGGCCCGCCTTTGTCGGGCACGATCTCGACGTTTTCAAACCCGTGATGGTCCAGGTGCCTGCGCAAGGCCGGGAGGATATCGTCGGGATCAGTGCCCACCACATAGCGCAGCTGGCAGGTGGCCCGCGCCCGCCCGGAGATCGCATTGACCGGTGCTTCGGGAACGCCGCTGGTCATCGCCAGCACCGCGAAGGAATTCCAGCCAAAGGCACGTTCGGCGGGGGTGAGGCTTTCTTCGCCCCAGTCGAGGTCCACTTTGGGGCCGCTTTCCCCTTCGATCGGCAGGCCGTCCAACGCGGCGCGCACGGTATCTGTCAGGCTGTCGGGGCGCCATTCGGGGATCTTAATCTGGCCACGCCGGTCGCAGATTGTGCCAAGGGCATGTGCCAGGATCATCGCGGGGTCTGCCAGCAAGCCGCCCCAGTTGCCCGAGTGATGCGCCCCTTCGCGCAGATCGACAACCAGATCGAAATTCACGCCTCCGCGCGAGCCCATGAACATCGTCGGCGTTTCCGGCTGCAGGCGCGGCCCGTCCGAGGCAATCAGGACGTCAGCCTTGAGGCGGTCCTTTTGAGCCCGGAAAAAGTCGCCAAGACCTGCCGATCCGGTTTCTTCGGACATCTCCACCACGATGCGGACGTTGAACCCAAGGTGCCCGCGTTCGGCAAGCACGGCCTCGAGGGCGGCGATATTGATCAGGTGCTGGCCCTTGTTGTCAGCGGTCCCGCGGCCGTAAAGGCGCTCGCCCTCGTCCACCAGATGAAAGGGCGCAAGCCCCTCGCGCCACTGATCGGCCTGGCCGCGCACCACATCGCCATGCCCGTAGGTCAGGATGGTGGTCAGGGTGGCGTCCTCGATCCGCTCTCCAACCAGGAGCGGACCAGCCCCCGCCACCGGATTATCAAAAATCTCGCAGGTGAATCCGGCGGCCTCCAGGCGTGGTCGGGTTGCGCTTTGCAGGTAACGTGTCAGCTCGTGCCCGCTGTCCGGTTTCTGGCTTTCTGTCGGGTAGGTGACCCAGTCCGCCAGGTCGTCCTGAAAGGTTCCGCTGTCAAAATAGGCTTCTGCGCGCGCAATGGCACCAGCGCGGTCGGGGAAGGAAGTATCGCTCATCTTATCTGGGGCCTTTGGATCTGTCATGTTGAGGGCAGCTGCGGGTCAGCGCCAGGAGATGCAATTGCCAAGCTGTGACAGACCATTCACTTCCAGTCCAGTTCCGCTCCGGTCAATGCGATCAGCAGGGTGTCTTCGGGCATCTGGCCCAACCCTTCGAACATCTTGATGTAGTTGAGATTGGAATGAATGTCCGTGATTTTGCCGTCCATGATCCGAAACACCATCTGGCCGTCAAACTCAAACGGAGGACGGTGAGGATGGTCATTCACGGCGACATTGAAACAGGCGATCACCCAGTCGCCCATTTCCTCCAGAACGGTGAATGTCAGCTCTGGCGGACATTGAAACAGGGATTTCAGGGCCGAAACGATATCGATTGATCGGAAGTCCTTGCCCGCCACGCTGGAGACCGGGCCGCTTGCCTTTGTGTTGGACGAAAACATGTCGTCCAGGATCTTATCGTTGTCTTTGCCCCATACTTCTTCCACCCAAAAACGCACGAGTTCAATCTTGCTGGTCACTTAGTCCTACCCGTTTTAAATCCCACTGAGGGAAACATATTCCGCAAGGGCAGCTTTCGTCGAGAGAGTAGTTCTGCTTGGTGGAACCTGTGCCTGAAATGTCGGAATTGACTGTGTGCTTACCTTTGGTTCGTCTGGGCAGCTTGTTGCCAAGCTGGTAGATGTTTTGCATCGGTCGGGGTTGCGGGCAACCTGCACCGGTGCGGAGGAGATTGGCCCCCGTGCTGCGCCACGGGAGGAGCTGAGCCCGGTGCGCTTTGGAGGGAAAGCATGCAAGACTCTGATGTGATCATCGTGGGAGGTGGCCTGGCCGGGCTTGTGGCGGCGGCAGAACTGGCGGACCGGGGCAAGAGCGTCATCATCGTCGATCAGGAGCCCGAAGGATTTCTGGGCGGGCAGGCCTTCTGGTCGCTGGGTGGCCTTCTGATGATCGACAGCCCCGAGCAGCGCCGCATGGGCATCCGAGACAGCCGGGACCTGGCCTATTCCGACTGGATGGGCAGTGCGGGGTTTGACCGGGACGAAGATCATTGGCCGCGCAAGTGGGCGGAAAGCTATATCGATTTTGCGGCCGGAGAGATGCGGCCCTGGCTGCATGCCATGGGAATGCGTTGGTTTCCCATCGTGGGCTGGGCGGAACGGGGTGGGTCCTTTGCGTCCGGGCATGGCAACTCCGTCCCGCGGTTTCATCTGACCTGGGGTGTGGGTCCGGGCACTCAGGAACCTTTCGAACGACGCGTGCGCGAGCATGAAAAGGCCGGGCGGATCATCCTCAGGTTCCGTCATCGCTGCTCGCACCTCCTGATGGAGAACGGGGCCTGCAAGGGGATCAGCGGGGAAATCCTGGCCGAGGATCGCAGTGCACGCGGGCAGCAGACCAACCGGGATGTTGTAGGCGATTTCGAGCTGCGCGCGGCCAGCGTCGTCGTGGCGTCGGGTGGTATCGGAGGTGATCTGGATCTGGTGCGCAAGGCCTGGCCTGTCGACCGGCTTGGTCCCGCGCCGAAGGAAATGATTTCGGGTGTGCCCGCCCATGTGGACGGGCGCATGGTGGCGATCACGCAAGAGGCAGGCGGCCATGTGATCAACGCGGATCGCATGTGGCACTACACCGAAGGCGTGAAGAACTGGGATCCGATCTGGCCCAATCACGGCATTCGCATTCTGCCCGGGCCGTCGTCGATGTGGTTCGACGCAAACGGCAACCGCTTTGCGCCGCCTGCGATGCCGGGTTTCGATAGCCTTGGCACGCTGAAGGCCATTTTGGCGACGGGCTATGACTATTCCTGGTTCATCACCACCCAGAAGATCATCAAGAAGGAATTCGCCCTGTCAGGGTCCGAGCAGAACCCGGATCTGGCGTCAAAAAGCTGGAAACAGGTTTTGAAGCAGCGGCTTTTGAACAAGAAGGCCACGCCCAATGTGGAAGCCTTCAAGGAGCACGGTGAGAATTTTGTTGTCGCCGACAGGCTGGATGATCTGGTGGCCAAGATGAACGCCCTGGAAGGCAATAGCCTTTTGGACGTTGAAAAGATCCGGGCCGAGATCACGGCGCGCGATGCACAGATCGCCAATCCGTTTTCAAAGGACGCTCAGATGATGGCCATTCACGCCGCGCGGAACTATCGCGGGGACAAGCTGATGCGCACCGCCAAACCGCATCGCATTCTGGACCCGGACAATGGACCTTTGATCGGGGTCAAGCTGAACATCATCACCCGCAAGACGCTTGGGGGGGTGCAGACCGATCTGAACGGGCAGTTGATCGATGCTGATGGAAAAACCATTCCGGGGCTTTTCGCGGCGGGCGAGGTCGCCGGGTTCGGAGGCGGCGGCTATCACGGCTACAACGCGCTTGAAGGCACCTTTTTGGGAGGCTGCATTTTTTCCGGGCGTCAGGTGGGGCGGTCGGATACGATTGCCTGACCGGTCTGTATCAGTCGTCGGTCAGGTAATTGGAAAGGTAGGACGTCAGGACTGTAAGGGTTTCCTTTGCGAAGACATCCGCGTGAAACAGGGTGGACTGGGCCGCGATCAGGTCCTCCATCGTCACGGCGATCTGAAGGACGGTTTGCGCAACGACTCTCGGATCGCCGTCATGAAACCCGTCCAGGCCTTGCTTCCAGCGCATCTCCAGAAAATCCGTGACATACTCGCGTTGCTGATCCTCTGCGGCCACCGCCGTACGTTGGGAGACGAAATGCATCAGCAGCGGCGCATAATGCGGGTTGTTCTGGATATGGTTTCGTTGCGACAGGATGATCTGATGAACCCGGTCCTTCCAGGCTGGCCAAGTCTGTCTGTCGTCCGCAATTTCCACAATTCGATCCCGCAGTTCCTGCGCGCTTTGCAGGTAAAGTTCGTTCAGAACATGCGTCACATCCGAAAAGTAGCGGTAGATTGAACTGACGGGAATCCCGGCCTCGTTCGCAATCATCGTTGTGGTGATCGACTGCAGCGGGGTTTCGGACAGCAGATGCGCGGTTGTGTTCAGGATCAAATGAATGCGCCGGACCGCGCGGACCTGTTTCGGGGTTTCCCGCGTCTTCAGGGGGCCAAACCTAAGGCAGGGAAATGCGTCAACACTCATGGGAAAGCCTCAGGTGTTCGAGGAGCGATTGGGTCGACCGTGCCCCTGTCGGGTGGGGGGCGGCTTCTGCTTGGCGGATCAGCTCCGACAGGGAGGCGTTGATAGGCGCGGCGGTGCCCGATTGTTCAGCCAGGCGCAGGATTTCATTGGTGAGGGTGTCTATTTCGGTCGGGCGGCCCGCAGCCATGTCGGCCGCCATGGAGGTCATGGACTCCGGGTCCAGCTTCTGAAGGTTCAGCAGGGTGCTGTTGAACACGGCATCAGGCAGCAACAGCAGACGGTGGACGAGCCGGGGCGACAGCGGACCGACCCTGCGCCATTGAATATGCGCCGCGTCATAAACGCTGAGCGCCTCGCGGAGCACCGCAGCATAGACCCGCCTGTAATCCCGCTGGCAGAGCATTTCGCGCAGTGGCAGTCCACTGAGGGCATTGACCGGGTTGATTAGATTGAGCAGCAGCTTGCCATACTGCAGCGGTTTGAGGTCTGGGCAGAGTTGCACGGGAACGCCTGTGGCTGCCACCAACTGCGCCAGTGCCTCGGTGGCACAGGTGCGCTCCAAGGCAAGGTCGCCGGTGCTGGACCGGTGCAGATGACTGCCAGATTTCCAAACCACGTTGAAAGGCACCATCCCGGCAACAATGTGATGCCTTGGCAAAGCTGCCCGCAAGTGATCGACCGGAGAGACCCCGTTCATCAGCGAAATGATCGTCGTGTCGTCGGCCACATGGGCGCTGAGCTGCTGGATCGATCGTTCCAGACCGGTTGATTTGTGGGCGAGCAGGACCAGGTCCGCGCCGTCGAGGGCGGCCGGACTGTCGGCCAGATCAAGCAGCGATAGCTGGGTTTGCAAGGGCACTCCTCCCGAAACCCTGAGGGGCCCCGGTGCCATCTGATCCCAGGTTGCGGTACGCCCGATCAATGTCAGTTGTGTGCCCGCCGCGTGACAGGCAGATGCCCAATGCGCCCCGAGAAAGCAGCCAATGGCACCTGCGCCGAGAATGGCAATTTTGCGGGGCGGTGTGTTCAACCGAGTGTTCTCCCAAGCAGCCCAAGGTTCGTATGGAGAAAGACGAATCCCTCGCCGGGACATGCGGACGGTCCGGCGTTAACTTTTTCCGCAAGGGAAGTAGTACAGACAATCGGTCAAATCACAAAGTGATTTCCAGCAGGATATTTGCGATAGATTTGCGATATCGCGTCCCGGCGCGATGTCAGCGCAAGGATGCGATATTCTCCATCAGCATGTCGCGGGCATCCAGAATATGCCGCCGGGTCAGCTCCGCGGCCTGCGCGGCATTGCCGTCGTTACATGCATTCCAGATCGCCATATGCTCTTCATGAGCGCGTTTCATGCCGTTTGAAAGAACCAACTGAGTCCGCAGATAGCGATCAACCCTGTCCATGGCATTGTCGATTACGTCGAGATGATATTGCAGACCGCTGGCTTGATAGAGCTCTGAGTGGAAATCCCGGTTCAACCGCCCCCAGGTCATGGGATCGTCCGACGCGGAGAAAGCCTCAAGGCACTCTTTGGCCCGCTGCAAGGTCTCCTGCGACATCTGGGGAACGGCCCGGCGGATGACTTCTGGTTCGATCAGCGCGCGGAAATCAAAGATTTCATGTGCTTCATCCGCAGAGAGTCCCGCGACGACGGCCCCTTTGTAGCGTTGGGTTTTGACCAACCCCTGTTCTTCGAGGCGTGAAATGGCCTCCCGGACGGGAATCCGGCTGGTGTTAAACATCCCGGCGATCTCATCCTGGCGCAGGGGTTCACCCACTTTCAGGTCCCCTTCGATGATCGCCTTGCGCAGCGCTTCGAAGACGATCGAAGACGCAGAGGCGGTTTTTGATATGTCGACGGGATTGAGCTTCATTCGGCTTGGGTCCTCCATACAGCCTTGATAGGGACTTTTTCCTCATCTGCAAAGCTTTGGTGGACAGGATGCACAACGGGGCCGACCCGATGACGTGTGGGATCGCTTGCCTGTCGAGACGCCGCTTTTCGGAGCAAGAGGCGGACCGGGCCGTCCGGTGCAGATTGGACGTGGAGCAGACTACTGGCTGGAGGCTGCAAAGCTGCCAGAAAGAGCACTGAGCGATATTGGTCGAGTTGCAGAGGTGCGGCTGGCCATACGTTCAAGGTTGACGATGGTCGATAGCATGATCCGGTCATGGCTCCAGTCTGCGGGGCGCTGGAGCAGCAGAGCTGTCGTCATGACAGCCGCGACCAGAAGGCCGGACACAAGAGCCCACCCGAGGGGAGTGTCTGACTGCGGCTGCGGGGCGGTCACGGCATGCAGCCTGCGCACCAATGCGGAAGAGCCGCGTCGGGTTTCCCGGCGGTCCACCAGGGCGACGGTCGGGCTGCGCCGCGCAAACAGAACCGGATCTCTGGACGCGTTGGCGCAGGCCCGGATCAGGCATTCGCAATAGCCGCGCAGATCAAAGCTCGGACGGCTCATAAGGGCCTGGTCGCAGGCGAATTCGCGCAACATCCGAACCTCTCGGCGCCAGATATGAAACGCCGGATTCCAGAACAGGAGCGGACGAAGTGCACTGAGCAGGAATTCACACTCGATATCGCGCTGACGGAAATGTTGCAGTTCGTGCGCCACAGACAGACGCAGATCCTTTGGTTTCTCCAAAAGGGACGTCGGCAGCACAACGTAACGTGCCCGGATGCCGCGCGTTGAATAGGCAACGCGGGCCTCATCCGACAAAAGCAGGTGCGTGCGCCCGATCCGTTTCCATGTGAAGGACTGCGCAAGGCTTTTGCGCAGCCTGAAAACGGACAACCCCAGTTGCAAAGAACAGATGAGGCTACCGGCTGCAAAGCCGACGACCAAAAAGCGGGCCCAGGGGGCTTGGCCACTGAGCAGAGTGCGTACAAAATCCTCACGCAGTCCCAAAAGGTCTTCAAAGCGCGCTGCGCTCATGCTGACGTTGCCTTGCAGATACTGTGCGACCAACAAGTCGGATAGATTGGGTGAGGGATGTCGCAACAGGCTGGTGAGCACCAGCACCAGAAGCGGCGAGAGCGCCAGCAAAATCGTGACGGCGTTGAGCAGTCGGAGTTGCGAGCGGTAAGCTTTTCCCAGCCCTGTGCGTTCGAGACCACTGCGCATGGCAAGCCAGAGCATCGCCCCTGCAAGCAGCAGGATGTTCAGATCGATATAGGCATTCAGCAGAGCATCAGTTTGCATTGTCCCCCAGCCTTTCCTCCAGAAGCGCTCGCATTTCCTCGAGCATTTCATCGGTCACGTCCTCATCATCGACCAGCCGGGCGACAAGGGCTGCCGGCGCTCCGTTGAAGAGTTTGCTCGAAAGGTTTTTCAGCGAGGTTTTCTGATACTCTGCCTTGGGAACGGCGGGGCGATAGACCAGGGAGCGGTCGGCCCGCTCGCTGGTCAGAAAACCCTTTTGCTCCATTATCTTGAGGACCGTGGCAACCGAAGTATAGGCGCGCTCCTGAACCTTGTTGAGTTCCGCTAGGATATCCCGCACGGTGCCGCCCCCGGTTTCCCAGATCACGGTCATGAACTCGAGTTCGACCTCGGTCAGAAGCGATTTGTCCTGTTTCTTTCGCATGAGCGCTGATGCCTGGTCCTTTTGGTCGTCCGCTCATGCTAGGCAAAGCGGGGCGGGTTGAAAACTACTTTTTTAGAAGTTGCGTTAGGGCGCTGAGGCTGTTGTCAAATTGTGCGCTTCCGCGCGCTTGTCTTATGCAAGACGCAAGGTGACGCGCCGCCCTTCTTGCTGCGCGCGGCGCTGGCGGTTTGTTTTTGGCTGAGACGGCCTTGAGGGACAGGCTTGCCCTCAAGGCCGATTTCGATTGTGTTTTGTGTTGCGCGTCAAGGACAGGCCGCCTTTGGCGGGGCCTTCGGCCTCCTTGACCCGCGGGTGTCAGACTTTCCAGAAGCAGAAGGTGCCCCATGCGATGGAAAGGCCAAGCGGGGTCCAGAGCGGCATGCCGACAAGGCCGAGCCAGGCGAGGAAGATATAGGCCGTGCCCAGAAGGCTGATGAACAGCCGGTCGCCGCGTGTGGTGGTGAGGCCCAGGACACCTTTGCGCATAGCGCCTCCGGGGTGACGGATTTCCAGCACGATCAGCACCGCGATCGCTGAAAAGATGCCGATGAAGACCAAAGCGGTCGGCCAGGTCCAGGCCATCCAGGACAGCATGTCAAACCCTCCCCATCGCAAAGCCTTTTGCGATGTAGTTGCGGACGAACCAGATCACGATGGCGCCCGGAATGATTGTCAGTGTGCCCGCAGCCGCCAGAAGGCCGAGCTCGTAGCCCGCGCTGGAGGCGGTCTTGGTCATGGTGGCGGCAATGGGTTTGGCGGCCACCGCCGTCAGGGTCTTGGCCAGGAGCAGCTCGACCCAGGAGAACATGAAGCAGAAGAAGGCTGCCACCCCCACGCCAGCCTTGATCGCGGGGATGAAGATCACCACGAAGAAGCGCGGGAAGGAATAGCCATCCACATAGGCGGTTTCATCGAGTTCCTTTGGCACGCCCCCCATGAACCCTTCGAGGATCCAGACCGCCAGCGGGATATTGAACAGGCAGTGTGCCAGGGCCACGGCCAGGTGGGTGTCAAACAGTCCCACAGCGGAATAGAGCTGGAAGAAGGGCAGGGCAAAGACAGCCGCAGGCGCCATCCGGTTGGTCAGGAGCCAGAAGAACAGCTGCTTGTCGCCCAGAAACCGGTAGCGGCTGAAGGCATAGGCGGCCGGCAGGGCCACCGCGACCGAGATCACGGTGTTGATCGACACGTAAAGGATCGAGTTGATGTAGCCCCAGTACCAGGTCGGATCGGTAAAGATCGTCTGGTAGTTCTCCAGCGTGAAGGTCTGGGGAAACAGAGAGAACCCCGCAAGGATCTCATTGGTTGTCTTGAAGCTCATCGCCACCAGCCAGTAGATCGGCAGCATGAGAAACAGGATATAGACGATGGGAACGATGGATCTTTTCTGCACGTTTCCCTCCCTTAGTTCAGGTCATCCTTGGTCATCAGCGTGTAGAACAGCCAGCTGACGAGCAGGGTGATGGCAAAATAGATGAGCGACATGGCGGCGGCGGGACCAAGGTCGAACTGACCGAGCGCGATTTTCACCAGATCGATGGATAGAAGTGTGGTGGAGTTGCCGGGGCCGCCTCCGGTCAGGACGAAGGGCTCGGTGTAGATGTTGAAACTGTCCATGAACCGCAGAAGGATGGCGATTGTCAGAACCGTTTTCATCTTTGGCAGCTGGATGAACCGGAACACGGCCCAGTTCGAGGCGCCGTCGATCTTGGCCGCCTGATAATAGGCGTCCGGGATCGACACGAGGCCCGCATAGCTCAGCAGCACCACAAGGGAGGTCCAGTGCCAGACATCCATGGTGACGATGGTAACCCAGGCGGCAACAGGGTCCTGGGTCATGTCATAGTTGATGCCAAGGACATGGTTCAGGAAGTATCCCAACAGGCCAATGTCAGGCAGGGTGAAGATGTTCCACATCGCGCCCACGACGTTCCACGGGATCAGCATCGGCAGGGCCATCAGCACCAGACAGACAGGTACCCAGAACCCCTTGCGTGGCATCGACAGGGCAATTGCGATGCCCAGCGGAATCTCGATGATCAGGATCAGGAAAGTGAACAGGAACTGACGCCCCAGCGCATCATGGAACCGTTCTGAACGCAGGATCTGCTGGAACCAGTCCAGCCCCTGCCAGAAGAAGACGTTGTCGCCAAAGGTCTCCTGCACCGAATAGTTGACCACCGTCATCATCGGGATGAGCGCGTTGAAGGCGACAAGCGCCAGCACCGGCAGGACGAACAGCCAGGCTTTCTGGTTTTCGGTCTTCATGCCGCGGCCTCCTCTGGGGTGGTGGCGAGCCAGCCATCGACATAGAGCCGGGTCTGATCGCGCTGGAACTCAAGATGAACGGAGGCGCCTTTTTCCGGTGCCTGACCTTCGATGATGGCGTTGATGCGCTCACCGCCCGCCGTGCATTCCACCACCGTGTGGCGTCCGACGTCGGAGACCTTGGTGACGGTTGCGGGCAGGCCGCTGGCGCCGATGGAAACGAATTCGGGGCGGATGCCGATCTCGGTCTTGCCTTGTGGGGTGCCCTTTATCGGGCCTTCCAGGGCAATTGTCCGGTCGGCAAAACGGGCCGCGCCCTCCATCAGGGCGCAGGGCAGGATGTTCATGCCTGGCGAGCCGATGAAATGGCCGACAAAGGTATGCGCAGGGCGTTCGAACAGCTCGACCGGCGTGCCGACCTGCACCACCTCGCCCAGCTGCATCACCACAACCTGATCGGCAAAGGTCAGCGCCTCGGTCTGGTCGTGGGTGACGTAGATCATGGTTGCCTTGACGCGCTGGTGCAGCTCTTTCAGCTTGGAGCGCAGCTTCCATTTCAGATGCGGGTCGATCACCGTCAGCGGCTCGTCGAACATCACCACGTTGACGTCTTCACGTACCAGCCCGCGCCCCATCGAGATCTTCTGTTTCGTATCGGGGCTGAGGCCCGCGGCGCGGGTGTTCAGCATCTCGGTCAGCTCCAGCATCTCGGCAATCGCCATGACGCGGGTCTTGACCGTTGCCTCGTCCCGACCGCGATTGCGCAGAGGGAAGGCCAGGTTGTCGTAGACCGTCATGGTGTCGTAGATCACCGGGAACTGGAACACCTGCGCGATGTTGCGCTGATCGGGGGGCAGGGTTGTTACGTCCCGATCATCGAACAGGATCTTGCCGTCCGAGGGCACCAGAAGACCCGAAATGATGTTGAGCAGGGTGGATTTGCCGCAGCCCGAAGGCCCAAGCAGCGCATAGGCGCCGCCATCGGACCAGTCGAGATCGATTTCCTTGAGCGCGTAGTCGGACTCGGAAGCCGGGTTCGGCAGATAGCTGTGACGCAGCTTGGAGAGAGTAATCTTAGCCATGTTTCGCCTCACGCCACGCGGGAGCCATCGGGGGCAAAGACATAGGCCGCCGTAGGATCCATATAGAAATCATGCATTTCGCCAACCTCATAGGGGTGAACACCCGCTGAAAGGCTGACCCAGCTGTCGTTTGATCCGGGCAGGCCGAGGTCGAAATGCGCACTGCTTTCAGAGCCTGAAAGCTCGGTCACCTGAACGCGGCCAGCGATGCGCACCGAGGTGCCCGCGCCCGCAAAGGGCAGCACGTGGTGGGGGCGTATGGCGATGGTGTAGGTGCCATCGCGCAAGCCCGCAGCCGCGCCGTTCAGCACCCATGACACATCCCGCGTCAGGCGGGCCGTGTTGCCCTCTTTCTGGATCTCGGCGGTGTTGATGGGCGGATCCGAGAACACCCGCGCCGCATCCACATTGGCCGGATTGCGGTAGATATCGGCGGTGGCCCCGAACTGGGTCACGCGCCCGTCCCGCATCAGCGCGGTTTTGCCGCCGAGCAACAGCGCCTCTTCGGGTTCAGAGGTGGCATAGACCACAACCGCGCCGCGCCCGGCAAACAGGTCCGGCAGCTGGTCGCGCAACTCTTCGCGTAGCTTGTAGTCCAGGTTCGCAAGCGGTTCGTCCAGGAAGACCGCGCGGCTTTCCTTGGCGATGGCGCGCGCCAGGGCGGTGCGTTGCTGCTGACCACCCGACAGTTCGTGCGGGCGCCGATGCAGCATCGGGCGCAATTGCAGGATGTCGGCAGCCTCTTCGACGCGGCCCTCGATCTCCGACCTGGCCATGCCTGCAACCTTCAGGGGGGAGGCGATGTTGTCGAAGACGGTCATGTGGGGGTAGTTGATGAAAAACTGGTGCACCAGGCTGATGTTGCGCTTCTGGGTGCTGAGGCGGGTGACGTCCTGCCCGTCCATCCAGACGGTGCCGCTGGCGATCGGATCAAGGCCTGCCATCAGCTTGATCAGGGAGGTCTTTCCCGATCCGGTGGCGCCCAGAAGGACGTTGAAGTGACCGCTTTCCAGCACAAGGGAGGTGTCCTTGATGTGCTCGATCGCGCCAACGCGCTTGGTCACGTTTCTAAGTTCAAGTGCCATCTTGATTTGACTTTCCGGCATTGTGAGCCGCGAGGCGCCCGGCAAGGCGGTGTCGGCTGCATCCCCGCTGTGGAGCAGGGGAGAGGTGTCGTGTGTGGGGGGAAAGGCCCCGGAGCATCGCGGGGGAGGCTCCGGGGCGTGTCGCCGGGGCAGGCACAGGGTGTCGCGCCCAAACCCGGCAGGAGGAAAGCCTTACTGCTTGGCCCAGCGGGCAACCAGTTCGTCATAGTTGACGGTCTGGCCTTGCGGCTTTTCGTTCTCCAGCTTCGGCTTGGCGCCGCCATTGGCGAACCACCACTCGGCGTCCTTTTCCTCGTTCAGACGCGGGCCGCAGCCACCGTAGACATTCGCCTGCTCGTCTGCGCGCTGCATACGGGCCATGGTGATGTCCATTTCCTCGGCCAGACGGTCCATGGCTTCCTGCGGGGTGAAGGCACCAGAGTTCACGTCACCGATCTGCTGCCACCAGATCTGGGCCAGCTTCGGATAGTCGGGCACGTTCACGCCAGTGGGCGACCATGCCGTGCGGTCGGGCGAGCGGTAGAATTCCACGAGGCCACCCAGCTTGGGCGCACGTTCGGTAAAGCTTTCGTGGTTGACCGAACTGTCGCGGATGAAGGTCAGGCCGACGTGCGACTTTTTCACGTCCACGGTCTTGGAGACCACGAACTGTGCGTACAGCCATGCAGCCTGTGCGCGGTCCAGGGGCGTGGACTTGAGGAAGGTCCATGAGCCAACGTCCTGATAGCCGACCTTCTGGCCTTCTTCCCAGTAGGGACCATGCGGCGAAGGCGCCATGCGCCACAGCGGGGTGCCGCTGTCGTCGACGGTGTTGTTGCCTTCGGACTTGGGTTTCACCATGTCGGCGGTAAAGGCGGTGTACCAGAAGATCTGCTGGGCCACGTTGCCTTGCGCCAGGGCGGGCAGGGACTGGTAGAAGTCATAGGACGCCGCACCGGGAGGTGCGTATTTACGCAGCCATTCGTCCCACTTGCGGATCGCATAGACCGCCGCCGGGCCGTTTGCAGCACCACCACGGGTGACGCTTGCGCCCGCCGGGTTACAGCTGCCCGCTTCCATGCGGATGCCCCATTCGTCGATCGGAACACCGTTCGGCTCACCCTTGGAGCCGGCACCGGCCATCGACAGCCAGGCATCGGTCATGCGCCAGCCAAGATCGGGCGCGCGCTTGCCGTAGTCCATGTGGCCATAGATATCGACGCCATCGATGTTCTTGACGTCTTCCGAGAAGAACTCGGCGATGTCCTCATAGGCGGACCAGTTGACCGGAACACCCAGATCATAGCCGTATTTCGCCTTGAAGGCCGCTTGCAGGTCTTCGCGATCGAACCAGTCCTTGCGGAACCAGTAGAGGTTCGCGAACTGCTGGTCCGGCAGCTGATAGAGGTCGCCGTCCGGGCCGGTGGTGAACTGGGTGCCCATGAAGTCACCCAGATCAAGTCCGGGGTTGGTCACGTCCTTGAAGTCGCCTGCCATCATGTCGGTCAGGTTATAGGCCAGCTGCAGGCGCGAGTGGGTGCCGATCAGGTCGGAATCGTTGACATAGGCGTCATAGAGGTTCCGCTTGGTCTGCATCTGGGTCTGAACCGCCTGCACGACCTCACCCTCGCCGAGGATCTGGTGATTCACCTTGATCCCGGTGATCTCCTCAAAGGCCTTGGTCAGCACTTCGGATTCATAGCTGTGCGTGGGGATGCCCTCGGACAGCACGTTGATTTCCATGCCCTTGTAGGGCTCAGCCGCCTGAATGAACCACTGCATTTCTGACAGCTGTTCGTCCTTGCTGAGGGCCGAGGGCTGGAATTCCTCATCAATCCATTTCTTGGCAGCGGCCTCATCGGCATAGGCTGCCTGTCCCGCAACCACGGCGCAAACCGCTGCTGCGGACAAAAGATACTTGCGCATCTTTCTCCTCCCTAAAGTCATTATTGTCAGCTTTGCGTTCAATGCACCTGACTGTGCTAGAGGTTTCACAGGCTGCGACGTCTTGTCAAACTAAAAAATTAGTAATGATTTAAGTGACTGTAATTATTGATTTATATTTGATGCTTTGGTGGTCAAGGGGGCGCTGCATGTGCAGCATTTTTTGCGCCGCATTGCGGCATTTGATGGTGGGGGGAAGATCGACCGATCCTGGCGGGGGACAAGACGCTGAACGAACTGACACCGAAACTGATGGATCAGTATCTGGGTAGCTAGGCGCGCCTATTGGGCAAAGTTCAAGTATGACAACGGTATGAGCCAATACTAGCGGGGCAAGTCGTACCCGGTTATCGTCAACCGAACGAAAGTGCAGGAGGAACTTGGAGGTGATTTGGAGAGCTTTGGTACCCAAATTTATTATTGCAACGCTTATTCATCTGCTTTTGGCGTACGGAGTGATCTTTAACCCACTGGATTTCACTTCGGGAAAGTTGGGGCTGATGTCTGTTTTGTTTCTTTTCTTTTGGCCGCCATTGTTCTTTCTTGAGATTGTTCTCGCGGTGCGCCGATGGGAGGAACAAGGTGCGCAATGATGAGTTCAGCCGAGTGAAAAATCATTAAGGCCCTGTGGGCGCTACCCCACCTCATGCCGCCGCCGTACGCTTCCGGGCCGTCCCGGAAGTATCAGGCTGGCATCTCCACGGGCGCTGCGGGCGATGATCTTGCCTTTGGACACCACTGCCAGACGGGCGGGGCGCAGGCGGACGGCCTCGGTCGGGGTGCTGGCGTCCAGAACCACCAGGGAGGCGTCGCTGCCGACCTTCAACCCATAATCCTGTAACCCCATGATCTGGGCGTTGACCTCGGTTACCATGGTGAAACAGCGGGCCATCTCGTCCGGGTGGCTCATCTGCGCCACGTGCAGCCCCATGAAGGCGACATCCAGCATGTCTCCGGTGCCCAAGGAATACCAGGGATCCAGCACGCAGTCCTGACCCCAGCCCACAGGGATGCCCATCGCCTGCATTTCCTTCACGCGAGTCAGGCCGCGGCGTTTGGGGAAGGTGTCGTGCCGCCCCTGCAGCATGATGTTGATCAGGGGGTTGGGGATCGCGGAAATCCCGGCCTCGGCAATCAGCGGCAGCAGTTTGCTGACGTAGTAATTGTCCATCGAATGCATCGAGGTCAGGTGACTGCCCGCAACGCGGCCCTGCAGACCCAGGCGCTGCGTCTCATAGGCCAGCGCCTCGATATGGCGGGACATAGGGTCGTCTGTCTCGTCGCAGTGGATATCGACCATCAGGCCGCGCTCGGCGGCGATTTCGCAGAGGTCGCGCATCGACGCGGCGCCGTCCTGCATGGTGCGCTCGAAATGGGGGATGCCGCCCACCACATCGACGCCCATATCCAGCGCGCGGACCACGTTCTCGCGGCCCGTTTTCGTGCGGTAAAGCCCGTCCTGAGGGAAGGCGACCAGTTGCAGGTCGATGTAATCTTTGACCTTTTCCTTCACCTCCAGCATGGCGGTGACGGTATTGAGGTGATCGGGCGTGGTGTCCACATGAGAGCGGATCGCCAGTGTCCCCATGGAGGCGGCCCAGTCGCAATAGGTGAGGGCGCGCTCGACCATTTCGTCCACGGTGGCAATGTCACGCAGCTCTCCCCAAAGGGAAATCCCCTCCAAGAGCGTGCCCGAGGTGTTGAGCCGCGGCTTGCCGTAGGACAGCGTCGCATCCATGTGGAAGTGCGGGTCCACGAAAGGAGGGGAGACGAGGTCTCCGCTGGCGTCGATCACCTCGAGTGCTTCGGCTGTAAGCTGCGCCTCAATGGCGGTGATCTTGCCGCCCGCAATGCCGATATCGGCGACTGAGCCATCGGGCAGGCTGCCGCCCTTGACGATCAGGTCGAACATCATCTTTCTCCCTTGTTGAAGGGCACCATCAGCGCCGCCGGGATCTCGGCCCGGCGGGACATCACCACCAGCGCCAGAATGGACAGGATATAGGGCATCATCAGGAAAACCTGATAGGGCACCACCGCGCCAATGCCGGTCTGCTGCAGGCGGATCTGCAGGGCGTCGAAGGCGGCAAAGAGGATGGCACCCAGCACCGCCTTGCCCGGCCTCCAGGCGCCAAAGACGACCAGTGCGATGCAGATCCAGCCGCGCCCGTTCACCATGTCGAAAAAGAAGCTGTCAAAGGCTGAAAGCGTCAGGAAGGCACCGCCCACCGCCATGAAGCCCGAGCCGACCACAACCGCGCCCATGCGGATCGCGGTGACCGACAGGCCTTGGGCTGCGACGGCCTGCGGGTTTTCCCCGGCGGCGCGCACCGCAAGGCCAAGCGGCGTGCGGTAAAGCACCAGTGCCGTCAGCCCCGCCAGAATGAACGCGGCATAGGTGAGCGGCGTTTGCGAAAACAGTGCCGGGCCGACCAGAGGCAGATCGGACAGAAGAGGGATCTCATAGGGTTGAAAGGCGGTGATCTTGGGCGGGGACGACACCTCGGGCAGCACCACACGGTAGGTATAGAAGGTCAGCGAGGTGGCCAGCAGCGTCAGGCCAACCCCCACCACATGTTGCGACAGGCCAAAAGGAACGCTGAAAATAGAATGCACCAGCCCCAGCATCATTCCCGTCAGGAGCGCGACCGCAACGCCGCCCCAAAGCGGCAACCCACCCCAGAGCGCGATCCAGCCCGCAAAGGCGCCCGCGACCATGATGCCCTCGATACCGAGGTTCAACACGCCCGCGCGCTCGCAGATCAGCTCTCCGATGGTGGCGAATATCAAGGGCGATGCGATGCGGATGGCGGCGGCCCAGAAACTGGCGGACAAAAGGATGTCGATCAGGTCCATGTCAGTCCCTCCGCACGCGGAATTTGGTGAGAAGGATCGCCAGCACCATGAACAACAGCGCAGAGGCCAGCATGATATCGGCCAGGTAGCTCGGCACGCCTGCGGCGCGGCTCATGCTGTCGGCGCCGACGAAAATGGCCGCCACAAACAGCGCCGCGACGACCACGCCAAGGGGGTGCAAAAGCGCCAGCATGGCGACCACGATGCCGGTGTAGCCAAAGCCAGGGCTGAGATCGAGCGTCAGCGAGCCTTTGAGGCCCGAGACCTCGGAAAAACCCGCAAGACCTGCAAGGCCGCCTGACAGGAGCGCGGTTTTGAGGATCACCTTCGTCACCGGAATGCCTGCGAATGCTGCGGCTTCGGCATTCTGGCCGACGGCGCGCATTTCGTAGCCCAGGGTGGTGCGGGTGTTGATGACCCAGACGGCAAGGGCGGCGATCAGCGCCAGCGCAAAGCCCCAGTGCAGGCGCAGCCCCTCGACAATGCGGGGCAGGCGCGCCTCAGGGATCAGCCGCGCGGATTTGGGCCAGCCCATGCCCATTGGATCTTTCAGCGGCCCTTCAAGCAGGTAGCTGACGAACAGCAGGAATATGAAGTTGAAGAGGAGCGTCGTCACCACCTCATCCACGCCGAGCCGGGTCTTCAAGAGGGCAGGCCCCAGCAGCATCAACGCGCCGGCCAGCATGGCGGCAATACCGCAGAGCGCCAGCATCAGCGGCGCGGGCAGCGACAGGGCACCTGTGCCCAGAACCACGGTGAGCACCGCACCGGCATAAAGCTGCGCCTCGGCGCCGATGTTCCAGAGCTTGGCACGGAATGACACCGCAATGGCCAGCCCGGTAAAGATCAGGGGCGTTGCGCTGTTGAGGGTCTCGAGAATGGCGAATTTCGACCCGAATGCCCCTTTCAGGATCAGGCCAAAGACCGCGAAGGGATTGCCGCCCGCGATCATCGCCAAAAGTGCAGCCACTACAAACGTCGCACCGATCGCCAGCGCAGGCGGCAGGACGCGCCGCCCGAAGGAGGGCGCTGCAATGGGTTCAAGCCGCATCGGTATGTCCCTTCTCAAAGCCCTCGCCCGCCATCCAGCGGCCCAGATCTTCGGGGCGCATGGTGCCACGCGCAAATTCGGGGCTGAGCCGCCCTTCGGAGATCACATGGATCACATCCGACAGGCGCATGATTTCATCGAGGTCTTCGGAGATCAGCAGAACGGCAGCGCCCCGATCGCGCGCCTTGGCCAGCTGTTCGTGCACGTAGTTCACCGCGCCGATGTCCAGCCCCCGCACCGGCTGGTTCGCCAGGATGATATCGGGGGCGCCCTCCAGCACGCGGCCAAGGATCAGTTTCTGCATATTGCCGCCCGACAAAAGGCGGATGCGGATGTCCGGGCCGGGGCAGCGGATGTCGTAGCCATCGATCAGCTTCTGGGCAAAGGCGCGCGCGCCGCTCCAGTCAAGCCAGCCGCGTGTGCTGAAGCGGGTGGCGTAGGTTTCAAGGATGGCGTTTTCGGTGAGGTCGAAATCGGCGATGGTGCCGGTCTTGTGCCGGTCTTCGGGAATGCGGGCCACGCCATTTGCGATGGCAGCGCGCGGCGACCAGCCCTGCGGCGCTTGCCCGTGCAGCTCCATGCTGCCGCTGGCCGGGGCGATCAGGCCCGAGATCAAATCCGACAGCGCCGCCTGACCGTTGCCGGAAACACCGGCAAGCCCGGTGATCTGACCCGCGCGCAAGTCAAGGCTGACGCGCGCGAGGCCGGGCGCGGAGCCTGCCTCCGGCGTGGTCACATCGCGCATGGACAGCAGCGGCGCGCCGGGGGTGGCGGGGGCGATGCTGGGGGCGCTGACCTCGGCGCCGACCATGAGGGCGGCCAGTTCCTCGCCATTGGTATCCTTGGTGGCGCGTTCTGCCACAAGCCGACCGTGGCGCAGCACCAGCACGCGGTCGGAAATCGCCATGACCTCATGCAGTTTGTGGGAAATGAAGATGACCGACAGGCCGGATGCAATCGCCTCACGCAGGGTTGCGAACAAGGCATCGGCCTCTTGCGGGGTCAGAACGGCTGTGGGCTCGTCCAAAATGAGGATTTTCGCGTCACGATAGAGCGCCTTCAGGATCTCGACCCGCTGTCGTTCGCCCACGGTGAGGCGGCCGACCTTGGCGTCCGGGTCGACCTTCAGATGGAACCGCTCGGACAGATCGCGAATACGCGCCTTGGCGGCGGCGGGTTTGAGGCTGGCCGCACTGAGGGCATCGACCCCCAGAACGATGTTTTCCCAGACCGTGAGGTTTCCGGCCAGGGTGAAATGCTGGTGCACCATGCCCACGCCGCCATCCAGCGCGGCGCGCGGATTGCCGGCGGGCAGGGGGGCGCCGAACAGCTCGACCGCGCCTTCATCGGCGGTGTACTGGCCGAAAAGGATGTTCATCAGCGTGGTCTTGCCCGCGCCATTCTCGCCCAAAAGCGCGATCACCTCGCCCCGGTTCAGGGCAAAGCTGACGTCTTCATTGGCGGTGACGGGGCCGAACCGTTTGGTAATGCCGTCAAGGCGCAGGACAACCTGCGCCTTTTCACTGTCAGTCATACCTGAAAGGCCCGGGTCACGAGGATTTGGGTTCTTCGTCGTTGATCGCGACGGTGTAGGAGCCGTCCTTGATCGCGGCGGTGCGGGCGGCGACCAGATCAAGCGCCTCTTGCGGGATCTTGCCTTCGAAGGTGCCATAGGGCGCCAGCGAGCAGCCGCCTTCTTTCATGAAGGAATAGATGCCGTAATCGGCGGCGGTGAAGGAGCCGCCCTTGACCGCGGCGATGGCCGCATCCAGCGTCGGCTCGAAATGCCAGATGGCCGAGGCAACAACCGTATCGGGATAGTCCGCCTGCGTGTCGATCACGTTGCCGATGGCCAGCAGGCCCTTTTCCTTGGCCGCGTCCGACACGCCAAAGCGTTCGGCATAAAGGATATCCGCGCCGTTCTCGATCATGGCGAATGCGGTTTCCTTGGCTTTTGGCGGATCGAACCACGAGCCGATGAAGGAAACCTGGAACTTCATCTCGGGGTTCATCTCGCGCGCGCCGGCCATGAAGGCATGCATCAGGCGGTTCACCTCGGGGATCGGGAAGCCGCCGACCATGCCGATATTGCCCGACTTGGACATGGCGCCGGCGATGATGCCCGACAGATAGGCGGCATCCTGGATGTAGTTGTCAAAGACCGAAAGGTTCGGAATGTTCGGGTCTTCCTTGAAGGAGGAGCCCATCAGGAAGGCCACATCCGGATAGTCAGCCATGACCTCGCGCGCCTCTGCCTCGACCCCAAAGATTTCACCGATGATCAGCTGGTAGCCCTGTTCGGCATATTCGCGCATCACGCGGGAATAGTCAGAGTTCGAGGTGTTCTCGGAATAGGTATAGGTGATGTCACCGCGGTCCTGCGCCGTCAGCGCGGCGACGTGAATGCGGCTGACCCATTGCTGCTCCACCGGAACGGTGTAGATGCCGGCGACCTTCAGCGGTTCGCTGGCAAACAGGCGACCGGGTGCGGACATGGCGCCTGCTGTCAATGCGGCGGCGGCGCTGGTGCCCAGAAACTGGCGGCGTGACACAACGCTCGTTGCTTTATCTTTCATGGAACAATCCCCCTGTTGAAATCCGCCCCGGTCAAAATGTGGGGCGATTGTCCAATCGGTAAAAATTTTGCGTCCGCCAGGCAAGCGGGCAACCGTTGGAGCGATATGCCTGGAAGCTTGTGCGCAAATATTGAGCGTTTGCAAGATTTTTCGCCACTTTACACGCCGCTGGACGGATGAGGCACGGCTGGCTTTGCCGCGCTCGTTCAGAACGCGACATCATGTTCTTGACCCGGACCTAGGCGTCCTCGCCTTCAAAGACACCGGCATAGGCGATGCGCAGATCGCGTTTCAGGATCTTGCCGCTGGCGTTCTTGGGCAGGGTATCCGTCAGGGCGATGTGCTTGGGGCTTTTGAAGTGGGACAGCGTTTCGCGGCAATAGTCCTGCAAAGCCTCGACACTGACTTCCTCGCCCGGTTTGATCACGACCACGGCAGTGACCGCCTCGATCCATTTGGGGTGTGGTACGCCAAAGACGGAGACCTCGGCCACGGCGGGATGGCGGAAGATGGCCTCTTCCACCTCGCGGCTGGCGACGTTTTCGCCGCCGGTCTTGATCATGTCTTTCTTGCGGTCGACGACATAGAGATAGCCCTCATCGTCAAACCGCCCCAGGTCCCCCGAGTGGAACCAGCCGCCCTCAAAGGCCTCGGCCGTCTTGGCCGGATCCTTGTAGTAGCCAAGGATCAGATGCGGGCTGCGATGCACGATCTCGCCCACCTCGCCGACAGGCAGGTCGTTGCCGTTATCATCCACCACGCGGGTTTCCACGTTGAGCGCGGGGCGACCGGCAGAGCCGAGCTTGCTCAGCTGTTCATGCGGCAAAAGGATGGTGGCGACCGGGGCCATTTCGGTCTGACCGTAGAAATTGAACAGGCGCAGGTTCGGCAGGCGCGTGGTCAGCTCCTCGATGATGGCCGTGGGCATGATCGAGGCGCCATAGTAACCTTTGCGCAGCGCGCTGAGGTCGGTCTTGTCGAAATCGGGGTGGCGCAAAAGGGCGATCCAGACGGTGGGCGGGCAAAAGAGCTTGGTGACACCCTCGGCCGCGATGGCTTCCAGCATCTTGCCGGGATCGGCGGCCTCCATAAGGATACTGGTGGCGCCCAGATACAGGTCCGGCGTCAGGAAACAGTCGAGCTGCGCACAGTGGAACAGCGGCAGGCAGTGCAGTTCGATATCTCTGGCCGACATCTCGCCATCGCTGATGCAGCTTCCGTATTGCGCATAAAGCGCATCCGAGGACAGCAAGGCCCCCTTGGGCCGGGACTCGGTGCCGCTGGTGTACATCATCTGGATCGGATCATCGCCCGCGATCTCGACATGGGGGGCGCTGTCATCGGTGTGGTCGAACAGCGGCTCGGCGGCCTCCCAGCCGTCGGGAAGGCTGTCCATCGCGTGGGAGATCGACAGGCGGAACAGCATCGGCTGATCCAGCTGGGCCAGCGCCGCATCGGCAGTTGCGCACAGGGCGTCCTCTGCGATGATGGCCCGCGCGCCGGAATGGTCGAGGATATAGGCGACGTCCTCGGCGCTGAGCATGAAGTTGACCGGCGTGGTCACCGCGCCAAGCCGCGCCAGCGCCATGCGAAACACCACGAAGGCGCGGTTGTTGTGGGAAAGCAGCGCGATGCGATCGCCCTTGGTGACGCCGCGCGCGGCCAGCGCATTGGCGCAGCGGTTCACCACCTGGTCGAGCTCTGCGAAACTGTCGCGCTGGCCCCGAAAGACCAAGGCAGTCTTGTTTGGCGTGCGGGCAGCGCTGCGGCGCAATAGATCACCCAGCTGCTGGCTGCGCGCGCGGGCAATGGTGGCGGAGAGCTGCGAATCCTGTTGGTCGGCGGGGGCCGTTGCTGTCATGTTTTCCTCCCTGGTTCTGGCCGAGATCCTGCCGACTGCCCCGATTTGGTCAAGCTTTTTAAGCCTCTATGGAAAAGTCACGCTGCGTGCCTTCAGGGGAAAAGATCAAAGGACCTACATCGGGCTTTGGTTTCAGCTTGAGCCATGTCAAAGTCTCTGCACCGCAGCACGCCTATTTCTTGCGGTCAGAGGTGATTATGAAAGACGTCGTTTTCAAAACCGAAGGTGTGACCAAGGTCTATGACACCGGCACGCAAAAGGTGCATGCACTGGCGGGCGTGGATCTGCAGCTTTATGCCGGCGAGCTCGTGGTTCTGCTTGGTCCCTCGGGCAGCGGGAAATCGACGCTTCTGAACATTCTGGGCGGGCTCGATCATGCAACCGACGGGCGGGTCTGGTTCCGCGATCAGGAGCTGACACGCATGAACGACCGTGGGCTGACGCGCTATCGGCGCGACCACGTCGGGTTTGTCTTTCAGTTCTACAATCTGGTGCCCAGCCTGACCGCATGGGAGAACGTGCAGTTGGTGACCGATGTGGCCCGCAATCCGATGCCCCCCGAAGAGGCGCTGCATCAGGTGGGCCTTGGCGCCCGGATGGATCACTTCCCGGCCGAGATGTCAGGCGGAGAGCAGCAGCGCGTTGCCATCGCCCGCGCCATCGCCAAACGCCCCGAGATCCTCTTGTGTGATGAGCCCACGGGCGCGCTTGATAGCAAGACCGGCGTGCAGGTCCTGGAGGCGCTGCAGCGCATCAATGAAACGACCGGCACCACCACCGTGGTGATCACCCACAACGCCGCGATCCGGCAGATGGCGCATCGGGTGATCTGGTTCCAGGACGGCAAGATCCGGCTGGTCGAAGAGAACGAAACCCAGCTCGCCCCGTCCGAGATCGAGTGGTAGCGTGATGGAGGCGCTGGATCTCAAACTTCTGCGCAGTTTCCGCCGCCTTTGGGCGCAGGCGCTGGCCATTGCGCTGGTGCTGGCCTGCGGGGTTGCGATCCTCCTGATGGCCTTTGGCATGGAGCGGGCGCTCGGCGACACCCGCGAGGCGTACTACGAACGCAACCGTTTCGCCGATGTCTTTGCCAAGGCGACGCGCGTGCCCGATCACGAGATGGGCCGTATCCTGGCCATCGATGGCGTGCGGGCGGGCGAAGCGCGCGTGGAACACTTCGCGATCCTTGACCTGCCGGGGAAGGTGGAGACGGTCACGGGCCTCGTGCTGTCGCTGCCGGTAAACGGCGGGCCAGTGCTGAACGTGCCCCTGTTGCGCACGGGGCGCCTTCCTGATGCCGATGCCTCGGACGAGGTCCTGGTCAACGAACCCTTTGCCGAGGCGAACGGTCTGAAGCCTGGCGACAGGTTCAGTGCCAACCTCGATGGCAACCGGCGCGAGCTGCGTATTACCGGCACCGTGCTGTCGCCAGAGTTCATCTATACGCTTGGCCCGGGCGCCCTGATGCCGGACAATGAAACCTTCGGCATCCTCTGGTTGCCCGACCGCGTGGCCGAGGCGGCATTCGACATGCAAGGCGCCTTCAACAGCCTGTCGGTGAAACTTGATCCAGCGGCCCGAGAGGAAGAGGTGATCGACCGCATCGACGACATCCTGGCGCCCTATGGCGGGCTCGGGGCCCATGGGCGCGACCAGCAGCTGTCCGACAGCTTCATCGATGCGGAACTCAAGCAATTGCACAACACCGCCCTGATCCTGCCGCCGATCTTTTTCGGAATCAGCGCCTTTCTGGTCAATATGGTGATCGGGCGGATCATTCTTCTGGAGCGCAGCGAGATCGGCCTTCTGAAGGCGCTGGGCTATTCCAACGCAGAGGTCTGCCTGCACTATCTGATGCTGGCGGGGCTGATCGCCTGCCTTGGCGTTTTGATTGGCTGGGCGGCGGGCAGCTGGCTGGCGCGGGGGCTGGCGCAGATCTATGCGCAGTTCTACGAATTCCCCTATCTGATTTTCCGCAAGCCGCTTGGTGCCTACGGGCTGTCAGGGGTGCTGGCGCTTTTGACTGCGGGTCTGGGCGCTGCCCAAAGCGCGCTGGCCGTTGCGCGGCTGGCGCCGGCGGTTGCCATGTCGCCGCCCGCGCCGCCCCGGTTCAAACGCAATATCTTTGATCGGATTCTGACGCGGCTCGGCCCCTCGCAGGCGGTGATGATGGTGCTGCGCAGTCTGGTGCGCTGGCCGGTGCGCTCGGGCCTCAGCATTCTGGGCTTGTCGCTGGCGGTTTCGGTTCTGGTCGCCTCCGGCTTTTTTCAGGACGCGCTGGACGAGATCATGGAGACCTCTTTCTACCGGGCCAACCGGCAGGATGCGGCGCTGATCTTCTCGCCCGAGATCCCGGAAACCGCCCTGGCTGATGTCGCGAACCTGCCCGGCGTGATGCGGGCCGAAGGGCAGTTCTATCAGGCCGCAGTGCTGCGCAAAGGTCATCTGAGCAAGGACATCTCGATCGAGGCCCGCCGCCCCGGCGCTGATCTGGCCCGCATTCTGGACGGGGACGGCCGCGTGGTGGAGCCACCTGCCAGCGGCATTCTGTTGTCGCAGCGGCTGGCTACACAGCTGAATGCGCAGGCCGGTGACATCATCGAAGTCGAGCTGAAGGGCGGGCGCAACGAAACCCATATGGTGCGGGTCTCGGGCATCGTCATGCAGTATTTCGGTCTTGGTGCCTATATGGACCTGGACAGCCTCAGCGCCTTGCTGCGTCAGGCGCCCCGCGTGAGCGTGGCGCATCTGCGCCTCGATCAGAACGCGGTGCCGGATCTGCATGCGCTGCTGAAAGAGACGCCCTCGCTGAGCGGTCTTTCGATGATGACCGAGATCCGCCAGTCCTTCCGCGAGACGATCCGGGAGAACGTGATTATCATGACCACGATCTATAGCGTGATCGCGGTGCTGATCACTGTTGGTGTGGCCTACAATGGCGCGCGGATCCAGATGTCCGAGCGCGCCAGAGAACTGGCCAGCCTGCGCATCCTTGGCTTCACGCGGGCGGAGGTCTCGTTCATTCTGGTTGGGGAAACCATGCTGCTGGCGCTTCTGGCGCAGCCCTTAGGCTGGCTTTTGGGAGCGGGGATCGCCAAGCTTTTGGCCGAGACCTCTTCCTCCGATCTGTATTCGATACCTCTGGTGCTGAAGCCCGGAGGATTTGCCACGGCGAGCCTGGTGGTGTTGGGGGCGGCGCTCGTCTCCGTCCTGGTGGTGCGGCGGCGGCTGGACCGGCTTGATCTGGTTCAGGTCATGAAAACGCGGGAGTAGAAAGATAATGCTGAGAACACGCACGGTTGTCATGGCCGGATTGGCGCTGCTGGTTACCGGAACACTGGGATATATCGCCCTGCGCCCCGAACCAGTGGCGGTGGACCTGCACGAAATCGGCCGCGGCCCCCTGCAGGTGACGGTCAACGCCGATGGCAAGACCCGCATCCGCGAAATCTATGCTGTCTCTGCGCCCATAACCGGCACGGCGCAGCGCGCGCCGGTGCGGGTGGGGGATGTGGTGACGGCAGGGGAAACCGTGGTGGCCGTGCTGAAACCCGCCGCGGCAAACCTGTTGGACGCGCGCAGCCGCAGCCAGGCCGAGGCTGCCGTGCGCGAGGCCGAAGCGGGGCTTGCGGTGGCGCGCAGCAAGATGCGTCAGGCCTCGGAAACGCTGACCCTGTCGGAAAGCGAGTTCAAACGGGCTGATACGCTTGTGCAGCGCGGCGTGGTGTCCAAAACCCGGCTCGAGGAGCTGGAACAGAAGCTTCACATCGACCGCGCTGCGATGACGGCGGCAGTGTCGGCGCTGGAGATGGCCAAGGGCACGCTCGACCGCGCCCGCGCGGCGCTCATTGAACCCGGCGCGCCCGAGGCGGGCAGCAGCTGCTGCCTGACGGTCACGGCGCCGATGTCGGGGCAGGTTCTGACCGTCGATGTCATGAGCGAGCAGACGGTGCTGGCGGGCACCCGGCTGATTTCCCTTGGCGATCCGAGCGATCTGGAAATCGTGGCCGACCTTCTGTCCACGGATGCGGTGCGTTTGAAAGACGGCGACCGGGCCATTGTCGAACGCTGGGGCGGCGATCAAAACCTCAGCGCCCGCGTGCGGCGGATCGAACCGGCGGGCTATACCAAGGTTTCGGCCCTGGGCATCGAGGAACAGCGTGTGGATGTCATCCTGGATCTGACCTCACCGCCCGAAGACTACGCGGGCATGGGCGATGGCTTTGCGGTCTTCCTGCGCATCGTCGAATGGGAAAGCGATAACGTTCTTTCGGTGCCGCTGAGCGCGGTCTTCCGGTACGGCGCCGACTGGGCCGTATTTGTCGAGGCAGACGGTCTGGCTGAGCGCAAACTCGTCACTCTGGGACGCCGCAACGATCACAATGCCGAGGTGCTGGAAGGGCTGAAGCCCGGTGAGCGGGTGATCCTGCATCCCTCGGATCTGATCAGCGATGGCACCCTGATCGAGCCACGCCCCGATGAGATCTGACAGACCTCAGCCCAGGTCCTTGGCAAAGGTCTCGATCAGCTTGTGTTTCAGGATCTTGCCGGTCGGGGCTGCGGGCAGTTCCAGCGTCAGAACCACGCGCGAGGGGCGTTTATAGGCCGACAGGCGATCCGCCACATGGGCCTTGAGCGTGGCCTCGTCGGTGGCATCCAGAGCCGTCACCTGCACAAAGGCCAGCACCTCTTCGTTGCCTTCCACCTTGCGGCCCACCACGGCGCTTTGCACGACGGCGGGATGGTCGTTCAGAGCGGCCTCCACCTCTTGCGGGTAGACGTTGAAACCCGAGCGGATGATGATCTCCTTGCTGCGCCCGACGATGTGCAGGCGGCCCAGTTCGTCAAATCGACCAATGTCGCCGGTGCTGAGCCAGCCTTCGGCGTCGATTGTGGCGCGGGTGGCCTCCGGGTTGCGGTAGTAGCCTGCCATGACATGAGGACCGCGGGCTTCGATTTCGCCGGTTTCGGCGCCATCCTTGATGCGCACTTCGGTGCCGGGCAGGGCGGTGCCGACGCTGGTGTCGGGATCGCCTATGGCATTGGTCGTGGCCGATAGCCCCGCAGTGCATTCGGTCATACCATAGCCGTTCTGCAGGGGCAGGCCGTAAAAGGCCTCTGCCTCGCGCTTCCAGGCGGGATCAAGCGGAGCGGCGCCGGAAGAGACATAGCGCAGCGCTGCGCCTTCAAGTTTTGCAACGCCTTGCGCGCGGGCGTGCTGCATCAAGAGCGCATGCATCTGCGGCACGGCGGGCAGAACAGTGACGCCATCCTGCAGCGCGTCGAACAGCGCCGCCGGAGAGAACCGTGCCTGCAGACGCACCGCGGCACCTGCTCGGGTAGAGGCCACGATCATCGAGGCCAGGCCAAAGACATGTGTGATCGGAAGGCCGCCATAGACCTGATCGCCGGGGCCAATGCCGCGCAGATTGGCCGAAGCCTGCCCTGCAAAAAGAAGGTTCGCATGGCTCAGCATCACGCCCTTGGGATCGCCGGTCGTGCCGGTGGTGTAAAGCATCACGGCAATCTGTTCGGGGCCTTCCTGTACCGGTTCCGGCGCACTGGGGCCGGGTGCTACGATGGCGACCTGACCATAAAGACCATAGCGGCTCTGCGCGCCCAGCCGTTTGGCATGGGCAGTTGCCTCACTCGAGGCGGCGGTGGTCAGTACAATGGCGCGGGGCTTGGCGTGGCCCGTCACGCGGGTGATCTCATCGGCGCTCATCCGGGCATTGATTGGGACCGCCCAGGCATCGATACAGCTGCAGGCAAAGAGGAAGGCGACCGTCGCGATGGAGTTTTCCGAAATGATCAGCACCCGATCGCCCGGCGCAACACCTTCGGCCAGAAGGTCGGCCTTGGCCTCCTTGATGGATTGTTTCAGCTCGCCATAGCTGAGGGGGCGACCGTCGAAATCCAGAAGGGCAAGGGCGCCCGGCGTGGTCGTGGCCCAGTGGCCGACGGTTTCGTGAATGCGGGTGTAGGTGGTCATGGCAAATGTCCAGTCTTCATCGAATATCTTGCGGGCAATATTGCTGGCCCGATGTCATCGCAGTCTCAGCTCTGTGGCAGCCGTTCGGTCGGAACGCGGCGGAAGACCCCGCTTGAGGTGGCGATCAGCGTGCCGTCCTCAGCCTCAAGCCGTGCGGATATGAACAGCGTTCTGCGTCCGCCGCCGGTGATCAGCCCCGTCGCCGTCACCCGGCCGCTGCGTGCCGGGGCGATGAACTGCGTGGTCAGCGAGATCGTCAGGAAAGGCGCGCGCCCGGTGGGGTCCACGCTCATCGATCCTGTGGCACCGCTGGCGCTGTCGAGCATGGTCGTGGCAATGCCGCCATGCAGGACCCCGTGGCGGTTCAGGTGGCTGTCATTCAGGTCCAGCCAGCATCGCGCGCCGCCATCGCCTGCGCTGTTGCTCACATCCAGCACATAGCCGATCAGCCGCTGCGGGCCGGTTTCACCGTGGATGATCAGATCGGGCGTTTGCATCAGTGGCTCCTTGGGTCCTGCGGCGCCTGCGCCGATGGGGCTACAGGGCGCGCAGTCGTTTTGGCGGCACCATAACAAGGGGCACTGATGTTTCAACTGACAAAATTAAATTCCGATATGCGGAATTATCCGCGCTGCACCAGGGCCGGGCTTTTGCCGGTCATCCGCTCCAGCGTGCGCACGGCGGCCTGCAATTTCGGACCGACCTCGGCCTCCATCCGCTCCTGGCTCAGCATGTCTGGCGTGGCGCCGCAGGTGAAAACGACAGGTTCGTCGAACTCATGGCTGCGGAAGGGGACAGAGACCGCATTGACAGTGCTCGCATAGCGCAGGCCCCTGCCTGCGATCACGAAACCCCGTGCCACGAGCTGCGAATAGGCATCTTCGCGCAGGTCGCTGACCGTGACGTCAGACCCTTCCACGGCATCGCCGAAAGCCGAAACATAGGCGGCGAACTCCCGGTCGGATTGGGCGGCAAGCTGGGCCTGCCCCGATGACGAATGGGTCAGCGGAATGCGGTGCCCGACCTCAAGCCAGATGGAGGAGGCCTGATGCGGGCGCCAGGTCTTGGTCAGCAGGATCTTCTGCTCGTCCCGCACCCCGATCAGCACCAGCGTGCCGGTCTCATCGGCCAGGGGCTGCATGATGTCCGTTGCCGTATCCACGAAAGAGACCGAGGCCGAGGCCACGTTCCCCAGGGCCAGAAGGGCAGGCCCCGGCCGGTAGCGATCATGCCGATGCCCGTGCGACAGGTAGCCGAGCGTCTGCAGCGTGAAGGTCAGCCGCGAGACGGTGGATTTGGGCAGGCCGGTGCGCTCGGACAGTTCCTGGTTGCTGAGCCCGTCGTCGCTGGGACGAAAGGCGCGCAGAACGCTCATGCCGCGCGCCAGGGTGGTGGCAAACCGGCGATCCGTCGGAGCTTCCTTGGCCATGTCTGTGGTTCCCGTCATAGTTGGTTCAGACCGGATTACATCATTGAGTTCGGTAGAAGCAACGAAATCGCGGGAAAGACCATCAGAAGGATCAATACGATCACATCCACTGACAGGAACCGTGCAATCCCGGCAAAGATCCTGTCGATGGGCGCCTCTTTGCCGACCACATTGGCGATGACAAAGACGTTGAGACCCACGGGCGGGGTGATCAGTCCGATCTCCAGCAGCTTGATGACCACGACACCGAACCAGATCAGGTCCATCCCGTAGGTTTCCACCAGCGGCACCATCAGCGGCAGGGTCAGCACCATGATCCCGATCGGGTCAAGGAACATGCCGAGCAGCAGGTAGATCAGCGCAATCGACAGCATCAGCCAGAACACCGAGAGTTCCGCCGCAGTCACCACGTCGACGATGGCGGGTGCAACGCCGGTGAGCGCAACAAAGGCGACAAAGATCTTGGCACCGGCCGCAATGAAGAAGATCGCGGCGGTCTGCAGGCAGGTCTCGCGGAAGGCCTCCCAGATCGAGGCAAGCGTCAGCTTGCGCTGGGCAATGCCGATCAGCACGGCGGCGCTCAGGCAGACGGCGGCGGCTTCGGTCGCGGTGAAAATGCCGCCATAGATGCCGCCGATGATCACCAGGAACAAGACCAGCGCGGGCCAGGCCAGAAGGGCGGCGCGGAACCGCTCGGCATAGGTGATTTCGGTGGTATCCACCGGGGCGGATGCAGGGTCGCGCTTGACCCAGATAAAGATCACCAGAACGAACCCAGCCAGTGTCAGAAGCCCCGGCAGGATGCCTGCCACGAACAGTTTGTTGATCGAGGTTTCGGTAAAGATGCCGTAGATGATGAACAGGACGCTTGGCGGGATCAGCGAGCCGAGTGTGCCGCCCGCCGCGACCGATGCGGTGGCAAGGCGGTTGTCATAGCCCATGCGCAGCATTTCCGGCGTGCAGATCCGACCCATGGTCGAGGCGCAGGCGATTGAGGATCCGGTGATGGCGGAAAACCCGCCGCAGCCCATGACCGAGGCCATGGCGACCCCTCCCGGCACCGCCGACAGCCAGACTCGCGCCGCGTGGTAGATGCGGGTGGTGATGTCGGCCTTGTAGGCGATATGCCCCAGGGCGATGAACAGCGGGATCATCGACAGATCGTAGGAATGTATGAGGTCGAAGGAGTTGGAAAACACCATCGACGTGGTGGCCTTGAGCGCCCGTTCGGGCATGAAAGTCCCGGTGCGGAAGGCGAAGATGCAGAAGGTGCCCACAGCGGCAACGCCCGCAAGCGTGAAACTGATCGGCACGCGCAGGGCCAGCAGGATCAGAACGGCGGCAAAGGCAATCAGCCCGATTGTTGAGGCGTCCATCAGTCCAAACCCTCTGCGTGTGTGTCTACAAAGCTGAAATCGCCTGTGCGGATCGACCGGATGTCCTGCACCACCAGCACCAGAAGGCGCAGCCAGCACAGGGATATACCGACCAGGAAGACAAGGCGTCCGGGCCATTTCGGCAGCTCCAGATCGCCGTAGAAGAACCCGCCCGAGGTGAATGTGTGCGCAAACTCCCGCCCGCCCGCGTAGATCAGCGGCATCAGCGCAAAGAGCCCGACAAAAGAGCCAAAGACCGCAAGCCAGGCCTGCGCCCGGCGGGGCATTTTGGCGGCGATGAACTCGACCGCGACATGGCTGCGTGCGAGCGTTGCCGCAGCGAGCGGCAGCACGATGGCGGCGACCATCAGCTCGCGCACGATGACGATGGTGTCGGGCAGGGCAAAGTTGAACAGGGCGCGCGAGACCACGCTGGCCGTGATCAACAGACCCAGGGCGATGACAGCAGCCACCGCAAGGTTCAAGAGGAAGCTTTCCAGCGCTTTCAGCATTGGTTTCTCTTATCTGTCAGGCAGTTGGGAAAAGAACAGGGGCGGCACGCGGCCAGCCCCTGCAAGGCAAGGTCCCCCCGGGTGGACAGGCCACCAAAACTGAGGAGGGGGGAACCTTGGATCAAGATTAGCGCGCCCAGGGGTAGCCCTTGCTGTCACGCTCTTCGGTGTATTTGGTGATCAGGCCCCGGTATTCCTCCAGAAGGGCCGCGCCGTCCATGCCCGAAGCATTCATCTGCTCGACCCAGGCGTCGATGTATTTGCCGCCGGCGGCCACCAGCTGCGCGCGCTCTTCTTCGGGCAGGGTGATGACCTCGATGCCCTTTTCCTTCATGGTCTCGATCGCCGCATCGTTTGCGGTGGTGATCAGGCGGCCAAACTCATCCGCCATGGCGCTGCCGGTCTCCAGCAGGACTTTTTGCTGATCGTCCGAGAGGCTGTCAAAGACGTCCTTGTTCATCAGGATGCCAACGGCGCCCACCTGCCCCCAGTTCAGAAGGGTGTAGTTTTCCATCACCTCCTGCTGCTTGAGCGCGGTCACCGCGTAGGAATAGCCCTGCGAGCAGTCCAGAAGGCCGGTGTCCAGACCCTGGTAGGCCTTGTAGATGCTCATGTTGACCATGTTGCCGCCCAACTCGCCGAATACCTTGCCATAGGCGCCGGTGCCGCGGATCTTGCGATCCTTGATGTCCGCAACCGAGCGGATCGCATCGCCGGTGCAGCCGATATGCACGGCAGAGGTGGTAAAGGTGCCGATGTAGACGAGGTTCTTCTTGGCCAGATCCTCGGCAATGACCGGAGAGGAGCGCATCAGCTCGTCCGTGGCGCGCATGCCGACCCAGGCGTCCGGGTTGTCGAGCGGCAGATCCGCGATGCCGTAGGACTGCATTTCCTGCGGGTAGTAGACGGCGATCACGGTGCCAAGATCGGCCACGCCGTCACCGATGGACTGCACTGCGGCATTGGCCTTGAACAGGGCGCCGCCCCATTGCACGTCGATCTTGAGGTCCCCGCCCGAGGTTTCGCCAACCTTATCCGCAAACCATTGCAGGGCAGCGGCACGCGCGCCGCGATTCGGGCCGGCCTCGCCGTGGATCAGCGTGGTCTCGGCCGAAGCAACGCCGGCAAAAGCCATCAGCGCCGCAGGCAAGAGGGCGGATTTCAGGCGTGATTTCAAAGGGGTTGTCATGATGGTCTCCTCCCAGAGATATTCCACTATGCAGAATTAAGTTCCGATATTGGAAATTCTTGTCTGATCGCTGCCGGAAAGGCAACAGGATTCTTGAGCCCGCCCTGAAGGAACGTGACGCAACGGAAGGTGCTGCGCTGCGGCATACCGGGGAAACTGTCCAGCGCGCAACCCTGGTGGAGTTGCGGCGCCGGGCGTGGGCGCAGGTCAGATCAAGACAGGAAGTCGCGGGCGCGGGCGCTTTTCAGGGTATCCTGCGGGCTGCATCCATAGCGGGATTTGTAGTATTGTGAAAATCGCCCCAGATGTGTCAGGCCCCAGCGTTCGGCGATGTCGGTGACACTGTCGCTGCGGCGGCCCTGCAGCAGATCCTCATGCGCGCGCTGCAGGCGCGTATTGCGCAGGTAGACCATCGGTGCGGTGGACAGGAACCGCTTGAACCCGATCTGCAGGTTGCGCGCGCTCACCCCGGCGTAGGCGGCGATCTCATCGATGTCCAGCGGGCGGTCCAGATTGGCCAGCATATAGGCCTGTGCCCGGCGCACATGGCCGGGAATGACCGAGGAGGTCACCCGCCGCAACTGGTCGGAATAGGTGTGCCGATGCGCCTCCAGAAGGCCGGTCATCACCGTGTTTTCCATGTAGTGGGTGAGCAGCGGGCTGGCGTGTGACGGGGCTGGTCCCTGAGCCACCTCTGCATCGGCCACCAGCATATGCACCAGCCGCAACAGGCGCGCACCCGGCCCCTGTGACAAATCCATAGCCCCTTCAAAGGTGATGGGCTGGTCGGTGCTGAGGCCGAGGTTCGCAGTTGCATGGGCATGCAGCGCCCGGCGGCTGATCTGCAGCAAAAGCTGCCTGCAGCCTTCTTCCCAGATCATCGTGGTTTCCCGGTGCGGGTTCAGCACCGCTGCACGGGTCGTGTCGCTGGTGTAGCGGTCCGACCCGTTGACGATGGCGGCGCTGCCCGCGACCGGGATCTGCACCAGGTAGAACTGATCAAGGCACCCCGGTGCGATCTGCGTCTTTGCGCCATATTCGATATAGTTGAGCGACACCCGCTCGCCCGGCACATGGTGGTGACGCGCAGCAAAGGGCTCCTTGCCGATGGTGTGCAGCTCATGGGGACAGAAAATCCGGCCGACGGCCTCGCGGGCCTCGTCCAGATCATGCGTGCGGAACCGTGCAAACCGCGCCAGCGGTGCTGCCGGTCCCCGGTCCGCGGTATGCTGCGTGTCCTGCGGGGCTGGCATCTGTCGTCCTGTTGAACTTGGCCAACCATAGCACGGCTCTGCTGCTGCACATAGCGCGACGCAGATTCCTTCGTTTTTCGGATAATGGCTGCGCGATCCGGATAGCCGGGCGCAAACTCTGCGGGAAACCTGTCTCACATAACAAAGCAAGAACCACACCAGAACGACAGGGATATGACAGATGAAGGGACTGGACGGCAAAGTTGCCATCATTCCGGGCGGCGCTACCAAGATCGGCGCTGCCATTGCGGCGGCGTTTCGCGCGGCCGGCACCAGGGTGATGATCGCCGATATCAACGAAGAAGCAGGCCAGGCTCTGGTCGCGGATGGCATCGCCTTCTGCAAGACTAACCTGCGCGAGGACGATGACATCACCGCGCTGGTCGCGGCCACCAAGAAGGAATACGGGCGCATCGACTTTCTGGTCAACGTCGCCTGCTCCTACCTCGACAACGGAGCAGACTCGACCCGCGCAGAATGGCTCGAAAGCCTCGATGTGAACATCGTCGGATCGGTCATGCTGATGCAGGCGGTGCGCGAAGAACTGGCCAGGACCAAGGGTGCCATCGTCAATTTCGGCTCGATCTCCTCGCGCGTCGCGCAAAAGGGCCGCTGGCTCTACCCGGTCTCCAAGGCGGCGATCCTGCAGCTGACGCGCAATCAGGCGATGGATCTGGCCCCCGATGGCATTCGTGTGAATGCGGTCAGCCCGGGATGGACCTGGTCCAACATCATGGACGAACTCACCGGCGGCGACCGGGAGAAGACCGACAATGTCGCCAAGCCCTTTCACCTTTTGGGGCGTACCGGCAACCCGGAAGAGGTCGCCAGCGCGGTGCTCTTCCTCTGCTCTGACGAGGCGGGCTTCATCACCGGCACCGATATCCGCGTGGACGGCGGCTACACCGCTATGGGGCCAGAGCGCGACGAGGAAGCCATCGCCCAGCTGATGGCCTGAGCGCGCAAAACAAAAAAGACAGGGAATTATGACAATGAGAAAAATCACCATCATCGGCGGCGGCCAGTCCGGCCTGCAACTGGGCCTTGGCCTTTTGAAGAAGGGCTACAAGGTGCGCATCGTGCAGAACCGCACCGGCGAGGACATCAAGAACGGCCGCGTCATGTCAAGCCAGTGCATGTTCGGCGAATCGGTGCAGAACGAGCGCGACCTCGGCATCGACTTCTGGACAGAGGACCAGTGCCCTCCGGTCGAGGGCATTTCCTTTGCCGTGCCGCACCCCGAACAGGCAGGCGCCAAGGCGATCGACTGGACCGGTAAACTCGATCGCTTTGCCTATTCCGTGGACCAGCGGGTCAAGATGCCGGTCTGGCTCGATGAATTCGAGCGTCTTGGCGGCCAGCTGGTGATCAAGGAGGCCGGGATCAGCGATCTGGAGCTCTAAGCACGCGAGGATGATCTGGTGCTGGTCGCCTCGGGCAAGGGCGAGGTCGGGCGGCTCTTTGAACGCGACGCCGAGAAATCGCCCTATGATGCGCCGATGCGGGCGCTGGCGCTGACTTACGTGAAGGGCATGACCCCGCGCGCGGATCATTCTGCCGTCTGTTTCAACCTGATCCCTGGCGTTGGCGAATATTTCGTATTCCCGGCCCTGACCACGACGGGACCTTGCGAGATCATGGTCTTCGAGGGCGTGCCGGGTGGGCCGATGGATTGCTGGGGCGATGTAAAATCCCCCGATCAGCATCTGGCAAAATCGAAAGAGATCCTGTCGACCTTCCTGCCCTGGGAGGCAGAGCGCTGCGCCGATATCGAGCTGACGGATGACAATGGCATCCTTGCGGGCCGCTTCCCGCCCACGGTGCGCAAACCGGTGGCAACGCTGCCGTCGGGGGCCAAGGTCCTGGGCATCGGGGATGCGGTTTGCCTCAACGATCCGATCACCGGGCAGGGGTCCAACAATGCCTCCAAGGCGGCCAAGGTCTATATGGACCGGATCCTGGCACGGGACGATCTGCCCTTTGATGAGGTCTGGATGCAAGGCACCTTCAACGCCTATTGGGACTATGCGCAATGGGTTGTGAACTGGACCAACATGATGCTGTTGCCGCCGCCGCCCCATGTGCTGAACATCATGGGCACCGCCTGCGGTGAGCAGCGCCTGGCCAATCGCATCACCAATGGGTTCGATGATCCGCGCGATTTCTTCCCCTGGTTCGCCGATCCGCAGGCGGCCGAGGCCTACCTCGCAGACCTGCAGGCGGCCTGAGGCATGAGCATGTGCGTCGATCCGAGCGCCTTCCGGTCGGCCATGGCGCGGTTTCCGGGGGCGGTGACGGTGATCACCGCCCTTTCGGGGTCAGACGATGGGTCAGGGAAGGGCGCAGAGCGGCGGGGCATCACCGCCACCGCCGTCTGCTCGGTCTCAGCCGATCCGCCCAGCCTTCTGGTCTGCGTCAACCGCGCCACCGGCACCCGCGCTGCGATCCATGAGACGGGCCGCTTCAACGTCAACCTACTGGCCAAGCCCGACGGCCTCTTGGCGCTGCAATTCGCCGGTCAGGGCGGGGTCACGGGCGAAGCAAAATTCGCGGAAGGCGACTGGATCAGCGACGCGCGCGGCCTGCCGCGACTTACCTCTGCGCTGTTATGCTTTTCCTGCGATGTGATCGAGGCGACCGAGGCGGGCAGCCATACGGTCTTCATCGGGCGGATCGTCGATATCGCGCAGGGCGACGGCGAGCCGCTGCTGTATGAACGCTCTGGTTTTCAGTGCCTCGCGCCGATCTGAGACAGGTATCCGGGCGCGTCAGTAGCCGCGCGCCCGGTCCACCTCGTGCAGCAAGGCCTCGCCACTGGTCAGGCGGCGCAGGTTTTCCACCACATCCCCCAGCGCATCGCCCAAGTGCCAGCCCGACACATGCGGGGTGATTGTGACGGCAGGGTGGCGCCAGAGCGGATCGTCTTCGGGCAAAGGCTCGGTGCACAGGACATCCAGCACCGCATGGCCCGGTGTGCCTTTGTCCAGCGCGGCAATCAGCGCGGCTTCATCGATGAGATCGCCGCGTCCGGCGTTGATCAGGACCGCGCCGGGCTTCATTGCCGCCAGCATCTCTGCATTCATCAGGCCACGGGTGTCCGGCGTCGAAGGCAGGATCGCGCAGACATAGTCGCATTGTCCCAGCATCTCCGGCAGGGCATCACTGCCGTGGTGGCAGGTGACGCCCTCGATGGCTTTTTCAGTGCGGCTCCAGCCGTGGACCTGAAAGCCGAGGCGTGCCATCAGTCGTGCCGTCAGCCCGCCGATATGACCCAGACCCAGTACCCCCACGGTCGTCAAATGCGTGCGCTTCGGTTCGACCGGATCCCAATGGGCGCGGCTCTGTGCCTTGGCATGGTGCAGTAGGTTGCGCTGCTCGCGAAGCACATAAGCCAGGCAGTATTCGGCGATCTCGCGGGCGGGTTCCTCGGGTTTGAGGCGCGTCACGCGCACATGAGGGGCCACGGTGGGGTGATTGACGATGGTCTCCACCCCGGCGCCGAGTTTCTGCACCAGCTGCAGGTTCGGCAGGCGCGCGGCGATATCCGTCCTGAGGTTGGAAACCGCCAGCATGGTGATTTCATCGAGGTTTCCGGGGTCTGAGGCGGGGCGGATATCAGCTCCGGGGGCAAGCCTACGCAGCTCTGCCGCCAGGTCCTCTTCGCTGTACCATCCGCCGTGCCCGATGCTGATGAGCAATGCCATTGAAACAATGTCCTTCGTCTTTGTGCCGTACCGTCAGCCTGTTACGTTCCGTCACAGCGCTGGACAGTCTTTGCGCGACTAAGCCATGATTTCGACCAAAGCGAAAGCCGCAGGGAGGACGGTCATGGATATGAATTTCGGGATGCGGGAGGAAAACCGCAAACTGCTCGATCGGGTCGCAGCCATGGTGCGCGACGAGATCATGCCGCTGGAGGCCGAGTATCAGGCCGAAATCGGCAAGGAGGACCGCTGGGCCTATACGGCGCGGCAGGCCGAGATCCTTGAGGGGTTGAAGGCGAAGGCGAAATCCGAAGGTCTGTGGAACTTCTGGCTGACCGACAGCGACAAGGGCTTTGGTCTCAGCACGGTCGAATATGCGCTCTTTGCCGAAGAAATGGGCAAGACGCCGCTGGGGGCCGAGGTCTTCAACTGCTCTGCGCCTGATACCGGCAACATGGAAGTCTTCGAACGTTACGGCACCGAGAAGATGAAGCAGCAGTGGCTGGCGCCGCTTCTGGAGGGGGAGATCCGCTCGGCCTATCTGATGACCGAGCCGGATGTGGCTTCGTCCGATGCAACCAATATCTGCATGTCCTGCGTGCGCGATGGCGATGACTATGTGCTGAACGGCGAAAAATGGTGGGCCTCGGGCGCCGGCGATCCGCGCTGCAAGGTCTATATCGTCATGGTCAAGACCGGCGGCGACGATCTGCCCAAGCACAAGCGCCAGTCGATGATCGTGGTGCCCGCGGGCGCCGAGGGGATCGAGATCCTGCGCCCGATGGAAGTCTACGGCCACGACGATGCCCCGCATGGTCATATGCACATCCGTTTCACCAATGTGCGCGTGCCAGCCGAGAACCTGCTTCTGGGCGAAGGGCGCGGTTTCGAGATTGCGCAAGGGCGCCTCGGGCCGGGACGGATCCACCACTGCATGCGGGCCATCGGTCAGGCCGAAGCGGCGCTTGAGCTTCTGTGCAAACGCTCGCTTCAGCGCGAGGCCTTTGGCAAGAAGCTGGCGCAGCTGGGCGCCAACTATGACATCATTGCCGAATGCCGCATGGAGATCGAAATGGCGCGGCTGTTGTGCCTCAAGGCGGCCTGGTACATGGATCAGGGCGACAAGGTGGCGGCGGCCCCGTGGATCAGTCAGATCAAGGTGGTCGCGCCGCGCGTTGCGCTCAAGGTCATCGATGAGGCGGTGCAGATGCATGGCGGACAGGGGATCAGCCAGGATACGCCCCTCGGCATTGCATGGACCCATGTGCGCACCCTGCGCCTGGCGGATGGCCCCGATGCAGTGCATCGGCGTCAGGTCGCTCGGGCCGAGCTGAAGAAGTACACGCAGGAAAAGGTCTGAATCGCGTGGCCGATGCCCGCACCGCGCCGCCGTTTTTCTCGCAGGACGCGCAAGGCGTTTTTGTCGGGAATGATACGGCGCGCGGGCCCTGGTCGCCCGCGCACTGTCATGCCGGCCCCGTAACGGGGCTGGTTGCGCGGGCCGCCGAACAGGAGGTCGGGCCAGAGAAGATGCTGACCCGGCTGACCCTTGATATCCTGCGGCCCTTGCCCCTGGCGGGCCTGCAGGTTTCTGCGGAGACGACGCGCCACACCCGAACGCTTGCGACTACCTTGGTTTCGGTGCGGGATCTCGAAGGCACACTCTGCGCCCGGGCAAGCACGATGCACCTGGTTCGCAAGACCCTCGGGCCGGTGCCGACCACGCCGGTGACCCCCTTGCGATTCGAAGAGGCCGTGCCGGGGCCGTTTTTCCCCGACAGGGGTCCGCATCAGAAACCGTTTTTTGCCGATTTCATCGAGGTGGCCTACGCCCCTGGTTTCTCGGTGGGCATCGGGCCGAAGACCATGTGGATGCGCACGCCGCAGCTTTTGGACGGGGAGGTGCAATCGCCCATCCAGTCCATCTGCGCGCTGGCCGATTGCGGCAACGGCATTTCCTGGAATGCGCGCCCCTCCGAGATGGGGTTCATGAACACGGACCTGACGCTGCACGTCCACCGAGAGCCGGAAAGCGATTGGCTGGCTGCCGAGGCGATTTCACATTGGCATGGCACGGGTATCGGCATGTCGCAATCGGTCTTGCACGACACCAAGGGACCGTTCGGCACGGCGCTGCAGACCCTTGTGCTGCATCCGCCCTCCTGACTGCGAACGGGGGCTCCCGCCCATTTGGAGCATTCTTGCGAATGCTGCTCATGGTTGGGCCTGGCGCCGCTGACGCGGCGCAGATCTGCTGGGGAAGCGGTTCAGGGGCAGGTGTGCCCCTGAACGCGCGTGTTCGATTGTGGTATCGGCTGCCGCCTCAAGGGTAAACCGCGCGTGCCGCGCGGCGGCAGAGCCGCCCTTGACCCGGCGGCTAAAGAGGGACCGCGCCGCGTCAGCGGCGCCGGGCCCAAGGCTTTCTTGCGCATCTGTGATGCGGGGAAAGGCGCGGGAGAGCTTGTATTTTATTCGTGGTCTTCGGTGAACACCGGGTCAGGATAGCCTACGCGGGCAAGGTAGAGGCCATGTCCCGGGCAGACCGGGCCGCAGGCGGCGCGGTCGCAGGCCTCAAGAGCGCCCTTCACGCCCTGTGGCGTCCAGCTGCCCGCGCCGACCCGCTCCAGCGTGCCGACAAAGCTGCGCACCTGGTTGTGCAGGAAGCTGCGGGCGCGCACGTGAAAGTGCACTTCGGGACCAGTGAAGCCGGCAACCCTCTCAACGCGCAACTCGTCCAGCGTCTTGACCGGGCTTTGCGCCTGGCAGATCGACGAGCGGAAGGTGGTGAAGTCATGGCGGCCCAACAGGTGATCTGCCGCCTCCTGCATCGCCTCCACATTCAGATCATGGGAGATCTGCCAGACCTGTCCGGCCTCATGGGTGGCCGGGGCGCGGCGCATCAGGATGCGGAAGAGATACTGGCGCTCGACGGCAGAGAACCGCGCGTGCCAGTCATCGGCCACCCTTGCGCAGGCCGTGATCGCCACCGGCTCCGGTTTCAGGTGATAGTTCAACGCTTCGGACAGACGGAAGGGATCCCAGTCTTTTGCAAGGTCGCAATGGGCCACTTGCCCCAGCGCATGAACCCCGGCATCCGTGCGCCCTGCGGCGGCAATCGTGTGCTCCCCCGGCTCAAGCCGCGCCAGAGCCGCCTCGATCGCGCCTTGCACCGAAGGCTGATCCTTCTGCCTTTGCCACCCGGCAAAAGGAGCTCCGTGATATTCGACTTTCAAAGCATAGCGTGCCATGGCGGGGCAGTAGCGCGGGCCACAGGCTGAGGCAAGCCCCTTGGGGATGGCACGCCCTGCACTGGTATCGCCGCGCCTTCCTTCCTATCTTGACTGAATCGGCGCAACGACCGAAGCAAGTGGCAGAGCAGAACAAAGGCAGGCGCGTGGTACTGACATCCCTAGCCGACAGCACGGCCCGCAGGGTCGAGGCCCTGGGCAGCGGCCTGTCCGAGGCCCTTTTCGAGCCGTCCCTGCGTCTTGGCGTGACGGGGCTTGCGCGGGCGGGCAAGACCGTTTTCATCACCTCGCTGGTGGCCAACCTTATGAACCGGGGCCGCATGCTGCAGTTGTCGGCGGCGCGCGAGGGGCGGATCGAGACGGCCTTTCTGCAGCCCCAGCCCGATGACACGGTGCCGCGCTTTGACTATGAAAACCACCTGGCGGCCCTGACCGGTCCGGCGCCGCACTGGCCTGACAGCACGCGGGCCGTCTCAGAACTGCGGCTGAGCCTCAAGGTGCGGCCCACGGGCCTTTTGGCGGGCCTTCAGGGGTCACGTGTGCTGCACCTCGATATCGTGGACTATCCGGGGGAGTGGCTGCTGGATCTGTCGCTGCTCGACAAGACCTATGATGATTGGTCAAACGAGGTTCTGACGCGGATCAAGCCGCGCGCCGAAGCGAAGTCTTTCCTCGCGGCGGTTGCCTCATGCAACGCCGGAGCGCCCCATGAAGAGCCACAGGCCCAGGCGCTTGCCGCGGCCTTCACCGACTACCTGACCGCCGCTCGCAAAGCGGGGTTTTACGATTGCACGCCGGGTCGGTTCCTGTTGCCGGGCGATTTGGCAGGATCGCCGGTTCTGACCTTTGCACCATTGCGGGCCGGGCAGGAAAAGCCGCCGCGTGGCAGCCTGCGCCGCGAGATGGCGCGGCGTTATGAGGCCTACAAGGCGCAGGTGGTCAGGCCGTTCTTCCGCGATCATTTCTCACGGATCGACCGGCAGGTGGTGCTGGTAGATGCCCTGGGGGCCATTCATTCCGGGCCGCCCGCGGTCGAGGACCTGCGCCAGTCGATGGCGGATATCCTTGGCGCCTTCCGGCCCGGCCGCAATCGGTTTCTGACGCGAATTCTGGGCGGAAAACGGGTTGAGAAGATCCTCTTTGCAGCGACGAAGGCGGATCATCTGCACCACGAGCAGCACCCGCAGTTGACGTCCGTGATCGAAGCGCTGACCCGCGACGCACGGGATCGCGCCCGCTTTGCCGGGGCGCAGACGGCAGCGCTTGCGCTGGCCTCGATCCGGGCGACGACCGAGGAAATGCGCTCGCACGAGGGGCGCGATCTGCCGTGTGTGCGGGGCACCCTGCTGGACAGCGGCCGACAGGCAGCCTTTTATCCCGGCGCATTGCCGCAGGATCCGGGCAAGCTGCTTGTCCCGGCCCGTCAGGGCGCCGAGCGTTGGCTGGAAGGGGACTACAAGACGATGCACTTCGCGCCTGCGGTCCTGGATCTCAAACCCGGTGACGGCCCGCCGCATATCCGGCTGGACCGGGCGGCGGAATTCCTGATCGGAGATCGGCTATGAGCCTGACCTTGCGGCCTGCCCGTTCGACCGATGCCGGACAGATTGGCGAGATCCTGCATGGGTTCTCGAAAGAAACCGCGTGGATGCCTGATCTTTATACAGGGGCCGAAACCATTGCCTTTTGCGGGGAGATGATCGACCGAGGCTGGGTCACGGTGGCTGAAGCGGAGGGGGGGATCCTGGGATTTCTGGCGCGGGACGGCGGGGAAATCTGCTCTCTTTACGTGGCCACCGAGGCCTGCGGCAGGGGGATCGGAAAGCGGCTCCTGGATGCTGCAAAGGGGCAGGTCGGCACGGAGGCTGAAACGCTGCGGCTCAGTCTCTGGACCTTTCAGGCCAATCAGGGCGCGCAGCGGTTCTATCGGCGTGAAGGTTTTGCCGAGGTCCGGCGCAGCGACGGGAATCGCAATGAAGAGGGCCTGCCGGATATCGAATTCGTCTGGCCTTCGTGTGATGGCAAGCTGGAGGAACCTGCATGACCCAGGGCCCCGTTATTTTTGATCTTGAGCATGACGCCAAGCCCGCGCCCGGGGTGAGCGAGGCCGCGCCGGTGCCGGACATCGCGCCTCTTGCGGGGCCGGAGGCCTCGCCCGCGGCGCTGGAGCGGGCGGCCCGTCTGGCGGCCCGCCCAGGCTCGCGCCTGTCGCGATGGTTCTGGGGCATGCTGCTGGCGCTTGTTGGGGCGGTGGTCTCGGTCGCTGCCTGGGATTTTGCCACATCCCTGGTTGCGCGGATCCCGCTTCTGGGCTGGGCGGTCAGTGCAGGGCTGGTGATCCTGCTGGCTTTGGCGCTGGTCATGCTGGTGTGGGAAGGGCTGGCGATTGCGCGATTGCGCCGGGTGGACGATCTGCGCCGCACCGCTGCGCAGGCGCGGGCCTCCGCGCCCGTGGATATCTCCGCTGCGCGGCAGGTTCAGGATCGGATAGACCGCTTTTATGCCCATCGCGCAGACCTGAGCTGGCAGCGCGCCCGTCTGGCGGAGCGTAGCGGCGAGGTGATGGATGGCGATGCGGTGCTGGACCTCGTTGAAGAGGAATTGCTGGCGCCGCTGGATGCGCAGGCCCTGATTGAGGTCGAGGCCGCAGCGCGGCAGGTGGCGATGGTAACGGCACTGGTGCCCCTGGCGCTTGCGGATGTGGTGGTGGCGCTGACGGCTTCGGTGCGGATGATCCGCCGGGTGGCTGAGATTTATGGCGGCCGGTCGGGGCTTTTCAGTTCCTGGCGGCTGATGCGGGCGGTTCTGGCGCATCTTGTGGCGACGGGGGCCGTTGCGGCAGGCGATGACATGCTGGAGTCGGTTCTGGGTGGCTCGGTCCTGTCGAAACTGTCGCGCCGGTTCGGTGAGGGCGTGGTCAACGGGGCGCTGTCGGCGCGGGTGGGTATCGCGGCGATGGAGGTGTGCCGGCCGATGCCGTTTTCCGCGCATCGCAAGCCTTCGACCCGCAAGGTGGTCCAGGGCGCGCTGTCGGGCCTGTTTTCAAAGCGCAAAACCTAGCGGTTTGGGCTGGCTGGCGGCTGTGACCGAAGGGAAAGGTGCAGCTCCCGCCCGGGCTGCGGCCGTCTGGCGACGGCCTCGCCCCGTTGGGCCCGGCGCCGCTGGCGCGGCGCGGCCGGTCGTCACAACAGAACGTCAGAACAGGTTCGGAACTGCATCCTTTGGCTGGCGCATGGCCACAACGCCTGTTCTGAAGCCCTCGCCGATCCTGTCCGCGAGGGCGCCCCAGCTGGCGGCCGTCTGCGCGGGGAGTTCCGCCTGAAGGACCTCGTGAAACAGGGCGAGCCATTGGGGAAAATGTTCGGCCCTGACGTCAGGGCGCGTCACATGCACACGCATCGGATTGCCGCTGTAGCACTTGTCGCGCAGGATTGCGTTGCGCCAGAACCGGGCGATCTTGTCTTCGTGCTCGGGCCAGTTGCTCACATGGGCGGCAAAGACCGGGCCAAGGGCGGGATGGCTGCGGATGCGGGCGTAAAAGACGCCCACCACCCGGTCGATCTCTGTGCGGGTCACATCGAAGCGGCGCAAGGGGGCGTCGTCAGGGGCGTATTCGGACATGGATCACCTGTAAGAGGGTCGCGTCCAGCCTGATACGACTATTCGCGGCAAAAGGGGAGGGGGACATGTTGATCTGTCGCAAGGTCCGCCTGGCCTCATGCTATAGGGTGGGCAGCAGCGAACAGGGGAATTTTCGACATGGTAGGAGAGCACGGCCACAGCCCGGAGGAGATCCGCAAGCGTATTGGATCGCCGCCAGGTCGGGGTCTGTTGCGGGATATCGTCTATGGCGGCATCGACGGTTCGGTCACCACTTTTGCCATCGTGGCCGGTGTCGCGGGGGCCGGGCTGTCGCCTTTTGTCATCGTTGCGCTGGGGCTGGCCAATGTGCTGGCAGACGGGTTTTCCATGGCCGCCGGGAACTATTCCGGCACCAAGGCCGAACTCGATGACATCCGCCGCCTGCGCCGCATCGAGAACCACCATATCGATACCTACCCGGACGGCGAGCGGGGCGAGGTGCGCGAGATCCTGCGTCTCAAGGGACTGAGCGGCCGTGTGCTGGAGGAGGCGACGGACGAGATCTGCAAGAGCCGCGACACCTGGGTCGATCTGATGATCGAGGGGGAATACGGGCTGGCCGGCGTCGATCCGCGCCCGATGAAGGCGGCCTTGGCCACCTTTGCCGCCTTTATGGTGGCGGGGATGGTGCCGCTGCTGCCCTTCCTGTTCGGGCTTGCCAATGCCTTTGCGATCTCGTCCTGGATGACCATGGCCTGCTTCTTTGCCATCGGTGCCTTCAAAAGCCGTTGGTCCCTTGCGCCCTGGTGGCGTTCGGGGGGGGAGACCCTGCTCATCGGCGGTGCTGCAGCGGCGATGGCCTATGGGGTTGGGTTGTTGTTCCACGCCTGAAGGCGGCCACAAATGTTTCGCGCGCGAAACGGTTTAATGACCTGTCAAACTGTCCTGAAACTACGTTAATTTTGCGCCCCGAGGCCCTGCAACGGACCTCTGAGGCTGTATTGTGGGGCGTTCCGCCAGGCCGATCTACTGGAGCTGGATTTTCGGAGGGTAGCCGTAGAAGTCCTTGGATTTGTCACGTTCACTCGACATCCCGGCCAAGACGGCTGCCCCCAGCAGACCGCCACCCCAGATCATTTGCCCCGCGGCCTGTTCCTGCGCCTTGAGCTGGGTCAGGTTGGCAACCTCAACGGTCTTCGTAACCGTATCGTTTCCATCCGTGCAGGTGATGGTCATCGGGGGCGTCGCACGGCCAAAACTGGGCAGGTTCAGCTTGGCCGGGGCTTTGACAGTGCCAGTAAAAGCAGCACTTTTTAGGGTGCAATCCGCTTCGGACATGATCGGGTTGGCTTCATTCAACTCGGGTTGGCTCAGGCTAATCCATGTTTTTGTACCGGTTTCCAGCGGAAGCTTTTTGCCGGCTTCGGTCAGGGTGATGCTCGTCGATACGGGCAGTTGTTCCGTTGTTTGCAACGTTTCGGCATAGGTTTGACTGGGTGTTTGCTCAGAAGAGCACGCCGAAAGTGTAGCGCTGACTGCAATCAGCACGGGAAGCATGTAAGATTTCACGAAAAGACCCTGTAGTGGTTGTTTAATTGATTGTGCCATCGTGATTACACTTCTGAGGTGCATTGGACAACAGTGCTGTGCTGAATGATGCGCCAAAGGGAAGCCTGTCGCATCGCTCTATCGCTTTACCCTTGTCCAAAGCCGCCCTATAAGGCGCTCATGTCCCACCGCGCGGCCATCATTATTCGAATTACGTACCCGGCGCTCTGATCCCCTTTGCGGGAACGCATGAGCCGCCGGGCAAAGGTGCTTGAGCCATCGCACCGAACCGAATATCCCAAGACCGAACAGCTATTCAAAGGACGCCACCGATGTGCGCCGACACGCCCCAGACCCCCGACTATAAAGACACGCTGAACCTGCCCAAGACCGATTTCCCCATGCGCGCGGGCCTGCCGAACCGCGAGCCCGCATGGCTGGAGCGTTGGGCCAGGATCGGCGTCTATGACCGCCTGCGGGAAAACGCGACGGGCCGCCAGCCCTTTACGCTGCATGACGGCCCTCCTTATGCGAACGGGCATCTGCACATCGGGCATGCGCTGAACAAGACCATCAAGGACATCATCGTGCGTTCGCACCAGATGATGGGCTTTGATGCGCGCTATGTGCCGGGCTGGGATTGCCACGGTCTGCCGATCGAATGGAAGATCGAGGAACAGTACCGCAAGAAGGGCAAGAACAAGGACGCCGTGCCGGTCGTCGAGTTCCGCCAGGAATGCCGCGCCTTTGCCGATGAATGGGTCGACATCCAGCGCGAGGAGTTCAAGCGTCTGGGCATCACCGGCAACTGGGCCGATCCCTATCTCACCATGGATTACCACGCCGAGGCGGTGATCGCGGGCGAATTCCAGAAGTTCCTGATGAACGGCAGCCTCTATCAGGGCTCAAAACCCGTGATGTGGTCCCCGGTCGAGAAAACCGCCCTGGCCGAGGCCGAGGTGGAATACCACGACAAGGAAAGCTTCACCATCTGGGTGAAGTTCAAGGTGGCAGAGCCTGCCGATCACAAACTGGCCGGTGCCTATGTGGTGATCTGGACCACCACCCCGTGGACCATGCCCTCGAACAAGGCCGTGGTTTACGGCGAAGACATTGCCTACGGCCTTTACGAGGTCACCGGCACGCCCGAGGAATCCTGGGTCAAGGTGGGCGATAAATACGTGCTGGCCGACAACCTGGCGGCAGATGTGTTCAAACGCGCGCGGCTTGAGGAAGACCAGTACACCCGCGTGGCCGATGTGCCGGTCGCGGATCTTGCTGGCATCGGCCTTACCCACCCGCTGGCAGGCGCCGACGGCGGCAATGGCGAATGGGACGACATCCGCGATTTCCGCGCAGCCGATTTTGTGACCGACACCGAAGGCACCGGCTTTGTCCACTGCGCGCCCAGCCACGGGATGGAGGAATTCGAACTCTATCGTGACCTTGGCATGCTGGAGCAGGTCATCACCTACAATGTGATGGACGATGGCTCCTTCCGGGCCGATCTGCCCTTCTTTGGCGGCAAATATATCCTCAACCGCAAGGGCGGCGAGGGCGATGCCAACAAGGCGGTGATCGACAAGCTGGTCGAGGTCGGCGGGCTGATGGCGCGTGGCAAGATCAAGCACAGCTACCCGCATTCCTGGCGTTCCAAGGCGCCGATCATCTATCGCAACACGCCGCAGTGGTTCGTGGCTGTGGATCGCGAGCTGGGCGATGGGCTCGACAATTACGGCAAGACCATCCGTGAGCGCGCCCTGACCTCTATCGATCAGCTGGTGAAATGGACGCCGCAGACCGGTCGCAACCGGCTTTATTCGATGATCGAAGCCCGCCCCGACTGGGTCCTGTCGCGTCAGCGCGCCTGGGGTGTGCCGCTGACCTGCTTTACCAAGAAAGGCGCCCTGCCGACCGATGCGGACTTCCTCTTGCGCAATGATGAGGTGAACGCCCGCATCGTCGCTGCCTTTGACGAAAAAGGCGCGGATGTCTGGTATGAGGACGGCTTCAAGGAACAGGTTCTGGGCGGCATCGTCGACCCGGAGGCCTACGATCAGGTCTTTGACGTGCTGGATGTGTGGTTCGATTCCGGCTCCACCCATGCCTTTGTGCTGCGCGACCGCGAAGACGGCACCGAGGACGGTATCGCCGATGTCTATATGGAGGGGACCGACCAGCACCGCGGCTGGTTCCACTCGTCCCTCTTGGAGGCCTGCGGCACCCTTGGCCGCGCGCCTTACCGTAATGTGGTGACCCACGGCTTTACGCTGGATGAGAAGGGCATGAAGATGTCCAAATCCCTGGGCAACACCATCGTGCCGGAAAAGGTCGTGCAGCAGTACGGCGCCGATATCCTGCGTCTCTGGGTGGCTCAGACCGACTACACCGCCGACCAGCGGATCGGCCCGGAGATCCTGAAGGGCACCGCCGACAGCTATCGCCGGTTGCGCAACACCATGCGTTTCATGCTCGGCAGCCTTGGCGATTTCACCGAGGATCAGCGCGTCGCCCCCGCCGATATGCCCGAGCTGGAGCAATGGGTGCTGCACCGTCTGGCCGAGCTGGATCACACCGTGCGCCAAGGCTACAAGGCCTTTGATTTCAATGGCGTGTGGCAGGCGATCTTCAACTTTGCCACGGTGGACCTGTCGGCCTTCTACTTCGACATTCGCAAGGATGCGCTCTACTGCGATGGCGACACGCTGAATGCCCGCGCCGCGCGCACGGTGCTCGATATCCTGTTCCACCGGCTGACCACCTGGCTCGCGCCGATCCTGGTCTTCACCATGGAAGAGGTCTGGCTGGAGCGCTATCCGGGCGAGGACAGCTCGGTCCACCTTGTGGATATCCCCGAGACCCCCGCCGACTGGCTGAACGAGCCGCTTGCGGCGAAATGGGCGTCGATTCGTCAGGCCCGCCGGGTCGTGACTTCGGCACTGGAAATCCAGCGCACCGACAAGGTGATCGGCGCCTCGCTTGAGGCCGCGCCCGTGGTGCATCTGCGCGATGCGGAGGTTCTGGCGGCGCTGAAGTCGGTGAACTTTGCCGATATCTGTATCACGTCTGACGTGGTGCTGACCGGCGATCCCGCCCCGGCAGAAGCCTTCCGCATGCCCGAAGTGGAGGGTATCTCGGTGGTCTTTGAAAAGGCCGAGGGAGCAAAGTGCCAGCGTTGCTGGAAAATCCTGCCGGATGTGGGCAATCACGCCCATGCCGGTGTCTGCGGGCGCTGCAACAGCGCGCTTGGCTGACGCCTGAGCGGAACGGCAATTGGAGGCCCTTCAAGGGCCGACGCGCCGCCGGGACCCTCGATGGGTCTCGGCGGCGCGTTCTGTTCTGGTGAGTGGTGTTTGGGTAAGTGCTGGTCTTAAGCGGCCACGGCCTGCTTGGAGGACGAATAGCTCGCGACGGCATTGATGACGCTCATTGGCAGAGGGCCGATCGCGCGCCCCGACAGAAGCGCCACATATTGCTGCCAGAGCGCCTTTGCTGCCGAGGAAATTTCGGCCTGCGCATGTGAAGCGCCACCACCGCCGACCTCGTCTGACGAGTCCGCCTTGCTGCCCCATTCCGGAGCAAGCCCGATCTCCTTCAGTTGCTGGTTGTATGGTTTGGCGGGGGGCTCCTGCGGGGCGGTTCCGGTTTGCTTCTCTTCCGGCTTCAGGCCCAGCTCACGTTGGATACGAAACGCCATACCCTCGTCGCTGCCAAGTTTGCGCTCGGTGGGTGTGGGAAGCTTCTCTTTTTCCTGCACCGCAGTCAGATGATAGATCGTTTCGTTGCGCAGGATTGGATCCACGTGGATAGGGCTGTGCCCCTTGAATGGGTTCTTCCAGACAGTTTTGTTCGTATCCAGTGTCAGCATATCTCAATCCCGATCCTATTAATCCCAGCTTTGCTCACCTATCCTGTGAAGTTCAGGTCCGGCTCTTCAGCGACAGTGCGTCAGTTCCGGATGCCGGTCACTTATTGATAGCAAATGCTGGTGCTGCCGTGGCACGCACCCATGGGCAGGGGGGTGTGACAGATGGTTACCAAACCTATACCAAAGGATGCCGTCCAGGCGGAAAGAATAGGGCGAATGCTGTGCTCCTGTCTGCCGACCAGAGGCAGAGGCAGAGGCAGGGAACAGAGGAAACAGACGGATCGGATGGAAATGGTGCAGCACGCTGACTTGCAGACGCCGGTGGGGCTGGTGACGGTTACTGCCACAAAGGGCGCAATTTCACGTCTGAGCTGGCGGCGGTCCGGGCCAGGACAGGCATCTTGTGCCGGATCGGACGGGGTTCTGGTTGAGGCCGTGGAGCAGATCACGGCCTATTTCTCCAGGCGCTTGCAGACTTTTGACCTGCCGCTCAATGTGACGGGATCCGCCTATCAGCAGTTGGTCTGCGCGGAAATCGCCGCCATTCCCTTTGGGGAGACGCGCACCTACGGAGATCTGGCCCGGCGGATTGGCAGTTCGGCGCAGGCTGTGGGCAATGCGTGTGGCGCCAACCCAATTCCGATCCTCATTCCCTGCCACCGGGTGCTGGGCAGCTCGGGTCTGGGCGGGTTTTCGGGGCAGGGTGGTGTCGAAACCAAGGTTGCCCTGCTTCGCCATGAAGGCGCAGCAGGGCTGCTTATCTGAAATTCGGGTGGGGGGAACTCACGAGAAGAGCGCTTGAATCTTTTCGTATTCGGACATGGCACCGGCTGCAGACGGGGCGGCTGCAGTCAGGGTGGTGTTCAGGACCATCGTCTCCATGATGGCGCTGCCGGTTTCCGTCAGGGCTGAACCACTCTCCTGGTCGTCCGTACCCTCCAGGAGTTCAATGGCCGTTTCGCCATCGCTGTCATCCAGATTGGACACGGAAAGCGAGATCTCCCCAAACTCACCCATTTCAAACTCGACCTCAATGCCGCCGTGTTCGCCGCTTTCGAATTCGATCTTGATTTCGCCGCGGTCAGTCTCGGCCTTTATCTCGACGCTGAGCCCGTCTTCATCGCGTGACACCTCGATCTTGAATTCCCCTTCGGCATTCTCGATCTTCAACGAGATCTCTCCGAAGCTGCCGCTGAGAAGAGCGTCCACTTTCGCCGGTTCTGCCACCTCTGAGGGGGGCTCCACAGGCGGTTGTGCCGTCTCTGCCGCCGCAGCCTGTTTTGCGCGCCAGCCCCAGGCCTTGGCATGGTCGGGTGGCCCCACTTGGCCGCTGTGCTCGGGTGGTCGGGGCTGCTTTGCAGCAAGGCCCGGGGCCAGACTTGGTGAAAAGCCGCCAATGGTGGAAATCGAAGGCATGTCGATGTCTCCTGCTCGGTCGCCGCGCGACGGGGATACTCGAAAGATGCAGACATCCTTGCAGCACCGCTTTAAGGGGTGCTTACCTTGCGGAAGACAAACTGTGCACCATTTGAGACGGCTTTGCTTCGCATTTTCAACCTACCGTCCTATCAGGGGTTTTGGAGGTGGCAGGCCTGCGGGACGGATGTTCACGCTCGCTTTGGCGGGAAGATCTGCTGCAGGATTCCCACGAACAGGAGATAGAGCGAGGTCACGACTAGCCCCCAATGCGCCCAGCTTTCGGGGTGAAAATCGATCCATGCGGCATACCCTGCAAGGGCCGTCCAGATCAGGGCAACGGGCAAGGAAACTTTCCGCCAGCGCTGGGTGCGCACCGGGTGAATGAACTTGAGCGGCAGGAACATGGCCACGGCCAGGAGCGTCACCAGGGCAAGGCTGGTCCAGTGGCTTGGTTCGAGGGCAAAGATCACCAGAACCAGCATGTTCCAGCACCCCGGAAAGCCGGAAAAGGAGTTGTCCTTCGTCTTCATTCGTGTGTCAGCAAAATACATCGCGCTGGCAAAGGTGATGACGATGATCGCGAACCAGCCGGTCCAGCCTGCCATCAGCCCCGACTGGAACAGCGCAAAAGCGGGAATGAAAACATAGGTCAGATAGTCGATGATCAGGTCCAGCAGGACGCCATCGAACTGTGGCGCATAGCGTTTCACATGATAGTGGCGCGCCAGCGGGCCATCGATACCATCCACCGCAAAGGCCACGACCAGCCACAGGAACATCAGGCTCCACTCGGCATTCGCGGCGGCCAGCATTGCCAGCATGGCAAAGACGGCTCCGGTTGCGGTCAAAAGGTGGACAAGAATGGCGCGGATCTGAGGTGTCATCCGCCCGTGATGGCGAATTTGGGCAGAACCCGCAAGGGTTCAGTGGAGGGTTTTATTCCCCTCAGGGGTGTTCGACCCCATGATATCCGAAGGAGACGGGCCAAAGATCAGCTGCATCTGTTCCCCCATGACGCCCGGCGTGGGCCAGGACGATTTCGGAGCGGAACGGGGGCAGCGGATGCGCGAAACCGGGTGCGCGGGTGCCGCGGGGGCCTGATCAAGGAAGAGCGATGGATCGTGGAACATGGGGCATCCTTTCTGGAGCGGTTTGCTCTGTGATGCCCTAGTCGTGGTTAAGAAGGGGTTGCGTCAGCCCTCTGAAATATTTTGGATTTTATGGATCTTGCCGTGGAATGGGCAGCGGATCAGGCCTTTGGGTGCGCCCGGTTGTAGACATCCATCAAATGCGCGGTGTCCACAGCGGTATAGGCCTGGGTCGTCGACAGGGAGGCATGTCCCAACAGCTCCTGGATGGCTCGCAGGTCGCCGCCGGCCTCCAGCAGGTGCGTCGCAAAACTATGTCGCAGGGCATGGGGCGTGGCCGAGGCAGGCAGGCCCAGTTGCGCCCGCGCCTGCGCCATCGCCTTTTGCACCAGCCGTGGGTTCAGGGCTCCGCCACGTGCCCCGCGAAACAGGGGCAATGTGGCCTCTTGCGGGTGCGGGCTGAGGCGCAGGTAGCGATCCACAGCATCGCGCGCGGCAGCGATCACCGGCACCACGCGCTCTTTGCCGCCCTTGCCGGTAATGCGCAGCACGGGCGGCAGGGGCGCAACGGAGCCGGTCAGACCAAGCGCTTCGGAGATGCGCAAACCGCAGCCATAAAGCAGCGTGACAACCGCCACATCCCGGGCCGCGATCCAATCCGTTGTCGACTGTAATTCAACCGTGTCGATCACCGCGCGGGCGGCGTCTTCGGCCAGGGGGCGGGGCAGTTTCTTCTGGAATTTCGGAGACCGCACGGCCAGAACGGCGGTTGGCTCGAACCCTTCACGGGCGGCCAGCCAGCGGTAGAAGCTTTTGACCGAACTCAGCTTGCGCGCAAGCGAGCGCGCGCCAGTTCCGGTGCTGCGCTCGCAGGCCATCCAGGCGCGCATGTCGGCGGTGGAGATCTGCGCCAGCGCGCCAAGGCCCTGCGGCGCGCCCTGATGGGTGGTCATGAAGGCGAGAAAGCCGCTCACATCGGTGCGATAGGCGTTGATGGTGTTGTCGGCCGCGCCGCCAAGCGCGCTGAGGCTCTCCAGCCAGGTCTGCAGCGCGTCCCGGCAGGCCGCCGAGATCATCGCCTGAGGGGCCGGGCTCATGCCAGCCAGCGGCGCATCGTCCGTTCGAAGACGCCGGCAAAGAAGGCCAGAAGATCGGTGCCATGCTGGGGCGAGAACTGGTGGGGGTCCTCGGAGCCAAGCACCAGCATCCCTGGCAGGCGCCCGTCGCCCAGATCAAGGCGCAGGCAGGCCTCTGAGCGGATCCACTCGGCCTTGGTGCCGTAGATGCGGGCGCTGCCGCTCTGCACCTGGCGCAGACTGACCTGATGGTCGGATCCGCCCCGGCTGCCTGCGGCGGCGAATTCTGCAACAAAGCCCGGTGCGACGGGTTTCAGCACATCACCGATGCGTTCTGCGGCGGTAGAGCCGTCGTCCTGGCGGGTTTCCAGGACAAGCGCCAGTGCATCGACACGCAGGATCGCGGCCATTTCACTGTCGAGGCTTGCCAGGAAACCGGCAAAATCATCCGGATCCAGGAGGCGCAGGATGGCGCGGTGAATCTGGTTGGTTCCGGCCAGGTTTTCATAGGCTGCGGCGATAACCGAGCGGTGGGTGTCCTCAAGACGGTCCAGCCGCGCTTCGAGCCGCTCCATGGCGATGCCACGCAGATCCACGATGTTGGAGCCCATCGCGCGCTCATTCGCGGCGACCAGGGCGTTCATGACGGCCGGATCGTCCAGAACCATGTCCGGCTTTTCGATGATCTTCTGGCGAAGGGTGTCAGGTGTTTCTGCGGGAATGCTGCTCATCGTGTTTTGGAACCTCTGTGCGGGTTTTGAGGTTTTCTAACACAGGTGGGGGTTCAGTCTCTAGCTTTTCCTTCGCGTCTGCAGCGATACGTGCAGTTCCTTGCCAAGTCCGCCTCGGCGTCAGGCAGCCGGGGACAGGTCTTGCGCCAGCATGATCGCATTATTGTCAGGGTCATAGCAGGTCGCGAGCTTGACCATGCCCTCGATGGTTTCGGTCGGGCCATCAAAGGCCACCCCGGCCTGCTCAAGGGCGGTTCGGGCGCTGTCGAGGTCCGTAACGCCAAACACCGGGATCGCATTGCCGGGGGTGGGGGTGGACTGTTCGCCCAATCCCAGAACCACATTGTCGGTCTTGGTCTGCAATTCACTCCAGCCTGCCTCATCCATGTGAAAGCGCAGCTCAAACCCCAGTTTTTCGGAGTACCATTTTGCGCTTGCATGCCGGTCCGTGACGGAAAGCGCGATCGTGAGGGCGTTTGTCAGATCAACCAGTGCCATTGAGACTATTCCTTTTCTAAAAATAATGTAACTATACTTTATGGACATAAATGATCTTGTCAAGCTGACATCGCGGGCCTGGGCGCTCGACATTCTGGCGGCGATGCATCGCGGAGTTCCTGCACGACAGGCGCCCTTGCTTGCGGCCTGCGGGGCCGGGCGGACGGCCTTTGGGGCCAGTCTTGCCCATCTGATCGAGCTTGGGCTGTTGATGCGCAACCCCGGCCACGGGCATCCGCTGCGCCCCGAATTCAAGTTGACCGCCAAAGGGGAGGTCGCGGCCGGGATGGCGGCGCAGGTTCTGGATCAGGTTCGGGAAGATCCCGCACGCGCCTTGCTGCGCAAACGCTGGACCTTGCCGGTATTGGCGCAGGCAACCCAACCGGTACGTTTCTCCGATTTGCGGACAGGGCTTGCGCCGGTTACGGATCGCGCTTTGTCCACCTCCTTGTTGGATGCCGAAGACCAAGGCTGGATCCTGCGAGAGATCGACCTCACCACACGCAGGCCCTTCCCGGTGTACTCGGCCGTCGGGAAAGGGTTGAGGCTGGGTGAGGCGGTTTTTGCCCGATGAAACGCCCGGTCCCGCGCTGGAGCATTGGCGGAACGTCCCGGCTGGGGCAGGCGGCTCTCCCGCCCGCTGCGGGGCAGCCATGGCCTGCCTCCTCGCCGGTTGGGCCGGGCGCCGGGCCGAGGCCCGGCGGGGCGGTCCTTGCGGACCTTCTGAAGAGTGCTGAGAAGCGTTTGAGGGGGAGATATGCCCCCTCAAAGCGCCATACCCATTGTGTTTGAAGAGGCCGCGTCAAGGGTGGATCGCGCGATGCGCGACCGCTTGCGCGGCCCTTGACCCGGCAGGGCGGGCCTTGTGCCATGAAAAAGGCGCCCCGAATAAGAGCGCCTTTCGAAGCCGGATGTGCTGTCCGGAGAGGTTACAGGATCTTGATGTCTGCCGCCTTGATGTCGGCGAGGAAGGCATCAAGGCCCTTGTCGGTCAGCGGGTGGTTCACCATGGATTTGATCACGGCAGGGGGCGCGGTGATCACGTCAGCGCCGATACGGGCGCTGTCCAGCACATGGTTCACCGTGCGGATCGAGGCGGCGAGGATCTCGGTCTCGAACCCGTAGTTGTCGTAGATGGTGCGGATGTCCTCGATCAGCTCCATGCCATCAAGGTTGATGTCATCGAGCCGCCCGATGAAGGGAGAGATGAAGGTCGCGCCCGCCTTGGCCGCCAAAAGCGCCTGATTTGCCGAAAAGCACAGCGTCACGTTGACCATGTGCCCATCGTCCGACAGCGCCTTGCAGGCCTTGAGGCCATCCCAGGTCAGCGGCACCTTGACGGCGATATTCTCGGCGATCTCGACCAGCTTGCGCCCTTCGGCGATCATGGTTTCGGCATCGGTGGCGGTGACTTCGGCGGAGACGGGACCATCGACCAGATCGCAGATCTCCTTGGTGACTTCGATGATGTCGCGGCCGGATTTCTTGATCAGCGAGGGGTTGGTGGTGACGCCATCCACCATGCCAAGGTCGTTGAGTTCGGCAATGGCGTCGATTTCGGCGGTATCTACGAAGAATTTCATTTGCGGTAATCCTTTGGCGTGGGTTGGCCTTGTTCCCGCTAGCGTTTACCTCATGGGGGAGGCATTAAAAAGCCCCGGTGCGGTGCCGGGGCGGAAGGTAGGCGGCGGTGAGCGGACAGGAGTATTTCGAGGCAGGAGAGCGGGTGGCGGTGCTGACCACGCAACCCCTTGACCGGCTTCTGGATTACCGCGCGCCCGAAGGCGGTTGTTTCCTTGGCGCCTATGTGGAGGTGCCGCTGGGGCCACGCAAGGTTCTGGGCGTTGTCTGGGGGCCGGGTGCGGGGGATTTTGATTCGTCGAAACTGCGCAGCGTGACCCGCGTGCTGGACGTGGCGCCGATGCGCGGCGAGATGCGCGCCTTCCTTGGCAAGGCTGCCGATTACACGCTGACACCGATGCCTGCGATGCTGCGGCTGGCGAGCCGCGCGCCGGGGCTGTCCGATCCGCCCTCGATGCGCAAGATCCTGCGACGGGGGGATTGCGACCCCGACCGGATGACGGATGCCCGCGCCCGTGTGCTGGAGGCGATCGAGGAATACGGCGGCCTCTCCTTCACGCCGAAAGAGCTGGCCGATATGGCGGGCGTCACCCCATCGGTTGTGAAGGGGCTCGTCAAACAGGGCGCCCTGCGCGAGGAAGAGACGCCGCGCGATCTGCCCTATCCGCATCTCGATCCCGATCTGCCCGGCAAGGAACTGACCGAGGATCAGGCGGCGGCGGCGGCCGCGCTGGAGGAGGGCGTCAAAGGCGGCGCTTATGGCACCACGCTGCTGAAAGGCGTCACCGGGTCGGGCAAGACCGAGGTCTATCTGGAGGCTGTGGCGGCAGCCCTGCGCGCGGGGCGTCAGGCGCTGGTCCTCTTGCCGGAAATCGCGCTGACGGCGGAGTTCCTGAAACGGGTCGAGGCGCGGTTCGGGGCCACCCCGGCGGAGTGGCATTCCGGCGCCACCATGACCGAACGGCGCCGGGTCTGGCGCATGGTGGGGCAGGGCAAGGCGCAGCTGGTGATCGGGGCGCGCTCGGCCTTGTTCCTGCCGTTTCGCGATCTGGGGCTGATCATCGTCGATGAGGAACACGACACCTCCTACAAGCAGGAGGATGGCGTTCTTTACAACGCGCGTGACATGGCGGTGCTGCGCGCGGCCATGTGCTCGGCGCAGGTGGTGCTGGCCTCGGCCACGCCCAGCCTTGAGACCTGGGCCAATGCGGAGGCCGGGAAGTATAAACGGCTGGATCTGACCTCGCGCTTTGGCGCCTCGGTTCTGCCCGAAATGCGCGCGGTGGACATGCGCAGTGAGGATCTGTTGCCCGCGACCTGGATCTCTCCGACGCTGAAATTCGCCATGAAGGCGCGGCTTGAACGCGGCGAGCAGTCGCTGTTGTTCCTCAATCGCCGGGGATTTGCGCCGGTCACGATCTGCCGGGCCTGCGGGGCGCAGGTGGCCTGCGATCACTGCGACAGCCGCATGGTGGAGCATCGCTTTCTGAAGCGGCTGATGTGCCACCAGTGCGGCGAGACGAAACCGGTTCCCGAGGTCTGCCCGTCGTGCCAGGTCGAGGGCAAGATGGCTCCGGTTGGTCCGGGGATTGAGCGGCTGGGTGAGGAAGCCGCCGCGCTGTTTCCCGAGGCACGTATCGCAGTGCTGAGTTCGGATCTGTTCGGCTCCGCCCGCGCGCTGAAACAGCGCATCGAGGAGATCGCGGCGGGAGAGGCCGATATCATCCTTGGTACGCAGTTGGTGGCCAAGGGGCACAACTTCCCGCATCTGACCCTTGTGGGTGTGATCGACGCGGATCTGGGCCTGCAAGGCTCGGACCTGCGCGCGGCTGAGCGGACATTCCAGTTGATGCGGCAAGTCGCCGGGCGTGCGGGGCGTGCGGAAAAGCCCGGTGAGGCTCTGCTCCAGACCTTTCAGCCCGAGCATCCGGTGATCCGCGCGATCCTGTCCGGGGACGAGGAAGCCTTCTGGAAGGCTGAGGCCGCCGAGCGGCAGGCCGCCGGGGTGCCGCCCTTTGGCCGGATGGCTGGGATCATCCTGTCGGGGCCGGATCTGGCGCAGGTCTTTGAACTGGGCGAAACACTGGCGCGCAACGACGGCGCCTTGCGCCAGATCGGGGCGCAGCTGTTCGGGCCCGCGCCCGCGCCCATCGCCCGCATAAGGGGGCGCCACCGGGTGCGGATGCTGGTCAAAGCTGCCAAGGGCGCGCCCCTGCAGGAGGCGATCGCCCGCTGGATCGCGCCGCTACGGCTGAAAGGCGATTTGCGGCTCAGCGTCGATATCGACCCGCAGAGTTTTTTCTGAAGGCAGCCTTACGCAAGGGCGCGTTCGGCGCGTTGATCAACCAGCAGATCGGTGACCATGGCTCCGATCCACATGCAGAACAGCGCCAGCCAGGCGGTTCCGGCGAAGATCGACCCGCCGGTGACGCCCGCGCCGATGGCGCAGCCACCCGCCAGCATGCCGCCAAAGCCCATCAGCGCGGCTCCGATCATGGCCTTGCGCATGGTAACGGGACCGTCAAAGGCCTGGATCTTCATCTCTCCGGCAAAGGCGGCGGCGATCATCGCGCCGATAAAAACGCCGGGGACAAGGCCGACATCGAATTCCAGGATGGCGTTGCGGTCGAGGAAGAACATCAGCGTATGGGCCGAGGGGCCGGTGAAGGTGGCGCTTTCGATCTGCACCGGGTCAAAGGCCACAAGGCTGAGCCCGTAGGTCAGCACCCAGCCCATGGCGACGGCAAAACCCACGCCCGAGGCAAAGATCAGCCGCGCCGCACCAATGCGGTTCCTGCGCGACAGCCAGAGCGCCAGAACGGCAATCGCCAGCCCCATTGCCAAACCGCCCCATTCGGGCAGGCCGAGCGTTGCGAGCAGATCCATGTTGCGCCCGCCCGAGGTCACCCAAAGCGCCGCCAGCTTGTCGCGCAACGGCGAGAGGACGCCCGCAAGGCTCATCTGCGCGACAACGGCAAAGATCAGTCCTGAGACGACGGAGCGCAGGTTTCCGGTGGCCGCCAAGACCAGCAAGCGCCCTGAACATCCCCGCGCCAGCACCATGCCTGCGCCGAACAGAAGGCCGCCAATCACCGCGCCGGACCAGCTGCCGGGGACCGCCATCATGCGCGCATCGGCGGCATTCATCAGTCCCAGAAGCTGCGCCGCCTGCACCCAGACCACGGCGGTGGAAAAGGTCAGAAGCCAGACAGCGACCTTGTCCTCCATCCGCCCGCGGGCAAATTCCACGGTGGCTGCGCGCAGGCAGAACCGCGAGCGCTGGGCGGCAATGCCAAAGGTCAGCCCTGTGGCCAGACCGAACAGGGCCGCCGTCGGGGCCTCTCCGATGCGTTCGACGAGTGATACCAGATCCATTGCGCGTCTCCTGATCCATGCAAGCATCCTGATATGTGCGTTTGATGGGGCGCGCATTGATGCAGATCAGTTGTGCGCGGGCTGTTTTGCCCTCGCCAGACGGCAGAAAGGGGCTTAAAGGCTGGTCTTATGTTCAAGCCGATCCCGATAGAGACTGCGCGCGATCTGCCGCGCTGGCGCCGCCCGACCACGCTGCTGTTTGTCATGGCGCTGTGCATGCCGATTGCCTTCAACGCGTGGAATGCGCTGCTCAACAACTTCGTGATCGAGGTTGCGGATTTCGACGGCGCCGACATCGGCCTTTTGCATACTGTGCGCGAGATTCCCGGCTTCCTTGCCATCGGGGTGATCGCGGTGATCATGCTGGTGCGTGAGCAGGTCTTGGGGCTGGTGTCCTTGATGCTGCTGGGCGCGGCGACGGCGTTCACGGCCTGGTTCCCGTCGCTCGGCGGGATCCTGACCATCACCATGCTGTCCTCGATCGGCTTTCACTACTACGAGACGGTGAACCAGTCGCTGCAACTGCAGTGGCTGCCAAAGGCGCGCGCACCGCAGATCCTGGGCTGGCTTCTGGCGGCGGGATCGGCCGCAACGCTGGTGGTCTACGGGCTGATCGTGCTTCTGTGGGAGCCGCTGAACCTCAGCTACAATGTGGTCTTCATGACCGCAGGCGGGGTAACGACGCTGCTCGCCTTTGTTTGCCTCATGGTCTACCCGCAGTTCGAGGCGCCGCATCCGCAGGTCAAGAAGCTGATCCTGCGCCGCCGCTACTGGCTATACTACGCGTTGCAGTTCATGGCAGGCGCGCGGCGGCAGATCTTCGTGGTCTTCGCCGGCTTCATGATGGTCGAGAAGTTCGGCTTTGACGTCCACGAGGTGACGGCGCTGTTCCTGATCAACCTGGTGATCAACATGGCTGCTGCGCCCCTGCTGGGGCGGTTCGTCGCTGTCTTTGGCGAGCGGCGCACACTGATCTTCGAATATGCGGGGCTTGCCATCGTCTTTGCCCTTTACGGTGGGATCTACTGGTTTGGCTGGGGCGTTTTGCTGGCGGCGACGCTGTACGTTGTGGATCATGTGTTGTTCGCGCTGGCGCTGGCGCTGAAGACCTATTTCCAGAAGATCGCGGATCCTGGTGATATCGCGCCCACCGCTGCCGTCGCCTTTACCATCAACCATATCGCCGCAGTTTTCCTGCCGGTTCTTCTGGGGATGCTCTGGGTGATCTCGCCCGGTGCGGTCTTTGGTCTGGCGGCGGGCATGGCGCTGGTGTCGCTGGCGCTGGCCTGTCTGATCCCGCGCCATCCGGAGCCGGGCAATGAGACGGTGTTCTCCAAGTATCTGCCCGCCGCCCCGGCAGAGTAGGGCCATCATCCGCGCTAATGCTTGACGCCGCGCCCCGCGCGGCCTAGGCGCATGTCAGTAATCCCTGGAGAGACGCCATGCCCACCTTCACCGCCCTGACCACCCTCACCGGAAAAGCCAAAGCCGAGGCGCTGGGCGCGGCGATGGAGCGTCTGACGCCCGAACCCACCGGCGTTGGCGTTTTCGAGGTCGAGGACGGATCGGGCCTGTGGGAGGTCGGTGGTTACTTCACCGAGGCCCCGGACGAGGCGGGGCTCGCCCTCTTGGCGACGATGCACGAGTCCAAACCCTTTGCCGTCTCCGAATTACCGGAAACCGACTGGGTTGCTCATGTGCGCCGGGAACTGGCCCCGGTGGAGGCCGGGCGGTTCTTTGTCTACGGCAGCCATGACGCGGACAAGGTGCCCGAGGGTAAGATCCCGCTGCTGATCGAGGCGGCCATGGCATTCGGCACCGGCCACCACGGCACCACCCTGGGCTGCCTGAAGGCGCTGGATCACCTGATTGATACCGGCTTCACTGGCACCAAGGTGGCCGACATCGGCTGCGGCACTGCGGTTCTGGCGATGGCGGCCGCGCGTGTCTGGGACGGGCAGTTCATGGCCAGCGACATTGATGAGGTCGCCGTCGAGGTGGCCGAGGCCAACCTCAAGGCCAATGACATGGCGGGGCAGGTGACCTGTCTGGAGGCGGCCGGGTTCGATCATGCGGATCTCAAGGCGGCCGCGCCCTACGATCTGATATTTGCAAATATTCTCAAAGGACCGTTGGTGGCGCTTTCGCCCGAAATTGCAGCCAATCTGCGCGCCGGGGGCTATGCGATCCTGTCGGGCATCCTCAACGAGCAGGCCGACTCGGTGATCGATGTCTACGCCGAAAACGGTCTTGCACTGCAGCGTCGCGACGAGATTGGCGAATGGACCACGCTGCTGCTTCGGAAAGACGGCTGATTTAGCCAATTTTGGTACGAATTTTAGGGAACTGCCCTAAACTTGCCACAATTCGGTCGCATGATGAGATATCCGCTGGTGGGGGCCAGTTCGGGGGGCTCATGGTATGAGCAAACAGCATCGAGAATTCAGTGCGCGCCTGCGACGTCTTGAGGACAAGCACAGCGCCATGACATCCGGGTACTCTGCGCATGTGGGGGCGGATGGTCTTATCGTGGTAGAGCCACGTAAACCGGTTAAGGCGCGCGTGTGGGTGACGCCGCGCGCTGTAGTGTATTTCCTGGGCTTCTTCTTCCTGTTCAAGGGATTCGTGATGGCGGCTTTGGGCTTTGCCAGCTACGAGGCGCGATTGACTGAGCTGTCGCAGGGGATTGCCATAGAGCGCGCAGGGGCCATCGTGATGCAGCCGGAGCCGATCTCGGTTTTCATAGGCCACAAGCTTCGTCCCTATATTCACTGAAATTCATTGAAGCGTCCAAGGCCGCAGGCGCTATCACAAAAACAGGTCGACGCAGCCTGAACCGGCCGGACGCTGGACACCACCGTCAGAACACAAAACGCCGCAGCCTGAAATAGGGCTGCGGCGTTGTTTTCTGCAACCCCGAGGGAAGTGGGCAGCAGTCAGACCGTCTGTGAGTGGGGGGGCGTTAGAAACGGGACTTGCCGTTTGCAATGTCGTCGATATCGCCGCGGCACATGCCGATGTCGGCCAGCTCGCGGTCGCTGAGCGCCTCAAGGGCATTGCGGGTAACGCGGGCGTCGTTCCAGGCAACGGCGGCTGCCAGAACAGTGTTGAAACGGCTTCCGATACGGCCAAACAGGCCGACAGAGCCATAGGTGGTGCGGGTGGTGTCGAGTGCAGCCATATCCGTGTCCTCTTTGGTGTATGTTTCCGTATCTGTGCTGGCCAAAAGGACCAGCGCGGTATTCGGCAGGTAGAGATGAAAAATCCGCGCAGCAAGATCGATTTTTGCATGGCTCTGTGCCGAAAATGCATAGCTTATCCCCTTGCAAACAAGGGAGATCGCGCCTTCGTGGCAAAGGTTTGGCAAATCTGTCGCGTCCGGACGTCAAGGCGGCGTTTTTGAGCCGCATCTGCGACTGCCATACCGCTCTTGCAGCCGGACTGCCTCTCAAAAGCGTTTGGACATGTTCGCCTTTTGTGCTAGCCCTTTTCAAAACAATTCTAACAAACGAGCAGGGATGGATCGGATATGCGAATTTTGGGTATCGATCCGGGGCTGCGAACCCTGGGTTGGGGGATGATCGAATCGCACGGAACGCGCCTGTCTCATGTGGCCAACGGGCTGTGCCATTCGGATGGGGACGATCTGGGCGAACGGCTCTTGTCGCTCCACAACCAGGTGAGCGAGGTGATCGCCGAGTACTGCCCCGACGAGGCAGCCATCGAACAGACCTTTGTGAACAAGGATGGTGCCGGGACTCTGAAGCTGGGCCAGGCGCGGGGTGTTGCGCTCTTGACTTTGGCCAAGGCCGGGCTGCCTGTGGGGGAATACGCGCCCAACCGGGTAAAGAAGACGGTGGTTGGTGTGGGGCACGCGGACAAGGGTCAGATCCTGCACATGGTCAAGCTGCAGCTGCCCGGGTGTAACCCCAAGGGCGCGGATGCCGCCGATGCTCTGGCCATCGCCATCTGCCACGCCTATTACGGGGGCTCGAACCAACGGGTCTTGAAAGAGGTGGGCGCATGATCGGCAAGCTGACCGGACGGCTGGAATACCGCGCGCCGGATCACGTTCTGATCGATGTGCGCGGGGTTGGCTACATCGTCTATTGTTCGGATCGCACACTTGCGGCGCTGCCCGGCGTGGGGGAGCCCGTGGCGCTCTATACCGAACTGTTGGTGCGCGAAGACCTGATGCAGCTTTATGGCTTTCCCTCGCTCGTGGAGAAGGAATGGCACCGCTTGCTGACCTCGGTGCAGGGCGTCGGGGCCAAGGTGTCGCTCGCCATCTTGGGCGCTTTGGGGCCGGATGGGGTGAGCCGTGCCATTGCGCTTGGCGATTGGGCGGCCGTCAAGGCGGCCAAGGGCGTCGGCCCCAAGACCGCGCAGCGCATTGTACTGGACCTCAAGGACAAGGCGCCCGGCGTCATGGCCATGGGCGGTACGGTATCCGAGGCGATGGACGGGCCGTCCCTTGCGGATGTTGTGGAGCCAGCCGAGACGGCACCCGCACCCAAGAAGGCAAGACCGTCCAGGCCCAAGGCGCCGACCGGGGCCGCAGCGGCCTCTGCAGGGGCGCTTTCGGCGCTTGGAAATCTTGGCTATGGCCCCTCGGAGGCCGCAGCCGCCGTTGCCGAGGCCGCAGGCGGCAATCCCGAGGCCGGCGAGGCGGAATTGATCCGTGCCGCCCTGCGTCTGCTGGCGCCGAAGGGGTGACGATTGGATGATCGACTCGGACCCAACCCTGCGCCCCGCGCCGCTGCCGGAAGACAGCGAACAGGAAAATAACCGCGCCCTGCGACCGCAGGGTCTATCCGAATTCATCGGTCAGGCCGAGGCGCGCGCCAACCTGCGCGTCTTCATCGAAAGCGCCCGTCGCCGGGGCGAAGCGATGGACCACACGCTGTTTCACGGGCCCCCGGGCCTTGGCAAGACAACGCTTGCACAGATCGTGGCGCGCGAGCTTGGCGTGAATTTCCGTATGACCTCGGGGCCGGTTCTGGCCAAGGCCGGCGATCTGGCGGCGATCCTCACCAACCTCGAGGCCCGCGATGTGCTGTTCATCGACGAGATCCACCGGCTGAATCCGGCGGTGGAAGAGGTGCTGTATCCGGCAATGGAGGATTTCGAGCTTGACCTGGTGATCGGTGAAGGCCCCGCCGCCCGTACGGTCAGGATCGAGTTGCAGCCTTTCACGCTGGTCGGTGCGACCACGCGCATGGGTCTTTTGACCACGCCGCTGCGGGATCGCTTCGGTATTCCGACCCGGCTGCAGTTTTACACGGTGGATGAGCTGCACGAGATCGTCAGCCGCAATGCCCGCAAGCTGGGTGCCCCGGCGGATGATGCTGGCGCACGAGAGATCGCGCGGCGCGCAAGGGGAACCCCAAGGATCGCCGGGCGGCTCTTGCGCCGCGTGGTGGACTTTGCGGTTGTCGAGGGCGATGGAACGATCACCCGGCAGTTGGCCGACGGGGCGCTGACCCGGCTTGGGGTGGACAACCTGGGTCTTGATGGGGCGGACCGGCGGTATCTGCGACTGATTGCCGAAAACTATGCGGGTGGCCCGGTGGGGATCGAGACCATGTCGGCTGCGCTCAGCGAAAGCCGCGATGCGCTGGAGGAGGTGATCGAGCCCTACTTGTTGCAACAGGGGCTGATCCAGCGCACCCCGCGCGGGCGGATGCTGGCGCAGAAGGCCTGGACGCATCTGGGCCTGGCGCCGCCCAAATCGCAAAGCGACCTGTTCTCCAAATGAGGATAGTCTCCCGCCCGTCGCGGCGGCATCGAAGATGCCGCGCTTCCGTTGGGCCAGGCGCCGCCGGTGCGGCGGGGGGAATTTGCTGAGAGGTGCCTCAAGGGGCAGGTCTGCACCTTGAGGCACCATTGCAAGGGTATTTAGCCCTTTGCCGCCTCAAGGGTAAACCACGCGTGCCGCGTGGCCGCATGCGCGGCCCTTGACCCGGAAAAGGGCAGATGGGTCTTGATGCGGCCGCGCCGCGTCAGCGGCGCCGGACCCAAGGCCGCCAAGGGGTTTCGGCGCAGCCGATGCACCTGAGGGCGCGGGAGTGCCCCCTTGCCGTTTGGTTTCGAGAGCGGCATAGACGCGCTCAACAGTCGACACACTTGCGATGGAGCCGCTCTCATGACACTGAACCTGACGCCGGATCAGATCGAAACGCTGTTCACACGCAAGGATGGATCCTACGCCTTCGCGCGCTGGGGGCGTCCCATTGCGCCCATCGTCTTTGGGGTTGAGGATGAGACGCTCAGGATCCTGAAAGGGGCGCTTGAGGCGGTGGTGACCCTTGCCGGGCACCAGATGGCGGAAACCGACCCCGAGCTTGGCACGAACCTCATGGTCTTCTTCTTTCGCGAGTGGGATGAGCTGCTTGCCGTGCCCGATCTGGACCGTCTGATCCCGGATCTTGCCCCTTTGACTGCACGGCTCAAGGACGCGAATGCCAGTCAGTACCGCGCCTTCCGGTTTGACGAGCAGGGCGGTATCCGCGCGGCCTTTGTGTTTCTGCGCATGTCGGGGGATCTGGCAAAGATGCCTGCTGAAACGCTTGCCCTCACCCAGGCGGTGCAGGTCATGCTGATGTGGGGGGATCACGCCTTTTCCCAACAATCTCCGCTGGCGGTGCTGCCTGAGACCGGTGCCACCATCCTGCGCCCCGAGATCGCCGGGGTGATCGCGGCCGCCTATGATCGGATGATGCCGGTGGCGGCGGGTGATGCCTCTCATGCCTTGCGCCTTTATGCGCGGCTGCAGGCGTCGGCGCCCGGCGCCGGGATCCAGTAGGGCGGGGCGATGCGTGCCTTTGTCGGTCTGCCCCTGCCGGAGGATGCCCTCGATGGTCTGGATCGGCTTCAGCAGGGCATCCCTGTGGGACGAATTGTTCCGGCGGGGAACCTGCATCTGACGCTGGCTTTTTTGGATGAACAGCCCGAACGCGTGCTGCATCGCTTGCATCAGGAGCTGCAACAGATCGAGGCCATGCCCCTGAGCCTGTGCATCAAGGGGCTCGATCTTTTTGGCGGAGGCAGGCCGCGCATTCTCTTTGCGGCCGTTCAGCCCGAGCCGGCCCTGGCCCGGCTGCGCGATCAGGTGCGGCGGGCGGCGGAGCGGGCGGAGATCGACCTTCCCCGCGAACGTTTCCGTCCGCATATCACCCTGGCCCGCTTTGGCCGGGACATGCCGGAACACCAGGCACGCCGATTGGGGGCCTTCCTCCAGGCGCACGGGGACTACGCCATGCCCGAGCTGCCGATCGACCGGATGGCGCTTTATCGGTCGACCCTCGATGCTGACGGTGCGCGCTACGAAATCCTTGCGGACTATCCCTTCACGGGCGCTGACACAGACTAGGCCCACAGGGCTTGCTGCCCCAAACACCTGGCCCTAGGGTGCCCGCAGCAGAGAAAGGGCAGGACATGACGCATGAATTCCCGGTACGGGTCTATTACGAGGACACCGACATGGGCGGGATCGTCTATCACGCGAATTACCTGCGCTACATCGAACGGGCGCGCAGCGACTGGGTGCGAAAGCTTGGCAACGATCAGAATGCTATGCGCGATGCGGGTATCATCTGGGTGGTTCAGCGGATCGAGGCGGACTACCTGTTGCCTGCCAAGTTCGAGGATGAACTGATGGTGGAAACCGAGGTGGAAAAGCTGACCGGCGCACGCCTGACCATGCGTCAGCTGGTGCGCCGCGGCGACGCGCCCCTGTTCAAGGCGGTTGTCACGGCGGTCTGCGTGAGCGCGGCGGATGGTCGTCCGACGCGTCTGCCGGCAGAGATTCGCGCATTGCTCTAGGCTGTGGGCGCTGTCACGCCTGTTTCATTGGCTTTTCGGTTTGATTTGAGCTAGCGTTGCATCAAACAAGGCCGCGAACAGACGGCCGGAAACGATAGAGCAGGCTAATGGAAGCAGAAACTCTGGCGCTGGCGCAGGAGATTGATTTCTCCATGTGGGGCCTTTTCGCGCGGGCCACCATCACCGTGAAACTGGTCATGCTGATGCTGATTGCCGCCTCGGTATGGTCGTGGGGCATCATATTTCAGAAACTGATCAACTATCGCAAAGCGCGGGCCGACGCGGCGGCGTTTGAGGCGGCCTTCTGGTCCGGCAATCCGCTGGACGAACTGTTCGACCAGCTGGGCCCGGACCCGGCAGGGCAGTCCGAACGCATCTTTGCCGCCGGCATGGCCGAATGGCGCCGCAGCCACCGCAGCGACGGCGGCTTGATCCCCGGTGCACAGGCGCGGATCGACCGGTCGATGGACGTGGCCATCGCCAAGGAGGCCGAGAGCCTGCAAGCGGGTCTGCCGGTGCTGGCCTCGATCGGCTCCACCGCGCCCTTCATCGGCCTGTTTGGCACCGTGTGGGGTATCATGCATGCCTTCATCGAGATTGCCGAGCAGCAGAACACAAATCTCGCCGTCGTCGCCCCGGGCATTGCCGAGGCGCTTCTGGCGACGGGGCTCGGCCTGCTTGCGGCGATCCCGGCGGTGATCTTCTACAACAAGCTGAGCGCGGACAGCGACCGGATCCTCGGCAGCTACGAAGCCTTTGCGGATGAGTTCGCAACCATCCTCAGCCGCCAGCTGGATTCCTGAGCCATGGGCGCTGCGGTTCAGCAAAAAGCATCGGGCGGCGGCGGGCGCCGCCGTGGACGTCGCCGCGGCCGCGCGCAGCCGATGGCCGAGATCAACGTCACGCCCTTCGTGGACGTGATGCTGGTCTTGCTGATCATCTTCATGGTGGCCGCGCCTCTGATGACCGTCGGTGTGCCGGTCGAGCTGCCGAAAACGGCGGCGGGCGCGCTGCCGGGCGATGAAGAAGAGCCGCTGACGGTGACCATGACGGCGGGTGGTGACATCCAGATCCAGACCACATCGGTGCCGCGCGCCGAACTGGTTGCCAAACTGCGCGCGATTGCGGCCGAACGCACCTCCGACCGGATTTTCCTGCGGGCTGATGGGGCGATTGCCTACAGCGAGGTCATGCAGGTGATGGGCGCGCTCAATGCGGGCGGTTTTGCCAATGTGGGCCTGGTCACAGATACGGGCGGCCCGGCGCTGGATGGTACAGCCTCTGGCGCATCCGGCGGCGGCGCGGATCAATAGGCGGGGGCACGGCACGTGCAGACCGGAACCAAGATCTCTCTTGCGGGGCACGGGCTCCTGCTGGGTTGGGCCGCGCTTGGCGGCTGGTTCCAGCCTGACCCTGCGCCCTTCGAGGTGCAGGAGGTCTCATTGATTTCCGCCGAGGAATTCACCCGCCTCAGCCAGCAGCGACAGGCACCAGAGGTGGCGCCGGATGCAACCGTGCTGGCACCGCCAGAGGAAAGCGCCGCGCCCGAGGTCTCTGTCCCGCCTGTGCCTCGCCCCGAACCGGAGGTGCCCCCGAAGCGCCCCGAGCCACTGCCGGAGCCGACCCCGGATCCGGTGGTTGAGGATGTGCCCGAGGGGCAGCCCGATCCCACTGTGCCGGATGCCCCGCCAGAGGTCGAAACGCCCCCCGAGACGGCGGTGATCCTGCCGCCGCAACCGGAAGCGCCGCAGCTGCCCCCGGTGGATCGGGTCGCCCCCGTGCCTGTGGCGCCACCGGAACCCGATGTGGCGGTGGGTGACGTCGTCCAGCCTGAGGTCGCCCCGCAGGAGGGCGCCGAAGCCCCGCAGGAGGTGCAGGAAGCCACTGCCCCCGAGGCGGCAACAGACCGCATCGTGACGGAAGAAAATCAGGCCGAGGAGCAGGTGGTCACCGCGCCGACCCAGTCGGTGCGACCCAAAAGCCGCCCCGAGCGGCGGACGGTCGAGACCGCCCCGCAACAGCCGCAGGCCGAAACCCCGGTCGAACGCTCGGCGGTCGAAGACGCTTTGGCGGCTGCGCTTGCGGGTGGCGCTGATGTGGAGGCTCCCGAGCCTGCCGGACCGCCTTTGACCAGCGGGGAAAAGGACGCCTTGCGCGTTGCCGTCTCGCAATGCTGGAACGTCGGATCGCTCTCTTCGGACGCCCTGCGCACGACCGTTGTGGTCGGTGTCAGCCTCGCACAGGATGGTAAGCCCGATGCGGGTTCCATCCGGATGCTGTCGAGCACCGGCGGGTCGGCGGCGGCTGCAAAACAGGCCTACGAGGCCGCACGGCGGGCAATAATCCGCTGCGGTTCACGAGGATTTCAACTTCCCCCTGATAAATACGCCCACTGGCGTGATATTGAGATGACATTCAATCCCGAAAGGATGCGGATCAAATGAGGACCTACCCGGCACGCCTGGCTCTTTACGGCCTGACCTTGTGCGTTGCGGCCCTGATAACGGCGGGCAGCGTTGCGGCACAAAGCGGAGGGCCGCTCAGGATCGAGATCGACCAGGGTGTGATCGAGCCCTTGCCCTATGCAGTGCCCGACTTCATCTCCGATGATGCGGCGGCGACCGAATACGCCTCTTTGATCGCACGGGTGGTTGCGGCCGACCTCAGCGGTACGGGTCTGTTCCGCGAGGTGCCCGCCTCGGCGCATATCTCGAAAATCACCAGTTTTGACGATCCGGTAAAATTCGCAGATTGGAAGGCGGTGAATGCCCAGGCGCTGATCGCCGGGGCTGTCAGTGTCAATGGGCGGCAGTTGACCGTCCGCTTCCGCGCTTATGACGTCTTTGCCGAAAACGAACTGGGGGGAGGTCTGCAATTCTCCGGCACCACGGATGGCTGGCGGCGCATGGCGCACAAGGTGGCCGATGCGGTCTACAGCAGGATCACCGGCGAGGGCGGCTATTTCGACAGCCGGGTGGTCTTTGTCTCGGAAACCGGCCCAAAGAACGACCGCCGCAAACGGCTGGCGATCATGGATTTTGATGGCGCCAATGTGCAGTATCTGACCAACAGCGATGCCATCGTGCTGGCGCCGCGGTTTTCGCCTACCGGCGACCGGGTGCTGTACACCAGTTACGAGACCGGATTCCCGCAGATCCACGTGCTGGATGTGGGAAAAGTCCAGCGCCGGATCCTGTCGACGGATGACGGCATCATGAGCTTTGCCCCGCGGTTTTCGCCCGATGGGCGCACTGTGGTCTATTCCCAGTCGCAAGGGGGCAATACCGATCTTTTCACCATGGACATTGCCACCGGCCAGCGCACGCGCCTGACCACGGCGCCTTCGATCGAGACCGCGCCCTCCTTTTCTCCCGATGGCAGCCAGATCGTCTTTGAAAGTGACCGATCGGGCGCGCCGCAGCTTTACGTGATGCCCGCGGCGGGCGGCGCGGCCAAACGGATCAGTTTTGGCGCGGGCCGCTATGGCACCCCTGTATGGTCGCCGCGCGGGGATCTCATCGCCTTTACCAAGCAGAACAAGGGCCGCTTCCACATCGGTGTCATGCGCACCGATGGCAGCGAGGAACGCCTTCTGACCGCATCTTTCCTGGATGAAGGGCCGACCTGGTCGCCGAACGGGCGGGTGATCATGTTCACCCGCGAAACCCAAGGGGCGAGCGGCCGGGCGCTGCTTTACTCGGTGGACATCTCGGGGCGGAACCTCAAACCGGTGCGCACGCCCGATGGCGCCTCCGATCCGGCCTGGTCGCCGTTGCAGAACTAGGTCTGTATGAGTAACGACAACGCAACTGGGGCATTAAAACCAGCATGGCCGCCTGACTCAACATATGGTAGGTTGCCGTCAAGAAACGCGAAGGGGTAGGGATTGAATATGAGCGGATTTAAGATTGCACTTGTGGTGGCCGCAGCCCTCGGGCTGGCGGGATGTAGTAACGCGGCATGGGATGACACGCGTTTTGGCGGCAGTGGCGCGGGCGCCGGTGCAGCCGGATCGGTCTCTGACCCCACCAGCCCCGCCTATTTCCAGGAGGCGATCGGTGATCGCGTTCTCTTCGCGGTGGATCAGTCCACTCTTTCGCCCGAGGCAGAGGCAACCCTGCGCGGTCAGGCGGGCTGGCTTTTGGCGAATACCGATTACAACGTCACCATCCAGGGCCACGCCGACGAGCAGGGCACGCGCGAATACAACCTGGCCCTTGGGGCGCGCCGTGCCAATGCGGCGCGGGAATTCCTGATCTCGCAAGGGGTGGCAGGGAACCGCATCCAGGTCGTGAGCTTTGGTAAGGAACGCCCGATCGAGATCTGCTCGGACGAAAGCTGTTATGCCAAGAACCGCCGTGCCGTGACCGTCCTGGCGAGCGGTCTGACGGGGTAATCCGATGCGATCCATCCGTGCCTTCCTGACCGCCTCGATCACCGTCTCCGTGCTGTGCGCGCCGCTGCCCGTGCTGGCACAGGACCAGCAGACCCTTGCCGATATCCGGCAGGAGCTGACGGTGCTGCATGTTGAGATCCAGCGCCTCAACCGAGAGTTGTCGACCACCGGTGCGCCTTCGACCAACCTCGCCGGGACGTCGGTTCTGGACCGGGTCGAAGCAATCGAGATGGAGCTGCAGCGGCTGACGGCGCAGACCGAGCAGCTGGAGTACCGCATCAACCGGATCGTCGCGGATGGCACCAACCGGATCGGTGATCTTGAGTTCCGCCTGGTGGAACTGGAAGGCGGCGATATCGCGGCGCTGGGTAAGACCACGACGCTTGGCGGGGATACTGAAGGGGGCAATGCCGAAACGCCTGCGGTTCAGACCGGCCCCACCGAAGAGCTGGCCGTGGGTGAGCGCGCGGATTTCGATGCTGCCAAGGCTGCGCTTGAGAATGGCAGTTATCAGGAGGCCGCTGATAAATTCGCGGCCTTCAATGCGGCCTATCCGGGCAGTCCGCTTGCGGCCAAGGCCGACTTTCATCGCGGCAAGGCGATGGAGGGGCTGGGCGACACCCGTGAGGCAGCGCGGGCCTATCTGGCGTCCTTTACCGGCGATGCGGTTGGTCCGATGGCGCCGGATGCGCTGTTTGAGCTGGGCGCGGCTCTCGGGCGGCTGGGGCAGGTGGATCAGGCCTGCATCACCCTGTCGGAAGTCGGTGCGCGCTTTGCGGGTAATGACACCGTTGCCAAGGCCCAGGCCGAGATGGCGCGGCTGAGCTGTTCTTGACGAGAAGCCCCGACGATATTCTGAAACGGCTGGACGCCGAACTGCCGACGCCCCTTCCCAAACGGATCGGGGTGGCCGTGTCCGGGGGCAGCGACTCGGTTGCGCTGCTCCACCTTCTGCATCAACGCCTGTCCCAAAATCGGGTCGAGATATGCGTGGTGACGGTTGACCATGGGCTGCGCGCGGCCTCTGCGGCCGAGGCGCGGCAGGTGACAGACCTGGCCAAAGGCTTGGGCCTGTCGCATGACATCCTGCCCTGGCAAGAGGGGCCAGGGGGCGGCAGTCTGCAGGACGCGGCGCGGCAGGCGCGCTATGCCCTGATGGCAGATTGGGCGCGTGCAAAGGACATTGCATGGCTGGCCCTTGGGCACACGGCGGATGATCAGGCGGAAACCGTCCTCATGCGGCTGATGCGCGCCTCTGGTGTTGATGGCCTGTCGGCGATGTCTGCCCAGCGGGATTTCAATGGCGTGACGCTTTGGCGTCCGCTGCTTTGGGTGCGCCGGGCAGATCTGCGGGCCTATCTGAGCAGCGCAGGGGGGACGTGGATCGAGGATCCCTCAAATGAAGATGTGCGATTCGAGCGCGTGCGCGTGCGCCAGACACTGGCGCAGTTGCAGCATCTTGGCCTGACCGTCGATGCCTTGACCACGGTGGCCGCGAATATGGCACAGGCGCGCCAAGCTCTTGAACAGGCGACGAAAGCTGCGGCCGTGGATCTGGCCGAGGTGCGCGCGGGCGCCATCTCACTTGACCGGGCCGGTTTTGCCGCTCTACCGGATGAGATTGCCTACAGATTGCTCGTTGCTGCGATAAAATGGACCACGTCAAAGGGATATCCGCCGCGCCGCGCCCCCATGCTTGCGGCGATTGCAGGGCTTCGCACGGGAGTGGGGTCAACCTTGGGCGGGGCCCGCCTCTTGTGTCATCAGGGCCGGATCTGGATTTGCCGTGAAAGCCGCGCCGTTGTGGATTGCCATGCGGCACCGGACGAGATTTGGGATGGTCGCTGGCGCATTCTTGCCAAAGAAACAAGGGATTGCGAGGTTCGTACCCTGGGCGAGGATGGGCTTCGCCACTGCACGGACTGGCGCGCAACCGGACTTCCTGCACCGGTTCTTGTGGTCACACCGGCCCTTTGGAAAGGCGCTGAACTGATTGCCGCGCCATTGGCGGGCCATGCCGATGGATGCAGGGCAGAGCTGGTCCGCGGAGAAGAAGAGTTCCATGCATCCTTTTTATCGCATTGAACCTGACTGAATGTTCCCTATTTTATGCTCAACGCAGGCGGCCGCGTGTCGCCTGGAACATTGGGAGACTTTCCTTGGGAAATGCACGCAATATCGCCTTCTGGGTTGTTCTGTTCCTGCTGATCCTCGCGCTGTTCAACCTGTTCAGCGGATCCGGCAGCACCATGCAGAGCCGTGAGCGCACCTATTCCGACTTTGTGTCCGCCGTAGAGGCAGGTCAGGTCAGCACCGTGACGCTCGACGGCGAGCAAGTTCGTTTCACGACCTCTGACGGGCAGAGCTATGTCACCATCAGGCCGGGCGACGCCGAAGTCACCTCGATGCTGATCGAGAACAACATTCCGGTTCGAGCGGAAAAGCAGGAGCAGTCGGGCTTCCAGTCCTTCCTGATTACCCTGCTGCCGTTCCTTCTGCTGATCGGCGTCTGGGTCTACTTCATGAACCGCATGCAGGGCGGCGGCAAGGGCGGCGCCATGGGCTTTGGCAAGTCCAAGGCCAAGATGCTGACCGAGAAACATGGCCGGGTGACCTTTGACGATGTGGCCGGGATCGACGAAGCCAAGGAAGAGCTGGAAGAGATCGTGGAATTCCTGCGCAACCCGCAGAAGTTCTCGCGCCTCGGTGGCAAGATCCCGAAAGGCGCGCTGCTGGTGGGCCCTCCGGGCACCGGTAAGACGCTGCTGGCCCGTGCCATTGCGGGTGAGGCGGGCGTGCCCTTCTTCACCATTTCGGGTTCGGACTTTGTCGAAATGTTCGTCGGCGTGGGTGCCTCCCGCGTGCGCGACATGTTCGAACAGGCCAAGAAGAACGCGCCCTGTATCGTCTTCATCGACGAAATCGACGCCGTGGGTCGCCATCGTGGCGCCGGGTATGGCGGCGGCAATGACGAGCGCGAGCAGACGCTGAACCAGCTCTTGGTGGAAATGGACGGGTTCGAGGCGAACGAGGGCGTGATCATCCTCGCCGCAACCAACCGCCGCGATGTTTTGGACCCTGCGCTGCTGCGTCCGGGCCGCTTTGACCGCAACGTCACCGTCGGCAACCCTGACATCAAGGGCCGCGAAAAGATTCTGGGCGTTCATGCACGCAAGACATCGCTTGGCCCCGATGTGGACCTGCGCATCATCGCGCGGGGCACCCCGGGTTTCTCGGGTGCGGATCTGGCGAACCTGGTGAACGAGGCCGCCCTGATGGCCGCCCGCGTTGGCCGCCGCTTTGTCACAATGGAAGACTTCGAGAACGCCAAGGACAAGGTGATGATGGGCGCTGAGCGTCGCTCGATGGTGCTGACGGCGGACCAGAAGGAAAAGACCGCCTATCACGAGGCCGGTCATGCCGTCGTGGGCCTCAAGCTGCCCGAGTGCGATCCTGTCTACAAGGCTACGATCATCCCGCGTGGTGGCGCCCTTGGCATGGTGGTCAGCCTGCCTGAAATGGACCGCCTCAACTGGCACAAGGACGAGTGTGAACAGAAGCTGGCGATGACCATGGCCGGTAAGGCCGCCGAGATCATCAAGTATGGCGAAAACCACGTCTCCAACGGCCCTGCCGGCGATATCCAGCAGGCAAGCCAGCTGGCGCGCGCCATGGTGATGCGCTGGGGCATGTCGGATAAGGTCGGCAACATCGATTATGCCGAGGCGCATGAAGGATACAGCGGCAACACAGCGGGCTTCTCGGTTTCGGCGCATACCAAGGAGATGATCGAGGACGAGGTGCGTTCCTTTATCCAGAACGGCTATGAGCGGGCTTTCAAGATCCTCACCGACCACAAGGATGAGTGGGAGCGTCTGGCCCAGGGGCTTCTGGAATATGAGACGCTGACCGGCGACGAGATCAAGCGCGTCATGAAAGGTGAGCCGCCGCATTCTGGTCAGGATGAAGGGGACGATGCCGACAAAGGTAGTGCGTCGATCACCTCGGTACCGAAGGCCAAGCCGAAAAAGTCCCCGCCGGAAGGGGGCATGGAGCCTGAGCCTTCAGCCTGAATCGAATGAGATAGTGAGGCCGGGTCATCGACCGGGCCTTTTCATTCCAACTGAAGACCAATGCTGTCGTCAGGGGATGGCGCTGGGGCGCCGGGCAGCTTTGCTGCCCGGCGCCCCAGCGCCCGGGTCGGATCGCTTTGCGATCCGACCGTTCTCTTTCGAGATCCGTTCTCAAACGTCTGGAAGTTCCGCCTTTTGCCTGTATGGTCGCCGCACGATCAGCTGTGGTCTGGCAGCCGTACCGATACTAAGTTCATTTTTCAGGAGCCTCAGAATGCCCGTATTGCGCAAAACCGATTATGTAGGGGAAATCACCTGGATGGGTGCGGTTCCGGCAGGAAACGATCTTTCGGCGATGAAGCGGGATGCTCTGGATCTCGGCTTTCACGGCATAAACGGAGAACGACACGAGGGCGAGGCGCGCGCCTCATGCGTTCGGGTCAAGAACCTTTACCCGCAGGGGACCGAGATCCGCAATGTCCGGCAGCTGACGATCCTCTCCGAAGAAGAATTGGCGCTGATTGCCGCGGACATGGGGCTTGAGCGGCTCGATCCGGCGCGCCTTGGCGCTACGCTGGTTCTGCGCGGAATCCCTGATTTCACATTTATCCCGCCAAATACGCGCCTGCAGGGCCCGGATGGCACGACTCTGACCGTCGATATGGAAAACCGCCCCTGCGTTCTGCCTGGCCGCGAGATCGAGAAGGATCACACCGGCTATGGCGCCAAGTTTAAACCGGCCGCCAAGAACCGGCGGGGAATCACCGCCTGGGTCGAGCGTCCCGGTCGCCTGTCTCTTGGCGATCAGCTGGCGGTTTTTGTCCCTGACCAGCGCGCCTGGGCACCCTGAACAGGTCTTCAAAGGGGCACATTGCGTTCCTTTCGACCCCCAAGGGTTCCGATCCAAAGCTGCGGACGCCGCTTCGAAGCGTGATAACGTCGGAAAACACGCGCGCGAATTGCCGCAGTCTGGATAAGTCTTGATCAACCCCGGCTGCGCTGCCGGTCAACCGATGAAACAGGTCAGGAACGAGGCCATGAGCTACAAGAGTGATATCGAAATCGCGCGCGAGGCAAAGAAGCTCCCGATTCAGGAGATCGGCGCCAAACTGGGCATGTCCCATGACGATCTTCTGCCCTATGGCCATGACAAGGCAAAGGTGAGTCAGCCCTTTATCGACTCCGTTCAGGGCAAGGAAAACGGCAAGCTGATCCTGGTGACCGCGATCAACCCGACCCCGGCGGGTGAGGGCAAGACCACCACCACCGTGGGTCTGGGCGACGGGCTGAACCGGATCGGCAAGAACGCGATGATCTGCATTCGCGAGGCCTCGCTTGGCCCCAACTTCGGCATGAAGGGAGGCGCCGCCGGGGGCGGTTACGCGCAGGTGGTGCCGATGGAGGACATGAACCTCCACTTCACCGGCGATTTCCACGCGATCACTTCGGCCCACTCGCTGCTGTCGGCCATGCTGGACAACCACATCTATTGGGGCAACGAGCAGGATATCGACATCCGCCGCGTCCAGTGGCGCCGGGTCGTCGACATGAACGACCGCGCCCTGCGCCAGATCAACGTCTCGCTTGGCGGCGTTGCCAATGGCTTCCCGCGCGAGGGTGGATTTGACATCACCGTGGCCTCCGAAGTGATGGCGATCCTCTGCCTGGCCAAGGACCTCAAGGATCTCGAGCAGCGTCTGGGCGATATGATCGTGGCCTACCGCCGCGACCGCAGCCCGGTTTTCTGCCGTGACATCAAGGCTCAAGGCGCCATGGCGGTTCTGCTCAAGGATGCGATGCAGCCGAACCTGGTGCAGACGCTGGAGAATAACCCGGCCTTCGTTCACGGCGGTCCTTTCGCCAATATCGCCCACGGCTGCAACTCGGTCATCGCGACGCAAACCGCATTGAAAGTGGCCGACTACGTGGTGACCGAAGCCGGGTTTGGTGCGGATCTTGGCGCCGAGAAGTTCATGAACATCAAATGCCGCAAGGCGGGGCTGGCCCCTGATTGCGTGGTGCTGGTGGCCACCGTGCGCGCGATGAAGATGAACGGCGGCGTTGCCAAGGCCGATCTTGGCGCCGAGAACGTCGAGGCAGTGATGGAGGGCTGCGCCAACCTCGGCCGCCACATCGGCAACCTCAAATCCTTTGGCGTGCCGGTTGTGGTAGCCATCAACCACTTCGTGACCGACACCGAGGCCGAGATCCAGGCGGTCAAGGACTACGTTGAAACCCAAGGTTCCGAAGCGATCCTGTCGCGCCACTGGGAGCTGGGTTCGGAAGGGTCCGAAGCGCTGGCCCGCCGCGTGGCCGAGATCGCCGACAGCGGCGTCAGCCAGTTCGCGCCGCTCTACCGCGACGAGCTGAGCCTGTTCGAGAAGATCGAGCGTATCGCCAAGGGTATCTATCGCGCCGACGAAGTGCTGGCCGACAAGAAGATCCGCGATCAGCTGAAACTCTGGGAGGATCAGGGCTACGGCCATCTGCCGGTTTGCATGGCGAAAACCCAGTACAGCTTTTCGACGGATCCAAACCTGCGCGGTGCGCCCACGGGCCATTCTGTGCCGGTGCGTGAGGTGCGCCTGTCGGCAGGGGCCGGGTTCGTGGTGGTGGTCTGCGGCGAGATCATGACCATGCCGGGCCTGCCGCGGGTTCCTGCGGCGGAAAACATCCATCTGAACGCCGAAGGACAGATCGAAGGCTTGTTCTGAGGCGAAATTTGCGCAATCTGCGGCCCGGAAGGGGTTCCGGGCCGTATCGCGTTTCGGCGCACCCCGACACGAGACCCGCAAAAAGAGGATTTTGGCAGATGGCAGCGACACTCATCGACGGCAAGGCTTTTGCGGCCACGGTGCGCGCAAAAGTGGCGGACCATGTGGCGCGCCTGAAAGAGGACCACGGCATCACGCCCGGCCTTGCGGTGATTCTGGTCGGCGAAGATCCGGCAAGCGAGGTCTATGTGGCCGCCAAACACCGGCAGACGGTCGAGGTCGGCATGGCCTCCTTTGAGCATAGATTGCCCGCCGACGTGTCCGAGGCGGATCTTTTTGCGCTGATCGACCAGCTCAATGCCGACCCCGCCGTGCATGGGATCCTGTGCCAGTTCCCGGTGCCGGATCACCTCGATGAGCGCGCCGTCGTGGCGCGCATTGACCCGTCCAAGGACGTGGATGGCTTGAGCGTTGTCAATGCGGGCCTTTTGGCAAGCGGCGAAAAGGGGCTGGTCTCCTGTACGCCGCTGGGCTGTCTGATGCTGCTGCGCGATCAGCTCGGCGATATGACGGGCCTCAATGCGGTGGTGATTGGCCGCTCGAACCTGTTTGGCAAGCCGATGGCGCAGCTCCTCCTGCAGGAAAACTGCACCGTGACGATTGCCCATTCGCGCACCCGCGATCTGCCCGAGGTCTGCCGCCGCGCCGATATCCTTGTGGCTGCGGTCGGGCGCTCGGAAATGGTGCAGGCCGATTGGGTCAAACCCGGTGCCACGGTGATCGACGTCGGCATCACCCGCGTGCCGCACCCGGAGAAACCCGGCAAGACCAAGCTGCTCGGGGACGTGAACTTTGCCCCGGTGTCAGAGGTTGCAGGCGCCATCACCCCGGTGCCGGGCGGCGTTGGCCCGATGACCATCGCCTGTCTGCTGGCAAATACCCTGACCGCCTGCTGCCGCGCGCATGGGCTGGAAGAACCCGAAGGGCTGACAGCCTGAGCCTTTTGCCGTTTTGGTGAAACGACAAGCACCCGCCCAAGGTTCTCGGCGGGTGTTTTCGTGTCATCTAGGGCGTGACCGGCACCATGGTGCCCTGGAGGATGGCAATCAGTTTTTCCTCGCCCCCGGTGATGGCATGCACTTCAGATGTTACCACCACCAGGCGTCGACCCGGTTTGATCACGGTGCCCGTGGCGCGCAACCGATCCCCGATGCCCGGCGCCAGAAGGTTGATCTTGATCTCTGCTGTCATCACTTCCTGGTCTTCGGGCAGAAGACTGAGCGCGGCATAGCCCGCAGCGCTGTCGCCGATGGCAAAGGTCAGCGCGGCATGTGCGGCGCCATGTTGCTGACGGCTGGTTGGCAGGATGGGCGCGGAGATCACCACCTTGCCCGGCTCCACACTGTCGAGAGTGGCGCCAAGGGTGGTCATCATGCTTTGGCGGGCGAAACTGTCTTGGATGCGTGTTGTGCTCATGGCCCGAGTTTAGACGCGGGATCTGCCCGAGGGAACAAGACGTTGCGTCAGCGTGGCATCGGGCAGGGCAGGGGCGTCGGCCCAGTCAGGATGGCGACCGCTTGCGGTGCCATAAGTCCTGCGAGAGCCGGATCGCTGGTGCGCAAGCCCCCTGTGTAGGTGCCGAACGCGGGCAGGATCAGCCGGGTATGATCCAGCAGAAAAGCAGGACGCGCGCTTCCCCGGCTGAGGCGCGCCTTTGGGTGATAGTGGCCTGAGACCTCTCCGGGCTTTGCATCCGCGCGTGCGATATGGCGAAAAGTGAGGGGCCCGATAGTGATCTCATCGCAGCTTTGTCCGCCAAAGCGCGTCGCGCCGGGGTCATGGTTGCCCTCGATCCAGATCCACTCCCGCGCCACTACCATCTGGCGCAAGTCTTCGGCTTCCGGCGCGGGCAGAACCTCGGCGGCGGCTAGGTCGTCGAAACTGTCGCCAAGGCACAGGACCGTATCTGGCGAAAACTGCTCGATCAGGGCGGACAGCCTGTTCAGCGTATCGCGCACCTCATAAGGCGGCAGGGCCGCGCCACCGCGCCTGAGGTGACGTTCGGATTTGCCTAGGTGCAGGTCCGACACGCACAAGAGCCGGTGGTCGGCCCACCAGAGGGCGCCGCTGCCAAGGGCGATAAGCCGGGTGCCCGCAAGGGTGAAGTCATAGCCACTCATGAGCGTCTGATCGCCGGTTTCTGGTCTGCCCGCAAGCCTCATTGTGCGAGGGTTTCAAGGCGCGAAGCGCGCATCAGTTCCGCCGCTTCCTGCTGCATCAGCTTTTCGGCGCCCGCGCCCTGCACGGGCACCCTGCCGGCCTCCAGCAAGAGCGGCGCTGCCAGCGGGCTGATCCGGCTCAGGCGCCGCAGGCTGATGCGGCCCCGGATGCGATCCGTCATTTCCTCGATACGGGCAAAATCCACAAGGCCGCTCAGCGCCTCGTCGCGAGTGATGTCCAGAAGCAGGTGATTGGGGTCGTATTTGCGCAGCGTGTCATAGAGAATGTCGGACGAGAAGGTCGCCTGCCGCCCGGACTTGCGGCTGCCGGGGGTGTTGCGTTCAATGAGGCCTGCAATGGTAGCGGAGGCGCGAAAGGCGCGTTTCATCACGGCGTTCCCGGCCAGCCAGCGCTCCAGCCCATCGCGCAAGGCCTGCCCGTCCAGCAGGGGGGCAGGATCAGTCAGTTCAGACAGCCCCCAGATCAGCGTGGCGTAATCGGTTGCGACAAATCCGAGGGGATCAAGGCCCAGCTCCTCCATCCGTTTCGTGGCCAGAAGTCCCAGCGTCTGTTGCGCATTGCGTCCTGCAAAGCCGTACAGACAGGCGTGTTCACGGCCTTGATGCGGGAATGTTTCGATCAGCATCTCGCCTACACGCGGCAGTTCGGATACCTCGCGCTGCAGAGCCAGCCAGTCGGATGTATGTGCGGGCAGGTCGGGCCATGCGTCCTGCGCCAGAAGGTCAAGAATGCCCTGGCTCAGCTGTGTGGAGGTGGCGAATTTTGTGCCCGAGAAGACCGCGATCTTGGGTTTGCGCCCCCGGTCGCGGCTGACCTCGACGGTCATTTCGCGCAAACTCTCGTAGCGCACGATCTGCCCGCCGATCAGGAAGGTGTCACCGGGGGTGAGCGTGGCAGCAAAGGCCTCTTCGATCTCGCCCAGAGGCTTGCCGCCGCGGCTGCGCTTCATGCGCACTTTCAGAAGGTCGGCGTCCTGAATGGTGCCGATGTTCATGCGGATACGCGCGGCAGAGCGGGGATCGCGCAGTTGCCATAGCCCATCCGGGCGCTGCAGCAGGCGCTGCCATTGGTCATAGGCGCGCAGGGCATAGCCGCCGGTGGCACAAAAGTCGAGGCAAGCGTCGAAGGCGTCTCGGGTGAGAGAGGAATAGGCGCCGGTGCCGGTGACTTCGGCAAAGAGCGCATCGGCCTCAAACGGCCCCGCGCAGGCGCGGATCAGGATATGCTGGCACAGCACATCGCGCGGCCCCGGTTGGCGTGGATCGCCGTCCAGCTTGCCCTCTTTGACAGCCTCAAGCGCGGCCTGACACTCCACCACCTCGAACCGGTTGGCGGGCACTAGCAGCGCCTTTGACGGAGCGTTGTAGCGGTGATTGGCCCGCCCGATCCGCTGCACAAGGCGTTTGACGTTCTTGGGCGCACCGATCTGGATCACCAGGTCTACGTTGCCCCAGTCGATGCCAAGGTCGAGCGAGCCTGTGCAGACCACCGCCCGCAAGTCATTCGCGACCATCGCTGCCTCGACCCGCTCGCGCTGCACCCGGTCGAGTGAGCCGTGATGGATGGCGATGGGCAGCGCGTCCTCATTGGCAAGCCAGAGATTGTGAAAAAAGATCTCAGCCTGGGCACGGGTGTTGTGAAAGATGAGCGTGGTCTGATGGGTACGGATTTGCTCCAGAACGGCAGGGATCGCATAGGCCGCACCGCCCCCGGCCCAGGGGGGCGCCTCGGCAGTCTCCAGCATGGCGATGTCGGGCGCGGGGCCGGGGTCTGCCTCGACAATCGTGCAGGGATCGGGGTGGCGGGCCAGGTAACGCGCAATGGAGGCAGGATCGTCCACCGTAGCGGACAGGCCTACACGGCGTAAGTTGGGACAGAGGCTTTGCAGGCGCGACAGGGCCAGCATCAACTGATCGCCCCGTTTGCTTTCCGCGAGGGCGTGGATTTCGTCGATGACGATGCGTTTGAGGCCCTTGAACGTGCGCTCGGCGTCTTCGTAAGAGACCATCAGCGCAAGGCTTTCCGGTGTGGTTAGCAGGATATGCGGCGGGTCTGTGCGCTGGCGTTTGCGACGTGACTGGGGCGTGTCGCCGGTCCTTTCGTCGATGCGGATGGGCAGACCCATCTCTGCCACAGGGCCGGTGAGGTTACGCTTTATGTCCGCAGCCAACGCCTTTAGGGGCGAGACATAGAGCGTGTGAAGGCCATCATGTGTGTTGCCCGCGAGGTCCGCCAGCGTTGGCAGGAAACCGGCCATGGTCTTGCCACCGCCGGTTGGGGCAATCAAGAGCGTCGCGGGATCCCCTGAACGGGCCAGCATCTCTGCTTGGTGCGGGTGCAGGCTCCATGCGCGGGTTTTGAACCAGTCAGAGATCTGAGGGGGCAGGTGATCCATGTTCCCTATTTAGTCCGCGTGGCGGTCTGCGCAAATCCCAAAAGGGGCGAAGGCTCCCGCGCCCGCAGGTGCATCGGCTGCGCCGATACCCCTTGGCGGCCTTGGGCCCGGCGCCGCGCAGGCGCGGCGCCGGGCCCAACGGGAGGAGGTCTTTTGTCCAAAAGGCCGACGACGGGCGGGAGTGCCCGGCCTGCCTATTTCACGATGGTTTCGTCCTTGACGAACATGTTGGCCCAGGCGCGGTCGATCAGGTCGGGGCTCATTTGATAGGGGATGCCCTCGAAATCGCAGATTGCCATCATCTGATCGATCAGGAAGACTGGCTGATAGTTGGCGTAGACATTGCCGATAGTTGGGTATTTGGTCTTTAGGAGGTGCACCAAGGTCGCCTCATCCAGGGGCACGCCTTTCTTGCGTGCCACCAGCGCAAAGATCTTGAGGAAGTTCTCCTGATCCGGCCCGTCGATCTTGATTTTGAAAAAGATCCGGCGCAGCGCCGCCTGGTCGAAGATCTCGTTCGGGTGAAAGTTGGTGGAGAAGATCACCAGCGTATCGAACGGGACCTCGAACTTTTCCCCCGATTGCAGGGCAAGGATATCGCGGCCCTCTTCCAGCGGCACGATCCAGCGGTTGACCAGCGCCTGGGGCGGCTCTGCCTGGCGGCCAAGGTCATCGACGATGAAGATGCCGCCGGTGGATTTCAACTGCAGAGGTGCCTGATAGGTGCGTGCTGTGGGGTTGTAGACCAGATCGAGCATCGACAGGGACAGTTCACCGCCGGTGACAACGGTGGGGCGCTCGCATTTGACGTAGCGGGTGTCAAACCGGCGGGCCCGGCGCAGGGCATTGGGATCCTCGGCCTCTTCGGGGGCTGCCGTGTGCACGATGGGGTCATAGACGGTGATCACCTGACCGGCGTATTCGATGGCGCGTGGAACATAGACGCAATCGCCCAGGGCATCGCGAATGCCGTTGGAGATCGAGGATTTACCGTTGCCGGGTGGGCCATACATCAGGATCGACCGGCCCGCGCTGACGGCGGGGCCGAGGTGATCCAGCAGGCTATCGGGCAGGATCAGGTGGCCCATGGCCTGGGTCAGTTGCTGACGGGTCACCATGATGTTGCGGATCGACTGGCGCTCGACCTGTTCGCGGTAGACATCGAGTGGCACCGGCATGGCGCCGTAGTATTCCGATTGGCTGAGTGCATCCAGCGCGCGCGCGCGGCCGGCATCTGTCAGTTGATAGCCCATCTCGTTGCCGCTGTTGGCGTTGAGCGTGCCCGTCGCCTCCAACAGCTTTTGCTCGCGGGCCATGTCGACCAGTTCCTGCGTGACGGGGATCGGAAGGCAGATGGCCGCAGCAATATCGCTGACCAGGTCAGCATTCTTGCGGAACATCGTTTTGAGCAGGATATCCCGCATCATCACGATGGGAAGCTGCATCTGGGCAAGCCCGCGCGGCGCGGGCGGCGCCACCACGGCGCTAGTCTGCATATTCATGTCACGGCCTGTCTGTTCAACCTGCTCCCCTGAAGGCGGCCTTGTGGGGGAGGGCCCACTCAGCCCCGCCATCAGGGGATCCACTCCTGAAGATCAGTCTACGCGTCACTGTGGCAAGAGAACGGCAATGCTGGTGCATTTCCGGGAAAACGCGCGCCGTGCAGGCGCCGTTTTCTGCGGTATTTTATTAAAGAGCCCGGTTCAGCCCGCAGCCGGGCTTCCCAAAAGCGCGCCCAGGATAAGGTAGATGGCAAGCGTTGCCCCAAGACAGAGACCCATTGGAAACTTGCTGCCCACGTTCCAGCTGAGCCAGTCGGGGGCGAGTCTGCGCAGCGGGGTGTGTTTCACGAGCCTGTGTGTCACAAACCCAGCCAGAAGGTTTGCAGAGAAGATCATCATCAGTGCGGGGAGGTCTGACAGGGCCACCAGAGGCGCGGCCGCACCTGCAAACTTGGCATCCCCCGCGCCGATCATGCCGGCGGAGTAAAACAGGAACCCCAGCGCAATGCCGACGGGCAGGTGCAAAAGCTGCCAGCCATAATCGGCCCAGGTCGGCATCACGAAGATCCCAACAATGATGTAAACCAGCCCGAGGCAATCATTGATCCAGTTGGGAATGCGCATGCCGCGCAGGTCTGTCAGCGCCGCCGCATAGCAGAGCGGCAGCACGAAGGGCAGAAACCACAGGGCGACATGGGCCGGGATGGCCAGGTGCATCATGGATCAGCCGTTTTCAAGCGCCGCAAGGGAGCGGGCGGCGGCCTCGAAATGCTGCGGATGGGTCGCAAGGGCTTCGCGCAGAAGGTTCTCACCGGTTTTGACGTCGCCCTGCTTGACCGCGGACAGGGCCATTGTGTGCAACAGCTGTGCGCGTTCGGTCTGATCCAGCGGGATCACCGGCAGCGTGTAGTTGCGCTGGGCGCCGCGGGCCAGAACCAGGTTGTTCTTGGCAGTGAAAAGTGTCGGGTCCTGGCGGATCGCATCGCTGAACAGGCGCTCGGCCTCGGCGAATTGGCCGCGCGAAAGCTTGGAATAACCCCAGTTGTTCATCACCTTTGCGGGCTGTGTCGTCAGGCCCGTCGCGATTTCATAGAAACTGTCGGCGCGTTTCCATTCCTTGTTGGCATCCGCGACCATCGCTTCCAGACGGTAGCGGCGATAGGTTTCATGGGTGGGAGGGACAGAGTCCAGCGCGTCTTCTGCACCTTTCCAGTCACCGACACGGATCAGGGCGTCCGCCAGCGAGATGCGGTCCTCGACAGTGGCCTCTGCATGGGCCGCGACCTTCTTCCAGGCGCCTGCGGCTTCGGTGTTGCGCTTGGCCCGGATCAGCGAGGTGGCAAGACCACGCTGGAAATCGATGCGATCAGGCGAGGATTTAAGGGATTTCTGGAAATAGCTCACGGCCTCGTTCGGGTCGGCCACGGAGAGCATCACCTCGTTGAGGTTGTGCGCATCCACGACATTGACCTCTTCAAAGGCGCGTTCAACGGTTTCTTTGCCATCGGGTTCCGCACAGGCCGAAAGGGCAAGAACGCCCACAAGCCCTGTCGTCACAAGAATAAACTGGCGCATTTTATGCGTCCTTTTGCTGCTCTGCCCTTGCGGATCTGATGGCTGGCCTAGGGATTCTTTCCGATCCGATAGCTGCCGCCGCCTTGCCGCATCAATGTGAAGTCGCTTCGACTTTCGTTTTGCGGATCACTATGCGCGGAATTTTCAAGTTTTTCGAGTGCCCGGCGCAAATTATCCCGGATTGCGTCACTTTCGCCATTGTCGAGCGCATAGGCCCGGCGCAGGATCTGCGCGGCTTCGGGCGTTTTACCCCGCTCCATCAGGACAACACCAAGGTTGTTCATAGCCTCTGGCCAGTCGGGAGCCGCCTTGGTGGCGCGGCGCAGCAGCGCTTCGGCCTGACCCAGGCGCCCAAGGCCGAGGTTCGCCGATCCCATGCCGGACAGCACCTCGGGTGTCAGCCCCTGGTCCAATGCGGCCCGGTTGAAGGCATCGAGTGCCAGCTCGTATTCGCCCGCATCCATCAGGCGATGGCCGACCACCAGACCGTCTTCGGCCTGCTTGCGCAGATCCACGCCGGGCGCCCAGGGGCTGTCAGGCTCTTCCCGTGCGAACTGCGGTGCACAGGAGGATGCGACGAGAAACGCCACCAGCGCGGCGGCGCGGGCGGCGGAGTGTGAGGGGCAGGGGCGGAGTTCCGCCGCCCTGCGCAGCCTGGTCATGATCAGTTACCCATATTGCCCATATTCGAGATGCCTTCCACCGAAGGTCCGACCAGAATGATCAGAAGCGGAGGCACCGTCAGGCCCATTGTGGCAAGAGTCATTTTCACAGGCAACTTGTTTGCCGCCTCTTCGGCGCGCATCACGCGCTTGTCGCGCATCTCGTCCGCATAAACCCGCAGCGCATCAGCGATGGATGTACCAAAGGCCTGGGACTGGATCATCACGGTGACAAAGGAGGATATGTCCTGCACCCCGCAGCGGGTGCCCATATCGCGCATCACCTTTTCCTTTTCCTTGCCCGCCTTCATCTCATAGGCAACGATTTCGAATTCTTCGGCCAGCGCGGGGTAGGAGGCGTGCAGCTCCTTTGCGACGCGCACGATGGACTGGTCAAGAGACTGCCCCGCCTCCACGCAGACCAGCATCATGTCCAGCGCGTCGGGAAAGCCTTGGGTGATCTGTTTCTTGCGCTCTTCGATGCGGCGGGTGATCCAGTATCTGGGGAGCATGTAGCCTGCACCGCCGGGACCAAGAATGCGAAGGGCCAGCTGCTGGCTGTCAAATTCGGTCCCGGCTTTCATCACAAAGACGTAGAACAGCCCGGCGCCCAGCCCCAAGAGGCCCAAGGCAAACTGGGCAAAGTGAAACAGGCGCACCGAATCTTTGGAGGCATAGCCCGCCTGGCGCAGTTTCAGTTCCATCGCAGACAGCTCTTCGGCGTTCTGCGGCTCCAGGAACGAAGCAAATTTTTGCAGCTGCTCGTTGCGGTTGCCCTGGCGCAGGCGCTCTTTCTGCTGTTTGGGCTGTGTCTCGGGCGACATGTCCTTCTGCAGCTTCTTGAGCGGATCTTCGGGCTGATTGAGCAGCAGGGGAATCGCCAGAACGATCATCAGAAGGCCCAGAATGCCAATGGCAAGGAGCGGCCCGAAGGCACCAAACTGATCAGTCAGGAAACCGTTCAAGTCGGATAGGATGGACATGGAACTTCTCCTCAGACCTCAATGTTGGTGAGCATCTTCATGACGAACAGATTGATCGTCAGCATGATCCCGACCACGAAACAGGCGGGAATGAACCAGGGGTGGTCAAGGACGTTGTCATAGTAGTTGGGGTCTCTGACCAACAGAACGCCCAGGGCGAACAAGGGAAAACCGGACAGGAATTTGCCCGACCATTGCGCTTCGGCGGTGATGGCCTTCACCTTGCGGAACAGGCGGAAGCGGGCGCGGATCACCTTGGCAAGGCCAGCCAGAACCTCGGCCAGGTTACCGCCCGACTGCTGCTGGATCGTGACCGCAACCGCCAAAAACCGCATGTCCTGCAGATCCAGCCGCTCTGCCATTTCCTTGAGCGCCTCACCGATGTCGCGCCCATAGGCCGATTCATCCGCGATCATGCCGAATTCCGAGGCCAGAGGATCTTCGATTTCGTTGGAGACGATCTGAATGGCTGATGAAAAGGGGTGCCCGACCCGCAGGGACCGCACCATCAGTTCGACCGCGTCCGGCAGTTGCTCTTCGATCAGCGCCATGCGTTTGCTGGCTTTCTTGTTCACCCAGAAAAAGACCCCGCCCACGCCGATGATTATCGAACCGAGGGCCCGCACCGGCATCGGGGCGGCGGTTCCGACACTGAGCGCGATAAAGGCGATGACGGCCACCCCGGCCATGATCATCATCAGCTGCTGCGGCGTGAACGCGATCGCGGCCTTTTGGGCGCGCTCGGCCAACAGGGAGTACAGCGGGATGGACTGTGATTTCCCGTGCTGTTTCAGTTCTTTGCGGAGCTGCTCCAGTACTTCTTCGCGGGTATTGCCCTTCTCCAGCATCTCAAGCCGACGGCTGACCTTGCTGTTCAGGCGGATCGATTTGCCAAAGACGACCAGATAGATTCCCTCGACCAGCACGATGACGCCGACGAAGATCAGACCGTAAATCAGCGGTTCGATGGGCACTTGCATCTCTGTTACTCCATCCGCGTGGGTTCATAGATCGAGGGCGGCAGATCGTAGCCCCAAAGGCGGAACCGCTCGGAGTAGTGGCTGCGCACGCCGGTGGCGGTGAAATGGCCGATGATCTTGTTGTCGGGTGTCAGGCCCACACGCTGAAAGCGGAAGATCTCCTGCATCGAGATCACATCGCCTTCCATTCCGGTGATCTCGGTGATCGAGGTCATCCGGCGCGAGCCGTCCTGCAGACGCGAGGCCTGCACGATGACATTCACAGCCGATGAAATCTGGCTGCGTACTGCCTTGATCGGCATTTCGATGCCTGCCATTGCGATCATGTTCTCAAGGCGCGACACGCCATCACGGGCCGAGTTCGCGTGGATCGTGGTCATCGACCCGTCATGGCCGGTGTTCATGGCCTGCAACATGTCGATGACCTCTTCGCCGCGGGTCTCGCCCACGATGATCCGGTCCGGGCGCATCCGCAGGGCGTTCTTCAGACAGTCGCGCGGGGAAACCTCGCCCTTGCCCTCGACGTTGGGCGGGCGGCTTTCCATCCGGCCCACATGGGTCTGTTGCAGCTGCAATTCGGCGGTGTCCTCAATGGTGAGGATCCGCTCGGCATCGTCGATAAAGCTCGAAAGCGCGTTGAGCGTCGTGGTCTTACCAGACCCCGTACCGCCCGAGACGATAATGTTCAGGCGCGTGGAAACGGCGGCTTGCAGATATGCAGCCATTTCTTCCGTAAAGGCGCCGAAGCTGACGAGATCATCAATGCCCAGCTTGTCTTTCTTGAATTTCCGGATCGACACCAGCGATCCATCCACCGCAATGGGCGGCACCATTGCGTTGAAACGCGAACCGTCCGCCAGGCGGGCGTCCACGTAGGGGTTGGATTCATCGACGCGCCGCCCCACGGCCGAGACGATCTTGTCGATGATCCGCATCAGATGCTTTTCATCCTTGAAGGTGACGTCCGACAGCTGCAGCTTGCCTTCGCGCTCCACAAAGATCTGCTGGGGGCCGTTCACCAGGATATCGCTGACCGTTTCATCCTGCAGCAGCGACTCCAGCGGACCAAGGCCGGTGACTTCGTCATAAAGCTCCTTGTTGAGCGTCATGCGGTCTTCGCGGTTGAGAACGATGCCTTTCTCTTCGAGGATCTCACCGGCAATCTGCGCGATCTCGGCCCGCAACTCCTTCTCGCTGGCCTTTTCCAGCGCGGAAAGGTTCAGGTTGTCCAGCAGTTCGCGGTGGAGCTGAACCTTGATTTCGCCCAGACGTTCCTTGCGCTTGCGGTCTTTGTCAGCGGGTGCAGCCTCGGCCATGTTGCGGGTAACCGGACGGCGCAGCGACGCAGCCGCAGCCGGTGTCTCGGCGGGTCCAGCGGTCGGCGCGGGCGCTGCGGCCGGAGCCGGGCGCGCGCTGGGTGCTTGCTTCTTGTATTTCGAAAACAACTCTTTTTCCCCCGGAGTTCCTGCAGGTTAGGCGGCTGCGTCCGCTTCGCTCTGGCCCAGTTCATGAAGCGACTGGGCGAGTTTCGCGATTTCCTTGCGCAGCGGGTTCTTGGCATTGGACAGGGCCAAGGGCAGGCCGTGATCGCAGCTTTGCAGGACCGGTTTGCCACCGTCCGGCAGTTGCAGGTCGATCGAAATGCCGAGGCTGTCCCCCATGCGTTTGACACGGGATTTGCCGCTGAGGTCGGTGAACTTGGGCGCCCGGTTCAGCACGAACCGCAGCTTGTCAAAGGGCAGCCCTTCGGATTGCAGGGCGCGTTTCATCCGCACCGTGTTCTGGGCCGAGCGCATGTCGAGCTCAATCACTGCAAAATAGACATGAGCCAGCTGCAGGATGGTTTCGGACCATTGCACCAGCGTGTGCGGCAGATCCACCACCACAAAATCGAAATGGCTGCGGGCCATCTCGATCACCCGTTCCACGTCCTCTGGCGTGATGATCTCAAGCGGGATCATATCCGATGGTGCCGTGAGGACCTGCAATTTTTCCTGGAACGGCAGCAGGGCCTGCCCAAAGACCTCTTCGTCCAGACTGTCCGTCTCGCTCAGCATCTCCATCACGGCTTCGCGGCGCGGCAAGTCGAGATAGGTCGAGACCGACCCGTACTGCATGTCGAAATCGAGCAAGCAAACGCGCGGCTCCTTGCTTTTGCTGAGTTCCGCCAGCTCCCAGGCAAGGTTCACGGCCAGTGTCGTCGATCCGGTGCCCCCGGCCAGCCCGTGACACACGATCAATGCACCTTCGCGGCGGCTGCCACTTTTCAGCTGGTGCGGATTTTCCGCCGCGGCGGCGGGCTGGGGCGCGGGTGCGCTCAGCCGGTCGATTGCGGCCTGCAGTTCCTGCTCGGGAAGCGGATAGGGGATGAACTCATCAGCGCCGAGGCGCAGCAAAGAATGAAGGGCGGCGGGAGTCACATCTTCAGCGATCAGGATCACCTTGATGCCCTTGGCATGGGCCTCGGTGATGATGTTGCCCATCAGGGGCAGGTTTTCTTCATCCTCGCTGTCCATGGCCATGGCCACGAATTGAAGCGATTCGGCTTCGGGCTGGTTGAAAAAGGCCAGCGCCTCGGAAAACCCGAGATCACCCCATGCCTCGCCCAGTGCCGTTTCCATGTCTTCGATCAAGAGGTCGAAATTCTGCACATCGCGGCTGATGGTACAGGCAACAATGGCAGGTGTATCAGTTTGCGGCAGTTCGCTGCTCATCGCCAACATCCTCTTAGTCTCAAGGCGTATCGCCTCCTTCAGCCGGGGCGTATTTCACCTCTTGTAGAGAATGTCTGTTAAGATCTTGACCACAATTGGGCCAAAAGCATCCAATTGTAGGGAAAAGTTAAGGGGTTTTAGGAGGGAATTTTATTCCAAGGTGGATTGCAGGGTCTGCTCGGCTGTCAGGGTGGTGGCCGGAACCGCGCTGGCGATGTATTCGCGATAGACGATCTGAGCGTATTTCCCATCCAGAACAGTGGGGTGGCGCTTGAGGAAGCCGCTGACCTCGGTCACGGTGCGCCTGTTGCGCCGCTCGCGCTGTTGCGTGACGATCAGGGGTTGGGTTTCTCCATAGGAGACCAGAGCTTCGAGCCGCGCACGGCTGATTCCCCTGGATACCAGATAATTCACGGCCGCTTGGGCGCGCCGTTTGCCAAGACGTTTGTTATAGGCCGCGCTGCCTACGGCATCGGTGTGGCCATAGACGCGGAAACGCACCTCGGGGAACTGCTTGATCCATTGGGCCTGCTGATCCAGCGTCGCGCGCGCCTCTCCATCCAGCTGTGCGCTGTCGAAATCGAATGTGATGGTGGTCGGAACTTCTTCGGCAAAGCGACCCGCCAGTTGGATGGCATAGTCGCGCTCGCCGCTCATGACGGCGGCGTTGTTCAGCGTGGAATGGCCGAAAACACTGCTCGACAATGGCTCTCCGGCTTCGCGGGTCGCGCAGGCGGCGGTGGTCAGCATGAGCGCCAAGGCAGCGGATTTCTTGATCATCGGCCCCATCTTTCTTCAGGTCAGTCCATTACATAGCCATAGGAGCCGTTGAAGTCCTGTTTTGCAACCTCGCTTGCGGGGCCGGACCGGCTGCGCGCGGTGCGTCCGAACAGGAACAGGTCCGCTTCGCTGGGTGGTTTGATGCGGTCGGTGGGTAGCGCCAGCGCTTCGCCCCGCGTGGGGGTGACAAGATGAGCGCTGACGATGATGACCAATTCTGTCTGCGACCGCTGGTAGTCAGCGCTGCGGAACAGGGCGCCCAGCACCGGAACATCGCTGATCCAAGGCAATTGTGATGCATTATCAAGGAATTCGTCCTTGATCAGCCCGGCGATTGCAAAGCTTTCGCCGTCGCGCATTTCAACCGTTGTCGAGGTTTCCCGGCGCGAGAAGGCGTTGATCGACAACCCGTTCAGTTCAAGCGTATTGGTCGGATCGATGGCAGAGACAGCAGCCTTCAGCTCGAGGTTCACGATATCCTCGTCCACCACGCGGGGGATGAAGTTCAGCTCGATCCCGAAGGGCTTGAAATCAACGGTGATCAGCCCGTCTTCCTGAGCGACCGGAACCGGGTACTCGCCGCCTGCCAGAAACTTCGCCTCCTGGCCGGACAGCGCCGAGAGGTTCGGCTCGGCGAGCGTGCGCACGACGCCTTTCTGTTCCAGCGCTTCCAGAAGCAGGCCGACCTGCACCGAGCCGACGTTGAAGCCGAACAGGATCGCGCCGGTGTTGCTGTTGGCGGCAGGGATATTCCCCGAGAGAGCATTGGTCAGCGCGCCCTGGTTGTTCAGCGTATTGACGCCGCCATTGACGCCGAAGCTGTTCCCGCCGTTCACACCCAGAGACGAGCTGAGCGATTTGGAGACCGAGCGCTGCATCTCGGCAAAGCGGACTTTCAGCATGACCTGCTGGACACCGCCCACCGACATCAGGTTGCTGACCCGATCCGGCGCATACCGTTCGGCCAGATCCAGAGCGCGCTGGAGCCGCGCCGAGCTTGAGACCGTGCCGGACAGGACGATGCCGTCATTGGCGGTGCGGACCTCGATCTTTTCGCCGGGCAGGATCTGGCGCAGGCGTTCCTTGAACTCGGTCACATCGGCTGCAACGCGCACATCGACGTTCGTGATCAGGCGACCGGATGCATCCAGCAGCGTCAGCGTGGTCAGACCCGGCGATTTGCCGAGCACGTAAATGGTGCGGTCAGACAGCGAGGAAATATCGGCGATGCTGGGATTGGCGATGCTGAGTTCCGCGAAAGGAACGTCGCTTTCGACCACCACGGCGCGGTTCATCGGCACGTCCAGAGACGCGGACGCCCCCTTTTTTACAACGCGCACACCATTGGCCTGAGCCCCATCGGGGGCCGCCACGCATACCAACGCAAGCCCGGTCAGGGCCGCAGCAAGAAACCTTCGAAATGCCATGTGACCTGCCTTTCCGATCACGCCTCAACTTCGGGTCTTTTTGCCCGATAATTTTGTGCAGTCTGCGGCAATTCCCTCAATATTGCAAGAAACAAAGGCCGCGTGCGGGGCGGAGCGGTCTGGCTGGTGTGGGGTAGGGGCAACATCACAAAAAAACCGCCACCCGGTGACGGGCGGCGGTGGGTGGCCAGGGTCTGGTGCTGGAACGCCCCTCCTGGCTGGGCAGATCAGTTTGAGCAGGGGATCGGAATTTCCACCACTTCCGCGCCGCGGCGGGTGCGGATGGTGCAAACCCGTTCTTCCTGGGCGATGACCGGCGCTTCCACTTCGCTCAGGCCAAGCAGTTTGCGCTGGTCGACTTCGACCATGGCGGCCACTGTATCATCTTCGGCGCCGACAAGAGCGAGGGACAGCTTGCCTGTGCTCTGGGCCTGAGCCAGCGCGGCGACCTGTTCAGGACGGGCCGCGACGGTGACGGTGCGGGCGATGACTGCGCCATTGATGTCGCCGCCGGCGCTTTGGTCAACGGCGATCAGTTCCACATTCGTTTCGATCAGGCGCGTCACGTCGCCCTGAACACCCGCAGTCGCCCCGCGCACAGCGCCGGTCCAGTAGACGTCCACCCGGTCACCGGGCCGCAGGAAGCCCGAGACGCCGGAGGCGACATCGACCTTGATCGCAAAGGCGCGCATGCCGCGTGCAAGGCGCGAGGTGATACCGGCATCCTCACCCGGGGCGGTCACCTTGATGGCCATGAGCGGCTCATCCTTTTCCATTGTGCGCAGCACCACGCGTGGCTCGTCCGCGCGCTCGGGCGGAAACAGCGCCTCGAGGCTGGTAAAGGCTCCTTCGGGCACCGACTCTTCCGGCCAGCGCACCTTGCGAACTGCGTCTTCTGTCAGCCGCTCGCCGTATTTGAGCTGTTTCGTGGCAACAAAGATATCCGTGGTCGGAACAACGTCCGCACGGTTCGCCCGCTCGCGGGCCAGTTCATTTTGATAGGCCGAGATATAGTTCTTCGCCATCATAACGGCGCCACCGGCCAAGGCGACACCGACAATCAGCACGAGTCCGAAAACCGCACGCATTGTGGTACCTCTCATTCATCATGTTGCCGACCCGCATTTTGGGGACGGTGTCGGTTGCGGCCGGGCGGTGCTGCGCTCTGTCGTAGGTCAAGTGAGCGCAGCGGGCCCTAGCCGAACGTCCAGTTGGCCATATAGGCCATCAGCGCGTCTGCCAGCCCCATGGCACCGTCCTGCATCGCCGAAGCGATCAGCACGCAAAGACCGATGATCGCTGCGGTCAGGACCACCCAATCAACCGTCACCGCGCCCTCGTCCCTGGCTAGAAAGGTCCAGATCTTTTTCATCTCGGGCAGCTCTCTCAAACGGGTTAGGGGAAAAAAGGCCGCGCCCTTGTCACGAAAGGCGCGGCCCAAAAAGCTTGTGCCTGGATCAGGCTATTAGCCGTCGGTCGGAGTTTTGCCGGTCAGGTATTCGCCGGTCGATGCGGTCAGGCTGCTCGCGCCGGACTGGATCGAGGTGTAGACTGCGCCGGCCAGAACGGCCACGGCTGCGGTCAGAACAACCCAGTCAACGGTCACGGCGCCGGAGTCGTCTTTGCGGAAGTTTTTGATGAACTTGATCATGGTGTAGTCCCTCCAAAGGATCTCTGAATTTGCGTTGTCCAACCGTCCTTTGAGTGGGTCTGTCTCTCTCTCTCACCGACCCTGTCCGGCTTGGATGAATACATATAGCCGGGTGAGCGTGGCAGCATTTGGGCCGAAAACCGGAAAGGCGGTCCAATTTTAACGGTTTTTAAAGAAAATCCATAAAGTACTGAATTAGATGTGAAAAAACATTTACGGTTCGTAAATTGGCGTGGCATTTGGGCGGCATGGCCAGTGAAATATGGCGAATATGCCAGATTCTGGCCGGTTGGTCTGGATTCGAAATCCGATTTGGCCGAGTCTTTCGGGCAAAAGAGCAGACTCGCACTCGGGCTAGCAGGCCACGTCATGTCCCCATTTGTTTCATGCACCGCTCTTGCGGCTTTCTTTGGTATGTTGCTGCTCCTGCCTGCGCAGGCGCAGCAGTTACCGAAGCCATTCCCTGACTTCGAAGCCAAACGGGTCAAACCGCCAAAAGAAGGGGCCTCCAAACGTATAATTGTGCAGATTGCACCGCCGCCTGAGGCGCCAGAGGCAACGACCGCAGCGCCGGCGCCTGACTCCGAAGGCTTGGACCAGCGATATGTCTGGTTCTGGAACGAGGTCACCGGAGAAATGGGGGGCATGACCGGAGCGGTTCGCCTGGAACGCGCTCTTTCTGCGTTGAGTTCCCCGAAAGGGGCCGGGGTGGCCGCACCCCGTCTGCAGACCTTGCAGGACATTGTAGCGGCGCATGGGGGGACGATGCTCATGGCCAGTCTAGAGGCACAGGTTTCTCCTGCCTTGACCTTGGCGGTGATCGCAGTGGAAAGCGCAGGCAGGGTGGATGCGGTGAGTTCAGCAGGGGCCCAGGGGCTTATGCAGCTGATGCCGGACACCGCCAGCCGTTTCGGCGTCGCGGACTCCTTCGTCGCCGAGCAGAACATCAGGGGCGGGGTAAAGTACCTCGACTGGCTCCTGCAGGAGTTTGACGGTGATGCGGTTCTGGCGCTGGCGGGCTACAACGCGGGGGAGGGTGCCGTGCGCGAGCATAAGGGGGTGCCACCCTTTGCCGAAACGCGGGATTATGTGCCAAAGGTGCTCGCGGCATACCGCGTTGCGCGGGGCCTGTGCATGACGCCGCCAGAACTCATCACCGATGGCTGCGTCTTTCGACAGGTGAACTAGTCAGGCCAGGGTCCCGACATCACGATTTCCGGATGTGAACCGCAATCAGCGCCCGCGCGGCCTCTTTGGCGTCGGCGGCCGGATCCCCGGCCAGACCGCCCCCGCGCGCCATCACCGCTGAAACGATGGCACCTTCCTTGAGCAAAAGCAGCTGGCGGGCCAGATCGAGCGGTTGATCCGCCCCTGCCTCGGTGGCGAGCTTGGCAAAGTGATCATGGAGGATCTGCTTGTGCGCAGCGGACTGTGCGTGGATCGGGTGGCTGACCTCCTGAAACTCGGCACTGGCCTTGATGAACATGCAGCCGCGGAATTCCGGCTTGCTGAACCACTCGGACAGAGCATCAAACAGGGCCAGCAATTGCCCCTCGGGCGTATCCGACAGCTCTTCGATGCGCCGGTACAGCCAATGGCGGAAGTTCTCGTCCCGAAGACGCAGCACCGCAAGGATCAGCTCTTCCTTGGTGCGGAAGTGCTTGTACATCGAGGTCTTGGACACCCCGGTTTCCGCAACCAGCATGTCCATGCCAGTGGCATGAAACCCGTTGCGATAGAACACATCCAGGGCCTTTCGGACCAGTTCATCTCTTTTGTTGGGGCGCATGATTCGTCTCTTTCTGTACCGATCTGTAAATAAATTGCAGCGATCGGAAAGACAACTGCGACACAGTAAAGTGAACGGTTTCAATGGATTGGATCACGGATCAGCAACTCAGGATCATCACACAACAAATCGTGACTTGCGAAAGAGTACCGATCTGTACAGTTTTGGGTGAGAGATTACTGATCGGTACATACTTCCGGAAAAGGAGACCTTGAATGAGACGATCGTTCCAACCCATCCGCTCTCCCCTTGGTCCTTTCGTGCTGACTGCGGCCATTGCCGTGGCCCAGTTCGCTCCGTCCGACGGAAGGGGGGCTGCCGTTCAGGGGCGTGAACGCCCTGCCGAAGTTGCGCATATGGTCGGCACCTTGCCCGAGGGTGCCCCCATGCAGGTGGCCGCCACCTGACCGGCGGCCACCCCATCCACCCCGGCCTGACCTCCAGAGGTCTCCCCTACATCGCCCGGGCCGGGGTGGCCCTTTTCCTCCTCCTGGTCTTGAAAGAAAGGATCTCCTCCATGCCCCGTCCTCCCCTGCCGCCGTTTGACGCAGACAGCGCCGCCCAAAAGGTGCGTCTGGCTGAAGATGCATGGAACACGCGCGATCCACAGATCGTGGCACCGGCCTATACCGATGACTGCCCCTGGCGGAACCGCGCAGAGTTCGTGACCGGCCACGACGAGATCCGCGCGCTTTTGACCCGCAAATGGGGGCGCGAGATGAACTACCGGCTGATCAAGGAGCTGTGGGCCCATACCGAGAACCGCATTGCCGTGCGCTTTGCCTATGAATGGCTGGACGACAGCGGCCAGTGGTACCGCTCCTACGGCAACGAGAACTGGGAATTCGCCGCCGATGGGCGCATGCAGCGGCGCATCGCGTCGATCAACGATCTGCCGATCCGGGCAGAGGACCGCCTGTTTCATTGGCCGCTGGGCCGCCGCCCCGACGATCATCCGGGCCTGACCGACCTCGGCCTGTGACACTCTCCAATACGAAAGCGAGCCCCACCATGCCCCGTGCCTTTGCAGAAATTGCATTCACCCCCGCCGTGCGCGCCCATCAGGAGCGGATGGGATCGGCCCGCTCTTACGGGCGTTTCCTTGAGATCCCGGAACGTTCCGGCGACCGGATCGGCGTCAACGAGGCGGCCTTCATTGCCGACCGCGACGGGTTCTACCAGGCGACTGTATCCGAAACCGGCTGGCCCTATGTGCAGTTCCGTGGCGGCCCGCGCGGCTTCCTCAAGGTGGTGGATGAAAAGACCATCGCCTATGCCGATTTCAGCGGCAACCGGCAGTATGTCTCGCTCGGGAACCTCACCGAGACCGCCCGTGTCTCGCTGATCCTGATGGATTATCCTAATCGGCGGCGGCTCAAGATCTGGGGCACCGTCGAGGTGATCGAAGGCGCCGAGGCCACCGACAACCTGTTCCCATCAGGCGCGGATGCGATCCCCGAACGGGCCATTCTGATCCGTATCGAGGCCTTTGACTGGAACTGCCCCCGCCACATCCCCGAGCGCCTGACGCTGGAGGAACTGGAACCCCACCTGGCCCCGCTGCGCAAACAGCTGGCCGACCTCAAGGCCGAGAACGATCGCCTCAAGGCAGGCCAGCCCGCCTGAGACTGCGACTGGCCCTGCAAATCCATGATACAGGAGATCGACATGTATTCTCACTTGATCCAACTGCTGAATGTCACTCTGATTTCGGGTGCGATTTCGCTTTCTGCCCTGCCAAGTACTGGAAAGTTCAGTGCCAGCATCACATCCCCGGGACATCATGGCGGATTTTTCTTTTTGTGAGGCGGCACCCCGGGCGGATACCCCGAGGCATCATTTTGTGGCGATCCGGGGCGCCTGCTGACAGGCCCCCTTTTCTTCAAAAGGGTCTTGGATCAGAGCGTTTGGCTATACAAAGCCTGAGAGCCACGGACACGGGCGCGGTCACGTCCTTAGGAAAACAGTCTTGCGTTGGCGCGTCCGTTTGGTGCTGCCTGAGACGGAAATGCTCAGGTGCCTCTACTTCATTGCTCTGCTGTTTATTGCCGCCGCGCCGTTGTCGGCACATGCCCCTTGTTACACCGAGGTGCAGCGCATCGCGGCCCCGGACGGCGCAGTCTACGAACTGAACCTGCCCCAGACCTGGGCAAAGTAGCAGATCCTTGAACAGGCCGGAAAACCCCTGCACACGGCCTACCCAGAGGATATGGGGAAGATCTTTGGTTTCCTTGTAAGATCCGCCACCTGGGCAGAGATCCTGCGGTGTGAAGCAAGCATAATCACATCGTATCCAATCGCGGCGAGTTTGGCCCTGCTCTGGTGGACCGCGATTGCCTCGCTGCTGACACTTACATTCTGGCGCACACGCCTGCCGGAGTGTTGGAGCGCGACAACAGTCATTTGGTCGCTGCTGCGTTTGGGCGCGGCGGCTGGTCTGCTCTATGTCACGCTCGTTGTCTGGGCCTGGGCGCCATATTCGCCATATCTCGCAGGGTTCTTTGCGGTATCCGGCATGCTGTGCGCTCTTGTCCTGACCCGTCCAAGGCGGCATGCGCAAGAGGGCGAGGACCCCGCCGGGGACTGAACATTCGACGCAAAAAGGCCCGCCTCTATTCCCGGGCGGGCCTTTTCATATTCTGCTGCGTGGCTGAGATCAGTCGACGATGGTCGCTTCGGTTGCGGCGCGCAGCTCTTCCTCGGTGACACCCTCGGCCAGCTCAACGATTTTGAGGCCGCCTTCGACCACGTCGAGAACGCCAAGGCCGGTGATGATCCGGTCCACAACGCCCTTGCCGGTCAGCGGCAGGGTGCAGGCCTTCAGAACCTTGCTGTCGCCGTGCTTGTTGGTGTGGTCCATCACGACAACCACGCGGCCGACACCTGCGACCAGGTCCATGGCGCCGCCCATGCCTTTGACCAGCTTGCCGGGGATCATCCAGTTCGCCAGATCGCCATTCTCGGCCACTTCCATCGCGCCCAGGATCGCCATGGCGATCTTGCCGCCGCGGATCATCGCAAAGGACTGCGCGCTGTCGAAATAGGCGGTCTGGGGCAGCTCGGTAATGGTCTGCTTGCCGGCGTTGATCAGGTCGGGATCCTCTTCGCCCTCATAGGGGAAGGGGCCCATGCCCAGCATGCCGTTCTCCGACTGCAGCGTCACCTCGACGCCTTCGGGGATGTAGTTGCTGACCAGCGTCGGGATACCGATGCCGAGGTTCACATACCAGCCGTCCTGCAGCTCCTGTGCCGCGCGGGCGGCCATCTGATTGCGGTCCCAAGGCATTATGCGGTCTCCTTCTGACGAACGGTGCGCTGCTCGATGCGTTTTTCGTGCTCGCCTTTGATGATGCGGTGCACGTAGATGCCGGGCAGGTGGATGTTGTCGGGGTCCAGGCTGCCGGTCGGCACGATTTCCTCGACCTCAACCACGCAGACCTTGCCGCAGGTGGCGGCGGGCACGTTGAAGTTGCGCGCTGTCTTGCGGAACACAAGGTTGCCGGTCTCATCCGCTTTCCAGGCCTTCACGATGGCCAGATCCGCAAAGATGCCGTTTTCCATGATGTAGGTTTCCATGGCGCCATCGGGGCCGGTGGGGAAATCCTTGTGCTCCTTGCCTTCGGCGATCACGGTGCCCACGCCGGTCTTGGTGTAGAAGCCGGGGATGCCGGCGCCGCCAGCGCGCATGCGCTCGGCCAGGGTGCCTTGCGGGTTGAATTCCAATTCCAGCTCACCCGAGAGGTACTGGCGCATGAATTCTGCGTTCTCCCCAACGTAGGAGGAGATCATCTTCTTCACCTGGCGGGTCTGAAGCAGGATGCCGATGCCGAAATCATCAACGCCCGCATTGTTGGAGGCAAAGGTCAGATCCTTGGTGCCAGCGTCCTTGATTGCGTCCAGCAGAAGCTCTGGAATGCCGCAGAGGCCGAAGCCGCCTGCCGCGATGAACATGCCATCATGAAGCAGCCCGTCAAGCGCTTCGGCGGCGTTGGAATAGACTTTTTTCACGGAGTTCTCCCTAAACTGCCAATTGGCAGGGTTCTGCGCCTCGGGCGGGGCAGAGTCAAGAATACGGAGAGAAAGGCGTATTTCTACGGAGTGCCTTGGCGCCCTGTTGCCGCTCACACGGGAATGGTGGCGCTCCCGCGCCCTTGGCCTCCATTGGCTGCGCCAACGCCCGCCGCGGGCTTGGGGCCGGCGCCGCTGGCGCGACGTGGATCTGGGGCATGGGGCCTGCCAAGATTGTAACCGCGCCGCGCCAGCGGCGCCAGGCCCAACGGAGAGGGTTCATTCCGTGAATGTGCACCGAACCGGCGGGAGCCGCCCGTTTTTTGGTCTGCTGGGCCCTTGCCCCTTGCGCGCCGCGCCTCTTAGCTGGCGTCAGGGGCCTTTTTCGCGGATTTCTTCGGAGCGGCCTTCTTGGTGGCCGTCTTTTTCCCGGCAGCCTTCTTGGCAGGGGCCTTCTTCTTGGACTTTCCGGCCTTCTCGGTGATCAGCTGAACCGCCATCTCCATCGTGACATCCTTGGGCTCAACATCCTTGGGAAGGGTGGCGTTCACCTTCTCCCATTTCACATAAGGCCCATAGCGCCCGTCCATGATGCTCACGGCGCCGCCGCTTTCGGGGTGTTCGCCCAGTTCCTTCAGCGCCTTTGCCGCCGCGCGGCGACCGCGTCCCGGATTGGCCCGCTTTTCCGCGAGCATTTCCACCGCGCGGTTCATGCCGATTTCAAAAACGTCCAGCGTTTCCTTGAGGTTCACATAGACCGGCTTTTCCTCATCCGGGCGCTGGTGTGCAATATAGGGGCCAAAGCGGCCAAGGTTCGACTGGATTACGCCGCCATCCGGGTGCTGGCCGATCTCGCGGGGCAGGGTCAGAAGGGTAACCGCCTGCTCCAGACCGATCTCGTTCGGTCCCCAGCCGGGCAGGAAGTCCTTGCCCTGTTTCGGCAGCGAAGAGCGCGGGGGTTTCTTGTTCTCGGGCGTCGCCTCGCCGCGCTGCACGTAAGGGCCAAAGCGGCCGGACTTCAGGTGGATCTCATCGCCGTCATCCTCGCCCAGGATCCGCTCATAGCCTTCGGCGCCTTCGCCTGAAATCGGGCGGGTGTAATTGCATTCCGGGTAGTTGCCGCAGCCGACAAAGCCGCCCGTGCGCGAGGTTTTCAGGTGTAGCTGGCCCGCGCCGCATTTGGGGCAGATACGCGGATCCGTGCCATCCTCTCGCGGCGGGTACAGCTGCGGTGCCAGCGCATCGTCCAGCACGTCCAGCACTTCGGTGATCCTGAGGTCCGAGGTCTCGGCAATCGCGGCCGAAAAGTCGCGCCAGAAGTTGCCCAGAAGCTCCTTGTAGTCCGCCTCACCGGCGCTCACGTCATCCAGTTGTTCCTCCAGCGCGGCGGTGAAATCGTATTCCACGTAGCGCTTGAAGAAGTTCAGAAGGAAGATCGTGACGATCCGGCCTTTGTCTTCGGGGAAGAGGCGGTTCTTGTCCTTGCGGACATATTCACGGTCCTGGATCGTGGTGATCACGCTGGCATAGGTGGAAGGGCGGCCGATGCCCAGCTCTTCCATCTTCTTGACCAGGGTGGCCTCGGTGTAGCGCGGGGGCGGCTGCGTGTGGTGCTGCAGGCCCAGAACGGCGGCATTCTCCGACAGGATCGCGGCGTCCTTGCCCGCCTTTTCTGCCTGCGCCGCAAGAGAGGAGGCAAAGCTCACTTTCTCGCCGTTCATGATCTGCGGCAGGCGCTTGTCGTCCTCGTCCACCACATCATCGCGCCCCTCTTCGTAGACGCGCATGAAGCCGTCGAACAGAACCACCTGACCGGTGGCGCGCAGCACCACCTGCCCATCGTTTGATCCGATATCCACGGTGGTGCGCTCCATCCGGGCGCCTTCCATCTGGCAGGAGAGGGTGCGCTTCCAGATCAGATCATAGAGCTTGCGCTGATCGTCTTCGGTCAGCTTCAGGCTATTGGCGTCGCGGCTCATTTCCGTGGGGCGGATACATTCGTGCGCTTCCTGAGCGTTCTTGGCCTTGTTCTTGTAGATGCGCGGTGATGCGGGCACGTAGTCGGCGCCATAGCGGGTCTCGATCTCGGCGCGGGCGGCCTGGACCGCCTCGGGCGCCATGTCGATGCCATCGGTCCGCATATAGGTGATGTAGCCGGCCTCATAGAGCCGCTGCGCCGCGTTCATGCACTGGCGCGCACCCATGCCGAACTTGCGGCTGGCCTCCTGCTGCAGGGTGGAGGTCATGAACGGGGCCGACGGGTTGCGGGAGGCGGGTTTCGCCTCCACTGATTTCACCAGCAGGTCGCGGCTGGCCACGGCCTGCACCGCCAGTTCGGCTGCGGTGAAATTGGCCAGATCGTATTTGTCGAGCTTGTCGCCGCCCAGAACCGTCAGGCGGGCCTCGAACTCCTGCCCGCGCGGTGTGGAAAGCTGCGCCTTCACAGACCAGTATTCGCGCGGCTTGAATGCTTCGATCTCCATCTCGCGCTCAACGATCAGGCGCAGGCAGACCGATTGCACCCGGCCGGCCGAGCGCGCTCCCGGCAGTTTGCGCCACAGGACGGGGGAGAGGTTGAAACCCACGAGGTAGTCCAGCGCACGGCGGGCGAGGTAGGCCTCCACCAGCGGCATATCCACCTGTCGCGGGTTCTTCATGGCCTCGGCGACGGCTTCCTTGGTGATCGCGTTGAAGGTTACGCGGCTGACGGGCGTGTCCTTCCTGATCGACCGGCGCTTGGTCAGCGCCTCCTGCAGATGCCAGCTGATGGCCTCCCCTTCGCGATCGGGGTCGGTCGCGAGAATCAGTGCGTTGTCGTCCTTCAGGGCATCGGCGATCGCCTTGACGTGCTTGCGGCTGTCGTTTCCGACCTCCCATTTCATCTCAAAGTCGTGGTCGGTATCCACGGACCCGTCCTTGGGAGGCAGATCACGCACGTGACCGTAAGACGCCAGAACGGTGTAGTCGGAGCCCAGATACTTGTTGATTGTTTTTGCTTTGGCTGGGGATTCGACGACAACAACTGGCATTTATGATGGGACCTCTTGAGGGGCGGGTACAGCGCGCTCTATGGCGGGGCAACATGTGGCGTGCAAGGGGAGAATGTCAATGCGGCGGCTTGCAATGCGGTGCCTGCGCCTTCATCGCCGCGCTTTTGATGGGGACATGCCGCAGCATTGGACAATGGTCTGTGCTCTGGGGTGAGGGCGGGGAATCAGTCATCCTTGCGCACGACAGGACGGGTGAGTAGCCCACCGGGCAGGCGATCCACGGTGCCATCGAGCTCCATCTCGGTCAGCACCGACGAGAGATCTTTCGGGGCGACCGCCAGATCCCGGAGCAACTGATCCTCCGGGGTTGGGGAGGGACCCAGGCGGGCGAGGACCTGTTGGTGAAGGGCTGCGGTTTCGCGCAGGCTGCGCCGCTGAGGAGGCGGAGGGGGCAGGTTTGCCAACGCTTCCTTCGGGTGTCGAGCTGTTCCGGCCGGCTGAGGATCCGCAACACTGGCGTGTGGCTCAGCGGTCTGCGGTGGGGGCAGCGCTGCAATCACGTCTTCGGCGTTGCGCACCAGTTGGGCACCGTCGCGGATCAGCAGGTTACAGCCAGACGCACGGGCATCGAAGGGGTGTCCCGGCACGGCAAGCACCTCGCGTCCCAGATCCAGTGCATCGCGGGCGGTGATCAGACTGCCGGATTTGGCAGCGGCCTCGACCACCACGACGGCCTGGGCAAGGCCCGCAATGATGCGGTTGCGTTTTGGAAAATGCCGCGCCTGCGGGGGAAGGCCCATGGGCTGCTCCGAAAGCATCACGCCTTTGTCTTGGATGGCACCTGCCAGGCGCGTGTTCTCGGCGGGATAGATGACATCAACACCTCCGGCGAGGACTGCTACTGTGCCTGATGCGAGCGAAGCTTCATGCGCAGCCGTGTCCACACCGCGCGCAAGCCCCGAAACGACCACATAGCCCATGGCACCGAGATCATGGGCAAGCGCCCGCGCCATACGCGTGCCAAGCGAGGAAGCGTTGCGGGCGCCGACAAGGGCAACCATCGGGTGCTTCAGCAAATTCACATTACCAACCGCCCAAAGGGCAGGCGGGGGATCCTTCATCTGCGCAAGAGCTGCCGGATAGTCGGACGTACCAAAGCACAAAAGCCGCGCTTTGGCGGCTTTTGCGACTTCCATTTCGGCGTCCACCGCTTCGGCAGGGCATATTTCATACCCTTTGATGCCAGCGGAGCGTGCCATTTTAGGCAACGCTGTCAGCGCATTCTGCGCTGAACCATGTTCAGAGAGGAGCCGGTAGAATGTAGCCGGACCTACCCGCCTGGAGCGCAAAAGGCGAAGCCACGAACGTTGCATATCTTCCGTGGTGGGTGGGAGTGGGGGGTGAGTGGAAGAAAGTGCTTCTTCAGTCATCCGTAACTCCGCCTGTTTGCATCCTTAGAATTAACCTTGGTGGGTTAACAGGTGATGAATAGAGTCAAATTTTTCGATCTTTTTCCCATAATGAGATGGTTTGTGTTTATGTATTTGATTTCGCTGTAATTTTTATTATTCCTGATTGGGCTTCCTCGCGTTTTTTGCTGTAGCACAGGATACAGTACAGCAAAAATAGCGTGATTTGCGTGAGTTTCGTGTCCAGTCACCCCCCAAACCCGCTCAATGCGTGCGGTAATCTTTACCTATTTTGGGGCGCCTCTTTACCTAGATTGAAGCGCCACCAACCGTCAGCCCGCCCATCAGCACCGAAGGCTGGCCGACGCCGACCGGGACCCATTGGCCCGCCTTGCCGCAGTTCCCCATTCCGGGGTCCAGTTCCATGTCGTTTCCAAGCGCACGTATCTGTTTCAGAGCTGTCGCACCGTCTCCGATCAGGGTTGCGCCTTTCACGGGTGCACCGACCTTGCCGTTCTGAACGCGGTAGGCCTCGGTGCAGGAGAAGACGAACTTGCCATTGGTGATGTCGACCTGGCCGCCGCCAAAGCCCACGGCCCAGATCCCGTCCTTGATTCCCGCGACAAGATCGGCGGGGTCGGTATTTCCACCCAGCATGTAGGTGTTGGTCATCCGTGGCATCGGCGCATGGGCGTAGCTTTGCCTGCGCCCGTTTCCGGTAGCCTCGACCCCCATCAGGCGGGCGTTCTGGCGGTCCTGCATGAAGCCGACCAGGATGCCGTCCTCGATCAGGGTGGTTTTCTGGCTGGGTGTGCCTTCATCGTCGACGGTGATGGACCCCCGCCGATCCGGGATCGTTCCGTCATCCAGCACGGTGACGCCGGGCGAGGCTATCCGCTGGCCCATCAGTCCCGCAAAGGCAGAGCTGCCCTTGCGGTTGAAATCCCCCTCGAGACCGTGACCGATTGCCTCGTGAAGCAGGATGCCCGGCCACCCCGGCCCCAGCACCACTTCCATTTCCCCGGCTGGTGCGGGAACGGCGTCGAGGTTGACCAGTGCGATTCTAAGCGCTTCACGGGCCTTGGCCTGCCAGTTGACCGGATCGATGAGACCATCAAGGCCAACGCGCCCGCCGCCGCCGGCGGATCCGCTTTCGCGACGCCCATCCTGTTCCACGATGACCGAGACATTGATCCGCGTCATCGGGCGCACATCGCGGACCCGAATGCCGTCGGCGCGCAGAATCTCCACTTCTTGCAAGGAGGCCGCCAGCGAAGCCGAGACCTGAACCACACGCGGGTCCAGATCGCGGGCAAAGGCGTCGATCTCGCGCAGGGTTTCCACCTTGACCGGAAAGGGCAGGGCGCCAATCGGGTCCGAGTCCGTATAGAGGCGTTTGTTGGTGGCCACTGGCGGCTCCGCATATGTGCCGCCGCCGTCGCCGACAGCAAGGCGGGCGGTCTCGGCTGCGCGTCTCAGCGCCCCGATGGAGACATCCGTGGAGTGCGCATACCCGGCCACATCGCCGTTGACTGCACGCAGGCCAAACCCTTCGGCGGCATCATAGCTGGCGCTGCGCAGACGCCCGTCATCAAAAACCAGCGCTTCGGACTTGCGCCGTTCGGCGAAAATCTCCCCATCGTCGGCGCCATCCGTTGCACGGCGCAGGATCGACAGCGCTTCATCCTCGGGGAGACTGGTCTCAAACGGGCGATAGGCGGTGGGTTCCATGGCATTCATCCTCTGTGACGGGGCTGTGATGGCGCGATTTTTTTTGATCTAAATCAAGAAAGCGACGCTTTGCCGCTCGCCTGCCTCTTTATCTGCACGTAGGAATATGATTTTAAGCTGCGACAAAGACAACGGGTTCGGTGCGTTTTCGTGGAATCAAGTTTTCCGGAAAGTGCGGCGGGCAGCAGCAACAACGCGATCAAACGATCAGGACATGACATGAAGAATGCTTTGATGCTTTCGGGCCTTTTTGCTGGCCTCTCGAGCCTTCCAGCCACAGCGCAAGAAGGTCTGGAAACCATTGGTAAGCCGATCGACGGCGGCCTTGGCTTCCAGCCGGCCGCGACCGAACTGGCGGAAGGTATCCATATGCTCGATCACCTGATCCTGGTGATCATCACGGTGATCTGTGTATTCGTGGCGGGTCTGCTGCTTTACGCGATCGTGCGTTTCAACAGGCGCCGGAACCCCGAGGCGGCGTCTTTCACCCACCACACTCCGATTGAAATCGCCTGGACCGTGATCCCGATTCTGATCCTCGTCTTCATCGGCTCCTTCTCTCTGCCTGAACTGTTCCGCCAGCAGGAGATCCCCGAAGGCGACGTCACCATCAAGGTGACCGGCTACCAGTGGTACTGGGGTTATGAGTATGTCGATCACGAGTTTGGCTTTGAAAGCTTCCTGCTGCCCAAGGAAGAACTGGCCAACTACGGCTACAACGAAGACGAATATCTGCTGGCCACCGATACGGCCGTTGTCGTGCCTGTCGGCAAGACCATCGTGATGCAGGTGACTGCAGCGGACGTGATTCACTCCTGGACCATCCCCGCTTTCGGCGTGAAGCAGGACGGCGTTCCGGGTCGTCTGGCCGAGCTGTGGTTCAAGCCGACCAAGGAAGGCATCTACTTCGGTCAGTGCTCTGAACTCTGCGGCAAGGACCACGCCTACATGCCGATCACCGTCAAAGTGGTCAGCGAAGAAGCCTACGAAGAGTGGCTGAATGGCGCGATTGAGGAATATGCGGGCGCACCGCAGTCCTATCAGGTCGCTTCCAACTGATCCTGTTCGGGGCCGCGCGGCGGCCCCTTAGAATGGGCGCTCCTGTCATCGGTGGCGCCCATCGCACTATCTGAACAGCAACACGGGTGCGGTCCACTGCGCATCCCCGATGGCCAAAGAGACTGACATGAGCGACGCAAGCATCAATGCCAGCAACATTCGTGAGAACGAGCCCAGCTTTGGCGACTATTTCGCCCTGCTGAAGCCGCGCGTGATGTCTTTGGTCGTGTTCACGGCCCTTGTGGGGCTGCTCGCCGCGCCGGTTGGCGTTCACCCTGTCATCGGATTTGCGGCGATTCTGTTCATCGCCATCGGAGGCGGGGCCTCTGGCGCGCTCAACATGTGGTGGGATGCCGATATCGATCAGGTGATGAAACGCACCAAGTCGCGCCCCATCCCCGCCGGCAAGGTCGAAGCGGGCGAGGCGCTGAGCCTCGGTCTGGCGCTTTCGGGTCTTTCGTGCATCATGTTGGGGCTGGCGACCAACCTCTTTGCAGGCGCCTTTCTGGCCTTCACCATCTTTTTCTACGTCGTCATCTACACCATGTGGCTGAAGCGGGCGACGCCGCAGAACATCGTCATCGGCGGTGCTGCGGGGGCCTTTCCGCCCGTCATTGGCTGGATTGCCGCCACCGGCACCATGTCGATCGAGCCCTGGTTGATGTTCGCCCTGACCTTCATGTGGACACCGCCGCATTTCTGGGCGCTGGCGCTGTTCATGCGCTCGGATTACGACGATGCTGGCGTTCCGATGCTGACCGTGACCCATGGTCGCCGCGCCACGCGCATTCACATCCTTGTCTACACCATCCTGCTGGCGATTCTGGCTGTGGGCACCGCCTTCTCGGGCATCGGTGGCCCGATCTACCTTGCCGTCGCTGCAGTCCTGAACGCCCTGTTCCTGCATGGCGCCTGGAAGATCTACCGCCGCGATGAAGACGACAGCGAGATCGACAATTTCAAGGTCGAGCGCGCTTTCTTCAAGCTGTCGCTGCTCTACCTGTTCCTGCACTTCGGCGCGATTCTCGTCGAAGCCCTGTTGAAACCCTATGGTCTGGGAGGCTGGTAACATGGCCCTGCGCAAGGAACACGATCTGCACAAACGGCGTCTGGGACGCAACATGGGCGTTGGCCTGCTGCTGGGCGGTTTTGTCGTCTTGGTTCTGGCCCTGACCATGGTCAAGGTGACCTCCACGGGGTTCAAGTTTCCCCAGGCACAATCGCAGACGGAGCAGAACTGATGGCAATTGAAGGTCCCCAGAAAACCGTTCTTCAAACTGTTGGCGTGGTCGTCCTGATGGGTGGCCTGGCCTGGGCCTCGGTGCCGTTTTACGACTGGTTCTGCCGGGTGACCGGCTTTGGCGGCGTCACGGGCGTGGCCGAGCAGGGATCCGACACGATCCTTGACCAGACCATCACCGTCCGGTTCGACGCCTCCAAGGAGCGCGACATGCCGTGGCAGTTCAAACCGGTCGTACGCGAGATGGAGATCAAGATCGGTGAGACGGGTCTTGCCTTTTACGAGGCCTATAATCCGACAGACAAGCCGGTTGCCGGGCAGGCGTCCTATAACGTGACGCCTTATGCTGCCGGCGCTTTCTTCGAAAAGATCGCCTGTTTCTGCTTCGAGGAGCAGGTGCTTGAACCGGGGGAACGGGTGCAGATGCCTGTGACCTTCTTTGTGGACCCGGAAATCGTCGAGGACCGGGACGGAAAATACGTGCATACGATCACGCTTTCCTACACATTCTATGAAATCGATCTGCCCGAGGGCTATGCGGCTCTCGACACCGGTGATAAAGCCGGGGCAGGCACAATCACGAACTAGGCAAGAACTAGGCCGCTAGGTGAGGGACACTTAAATGGCGCACGCTAAAAACCACGATTATCACATTCTGCCACCGTCGATCTGGCCGTTCCTTGGCTCCGTAGGCGGGTTTGTCATGCTGTTCGGCGCGGTGCTGTGGATGCACGGCATCACGGCATGGCTGTTCTGGGCCGGTCTGGCCGCTGTGCTTTACACCATGTTCGGCTGGTGGTCCGAGGTGGTGGCGGAAAGCCGCCAAGGAGATCATACTCCGGTGGTCCGCATCGGCCTGCGCTATGGCTTCATCCTGTTCGTGATGTCCGAGGTGATGTTCTTCTTCGCCTGGTTTTGGTCGTTCTTCAAACACGCCATGTACCCGATGGAAGAATATGTCGGCACCTCCTATGTCGCGCCCGAGATCTATGCCGTGGATGCGTTCCACCTGCCGCTGATCAACACTCTGGTGCTGCTGCTTTCGGGCTGTGCCGTCACCTGGGCGCACCATGCGCTGGTCCACAACAACGACCGCAAGGCGCTGGTTCAGGGCCTGTCCATCGGTATCGTGCTGGGCGTCTTCTTCACCTTCCTGCAGGGCTATGAATACGCGCACCTGCTGCACGAAGGCTGGGCATTTGGCGAGGACGAGTTCTTCTCCAACTTCTTCATGGCAACCGGTTTCCACGGCTTCCACGTGATCATCGGCACCATCTTCCTGACGGTCTGCCTGATCCGCGCTCTGAAGGGGGACTTCACCCCCGAGCAGCACGTGGGTTTCGAAGCGGCAGCCTGGTACTGGCACTTCGTTGATGTGGTCTGGCTGTTCCTCTTCGTGGCGGTTTACGTCTGGGGTACTTCCGGCCTTTAAGGGCAGAATGTAGCGGGTACATGTTTGTGGTTCCAAATTCCGCAGACAGCCCGTAAGAAACGCAGCGCGCGGGGGTATCTCCCGCGCGCTTTTCCATTGGCGAAGCGAGGACGCGATGCGCGGGCTTTTCTTTCTATCCCTTGTTGGCGGTCTGGGCCTTGTTGCGCTTTTGTCGCTTGGGATCTGGCAGCTGCAGCGCATGACCTGGAAAGAGGGCCTTCTAAAGACAATTGAGGCCCGCATCGACGCTGATCCCGTTCCTTTGCCGACGGTCCCGCACGAAGAACAGGACCGCTATCGCGCCGTTACGGTTGCCGGAGAAATCGAGGACGAAGAGCTGCATGTCTTCTGGGTCACCAAAGAGGCCGAGACCGGCTATCGGATCATTTCTCCACTGGTCACAGAAGAAGGGCGCCGGGTCCTGCTGGATCGCGGCTTTATTCCTGCCGCCGCCAAGGATGCACTGCGCACCGCCGGAGCCAGCGCCATCACCGGGAACCTCCTGTGGCCGGATGACGGCGACTGGACGACGCCCGCGCCCGAGGTGGACACCAATATTCTCTATGCGCGCGATGTCGCCTATATGGCCGAACGTCTGGGCACGGACCCTGTCCTGATTGTCGCCCGCACATCCTCTTTGCAGGCGGATATAACGCCCGAGCCGGTGACAAGCGCAGGCATCCCGAACAACCACTTGCAATATGCGATCACCTGGTTTTCGCTGGCCGCCATCTGGGCCGCGATGACTGCCTATTTCCTGAGGCGCAGCCGCGCCAAATCCGAAGGCTGAAGCGATGAAATACATCTCCACCCGTGGCCAGGCGCCCGAGCTGACGTTCGAAGAGGCGATGCTGACGGGCCTCGCCCGTGACGGCGGCCTTTATGTGCCTGCCGAGATCCCGCAGATGAGCCATGACGAAATCGAGGCGCTGTCTGGCCTTTCCTACGAGGAAACCGCTTTTCGCGTCATGCGCCCCTTTCTGGGTGACTGCTTCACCGATGAAGAGTTCCGCGAGATCATCTCCAAAGCCTATGCCGATTTCGGCCATGCCGCCCGCGCGCCCCTGAAACAGCTGGCGCCCAATCACTTCCTTTTGGAGCTGTTTCACGGTCCTACGCTGGCGTTCAAGGATTTCGCCATGCAGCTGATCGGTCAGCTGTTCGAGGTGGCGCTGAAACGACGCGGCGAAAGCGTGACCATCGTCGGCGCCACCTCGGGCGATACCGGGTCTGCCGCGATCGAGGCGTTCCGCGGTCTTGATGCCGTCAATGTCTTCATCCTCTATCCCCATGGCCGCGTCAGCGAGGTCCAGCGCCGCCAGATGACCACGCCTGCGGACAGCAACGTGCATGCGCTGGCGGTCGAAGGGGACTTCGATGACTGCCAGGCGCGCGTGAAGGACATGTTCAACGACTTCGATTTTCGCGACGGCGTGCGCCTTGCCGGTGTGAATTCGATCAACTTTGCCCGCGTGCTGGCGCAGGTGGTCTATTATTTCTCCTCTGCCGTGTCGCTTGGCGCGCCGCACCGCAAGATCAGCTACACCGTGCCCACCGGCAATTTTGGGGACATTTTCGCCGGTTACATCGCCAAGCAGATGGGCCTACCGATCGACCAACTGGTGGTGGCCACCAACCAGAACGACATCCTGCACCGCTGCCTGTCGGGAGAGGGCTATTACAAGGGTGACACCATCCCGTCGATCAGCCCGTCGATGGACATTCAGGTGTCTTCGAACTTTGAGCGTGCCCTTTTCTATGCCTACGGCCAGGACGGCGCTGCCGTCGGCCAGTTGATGGATGAGCTAAAAAATGGCGGCTTTGACGTCTCCCAGGGTGCCATGCAGGCCTTGCAGGAAACCTATGTGTCCGGACGCGCCTCGGAAGAGGAAACCATGGCAACGATCAAATCTGAAGTCGCCGCCTCGGGTGAGCTTCTGTGCCCCCATGGCGCGGTCGGCGTGAAGGTTGCAAACGAGTTGCGCGTTGCCGATATCCCCATGGTGACGCTTGCCACCGCGCACCCGGCAAAATTCCCCGCCGCCGTCGAAGAGGCCAGCGGCATCCATCCGCCGCTGCCGCCCCGCATGGCGGACCTCTATGAGCGGGACGAGCGCGTCACCCGCATCGACAATGATCTGGCCGCCCTTGAGGCGCATATCAGAAAGAACATCGCGAATTGACAGTTCAGCAGCACACACTCGCCAACGGCTTCCGTATCGTCTCGGAACATATGCCGGGGCTGGAATCGGCCTCCATCGGGATCTGGGTGACCGCAGGCGGGCGCCATGAACGCCCCGAGCAGAACGGCATTGCCCATTTCCTGGAGCATATGGCCTTCAAGGGCACAGAAACGCGCACGGCGCTGCAGATCGCCGAGGCGGTCGAGGATGTGGGCGGTTACATCAACGCCTACACCAGCCGCGAGGTCACGGCCTATTACGCGCGGGTATTAAAGGACGATGTGCCGCTGGCGCTGGATGTGATCGGCGATATTCTGCTGAACCCGGTGTTCGACCCGCGTGAGATCGAGGTCGAGCGCGGCGTGATCCTGCAGGAGATCGGCCAGGCGCTGGATACGCCCGATGATGTGATATTCGACTGGCTGCAGGAGGAAAGCTACCGGGATCAGGCGCTGGGGCGCACGATCCTTGGCCCGTCCGAGCGGATCCGGGCCTTCTCGCGCGCCGATCTTGAGGGGTTCGTTGCTCAGCACTACGGCCCGGGACAGATGATTCTCTCGGCAGCGGGGGCAGTGGATCACGACGCTTTGGTGCGCCTGGCCGAGGCGCAGTTCGGCCACATGGCGCCCCGTCCGGTGATGGAGCCGGATGTGGCACGCTTCACCGGCGGTGAGGCCCGGCGTGACAAGGATCTGGAGCAGGCCCATTTCGCGCTCGCCTTCGAAAGCCCCGGCTACAAGGATGACGAGATCTACACGGCGCAGATCTATGCCAGCGCCCTTGGTGGCGGCATGTCTTCGCGCCTGTTCCAGGAGGTACGTGAAAAGCGCGGTCTGTGCTATACGATCTTTGCCCAGGCCGGTGCCTATGCGGATACCGGCAGCGCGACGATCTATGCGGGCACCTCGGGTGATCAGCTGGGTGAGCTGGCCCATATCACCATCGACGAGATGAAACGCGCCGCAGAAGACATGAGCGAGGCGGAGGTGGCCCGCGCCCGTGCCCAGATGAAGGCCGGCATGCTGATGGGCCTTGAAAGCCCTTCCAACCGGGCCGAGCGTCTGGCGCGTCTGGTACAGATCTGGGACAAGGTGCCGTCTCTTGAAGACACGGTTACCCGTATTGATGCTGTGACAGTTCAGGACGTGCGCGCCATGGCCGAGCGGCTGGCGGTTTCAGCGCCTGCGGCGCTTGCGCTATATGGGCCTGTGGGCCGCGCACCGGGGCTGGGGGATCTGCAGGAGAGGCGCGTCGCCTGATGCTACTGTCCCGTCGCAAGGTCCGGCTTGAAACCGAACGCCTGACCCTCAGGCCGCCGGTGCACGGGGATTTCCAGACCTGGGCGTCGCTGCGCTTGCAAAGCAAGGACTACCTGACGCCGTGGGAGCCGGTCTGGGCTTCAGATCACCTCAGCCGTAAGGCCTTCACCAACCGGGTCTACTGGGCGCAGCGCGCAGTTTCATCCGGCACGGCCCTGCCTCTGTTCCTGATCCGCCGCGAAGATCAGGAACTGGTCGGCGCCATCACGCTCGACAATATCCGCCGAGGTCCGGCGCAGGCTGGTACGCTGGGGTACTGGACCGGTCAGCCCTTTGCACGCCAGGGGTATATGGGCGAGGCGATCGGGGCCGTGGTGCATCACGCCTTTGGGAAGCTGGATCTCAGCCGGATCGAGGCCGCCTGCCTCCCGGAAAATGCCGCTTCGCGCGGGCTGCTGGAGCGGTCAGGTTTCAAATACGAAGGCGTTGCGCAGTCTTACCTGCAGATCAACGGCCGCTGGCGCACCCATGTTCTTTATGCCAGCCTGCGCCATGACAGGCGCGGTAAGACGCAGGTCGGCCAAGCGTAACACACTCTATCGAACAGCAAGGGATACCCTCCCGCGAACGCAGGTGCACTGGCTGCGCCGATGCGCCTTGGCGGCCTTGGGCATGGCACCGTGCTACGCACGGTGCAGCGCCGCGCGATGCGCGCGGCGCCGGGCCCAACGGGGCAGGGGTATTCCATGAATACCGCGGTCCGGGCGGGAGAGCTTTAGTGGGCAGCTTTTTGTGTACAGTTTTGATGGGCCAGCAAGCGGGCAGGCAGGGATTGCGATGATTTTGCGCAGGGACCGCTGACAGGCGGGATTCTTGCGCTAAACTTACCGCATGCACTTCCCGGTTCGTCATTTTCTCTTAGCTCTATGCACCGTGATCTTCGCGGCGCCCCTTGCCGCGCAAGAGCGACGGGCGAGTCACTGCATCGCTCTGGCGGAGGCAACGCCAGGGATTGCCTACCTGCACAAGGCGAGCTGGCAGGCGCCTGTACCGGAACATTCGGTGCGCATCCGCTACCTCGCGCATGCGAGCTTTCTGATCCAGACGGAAGGCGGCCTCAATGTGGTGACCGATTTCACCGGCTTCACCGGATCTGCCGATTTCACACCCGATGTTGTGACCATGAACCACGCTCATGAAACCCATTGGACGGCGCATCCGGATCCTGCGATCCCCCACGTGCTGGAAGGCTGGGGCGCCTTCGGAGAGGGGATAGATCATCACCTTGATCTGGGCGAGATGCTGATCCGTAATGTTTCCACCGATATCCGGTCCCCCCACAGCGGCGGGGTGGAGGTCGCGGGGAACTCGATCTTCGTCTTCGAGGTTGCGGGCCTTTGTATCGGGCACCTCGGCCATCTCCACCACATGCCGACGTCTGAGCAGTTTGCGGCTCTTGGTCGTATGGACGTGGTTATGGCGGCGGTCGATGGGGGCATGACGCTGGCCCTGCCGGAAATGGTTGAGGTTCTGCGTCGCCTGCGATCATCGGTGATCCTGCCGATGCACTGGTTCACGGATTATTCGCTGGAGCGCTTCTTGGATCAGATCAGCGGTCAGGCTGGATCAGAGTTCGACGTGGTGCAGCAAGGCGACGCGGAGATCACAGTCTCGATTCGCACCTTGCCTGATCGCCCGACCATTCACGTTCTGCGCCCCTCGTACCTGCGCAAGGACGAATAGATCCTCTTGCCTTGAGCGCCGCGATTGGACATGCAGGGAGACATGACACTTTTCCCTGCCGATACCGCTTTTGCCGCCCGCCTTGCCTCTCAGTTGCCCGAGGGCGTATTGCGCCAGCCCGAACCACGCTACCTTGAAGAGCCGCGCGGGCGCTATCAGGGGCAGGCCGGGCTTCTGGCGCTGCCGCGCACTACAGAAGAGGTCGCCAAACTGATCCGCGCCGCCAACGAGGCCCGTGTGCCCGTCGTGCCATATGGTGGCGGCACCGGTCTGGTCGGGGGGCAGATCATGCCGGGCGGTCCGGCACCGCTTCTGCTGTCGCTGGAGAAGATGAATGCGATCCGCGCTGTCCATCCCGAGGAAAACGTCCTGATCGCCGAAGCGGGGGCGGTGCTGGCGGATGTGCAGGCTGCTGCTGCGGCGGCGGACAGGCTGTTTCCGCTCTCTCTTGCGGCCGAAGGCTCGGCCCGGATCGGCGGGAACCTTGCGACCAATGCAGGCGGTGTGAATGTGCTGCGCTATGGCAATGCGCGCGATCTGTGCCTCGGCCTTGAGGCGGTGCTGCCGAGCGGTGAGATCTGGCACGGACTTTCGCGTCTGCGAAAGGACAACACCGGCTACGACCTGCGCAACCTGTTGATCGGCGCCGAGGGGACGCTGGGGGTGATCACGGCGGCTTCGCTGAAGCTGTCGCCGATTCCGGCGGGGCGTGGCACGGCCATTTTTGTCGTTCCATCACCGCAGGGGGCGATCGCTCTGTTGTCGCTGGCGCGGGACACGCTGGGCGAGGGGATCAGCGCCTTTGAGCTGATGCACCGGCAGGGGCTGGACTTCCTCGCCGAGACCTTGCCTCAGGTGCGCCAGCCGTTTGAAACTGCGCCGGAATGGTGCGTGTTGATTGAGCTGGGCCTTGCGCGTGGGCTGGATCCCGAGGCAGCGCTGGCGGATCTTTTCGAGGCCGCGATGGAGGCCGAGCTGACACTGGACGGTGTGATTGCACAGTCTGAAGCGCAGCGTGACGAGTTGTGGGCCGTGCGCGAAATGATCCCTGAGGCCAACCGCCTGATCGGCTCTGTTTCGAGCCATGACATCTCGGTGCCGATTTCAGCGATCCCAGACTTCATTGCACGCGGTGGAGAGGCCATTGCATCGCTGGGCGACGGTGACATGCGGATCAACTGCTTTGGCCATCTTGGCGATGGAAATCTGCACTACAATGTCTTCCCCGCGCCGGGAAAGTCGCGCAAGGACCATGAGCACCTGCGCGATGAGGTGAAGCGGACAGTGCATGATCTCGTACACGCGTTTGAAGGATCGGTCAGCGCGGAACACGGTATTGGTCGTCTCAAGACTGGTGATCTGGAGCGCTACGGTGATCCCGTGAAGCTGGCGGCGATGCGCGCCATAAAGACTGCGCTGGATCCACATGGCATCATGAACCCAGGGGCCGTTCTGCGACAGGCCGACCGGGAAACAAGCGCTCCCGCGCCCGCTTGATCCGGCTGTGCCAGACCCCTGGCGGCCTTGGGCCCGGCAGCGGGCTTTGCCCGCTGTGCGCCGGTTGCCTTGGCGGCGGGCGTTTCAGATGGCGCTTGCTGCGGCCGAAGGGCGACGTGGGCGGCTGCGCATCAAAAGCAGACCGATGATCAGGATGTTGAGCCCGTTCCAGATGATGCCATTGATAAAGGCCATCTGATAGCTGCCGGTCACATCATAGATCCAGCCCGACATCCAGCCCCCTAGCGCCATGCCAAGGATGGTCATCATCATCACGAAACCGACGCGGGCCCCGGCCTCTTTCGGGGGCATGTATTCGCGCACCACCAGAGCGTAGCTTGGCACGATCCCGCCCTGGGCAAGGCCGAACAGCGCGCTCACCAGGTAAAGCGGAACCATGCCGTCGAAAGGCAGGTAGAAGAACAGCGCGATGCACTGCAGAACCGATCCGATCAGAAGGATCATCACGCCCCCCAGCCGATCGGCGGCGAGCCCTGAGATGATCCGGCTGACCACACCGCCCAAAAGCATCAGGGACAGCATTTCGGCTCCCACCGCCGGGCCGTAGCCAAGCCCGACGCAATAGGCGACGATATGTACCTGGGGCATCGACATGGCCACACAGCAGCCGATCCCGGCAAGCCCCAGGAGCCATTGCAGCGCGCGTGGTGACAGGCCGACGCTGCGGGCCTTGAGCGCCGAGGCCGCATCTGAAGCGGCATAGGCCTCAGCCGGGACACGGCGGCGCAGCATCAGTGCGAGAGGAATCACCACGATGACAGTGACTGCGGCCAGGGCGTAATAGACCATACGCCAGCCGCCGGTCTCCAAGACGTCGGCCAGTAGAGTTGGCCAGATGGCGCCTGAGAGGTAATTGCCGCTGGCCACCAGCGCGACTGCAATCCCGCGTCGCCGCAGGAACCAGTGCGAGATGTCTGCAATGAGCGGGCCAAAGCCTGCAGCTGTACCAAGACCAAGCAGCAGGTGTGTGAGAGACAGCACCACCATGGTCGGAGCAAGAGTGGACAGGACATAGCCCGATACCGTCGCCACAACCGCGCCAATGAGGGCAAGCGTGATGCCGAAGCGGTCAACGAGCCGCCCGATCAGCAGGTTGCCAAGGGCAAAGCCCACCATGGTCAGGGTATAGGGCATCGAGGATTCGGCGCGTCCGGCGCCAAACTCCGCCTCAACCGCGGGCATGATCACGATGATCGCCCACATGCCCACGTTGGCCACCGTTGCAATGGCGAGCGTTACCAGCAGGCGGAGCCAGGAATAGCGGCTGTCAAGGATATCGGACGTGGTCATGTCGGCACGCTAGGGCGCGTGCCGACGGCCTGCAACAGAATTCGCCGGACAGTGCCCGGCGCAGGTTTGTCAGGGCTTACTTGGGCAGGATCACCTTGTCGATCACATGGATCACGCCGTTGTCTGCTTCGATATCGGCGGTGACGACGCTGGCGTCATTGATCATGACCCCGTTGTCCAGATCGATCATGATGTTGCCGCCCTGAACGGTGGTCGCGCTCATGTCATCGCTCAGGTCGGTGGACATGACCTTGCCCGGTACGACGTGGTAGGTGAGGATAGCAATCAGCTGGTCCTTGTTTTCAGGCTTCAGCAGCTCCTCGACAGTCCCTTCGGGCAGGGCGGCAAAGGCGGCGTCAGTGGGCGCGAACACGGTGAAGGGGCCTTCGCCCTTCAGGGTGACCACGAGGCCTGCCGCCTGAACGGCTGCGACCAGCGTGGTGAAGTCTCCGGCGCCGACGGCGGTGTCGACGATATCCTTGGAATGACCGCCGGCGAAAGCCGCACCGGCCATGAAGAGTGTCGCTGCGGTTGTCGTCATCATCTTGCGGAACATCTGGGTTTCCTCTCTGTTTCGATTGCAAGACGCCCTCAAAGGCATCGATTGGACTACGGCAGAGGTCTTGTTGCAGATGTGGCGGATTTCAGCTGGTCGGGCTTTGACAAAAAGGCCGCCAGAGCTAAGCTCGGCGACCTTTGGGTTTCCAGTAAACACTATGTGATTACAGTGTGATGATCCTGTTATCGGAGCGGCTGATCCGGGGTGCTATTCGCCCTCGAATTCGCAAAGGACGTGGACATCCATGCCCATATCCTCGAGCCGCTTGCGCCCGCCCAGATCGGGCAGATCGACGATGAAACAGCAGGAGACGATCTCGCCGCCAAGTCGCTCGATCAGCTTGATTCCGGCGCCAGCGGTGCCGCCTGTCGCCAGAAGATCATCAACCACCAGCACCTTTTCACCGGGCTGGATGGCGTCGTCGTGGATTTCGACGATAGCCTCTCCATATTCCAGCTGGTACTCTTCACTGATGGTGGTGCCGGGCAGTTTGCCCTTCTTGCGGATCGGCACGAAGCCGACGCTCAGCTGGTGGGCGATTGCGCCGCCCAGGATGAAACCACGTGCTTCAAGGCCGACCACCTTGTCGATCCGCTCGCCTGCATAGGGGTGGAGCATCTGATCGATCGCCATGCGAAAGCCGCGCGGGTCGGCAAAGAGCGTGGTTACATCGCGGAACATGATCCCCTCGTGCGGGAAATCGACGATGGTGCGGATGTAGTCCTTGACGGCGGTCTTCTTGGGCATGGAGGGCTCCTGCTTGCGGGAACGATTGACGTGTGGTCTTGGCTCCCGGACCGACAAAGGGCATCAGGGCCGCTCCGGGGTTTGGCCGAAGCGTGCCACCCATGCAAGAAAAACCTTGGATCACGGACCGGATATCAGGGCGCAGCCCCCCAAAAGAGCAACGTCAAGCGGGATTGCTATGGTCATCCTTCGACCCCGGAGCGCGCGCTTGGCCCGTGACCCGCAGGACCACAAGACAGGGATCGACAAGCGATCCCCCGGATCCGGTCGGACAGGGCGTCCAGGTCCCAAGAGCCAGAAAAATACCCGGGCTGTGTGATCTGGATCCCGGGATCAGGCGTTCAGAACGCGCCCGGCGACGGCATCCAGTTTCGCCAGAAGCGCGGGATCACGTTTCTCGGGCGCGGTCATGATGGCGTATTCCAGCGCGCGATCACAGCCGTGCGGGCAGGGCGCGCGGTCGGTGCCGAGGATGCCGGGCAGGCGACGCACAAGCTCGCGCCCATTGTTGGAGTTGCCCTGCAAAGTTGCCAGAATGGCAGTGATGTCCACGGCGCCATGATCCGGGTGCCAGCTGTCATAGTCGGTCACCATGGCGATGGAGGCGTAGCACAGCTCTGCCTCGCGGGCGAGTTTGGCCTCGGGCATGTTGGTCATGCCGATCACATCGCAGCCCCAGCTTTCGCGGTACATCTTGGATTCCGCAACCGAGGAGAACTGCGGCCCCTCCATGCAAAGGTATGTTCCGCCGCGGTGCACCTTGATGCCCGCATCGCGTGCAGCAGCCTCTGCCGCGTCGCTCAGGCGGTCGCAGGTGGGATGAGCGACGCTGACATGGGCAACGCAGCCCGTACCAAAGAAGGACTTTTCGCGGGCAAAGGTGCGGTCGATGAACTGGTCCACGATGACGAAATCGCCGGGAGCCATTTCCTCACGGAAGGATCCGCAGGCAGAGACGGAAAAGATATCGGTCACGCCAAGGCGTTTCAGGGCATCGATATTGGCGCGATAGGGTACCTCGGTCGGCGAGTGCACATGGCCGCGTCCATGCCGGGGCAGGAAGGCCATTTTGACCCCGTCCAGCGCGCCTGTCAGGATCTGGTCCGAGGGAGCACCCCATGGGGTGTCGACCGTGACCCATTCGGCGCCGTCCAGCCCGTCGATATCGTAGATGCCCGAGCCGCCGATCACGGCAATCATGGTGTCCTTGGTCACGTCCTGTTCTCCTGCTGATACTGCTCTTTCGGTATGCGCAAGGCGGCCTCCTTTTGGCAAGCCCTGCCGTGCCGCTCTGCCTAAATCGTCCGGGCCGCGCGCCGGTGGAATTTGGCCGACATGTCCGAGATTCGCGGAGGATCGCGAGGCGAGGCGGTGGTCACCCTGCTGCGACAGGTGAGGCAGTGACTGTGGTGGGGCGCGCTGCGGGCCGTCAAGTTGCATAGGGCGCGAAAACGACGCAACTCCTCGGATGCGCTGGTCGACCTCAGCCAGCCACCGCTGCGCTCATGGCCATCGCACGCGCCGCAAATGTCATCTGCCGACCATTGGTCGTGACCCAGGAAAGCCTGCACAGGCTATGCGTGCGCGGACCTGTGTCGCGGTCGCCTGAATTAAGTTGAAAAATGAGACGAGATTGATAAAAGTCTCAGCATTCGGCCCGCTGGGGCATGATGCATTTTTTCCAATTTGGGACGGTGTTCGGCCGTCTCGTTTCAAGTGACAGGTATCTGTGGTGTTCTTCCGGGGTCGCACGCTGGTCTGATTTCTCTGCATTCGATTCATTCGGAGCTGCCCGCAAGAGCAGAAGGGGCGAGAAAGACGGATTGAGGTGCGTCATTTGGCTGTGCAGGCAGTCTGTCGCAGTGAAGCAGTAGTTACGCGTAGTGGGGATGCGAGTGAAAGCGAACATCTATGACAACTCTGCTGGGGTATCAGGAGGCCCGTCGCAGGTACAAATCATCTCCGCGATCTACGAAACGGTTATTCAGCCACAGTGTTATGACCGGTTTTCCCAGTATCGGCTTGAAGAGCAAAAAGACACCGAGGGTTCTCCTGCCCGGAGCTGCAATCCAGCGCGGGTTTCTCCGCAGTTCTCTTTTCACTTCTCCAAGGCTTTTGAAATCCTAAGAGATCGGTGGGTGAAACGCCGATGCCCGGATCCTGCCTATGTGTATGAGGACGGCGGGGGCGTATGGGTTGTCACCACGTCGTCGGGGCGCGCCTTGCGGTGTTCGCGTCGGGCGCGGCAAGACATCGGTGTTTTGCCGCAGGATGTTTTGAAGACCTTCGATGCCGATACCCTGCCCAATCGCAGGGCCTGGGAACGTTTCATGGATCGCCTGCGCTCCGGGCGGTTCTCTTGGGATGATTTCTTCGTTTTGAAGACGCGGCAGCCGGGGATGATGCTGTTGTGCAGGCCCATTTCGGGAGGCTCTGTCGTAGCGGAGCCTGCCCTTGTGATGGTCGAGGCGCTGGACATCCCCTTCTTTCATGGAGCGATCCCATATCTGGCAAAGGGCTTTTGTCTGGACGATCAGCAGTCAGATGCCCTTGCGGGTCTTTTGCAGGGTGGCGAAGCGTATTTCCAAGGCCCGCTCGGGGAGGCGGCGACTGGCGCGATTGCCAAGGCGGGTGCGCCGGGTGGGGCAGAATTGATCCGTCTGGCGGCCTTGCTCATCAAAGAGCAGGCTTCGGATATGGCGATTGCTTCCGGCGACAGGATGCCGACTTCGAGCACCATCCTTTGTTCGAACGGCACGCGGCTTCAGTATCTGCGGTTGGGGGCGGAAACTGGCAAGTCGGTGATTTTCATGCATGGGCTGCTGGATTGTGTGGCCGGTATCATGCGCCTTCAGCCGCATTTTCGGCGTTTGGGGTTTCGGGTCTATGTTCCGTTGCGCAACGGGTATGGGGCGTCCGGGCCGGTGCCGAAACAAGATCGCCACCTGGAGGTGTTCAGCGAGCAGATCGGTGTGCTTTTGGACCGGGAAGAGATACAACGTCCGATCCTTTTGGCGCATAGAGGAGGTGTGGTCTTCGCGCACGCAGTGGCCAAGCGCTGGCGCAATCGGGTTGGGGGGATTGTTGCGGTGTCTCCCTCGGGGCGGATGAAGACTATCGGGGATTTTGCAACGCTACAGGGGTATCAACGGGCCTTTGCCCTTTGCTCGTCTCTTGCGCGTCCTCTGTTGCCTCTGCTCATGCGCAGCTGGTCGCGCAGTGTGCGCAGAAAGGGGGTAGAAGTTCTATTGACCCGACAATCAACGTCAGGACGCCTCGATGCGGGCGTGGTGGCCAATATGAACCTTGCGCCGCTGCTACGCCACAGCCACGACTTTGCCATGAAGCAGGGCGGTGCGGGTTTCATCGCCGATATCGATCTGGTCATGCGCGACTGGTGGCCGATGGTGGCTGGTCGGACAGGGGCAGATCCCGTGGTCTATCTTTGCGGCAGAGAGGAACCTGGTGCAGGCGCAGGCCGTCCGGTCTTTGGAACAGGGCAAAATGTGCAGTATCGATTGTGTGAAGGCTCTGACGGAACCCTGCTGTACACCCGTCCTGAGCTTATTCTTGCGGCATTGCAGGATTTGGCAAACCTGACGGCTCAGCCCGACGGGCAAAAGGAGGCGTCAGCCGCTTCCGGCCCGAATACCTGATCAAAGCAGCGCTTGAGCGCCACATCGACATCTGCCATGGCGACGGGCAGCCCCATGTCCACGAGGCTGGTAACGCCATATTCTGTTATGCCGCAGGGCACGATCCCGTCAAAATGCTCAAGGTCCGGCTCGACGTTGATCGAAATGCCGTGAAAACTGACCCACTTGCGCAGACGGATGCCAATGGCCGCAATCTTGTCCTCTGCCATGTGCCCGCTGGCGGTCAGCGGCTTGTCTGGCCGCTCAACCCAGACCCCGACACGTCCGCATCGAATATGGCCGGTCAGGTTGAACTCTGCCAAAGCCCGGATCACCCAGTCCTCAAGCTGTTGCACGAACCGGCGCACGTCATGACCCCGTTTGCCCACATCCAGCATCACATAAACAACGCGCTGGCCCGGTCCGTGATAGGTGAACTGTCCGCCCCGCTTTGACGGGTAAACCGGGAAACGATCCGGGTCTGTCAAATCCTCGGGCTTGGCCGAGGTCCCGGCCGTATAGAGCGGCGGGTGCTCCAGTAGCCAGATGCATTCTTTTGCGGTCCCAGCAGCGATTGCGGCGGCGCGCTCTTCCATGAATGCGGTCGCCTCGTCATAGCCGACCAGCCTGTCTGATGTGATCCATTCGACCATGGTTTAGAAACCTCCGGAGAACTTTCGGAAAATGACGTGCACATCACCACGGAAGATTAACGATAAGACAACGCCGCATACGGGTTACTCTATCTGCAGTGATTCTTTTCATTCATCAATAAAGGACCGGTTTCCATGGTACGCAATCCGATAAAGGCTGTTCTTGCAGCATCCCTGTTCTTGACACCAGTGGCGGGACCATCGGCTGCTGACAATCTGGGGGCGGCGCTCTTGGGGGGGATCGTCGGGGGGGCCATCATCAATGAGGTTAACAGGAATAAAAGGCGCAGCACGGGCACGAATTACTCCGCAGCCCGCGCTCAGAATCGCGAAACTCAGGCCTCGCTGAACTACTTTGGCTTCCCTGCCGGAACGCCCGATGGAGTCATGGGGCGCAAGTCCCGTTCGGCGATCATGCAGTATCAGGCGCACATGGGCTTTGCCGCGACTGGCCAATTGACGCCATACGAGCGCGATTTCCTCGTTTCCTCCTACAACCGGGCCCAGGTGGGTGGTCCGCAGGTGATCAAGGCCATGCAGGGTCCGAATGGCGTGCGGGGATTGCTTCACACCTGGCGCGACGAGGCGGCCGGGGTGCGCAGCGCCAGCAGTGGCTATCCCGGGTTGCCGATCGAGGTCAGCGACGCGGTTGATGAAATTGCCGCATCTTCCGAACCAAGTGCCGAGCAACTTCTGCAACGCTCTGGATTCATGCAGCTCGCCGATCTGAACGGGGACGGTAAGAATGACTACATGATCGACACCTCGGTTTCCGGCAGCTCTTTCTGGTGTGGTGCGTCCCATTGTTCGGTGATGGTCTTTGCCTCCACACCGCAAGGCTATCAGCGCAACGATTTCATGGCGCGCGGGGTCACCCCTGCCAGCTTCTCCTGTCATCAGGGGGTATGCCGGATGACTGAGACCACCATGGCTTCAGCGACCGCCCCGTCGGCACCTGTTCCCACACCGATGGCACCCATGACCAAGCAGCCAGGTACCACTGTCATGGCTTCTGCGGCAGGGCAGGCGGGCGCGGGCATTCCGATGTTCGCAGCGCCTGCGAAACCGGCGCAAACAGCATCGCTGGCCAGTCATTGCAGCAAGGTCAGCCTGCTGACGAGTTCGAATGGCGGCTACATGACCGTGTCCAGCATGACTGATCCGGATCTGGCCCTTGGTGAGCAGTTTTGCCTCGCACGTTCTTATGCATTGTCGTCAGGTGAGGCGATCGTCGCCTCGCTGGCCAACGTGAGCACGGCACAAGTCGATGGCCAGTGTGACGGGTTTGGGCCGGCCATTGAGCCGTTCCTGGCGCGTTTGGGCACGGATAGCAGTCAGACCCTTCTGGCGGACGTTCAGAAATTCGTTCTGCAGTCCAACATGTCACTGGACCAGCTTGCCAACACGGCGTCGGTTTGCATGTTCTCAGGATATCGCCGGGACAATCTGGATATTGCCATGGGGTCTGCGCTGATCATGGTGGCTATCGGTAAACGCCCTTATGCAGAACTGATCGGCCATCATCTCTCCCAGGGGTTCGGGGTGTCCAAATCGGTGGCCGCCGCTCAGGATTGGTACGGGCTCGCTGTCGCGGCGCTGGCCGACGGTGCAGAGCCAGTCTTCTCGCCGGGACAGCCTGAGCGCGTGGCCTTGATCGAGGCCGCCTCTGCACGCCTCGGTGGCAGCGCCCCGTTGCAACCTGTTCCTGCCGCCAGCAGCGCTTTGGCTTTGCCGAGTTTTTCGACCGACTGAGGCTTTTCTGATCGCTGTTCTGATGCGTGCCAATGCAATTTCGGCACCATCGCGCGGCCCCTCGGCAGGGGGCGAGGATTTTGATTGGAGAAGAGGCGAAACTTGGCATTTTGCCTCTTCACATCCTTTTGCGGCTCGTCTATACGCCCCTACACCAAGCCTAGACAGTGCGGTCGTGGCGGAATTGGTAGACGCGCAGCGTTGAGGTCGCTGTGGGGTAACTCCCGTGGAAGTTCGAGTCTTCTCGACCGCACCATTCATCCAGCTGAATAATTCGGTTGCCCTCTGGAAACTGGAGAGGGGGAACGTTTCTTTGGAACACACCGGCACACTCTTGGACGAATCGTAACGTTCGGCGACAATCCCGTAGACCGGATAGCTGCTTAGTCCTGCCACTTCTCTGGATGCCGTGCCGACGCAGACAAAGATCAGGCGCCGAGGTGGGCGAACGGATCACGTTTTATGTCACAGCGCGAGGACGGCCGGTTCGGGCGATCTTCAATCGAACTCTTTTGATCTACTGCTGTGCCGACATGACTCTCATTGGTACGTGCGCGCGCGTTGCGGAGGTCAACGGCTGCTTTGAAGAGCCTGCGGTCACCCTCGCCAACTTGCAGAACGGCGGCGTGCTCCCGTTTGTCCAAACAGGGGCGATCACTCAGCTTCTGCGATGGTCAGAATCGGCAATGAGACAGGATATCTCCTGCCTGGTGTGATCAAACTTTGCGGCGCAGGGGGCGTGTTGGCAGTGCGGCGCACGCCAGCTGCGGCCAAAGTGGGACCGGGGGCCTGTCGAGGGTTATCCGGAAAAGACCAGTGCAAGCCCTGGAAAGGCGACCAGCAGGGCCACAAGCAGCAGTGAACACCCGATGAAGGGGAAGGCCGCCGTGTAAATCGTACGCATTGTGGTGCCTTCGGGCGCAACGCCTTTCATCACGAACAGGAGCAGGCCGAAAGGCGGTGTGGTAAAGCTGATCTCGAGCGCCAGGAGCATGATCAACCCGAACCAGATCGGATCGAACCCCAGTGTCTGCGCCAGCGGGAAAAAGATCGGCACGGTCAGCAGCATCATCGAGATCTGCTCCATGAACATGCCCAAAAGCAGCAAAACCGCGAACATGACCAGGAGCATCGCGAGCGGCACAAGGTCGAAGGAGGTCGCCCAGTTGACCAGCCCCCTTGAGGCGCCGGAAAAGGCCATAAGCTGGCTGAAGGTCGCAGAGCCAAAGACGATGAGATAGGCCATTAGCGTCACTCTGAGTGCACCATTGATGGATTTGCGCATGACCTCCCAGGAGAGGCAGCGGAAGGCGGCAGCCAGTAACAGAACGCCGAGCGCGCCAAAGGCGGCGGCTTCGGATGGGGTGACAAAGCCGTTGATCATCAGAACGATGATCACCACCATCACGCCCACCATGGGCACCACCTCCCGCATCAGAAGGGACAGCTTGGCTCCAAGGGACATCTCCTCCACCTCGTAGGCGGGGGCGGCATCCGGGTCGATCCGGGTCTGGATCCAGATGGTGCCGATGTACATCCCCGCAAGGATCAGCCCCGGAATGACGCCGGCGATCAAAAGCGCGCCCACGTCGATCTGTGCCAGTGTCGCCAGCAGCACCGCCAGCGCCGAGGGCGGGATGATGATGGCAAGGCCGCCGGTGCCCAGGATCGGACCGATGCTCATGTGGGGTTTGTAACCCCGGCGGCTCATCTCGGGCACCATCAGGGACCCCAGCAGCGCGGTCGATCCCATGGAAGAGCCGGACAGCGTGGAAAACGCAGTGCCGCCCAGAACGGTGACGTAGCTCAGGCGGCCCGGCAGGCGGCCCAGAAGCCGGTCGATGGCATTGAACATGCGGCCGCCCAGGCCGGTGTGAAAGAAGATCTCTCCCATCAACAGGAACAGCGGGATCGGCACCAGTGCATATTTGGTGAGCGAGCCAAGGCCATTGTTCAGAAGCTGCCCGACGCCACGGTCTCCCCCCATGAAGACCCAGGCGCCGACGATATTGGCGGCCAGAAAGGCCAAGGCCACCGGCATGCCAATGGCCATCAGCCCGACGATGGTGCCCAGCAAGAGGGCAAGCGCTTCATACCATTCCATTATTCGTGAATTCCTGCTTCGCCGGAGTGCATGAGTTCCGATCCGAACAGGAACCGGGAGAATTCCACCGCCATCAGTCCAAAGCTGACCGGGAAGGCGATGGTGAGCAACCAACGGGGGTAATAGTAGGCGCGGGTGTCGTAATCACCCCGCTCGATGTTCTTGAGGAACAGCTCCACGCCCTTCCATGCCAGAAGCACGCAGACCAGGACGCACAAGAGCGCCACCAGGCGGCTGACCATACGGCGCGCGCCTTCGGGAAGGGCGGAGGTCACAAGTTCGATATGCACATGACCACGTTCGCGCACCAACCAGGGCGCGCCCAGCATGGTCATGTAAAGAAGGCCGTATTCGCCGGAGGTGAACAGCCATGCAAAGGGCTGCAGGCCAAGGTTGCGCATCAGAACCGAGGTCACGACCGAGATCATCAGCCAGACCAGCGTTGCCCCCGATATGATCGCCATGGCGTTTACGAACGCATCATAGGCCCTTGTGAGTGAGGTCATTTATCGGCTCCGGGAAGCGGCAGGATTGCGGGCCCGACACCGGGCCCGCAGAGGGGTGTGGAGGCAGGCTTACTTGGCCGCGTCCAGATCGTAGAACAGCTCGATCAGGCGGTCATAGTTGCCGGTGCCGCCGGGCTGCTCGGCCATGAGGCCCTTCATGCGTTCCCAGGTCTTTTCGCGGGCGGCGGCCAGGTAGTTCGCCTTGGCATCGCCTTCGAGCGAGACGACCTTCATGCCGGCCGCCTCAAGGGCTGCGAAATCCTCGTCCCGCTTGGTGCGCAGGGCGGTCACGCTGTCCTTTTCATGCTGGATCGCCACGTCCTGAAGGATGGTCTTGGCCTCATCGCTGAGGGAGTCCCATTTCTCCTGGTTCACGATCACGCCCAGGTCGGTGGAGAAGAAGCAGGGCTCGATCCGGTAGTTCAGGAACTCGTTCCACTTGAGGTCGATCAGGCCGATCTGGGTCCAGCCGGTGGCATCCACGACGCCGCGCTGCAGGGCCGAGTAGACCTCGCCAGTGGGCAGGTCGATCACCTGGGCGCCAAGGTAGTTGGTGAAGAAGGCGTTGTAGACGTTGTTGCCGCGCAGCTTGAGGCCCTCGACCTCGAGGTTGCCCGCATCGTCAAAGCTGGGCTCTTCGCGGGTCCACAGGTTGTAGCAAACGCCGCTGTCGAACCAGCCAAGGTACTTGAGGCCCATCTTTTCCTGGTGGATCTGGTCGATCAGGGCGATGCCGCCGTTCTCACGGGTTTCCACCGCAGTCAGGTTCGAGGCCACCATGGCGTCCTTCTCGGGCAGCGAGCCGCCGTAGAAGGAGCCGGGGGTATAGACCATGTCAACAATCCCGTCGCGCACCGCATCGGGCTGCTGGAACATGCCGATGGCTTCGGGGCCGCCGCGCACGTCGATCTGGATAACGCCTTTGCCAGCCTCGTTCACCTTGTCCACAAAAGACAGGAAGCTTTTGGTATAGATCAGGGTTTCCGGGAAGGCGTGTACCGCGGAAATGGTTTCTTCGGCCTGGGCCACACTGGCGATCAGGGTCGAGCTGGCGACAAGGCCGCCCAAAAAGGTCATCTTCATAGTCTTCCTCCTGTTGTGGGGCAGACTGGGTCTGTCCCCATGCGTTGGATGTGGGCTGGCGCCCGGTTTTTTATTGCGCCCTTGGTTTGGGCGGTTCTTGGTCTTGCGCTGCGGGCCAGGCCCACCGCGATGTTTGAAACCTCTGTTCTTGAAAGGTTTGGATCCGATCCCGGTGGGTCATGGTCAGATCGATATCGTCCCATCCGTTGATCAGCTTGGTGCGCCAGCCGTTGTCCAGCGCGAAAGCATAGCTCTGATCGCCGATGCGCAGTTCTCCGGCCTCAAGGTCGATCAGCACGGCGGCGGATTGATCCCCGAGGCTATGGATCATATGCGTGACTTCGTGTTCGGGCAGTCGCGCGGGCAACAGACCGTTGTTCACCGCGTTGCTGGCAAAGATGTCACCGAAACTGGGGGCGATGACGGCGGTGATCCCGGCGTCCACCAGCGCATAGACCGCCGCCTCGCGGGAGGAGCCGCTGCCGAAGTTGCGCCCTGCCACGAGGACACTCGCGCCGGGGTGACGGTTCAGGGGGAAGTCGGCGATCTCTGCCCCCTCAGCGTCAACCCGCAGATCGTGCAGCAGGTATTTCCCGTAGCCTTCGCTGCGCGGGGCAGACATGAAGCGCGCGGGGATCAGCTGGTCTGTGTCGATATTGTCGAGGGGCAGTGCGATTGCGCGGCCTGCATGTGTGCTCCAACCTGCCATCACGCCGCCCTTCCGTGCAAAAGTGGGCGCACATCGGTGATGGTGCCGGTGACGGCAGCCGCGGCCACCATGGCAGGCGACATCAGATGGGTGCGTGCACCGGGGCCCTGGCGACCACGGAAATTGCGGTTGGTCGAAGAGGCGCAGCGTTTGCCGGGCGCCACAAGATCGCCGTTCATCCCGACGCACATCGAACACCCCGATGCGACCCAGTCGAGACCCGCCTCGATGAAAATGCGATCCAGCCCTTCCTGTTCGGCCTGCGCTTTCACCTGCGCCGATCCCGGTGAAACGAGACCGGGAACCTTTGCCTTGCGCCCGGCCAGCACGGCGGCGGCGGCGCGCAGATCCTCGATACGGCCATTGGTGCAAGAGCCGACAAAGACCTGATCCACCGGAATGCCGTCCAGCGGACGTCCTGCGGGCAGGTCCATGTACTCAAGCGCGGCCCGCGCTGCATCCACCTTGCCGGGACCAAGCGTTGCCGGATCCGGTATGGTCTCGGTCACAGGCAGGGCCTGCTCGGGGCTGGTGCCCCAGGTCACGGTGGGGGCGATCTCGGCCGCTGCAAGGCTCACTTCCCGGTCAAATGCGGCCCCGCCATCCGTGCGCAGTTCGGCCCAATCGGCCAGGGCGGCCTCCCAGTCGTCGCCCGTCGGGGCGTAGGGGCGGCCTTTCAGGTAGGCAAAGGTCACCTCGTCCGGCGCGACCATCCCCAGTCGCGCGCCGCCCTCGATCGACAGGTTGCAGAGGGTCATACGCCCTTCCATGCTCAAGTCCCGCACCGCGCTCCCAGCGTATTCGATGGCGCAGCCCTGAGCGCCGCCGGTGCCGAGCCGCGCGATCCAGTTGAGCGCAATATCCTTGGCGCTGACACCAGGGCCGAGACTGCCGTCGACGGTGATGCGCATGGATTGCGGTTTCTTCTGCCAGATCGTCTGCGTTGCCAGCACATGTGCGACTTCGGTGGCGCCGATGCCAAAAGCCATCGCGCCAAAGGCCCCGTGAGTGGAGGTATGGCTGTCGCCGCAGTTGATCAACAGTCCGGGCAGGGTGAGGCCCTGTTCGGGTCCGATCACATGAACGATGCCCTGCGCGGGATCCATGAGGTCGAAAAGGCGCAGGCCATGCTGCGCTGCATTCTTGCGCAGGGTGTCGATCATGCGGGAAATCTGGGGATCGGCGATCCGGTCGCGGTTGTGCGTGGGCGCGTAGTGGTCCACCACGGCAAAAGTCAGGTCCGGCGCGGTGACCTTGGCCCTGCGCGCGGCCAGCTTGCCGAATGCGTGGTGTGATCCTTCGTGTACCAGATGCCGGTCCACCCAAAGGAGCGACGTGCCATCCTCGCGCCGAAGGATCTCATGCGCCGACCAGAGCTTGTCCAGAAGGGTGCGCGACTGGGTCACGGCGCCTCCTCCTCGGTCTTGCCGATGGCAGGCTCCCAGTGGCGGGCGGCCCCGTCTCCGACGCGGGTCAGCGGCATTTCAAGGCGGAACATGTCGGGGCGGTAAAGGCCCGCAAGATATTCGACGCCGTTTCCTTCCACATCACGCACCACACGGCGCAGCGACAGCAGGGCCGAGCCTACGGCGACGTCCAGCGCTTCGGCCACATCGGGCCCCGCCAGAGTGGCGGTCACAGACTGGTGTGCTTCCTGGATCTGAACGCCGCTGCGCTCCAGAAGTTTGAAGAGCGGGGTCGTTGCCAGATCGTTTTCGGAATAATTTCTGGCGATTTCAGCCGGAACATAGGTTGTCAGATGCGAAAACGGCGTATCGCCTGCAAGGCGCACGCGGGTTGCGATCTGGACCTGTTCGTCTGAATCGATGCGCATGGCCGAGGCGACGAATTCAGGCGCGGTGCCATAGGAAAAAGACAAAAGCCGCGCCGTGGTGCTTTGGCCCATTTCCACCAGTTGGGGCATCAGGGTCGTCATGTCCATTGCCATGGGCTGACTGCCAGTTGCCCCCGTGCGCACGCGCGAGCCGCTGCCTGCGCGCCGTTCTACCAGTCCTGCTGAGGTCAGCGATTCAAGAGCCCGGCGAATGGTCACACGGGAGACGTCGAACAGTTCGGCAAGCTTTTGCTCCGACGGCAGCGTTTCCCCCTCGGGCAGCCGCCCATCGGCAATCTGATCGCGCAGGGAAAGATAAACGCGGCGCGCCTTGGCGCCTTCAGGCAAGCTGATTTTGTCCGGTTTGTTCACCAGGGATTCCCTCCAGAATTCTCCACGATGGTACAGACGGCTTTGGGAAAATCAAGCTTGCAGTTTGTTCTGTAATTCAATTTCTGTATTAACAATCGATAACAATCTGTATTACAGATAGTACAGATTTTGCAGGGGAGAGACGCGTGCCTATTGTTGAACTGCACCTGTTGCAAGGTTACGGCGCCGAGGAAAAGCGGCGTCTGGGCGAGGCTTTGACGGATGCCGTGCGCCTTGTGGTGCCTGCCGATCCCGATGTGGTTACGGTAATGATTCGCGAGATGGCGCCGGATCAGTACATGCGCGGGCGCAGGTCGCGCAGCGGCGCCACTGCCCTTCCGGACCCGCGTGAAATCGTGCGAAACTACCTTGGGGCGATGGAGCAGCGCGATCTGACCACCGCGCAGGAGTTGCTGGCGCCCGGCTTTACCATGCAGTTCCCGGGCGCCCCTGAAATGACAACTCTGGACGAGCTGATCGTCTGGTCAAAGCCACGCTACAAGTTCGTGACCAAGACCTACGAGCGGTTCGATGCAATGCAGTCCAAAGGGGCGGCGGCCATCGTCTACTGCTTCGGTGCGCTGTCCGGTGAATGGCTGGACGGGACCGCGTTCTCGGGGATTCGTTTCATCGACCGGTTCGAACTCGAAGGCGGCAAGATCACACGACAGGATGTCTGGAACGACATGGCAGAGGAAAAGGCAAAAGCATGAGCGACATCGACCCCATTACACTTTCGGTGCTGGCCGGGCGCATGGAGCAGATCGCCGATGAAATGGATGCGACGCTGTTCCGTGCAGCCTTCAACCCGATCATCGCCGAAGCACATGACGCCAGCCACGGTCTGTATCACGCGACGAGCGGCGACACGTTGGTGCAGGGCAAGTCGGGCCTGCCTATCTTTGTCGGGGTGATGTCCTTTGCGGTGAAGGCTGTCATCGAAAAGGCCGCAGCCGATGGCGACCTTCAGGATGGTGACATCTTTATTTTCAACGATGCCCATATCGGCGGCACGCACCTCAGCGACATGCGTCTTGTGCGCCCCTATTTCCGCGATGGCGAACTGTTCTGTTACCTCGCCTCGGTCGGTCACTGGCATGACGTCGGCGGTGCGGTGCCGGGCAACTACAACCCGGCCGCGACCGAGGTTTTCCAGGAGGCTTTCGTTCTGCCACCGGTCCGCCTGGCGCGCGCCGGGGTCATCAATCAGGACATCATCGACATCCTGTTGCGCAACACGCGCCTGCCGCAGTCGGCCATGGGGGACCTGAATGGTCAGCTGGGCGCGCTGGATCTGGGCGTCAAACGTATGGACGAGCTACTGGATGAATATGGCGCGGGCACGGTGCATGCAGGCCTTGATGCGCTGGGCCACCGGGCCGAGGCGCTGATGCGTTCGGAGCTGGAGGCGCTGCCCGATGGGCGCTGGGAGGCCGAGGATTTCCTCGACAATGACGGGATCACCGATGAACCGCTGCCGATCCGCGTTGCGTTGGAGATAAAGGGCGACCGGATGACCCTTGATTTTGCAGGCTCCGCCCCGCAATGCGCAGGCCCCGTGAACATTGCCCTGCCAACAACCGTTGCCACAGCCTATGTGGCGATCAAACATATCTTCCCCAGCCTGCCCGCCAATGCCGGTGTGATGCGACCCATCGACGTGAAGGTGCCCGAAGGATCGCTATTGTCGGCAGAGTTCCCGGCGCCCACTGGGGGCTATACCGAGACGATCCTGCGGATGATTGACGTGATCTTCTCTGCCTTTGCTGGGGCTGCGCCGGAGCGGGTGGTTGCCAACGCTTATGGCACGATCAACGCGCTCTCGATCGCGGGCAAGCGCAAGAACGGTCAGCCTTGGGTCATGTTCAGTTTCTATGGTGGTGGCCATGGCGGATCTGCCGAAAGCGACGGTCTGAACCACGGCAATGCGCCCATTTCGACCGCGACGATCCCGCCGATGGAGATCCTCGAGGCGGCATACCCCGTGATGTTCCGCAAATGGGCCTTGCGCCCTGACAGTGCTGGCGCAGGCGCCCATCGCGGCGGCATGGGCGCGCTCTACGAGATTGAAGTTCTTGAGGAAAACGGCGCCGAGGCCTTCCTGTTCGGAGAGCGTGGCCGCTTTGCGCCCAAGGGCATTGCCGAAGGGCAGGACGCGGCACTCAACGTCTTTACCTACGAGCAGGATGACGGCTGGAAGACCCCGCCGTTGGCCTCGAAGATGCGCGGGATCAAGCTGCGTCAGGGCCAGGCTGTGCGGCTGGAAACGCCGGGCGGCGGTGGCTACGGCAACGTCCGCGACCGAGCGCCCGAAGAGGTGGCGCGCGATGTGGCGCGCGGCCTTGTAAGCGAAGCGCGCGCAGATGCGCTCTATGGAACCAACTGGCGGGAGGTCACGGCATGAGCGGCCGCATGATTGGCGTGGACGTGGGCGGAACTTTCACCGACGTCTTTGTTCTGAACGAAAAGGACGGCAGCGCCGCCGTTGCCAAGGTGCCGACAACGCGCCCTGACCAGTCGGGCGGCTTCCTTGACGGGATTGGCCAGCAGGTTAAGGATCTGTCGGAAATTTCGGTGGTGGTGCATGGCACCACCGCGGGCACCAATGCTCTGCTCGAACGCAAGGGCGCCACGACTGGTGTCATCTGCACCGAAGGTCTGCGCGATGTGCTTGAGATGCGCCGCCGGGATCGCCCCCGGACCTGGGGCCTGCGCGGTGATTTCGAACCGGTGGTGGACCGCCGCAACCGTCTGGAGGTGCCCGAGCGTACGCTGGCCGATGGCACCATCCGCACCGCCGTCGATCTGGACGCGGTGCGCGCCGCCGCCGCCCAGCTGCGCGAGAACGGCTGCGAGGCAGTGGCGATCCTGTTTGCCAATGCCTATGCCAACCCCAAGAACGAGGCCGCCGCGGTTGCCGCCGTGCGCGCGGTCTGGCCCAATCCGCATGTCTCGGCCTCCTCCGAGATCCTGCCGGAAATCCGCGAATTCGAACGCTTCTCGACCACCGCGCTCAACGCCTATCTGCAGCCCGAGGTCTCGGGCTATCTGGGCCGACTTGAGAATGCGCTGAAGTCGGGCGGCTTTGATGGGGAGTTCATGATCGTACAGTCCAATGGCGGGGTGATGGCGGTGGATACCGCCTGCCGCCTGCCGGTGCGCACGGCCCTGTCCGGCCCGGCAGCGGGTGTGATCGCGGCGGGCTACATCGCGTCCTCGGCAGGGTTCGACAACATCATCACCGGCGATATGGGTGGCACCAGTTTCGATGTGTCGCTGATCGCCGAGGGGCAGTCGATGCTGTCGCCGCAGACCTCGATCGACTTTGGCATGGTGGTGCGCACCCCGATGATCGAGATCACCACCATCGGCGCGGGCGGCGGTTCTATCGCCTGGGTCGACAAGGGCGGGCTTTTGAACATTGGCCCCGAAAGCGCGGGATCCAACCCTGGCCCGGTGGCCTATGGCCTGGGCAACACGCGCCCGACGGTCACGGACGCAAATGTTGTTCTGGGCCGGATCGACCCGGACAACCCCATCGGCGGTAAACTCGAGCGTCTGGATGTAGAGGCGGCCAGCAAGGCCATCGATACTCATGTGGGGGAGCCGCTGGGCCTGTCCACGGTAGAGGCCGCCGAGGCGATCCTGCGGGTCGCGAACTCCCGCATGGCTGGCGCGATCCGTCTGGTCAGTATCGAGCGCGGCTTTGATCCCAAGCGTTTTGCCTTCATGCCCTTTGGCGGCGGCGGCGCGCTGCATACCGGCGCCATGCTGGGCGAGGTGGGCATCGCCCGTGCCATCGTACCCCGTTATCCCGGCGTGACTTCGGCCATGGGCTGCGTGATCGCGGACATGCGGCAGGATTTCGTGCAGACCATCAACTCTCTGGTGAACACTCTGGACGAACCCGCGTTGGGCGCCTTCATGCAGGATCATGCGGATCAGGGGATGGCCCTGCTTGATGCGGCGCGCACCACATTCGAGGCGCGCGAAGTCACCTTCGAACTCGACATGGCCTATGTAGGACAGACCCACACGGTTTCGGTTCCCCTCAGCGTTGAGGTGACGGATGGCAAGGTCATCGCCCCCAGCAGGGCCGAGATCGAAGCGGCCTTTGATACCGCCTATGGCGCCACCTTTGGGCGGCTTTTGAAGAATGGCGTGCGGCGGATCCTCAATCTGCGCAGCGCCGTGACCGGCAAACGGCCCAAGTTCGACCTGAAAACACTCGCCCCGCGCGGGCAGGGCACGGTCGCGCCAAAGTCGACGCGCCGGGTGCATTTCGGCACCGACTGGTTTGACACTGCGATTTATGATCGTCTTGCGCTACCCGTGGGGACGGTTATCAACGGCCCTGCCATTCTGGAGCAACCCGACACAACCGTGCTGGTGGAGCCGAACCTTCAGGCGCGGGTCGACGACTTTGGCAACACCATCATCGAACCGGCAAAGGACCCGTCATGAGCGACCCGAACACCTGGGATCTGACGCGCACCGCGCTGCTGACGATCGATCTGCAGAATGATTTCATCCACCCTGAGGGCGCCTATGGGCGCGCGGGCCAAACGAGCGAGGCCATTGCCGCCCTGCCTGACCGGATCGCTCCTCTGGTTGCGGCGCTCCGGGCACGGGGCGGGCACTATATCTCGGCCCAGTTCACCCTGGTCCCCGATGGCAAGGGCGAGCCGCTGATTTCGCCACATCTGAAGACGCTGCGCCCCTTCCTGGGGCGGGGGGATTTTGCACCGGGCAGCCAGGGAAACCGGCTGGTCGATGCGCTTTTTCCCGCGGATTTCGTGATCGAGAAGGTTGCCTATTCGGCGCTTTACCAGACGCGGCTGGAATATATCATGCGCGCGGTCGGCGTCGACCGCCTGATCGTGGGGGGCATCGTCACCAATGGCGGTGTTGCCTCGACCCTGCGCGATGCGCATCTGCGCGATATCGACACCGTGATGCTGACCGACGGCTGCGCAGCCTTCAAACCCGAAGTCCACGATGCCACGCTGATGTCGCTGGGCACGGTGACGCATCAGATGACCTGCGCCGAGGCGCTGACCTGGTTGGAGGGAACGGCATGAGTCTCAAGACACGGCTGACGCAAAAAGACATCCTGATCGCGCCCGGCGTTTACGACGGGCTGACCGCTTCGCTGGCAACCGCAGCGGGGTTCGAGGCGCTCTATCTCAGCGGTGCCGCCGTGGCCTACACGCGGTTGGGGCGGCCTGACATTGGCCTCACCTCGGTGTCGGAAATGGCGGACACCATGACCCTGATCGCCGACCGCACACCGCTTCCGGTGATCATTGATGCGGACACGGGGTTCGGTAATGCACTGAACGCGCAGCGCACCATGCGTCTTTATGAACGGGCAGGGGCCTCGGCCCTGCAGGTGGAGGACCAGACCTACCCGAAACGCTGCGGTCACCTGACCGACAAATCGCTGATCTCGGCAGGTGAAATGGCGGGCAAGATCGCCGCGATGGCAGATGCGCGTGCCACGGAGGAGACGCTGATCATCGCGCGCACTGATGCCATCGCTGTCGAAGGCTTCGATGCAGCCATAGAGCGCGCCGAAACCTATGTGGAGGCAGGCGCGGATGTGCTGTTCATCGAGGCGCCTCAGTCTCGCGAACAGCTGACCGGCATCGCAAGGCACTTTTCGGATCGCGTGCCGCTTCTGGCCAATATGGTCGAAGGCGGTGCCACCCCGATCACCGGCGCAGACGATCTGGAGCAGCAGGGCTTTTCCATCGTGATCTTCCCCGGTGGCATCGTGCGTGCCCTGGCCAAGACGGCGGGCGACTACTACCAAAGCCTGCATGCCAATGGCAGCAACCGCCCCTTTGCCGACCGGATGTATGACTTTGCCGGTCTCAACGAGGTCATCGGTACTGCAGACATGCTGGCCAAGGGCGCAAGCTATGACCGAAAAGACGATTGAGGTCTGCGCGCCGCCGCCCGAATTCGATTTTGACTGCGAAACGCTGATCATCGGTGCCGGGGCCTGCGGGCTGGTCGCGGCCCTGGCCGCGCATGAGACTGGCCAGTCGGTGCTGGTGGTCGAGGCAGAGGCGGTGGCCAGCGGATCGACCGCCCTGTCGGCGGGGTTGATCCCGGCAGCGGGGACACGGGCGCAAGCGGAGGCCGGGATCCAAGACGACCCAGCGCTGTTTGCCGCCGACATTCAGGCCAAGGCCAAGGGTGAGAATGACCCGGTGCTTGTGGGCCTTTTGGCCTCCGTTTCTGCCGGGGTGATCGATTGGCTGAGCGACCGCTACGGGCTGCCTTTTTCCGTGATCGACAATTTCACCTACCCCGGACACAGCCGTCACCGGATGCACGGGCTGCCCAGCCGGTCGGGCGCCGAGCTGATCAACGCCCTGCGGGCCGCCTGCGAAGCCGAAGGCATCGACATCATCTTCGAACGCCGCGCGACGCGCCTCTTTCATCAGGGCAAGCGGATCTCGGGCATTGCCGTCGCCCGCCCCGATGGCGGGGTCGAGGAGATCGGCTGTCAAAAGCTGATCCTTGCCTGCAACGGGTTTGGCGGCAATCGCGATCTGGTGACCGAGCTGCTGCCGGGCATCAAGGACGGGCTGTGGTTCGGCCATGACGGCAACCGGGGCGAAGCGGTGCTTTGGGGGAAAGAGCTCGGCGCGGATCTGGTGCATCTTGGCGCCTATCAGGGCCATGGCAACGTCGCGCACCCGCATGGGATCCTGATCACCTGGGCGACCATCACCGAAGGCGGCATCCAGGTGAACCGGGACGGGCGGCGCTTCTGGAACGAGGCGCAGGGCTACTCAGAGGCGTCACAGGCGGTGCTGTCCCAGCCGGGCGGCGAGGCCTTTACCATCTTCGATGCCCGCATCGCCGGGATTGCCCGCCAGTTCGAGGATTTTAAACAGGCCGAGGCGGCTGGCGCGATCCGCCAGAGCGATACCGTCGAAGGGCTTGCGCAGGATCTCGGCCTGCCGCCCGGGCAATTGGCGCAAACCCTGGCTGAATTGCCGAATGGAGGAACCGATGCCTTTGGGCGCAGCTTTTCCGGCGAGCCCCTGAAACCGCCCTATTGCGGGGTGCGGGTCACCGGCGCGCTGTTTCACACCCAAGGCGGGCTGCGCACCGATGCATCGGCGCGGGTCCTGCACCGGGAGGGAACTCCGTTTGAAAATCTATATGCAGGGGGCGGGGCGGCCTGCGGTGTGTCCGGCAAGGCCGATAGCGGTTACCTGTCGGGCAATGGGCTGCTGGCGGCAGTGGTGCTGGGCAAGCTGGCCGGTGACGCGCCGGTGGACGCGGGTTAGGCCCAGTCCATCTGCGTGATCCCGAAGGATTTGATCCGCGAATAAAGCGTCGTTGGCTTGATCTGCAACAGCGCAGCTGCCCCGTTGTCGCCGGATACCCGTCCTTCGGTCTCGCGCAGGGCCGCCACGATATTGCTTCGCATCATGTCCTGCATCCGCGCTTCGGTTACAAAGGGGGCGCGCCCCTGAGGCGCTTCGGGCGCGCCTGCGTACAGCTCCAGCACCAGCTTGTTCTCGCGCGAGACAATTGCGGCGCGCTCCATCACGTTGTGCAATTCACGCACGTTGCCGGGCCAGTCATAGGCCTGCATCTGCGCTACGGCGCGCTCGGTAATGACGGGCGCCTGCCGGTTGAACCTGCGGCAGGCGATCTTCAGGAGATGAGCTGCCAGCAGGGGGATATCCTCTGGCCTTTCGCGCAGGGGTGGGCAGGAGATCGGAAAGACATTGAGAAAAAGATGTAGGTCTTCGCGAATGCGCCCGCTGCGGCGCACGGCATCCTCGGATAGGGACGTCGCTGCGATCACCCGAATGTCCAGGGGCTTTTCCCGCGTATCGCCTAGCCGGATCACCGCGCCCTTTTGCAACGCGTGCAAGAGCTTGCCCTGGATCTCCAGCGGCATTTCCTCCACATCATCCACGAAGAGCGTGCCGCCATGGGCCAGTTCCAGTTTGCCGGGCTTGTCACGCGTCGCGCCATTGGGGGCTCCGCGCATCTGGCCGAACAGTTCTGCCTCGACCTCTTCCGGGGCGACCGAGCTGCACTTGAAGTGAATGAGGGGGCGTTTTGCGCGCGGGCTGGTCTTGTGAATCTCGGTTGCGACCAGGGATTTGCCGGTGCCGGTCTCGCCGGTGATCAGCACGGTGGCCGCAGTCTGGGCCACGAGGTCGATCCGGGCCACGATCTGCCGGATTGCGGGTGACGTTCCGATGATGTCATGGTGCGCGCGCTCGGAGGTGATCGCCTCCTGAAGGTAGGCGTTCTCCTGTTCCAGCCTGTCCCGCAGTGCGGCGACTTCCTCCATGGCGTCGCGCAGCTTGCGCTCGCTTTCCTTGCGCTCGGTGATATCGCGAAAGATGACCACGGCCCCTGCGAGAACCTGCTGATCGTAGATGGGCGTGGAGACATATTCGACGCGGATCGGCTTGCCATCCTTGCGCCAGAACACTTCGTCCTCGATCCGGTGGACCTGCTCAAAGCGGAAGGAGCGGTAGATCGGGCACTCATGGGAGTGATAGATCTCTCCGCTCAGGTGATGGTGGTGGATCATCGAATGGATGTCTTTTCCCAGAAGGTCTTCGGCGGTCCACCCCAGCATCTCGCGGGCGGCGCGGTTGACGAAGGTGGTCTTGCCCTCGGCGTTGACGCCATAGATGCCTTCGCCGGCCGCATTGAGGATCAGCTGGTTCTGGCGTTCCAGCTCTGCAAAGAAGCCTTCCGTCCGCTTCCAGTTCGCCAGACCGGCGCGAAAGGTCTCGGCCAGGGCGGCAGATTCGGCGCGTTGATCGAGTGCGCGCAGGTCCGTGATGGCAAGTATCAGCCAGCCCTCCTGTCCCGGCACCGGTTGCGCGCGTATTTCGCATTTCAGCACATTGCCATCCGCGCTGCGCAGCGGCACATCCCGCGTCCAGCCTGCGCCGCGATAGTCGACCTCTTCGATGAAGACCACAAAGCGAGGCATGGCCGCGCCAAGATAATGGGAGAAGGGGGCAGGGTTTGCGGCCTCTCGCCCTTCCAGCAGAAGCGCTGCTGGACGGTTCCAGTCCACAATGCGGTCCGCGCTCGTGTCGAGGATCAGGGTCGCTTCCGGAATGGACTGCAACAGGGAATCGGCATCGAGAAGATCAAGAGACATGGTGACAGCTTAAGGGACTGTTGGGGGTGTCGAAAACGAAATCTCGTAAATTACGAAATGTCGTAATAAGCCATACTGAAGGATAAAGTCAAGTATCTGATTTAAATGTATTTTGTTTGCTGCACAAATGTTGGGCGGTAGCTTTTTTCCCGTCGTTTTGCCTGTCAGGGTTAACAAAACACTGACTGCGAAAGGGACCCCCATGACGATCAAGAGCCTTGGAAATCCGTTCTCCGAAAAGACAGACCTGCGGCACGGTGCCGACTGCGGTTGCGAGGGGTGCCTGTCGAGCCACGGACACGACAAGACCCACGCCGAGCCTGCGCAAATGTCCTCGGAACAGATGCTGGAGCGCGCAGTTGAGAGCGCCGTCGTGCGCTCGGTCTTTGGTCAGAATGACATCGGGCGCCGGTCTTTCATGGGCATGCTGGGCGGGGGCACCGTTGCAGCGGCCCTTGCCTCTGTCTTCCCGATCGAAAAGGCCAAGGCGGCGATCCTTGATGAACTAGGCCCGCCGGAGAAATCGGATCTCAACATCGGCTTTGTGCCTATCACCTGCGCAACGCCCATCATCATGGCCCAGCCCATGGGGTTCTACGAACGCTATGGCCTTAACGCACAGGTCATCAAGACGGCCGGCTGGGCGGTGGCGCGGGACAAGTCCCTGTCGGGCGAATATGACGCCAGCCACATGCTGACGCCGATGCCGCTGGCGATGACGCTGGGCGCCGGGTCCATCGCGGAACCCTACATCATGCCCGCGGTCGAGAACATCAACGGCCAGGCCATCGTCCTGTCGAACGAGCATCTGGACAAGCGCGATCCGAAACAGTGGAAGGGTTTCACCTTCGGCGTGCCCTTCGAATATTCGATGCACAACTTCCTGCTGCGCTACTACGTGGCCGAGCATGGCCTCGACCCCGATGTGGACATCCAGATCCGCGTTGTGCCGCCGCCAGAGATGGTTGCCAACCTGCGCGCCGGGAACCTTGACGGGTATCTGTCGCCCGACCCCTTCAACCAGCGTGCCGTCTGGGAAGGTATCGGCTTCATCCATATGCTGACCAAGGACATCTGGGAGGGCCACCCCTGCTGCGCCTTTGCTGCGCCGCTGTCCTTTGCGACCGAACTGCCGAACACCTATGGCGCCCTGCTGAAATCCATCATCGATGCCACGCAATACGCCTCCAACCCCGAGAATCGAAAGGAGATCTCCGAAGCCATCGCACCGACGAACTATCTGAACCAGCCGGTTCCGGTGATCGAGCAGGTGCTGACAGGCACCTATGCCGATGGTCTGGGCGAAGTGCAGCGCGTGCCCGACCGCATCGATTTCGACCCCTTCCCCTGGCATTCGATGGGGGTCTGGATCCTTACGCAGATGAAGCGCTGGGGCTATATCGAAGGCGATGTGGACTACAAATCGGTGGCCGAGCAGGTTTACCTCGCGGCCGATGCCAAGAAGGTGATGAACGATCTCGGCTACGAGGCGCCGGACGTCACCTACAAATCCCACACCATCATGGGCAAGACCTTCGATCCGGCCAAGCCAGAAGAGTACGTCTCCAGCTTTGCGATCGGAAAGGGCTGATCCATGCTGGACAACCTTTCAACAAACCAGCGCGCGCTGATCCTGTCGGTGGTGATGCTGGTGGTGGGCCTCCTGATCTGGGAGGCCGCCATACCAGCCCAGAAGGCGGCCGCAGAGCTGACCGAATACGAACGCCTGACCGGGGGCGGTGCCCCCAAGGCAGGCGTGCCGCCGCCAAGCCAGGTTCTGGCAAAGGCCTGGGAGCAGCTGTCGAACCCGTTCTATGATGCTGGCCCCAACGACAAGGGGATCGGCATCCAGATCGGCTATTCCATCTACCGGGTGCTGACCGGCTATCTGATGGCGGCGCTGATCGCGATCCCGCTGGGCTTCCTCATCGGGATGAGCCAGGTGGCCTACAAGGCCTTCAATCCCTTCATTCAGGTGCTGCGCCCGATCTCGCCGCTGGCCTGGATGCCGCTGGCGCTGTTCATCATCCAGGACAGCGAGGCCTCGGCGATCTTCGTGATCTTCATCTGTTCGATCTGGCCGATGTTGCTGAATACCGCCTTTGGCGTGGCCGGCGTGCGCGAGGACTGGGTGAATGTGGCCCGGACCCATGAACTCGGCCCCCTGCGCACCGCCTTTACGGTGATTCTGCCGGCCGCTGCGCCGACCATCATCACCGGCATGCGGATTTCCATCGGAATCGCTTGGCTGGTGATCGTGGCGGCAGAGATGCTCGTTGGGGGGACCGGCATTGGCTACTACGTCTGGAACGAGTGGAACAATCTCGACCTCACCTCCGTCATCTTCTCGATCCTCATGATCGGCGTCGTGGGCATGTTGCTGGATGCCGCCTTTGGTGTCCTGCAGCGCGCCGTCGCCTACGCGGAATAGGAGCATACCCATGCCTAAACCCTTTCTCAGCATTGAGCGTCTGACGCAGCAATTCCCAGATGGTCAGGGGGGCACCCTGACCGTGTTCGAAAACGCCACCTTCGGCATCGACAAGGGAGAGTTCGTCTGCATCCTCGGCCACTCCGGCTGCGGCAAGTCGACGATCATGAACATCCTGGCGGGGCTGGCCGAGCCGACCTCGGGCGGGGTCAAGATGGATGGCACCGAGGTTTCCGGCCCCTCGCTGGATCGCGGGGTGGTGTTTCAGAACTATTCGCTGCTGCCCTGGCTCTCGACCCTGAAGAACGTGACCTTCGGCGTGAAGGCGCGATATCCGAAATGGTCCAAGGCCAAGGTCGAGCAGCACGCCCGCGACTACCTGGCCATGGTGGGCCTTGAAGGTGACGTGGTGCATCGCAAGCCCAGTCAGCTGTCGGGGGGCATGCGCCAGCGGGTGTCCATCGCGCGGGCCTTTGCCAACCACCCCAAGCTTTTGCTGCTGGACGAACCCTTCGGGGCGCTCGATGCGCTGACGCGGGGTACCATTCAGGACGAGCTTTTGAAGATCTGGGGTGGGACCGAGCAGACGGTCTTCATGATCACCCACGACATCGACGAGGCGATCCTTCTGGCCGACCGGATCCTGCTCATGACCAATGGTCCCTTTGCGCGCGTCGCGGAGTCAGTCGAGATCACCATACCGCGCCCACGCAGCCGCACCGAGATCGTCGAGCATCCCAATTACTACGCGATCCGCAACCACCTGGTGCAGTTCCTCGGCCAACGCTCGAAAGAACTGGCAGGACAGAAAAGCGACGATCCCGATCAGCGCCCGACCACCGTGCGCATCGACAAGACTGCTGCGGCAGAGCCAGAGCCCGAACCGGCCCCACGCCTGCATGCCGTGAACGATTAGTTTGGCGCGAAAAAAAACAAGAACAAGAAGGAGAAAAACAAATGAAAGATACGTTTGAGGTTCCCACCATGATGACCAAAGAAGACGTGACGATGATGATCCTCTCGGCCAAGAAACAGGCCGGGCTGACCTGGGAAGGCATCGCCGACAAGATCGACATGTCACCGGTCTGGACCCATTCGGCCTGCATGGGCATGAACGCCTTCCCAAAGGACAAGGCCGAAGCGCTGGTGACCGCGCTGTCCCTGCCACAAGAGGCCGCATCGGTGCTGGAAGAGCCGCCGACCAAGGTCTGGGAGCAATCCGTGCCAACGGACCCCTGCATCTACCGCCTTTATGAAATCGTCGGGGTTTATGGCCCGACCATCAAGGCGCTGATCGAAGAGAAATTCGGAACCGGCATCATGTCCGCCATCGATTTCGACATGCAGATCACCCGCGTGCCTCACGAAAAGGGCGATCGGGTCAAGCTCGAGATGTCTGGTAAATACCTGGCGTACAACGCCTGGTAGGCCGTGATCCGGCCGACAGGAATGGGGACTCACGGAACGGGAGCGCATGGGGAGGATGCGCTCCCGATTTCTTGCGTCTAGCCCCCCTGGCGCAGGACCTCGATGCAGTCCGATGCTGCCCGCACCTGGCCATAGCTTGATGCCAAGGGTGCCATGATCGCGGCATGGACCAGATCGGCAGGCACGTCCACGCCCCCGTGGCTTACATTCGCTGCGGCGCAGGCATCGCTTGCCACGGTGACTGTAAAGCTAAGATCGGCAGCTGCCCGAACGGTTGCGTCAATGCACATCTGGCTCATCGCGCCGCAGATCACCAGATAGTCGATGCCCGCCTCGCGCAGGTGCTTTTCAAGGCCAGTGGCGACAAAGCTGTTGGGCCGGGGTTTGTCGATGATCGGCTCGTCTGGCTGTGGCGTGACGCTTTCGTGCAGTGCGGCCCCAGCGGTGCCCGGTTTGAAAAACGGGGCAGCGTCCGAGGCCATGACATGCCGGACGTGGATCACCGGCGTTTCGGTCTCGCGCGCCGCCGCCAGCAGCTCGGCTGCCCTTTGTGCGGCGGCGTCCATGTTCGGCAGCGCCATGCGGCTGCCCTTGAAACTGGGGAAATAGTCGTTCTGGATATCGATCAACAGGAGCGCGGTCTTTGGCATGTGAGCCTCTCTTGGGACATGGTCATCTACTGTGTTTGATCTTTACGCCAGCACACCGCGCCACTACGATTGGCATGTATGACATACATTGTGCGAAATACGCCAAGCGTTGCAATTGTTGCCTATGACGGGGTTCAGCAATCCGCCGTGCATGGCCTCGGTGAGATCTTCGATGTGGCCAGCCGATACGCGGCAGCGGACTCGGGTGCTGGAATATCCCATTGTGTTGTGCTGCCGGGAAAGATCGACCGGTCGTCCCGGTTCGATGCGGTTATCTTCCCGCCCAATCTGACCGGCGTGCGCGGAGCGGGGGACCTTGCCCTTCATGAATGGATCATCAGCCAGCATGAGGGCGGTGCGCTGCTGTGCTCGGCCTGCGCTGGCAGTTTCTGGCTGGCAGAGGCGGGTGTTCTTGATGGCCGTCCGGCGACAACCCATTGGGCGCTCGAAGCCGAATTCGCATCCCGCTTTCCCAAGGTGCAACTGAACCCTGAACGCACCCTGCTGGATGACAATGACATTGTGACCGCAGGCGGAGTTATGGCGTGGGTCGATCTGGGTGTGCATCTGGTTGGGCGCTGGCTGGGGCCTTCTGCGGTGTCGCGTCTGTGTCGTCAGATGCTGATCGATCCGACGGGCCGTGACCAGCGCAACTTTCGCTCGTTTCGCCCTGAGTTCACCCACAAGGACCAGACGATCCGCTCTCTTCAGATGTGGATCGAGGGCAATCTGGGAGCTGACTTGACGGTGGCAGCGCTGGCGCGGCAGGCCGGAGTTTCCGAGCGCTCGCTGCATCGCAAGTTCCCGGCCCTTACAGGGTTGTCGGTTAACCGATACGTTCAAGAGCTCCGCGTCGAAAAGGCCAAAGGCCTGCTGGAACTGACCGCAGACCCGGTCGCTTCGGTGTGCTGGCAGGTCGGCTATCAGGATGTCCCGGCCTTTTGCCGATTGTTCAAGTCGATAACGGGCACCAGTCCGGGCGAATACCGGAGCCGTTTCAACATCGCCCGCCGGACGGCGCGCTAGGGCAGCCGGCAAGACGGCATGGAGGCTGCAAGTGTAGCAGCCCCCTGCGGATTCGTCACGTTCAGGTCCGGATCGAGACCCTCTGGGCGATCTGACCGAATACGCTGCCGCCAGTCGGAAGATGCGCCTCCATGGTCACGACATCTCCGTCGGTCAGAAAGGGCGTTGCGGCGTCCCCGCTTTCGATCTGTTCTATGGCGCGGCGTTCAGCAATGCAGCTTGAGCCGACGTTCCCGTAGTCTTCATTGGCCACCGTGCCCGAGCCCAGAATGGTGCCTGCGGGCAGATCACGGGAATAGGCAGCATGGGCAATCAGTTCACCAAAGCCGAATTTCATCTCCTGGCCATTGGCCCGACCAAAGAGCGTATCATTGCGGTGGATTGTCAGGGGCAGGCACACCCGCCCATCGCGCCAGACCTCTCCCAGTTCATCTGGACTGACGGCAAAGGGCGCCACGCCGCAGGCCGGTTTGCATTGCAGCCAGCCAAAGCCGGTGGCCATTTCGATGGGGCCAAGGGCACGCAGGCTCCAGTCGTTGATCAGAACAATCAGGCGGACATATTGCAGAGCGTCTTCGGCAGGGGTGCCCATGGGGACATCTCCCAGGATCACGCCGAATTCGCCCTCGAAATCAATTCCATCCTCGGCAGAGGGGAAAACGGCCATTTCCCTCGGGGCCAGAAAGCGATCCGACATGCCCTGATACATGAGCGGTCGCTCCGGAAGGCCAGTGACAGGCAATCCCCAGGCCCGTTGCATCAACAGCATATGGGTTTCAAATGCGGAACCATCAAGCCACTGAACCGCCCGGGGAAAGGGGGCCAAGGTGGCTTGCGCTTCAAGGGGTTCACCGTCGTCTTGGACCTGTTGGGCCAGGCGGTTCAATTCCGGTTGCAGCGCATCCCAGGTCTCCATCGCGTCCTGCAGGCATTTGGCCCCGGCGACGGGAAGCACCCTTGTGCCGTCACGGCTGACCACATGCAGGCGGCCATCACGGGTGCCATCGGCAAGTGTTACAAGTTTCATCTAGGCGTCTCCTCCATTCTCGGTGCCATTCACAAAGACACGCGCAGTTGTCGGAACGGCGCAGGCACCTGTCGCAATAGCCATGCAGGCGTCGCGGCAGACGGTGATCGGTCGTCCCGGTTTGTCCGTTGGTTTCGGACCGTCGATTAGGACAAGTCCTGTCCCTGCTGCTTTCTGTCAGTCGTTTTCTTCATGATGCATCCCGGATGACGGCCACGGGACGGCACCAGCCGGCGCTTGCGCCCTTGATGCTGACAGGAAAGCAGATCACCTCGAAGCCGGTGCTTGGCAGCGTCTCGAGGTTGCCCAGCTTTTCGATATGGCAATAGGCGCGATCCATGCCGGCGCGGTGGCCTTCCCAGATCAGAGAGGCGTCCCCCGTTTCTGCCACCCGTTTGGCGGTGTGGATGAAGGGGGCATCCCAGCTCCAGGCATCGGTGCCGGTGATGCGCACGCCGCGTTCGGTCAAATAGTTGGTCGCGGCGCGCCCGATACCGCAGCCCGTGGCGACATATTCAGGCTTGCCATAGACGGCTCCTGCTGCGGTGTTGACCAGAACGATATCGCCTTCGTTCAGCTCATGATCAATGCGCGAAAGCTCCGCCTCGACATCCTCAGGGGTGGCCACATAGCCATCTTCAAAGGCACGGAAATCGAGCTTCACGCCGCGCCCCCAGCACCATTCCAGCGGCACCTCGTCAATGGTGATCGCGCGGGCGCCGCCATCCATCGTCGAGTGATAGTGATACGGCGCATCAAGGTGTGTTCCATTGTGGGTCGACAGGGAAACGCTTTCGACGGCCCACCCTTCGCGCCCTGGCAGATCATCGGCAGTCACACCGGGGAAAAAACTCAGGAGCTGCTGCGCCGTTTCCTGGTGGTTCATATAATCGATCTTGGGCCCCAAACCCGGCGGGTCAGCGTATTCTGTGTTTTCGAGGGGACGGGCGAGGTCGATGAGTTTCATGGGATGTTCCTTCAACGGCCCAAAAGGCCTGTGGCAATTGGAGGGTAGAAAATGACAAGGGCGAGGCAGAGCACCATCATCAGCGCAAAGGGCGCGGCTCCGATGAAGATGTCCTTGAGGCTGATCGCGGGATCATCCAGCGTGGCCTTGATCACATAGACCGAGATGCCAAAGGGCGGTGTCAAAAGCCCGATCTCGACTGCGATCACGGTGATGATCCCGAACCAGACAAGGTCTACGTTGAGCGCCGTCACCACGGGCAGCATCAGCGGCACCAGGATCAGCATGATCGATCCGCTATCAAGGATCATGCCCATGAGGATCACCACCAGGCAATAAAGCAGAAGGATGCCGAGCAGTGACAGATCAGCGGTGGCAACGAACTGGCCAAAGCCAGCGGGAAGGCCAGAGAAGGCCAGCATGCGCGAATACATCTGCGCGGCGATCAGCAGGAAACAGATCGCAGCGGTGATCATGCCGGTTTCAACCAGAACCCGCCACAGCGCCGCAAGGGAGAGGCGCCCCTTGGCGACGCCGATCACAAAGGCCCCGGCGGTGCCGATGGCGCCTGCCTCGACCGGGGTAAAGAAGCCTGCGTAGATGCCGCCCAGCACGAGGGTGATCAGCAGTGCGATGGGCATGCCCTTGGCCAGCAGATCCCCCGCGCTCAGATCATCGCCATCCGCGCTGAGGTTGTGGCCGACAAATCCGGGCGAGAAGATCGCAAGCAGCACGGTGCCAAGGCCAAAAAAGACCGCGAGAATCAGTCCCGGACCAAGGCCGGCCAGAAAGAGATCGCCAATCGATTGCTCGGTCAAAAGACCGTAGAGGATCAGCAAAAGGCTGGGTGGGATCAGCATGCCGAGAACAGAGCTGCCCGCCACCACTCCGACGGAGAACCGTGTCCCATAGCCGTGGCGGCGCAGCTCGGGCACCGCGATCTTGGTAAAGACGGCAGCAGATGCGATGGAGATCCCGGTGATGGCGGCAAAGATGGTATTGGCCGCGATGGTGCCAAGGCCCAGCCCGCCCTTGATCCGTTTGAACATGGCATTCGCAACATCAAAGGCATCGCGCCCCATGCCGCTTTCGGAAACGATAAAGCCCATCAGGACAAAGACCGGAACAACGCCGAAGAAGTAGCTTGAAATGGCATCATTGGCGGCCAGGCCAAGCATCGTGGCAGCCAGGATGGCATTGCCCTTGATCGCCCAGACACCCAAGAAAGAGCACAGGATCAGGGCGATGGGAATGTAAAGCCCGGCAATTGCCAGCCCGCCCATTGCGGCAAGGCTGAAAAGGCCAATTTCAAAGGGAGTCATATGTCGTCCCCTGAAAATCGGCGCAGAATGCGTGCCAGGAACTGCAACAGCAAAAGAAGCGCGCCCGCAAAGATCGCCAGTTTGACCGGCCAGGTCGGGAAGGTGAAATTCCCGACCGAGCCAACAAAATCTCCCCTTTCGATCGACCGTGTCAGGATTGGCCAATGGGCATAGAGGATCGTGCCCACCACCAGCGCGCCGAGAAGCTCGAACAGGGTTTCTATTGCCTTGGCCAGCCGGGGTTTTCGCGCATGCAGCACATTGATCAGGCCATCCGACCGGGTCAGTCGGCCCGCCTTGAAGGCCTGGGGAACCTGCAGGAAAACGATCGCCACGATGGACAGAGAGATGATCTCGGGTACGCCCGGGAGGGGCGCTCCAGCTGTTTCACGGCCAACCACGTCGACGCAGATAATCAACACGAGGCCGACAATCAGCATCGTGCCGAGGATATTGGCACCCTGCGTTGCCCGATCGAGCAGACGCAGGGTGCGGGAGAATGCCGTCATCGGGGGTTACTCTTTGTCCCAATTGCGCAAGGGGGTGGCCCCGGCGGCGCGCATGGTATCCATGTAAAGAGACATCATGTCGGTGCCGCCCTTGCCTTGCGCGTCAAGACCTGCGGCCCATTCGGCAGCGGCATTGTCCATACCTGCGGCCCAGGAGGCGCGCATCTCATCTGATGCGGCGGTCACGGTGGCTCCGGCCTCCTGCATCTTGGAGTAGGCGAGATCGACAAAGCCCTCAAGATCCGAAAGATACCACTCCATCGCATCGTCCGCAGCCCCGGTAAAGGCGGCCTGCACATCCGCGTCCAGACCATCCCACCAGTCCTTGTTGGCGCAAATGGCGCCGGCAAACTGGGCGCCGAGGCCGAATTGCGTGATATGCGGCGCAACCTCGTAAAGCTTGCCGGGGAAGGCGGCCGAGGCAAAGACGATCACCCCGTCGTAAACGCCGGTTTGCAGTTCATTGTAGTATGTGGTCAGGTTGCCCTGCACACCCACAGCGCCGGTCCCCGAGAGCCAGTTGATGGCCGGACCGGGGGCCGCGATCTTGCGCCCCTCAAGATCCGCCAGAGAGCTGACCGGGAAATTGGTCATCAAGAGGTAGTCGTCAATCGCCGTGGGAGAACCGACATAGACCACGTTGTTGTCGGTATAGGCCTGCGTCATGCGGGGATCGGTCTGGTGCAGCTTGTGCACGACGTCCGTAACCAGCCTGACGTCATCGCTGACAAAGGGAGTGTAGTAGGTGACATTCTGAACCGCGAGCTTGGCCGGATCAAAGAGTGAGGAACAGACGCCGAGTTCTGCAAGTCCGGCCTCGACTGCCTCGAGTTCCTCACCGACGCCGGCAATGGATCCGCCGTATTGTTCAAGGGCCGTCAGGCTGTGGCCAAGCCCCGCAAGCGCGGCCTGCGCGCTTGGAATAAAGGCTTCGGGAAACTGTTTGACCCAGCGAAACACCGGCGGATGTCCGGCAGCAATCGTGACGTTGAAATTCTCCGCATATGCGGCAGGGGCGCAGGCCAAGAGTGCGGCGGCGCCGACAGCAAATCTATTCATTTTATCCTCCCATTGCGGACACGCTTCTCCCTTGTCCGCTTGCCCGAAGCCTATGGTGCAACAGGCGATCAGCAAAATTGATATTTCATGTGGGCATCATTGATGCCATTAATGGGTATGCATCTGGAAAATCTGGACCTGAACCTGCTCGTCGCAATCGACGCTCTGCTGCGCAGGCGCAGCGTCACGGCAGCCGCCGCAGAGCTGCACATCACGCAATCGGCCATGAGCAGCGCGCTCAAACGGGCCCGTCTGCATTTTGAGGATGAACTGTTCTACTATGATGGTCAGCGCATGGTTCCGACGTCTTTTGGGGCAGAGCTTGAGAGGCGCATACCGGACATGGTAGCCCTCCTGCGGTCGGTGTCGCGGATGCGTCCGTCAAACGACCTGGCCACGCTCAATCGCCATTTCACGATCATCGCGTCCGATTATGTGGCCGCGGTCTATATCTCGGCGCTGACCAAACGATTGGCGACAATTGCTCCTAATGTCTCCCTTTCGATCATGCCCTTCACCCAGGAGGCGGTCCGGCAGTTTCAGCGGGGGGTTCTGGATTTTCTCATCGGTCCGGACTTTGCACTGACCCCTCAGTACACCGCCGAGCCGCTGTTCCGGGACCGGTTCAAATGTGTGTTGTGGAAGGATAACCCCGTCCTGCTCAATGGTTTTACGGCGGATGACTTTTTCCGATCCCCCATGGTTGTCACCGATTTTTTTCTCGAGAATGGCAAAAGCCATTTCGAACGCTGGTTGGAGGAACAGGCTCAGGACATCCGGGTGGCGGCCTCATTGCCCAGTTTCCTGGTGTTGCCGCACTATGTGGCCGGGACTGCGAATATCGCTACGATTCACGAAAGGCTTGTGCCGCATTTTGCGGGGTTTTCCGAACTGGCTTTTGTGGATCCACCCGTTGATGTCCCGCCGCTTCAGGAGCATCTGGTCACTGCAGAGAAGCATGTCCATGACACCGGCGCTCAATTGCTGGCGCAGGTCATGCGGACAGTCGGACAAGAAATCTGACGACCGATACGCTCATCCGATCGGGAGACGGTTTGCACCTTTTGCGACCGAGAGCATACTGTGTGCTGGCGGCGAAAGTCAGTCGCGTGGTGCGGGCGGTGGGACTCGAACCCACACGGGCATACGCCCTTCAGATTTTAAGTCTGATATGTCTACCATTCCATCACGCCCGCATGTTGCGCGGTTGCCGTATCCCTTGCACACAAGACGCGCGCAAGATGCACCCAGCCGACTTTGCAACACCTAGGTTCGTAGAAAGATTTCGGGCCGGACACAAGGGGATGGCACGTGTCTGCCCGGTTTTTGAGACGCTGTACCCTCCTTGTCTCATTCAGGCCTCCCTGCGCGGATTGTGGCAAGGTATTGTAGAATTTGAATGTCAAATGGCCGCGACTGTGCAAACTAGCGTGAACGCAACTCTCAAGACCGCAGATCTCAGCCCATGACCCAGCTTGCACTCTCCACTCCGGACCTTGCCCAGGCGATCCGGGCCATCGGAACGCCTGGGTTCATGTCGGCGCTGTTGGATCTGATGCGGACGGTGGCCCCTTTTCGCGGTGCCTTTGTAAGTCGTCTCAGACCAAGCCGGCTGCCGGAGCACCTTTATGACAATGTGCGACAGGAACGGCGCTCGGTGGTGGTGGACCGCTGGCTGGACCGGGCGTGGCTGCTGGATCCCTTTGTGGTGAGCTATCTCAGTGGCCGGTTCGATCCGGTCATGGTTCTGGAAGAAGTCGCGCCGGACCGGTTTTCCCAGACCGATTACTACAATATCTACTATCGCTCTGTACGTCTGAAAGACGAACTGGCGGTCTTTGTGACACTGCCGGAAAGCACCTTGTTCTTTTCCCTCGGGCGCCTGATCGGCGAGACGCGATTTTCCCGCAAAGACCGTGCTCGGCTCCTGGAAGCGCAGCCCGTCTTCGCCTCTTTGTGCGAGCAGCATTTTCATGGCAAAGCCCCGCGCCACACAGAGCCGACTATGGGGAGCGCAAGTCTGGAGGTGCTGATCCGGGATCTGTGCGGCGGCCTCACAAACCGTGAGATCGAGATCGTGCAATATCTGCTGCGCGGGCATTCCAGCCAGTCGATTGCCCTGGTGCTGGATCTGTCCCCCGCGACCGTCAAGGTGCACCGCAAGAACATTTACCGAAAACTGGGGATTTCCTCTCAGTCGGACCTGTTTTCGCTCTTTCTGCAATCGGTGATCTGAAAGTGGCGATCTGAGCTGCATACCCCCTTGGGGGTAGAGGCGGCCTGCTTCCCTGGTGGTATTTTCCTGTCATCCACGGGGGGCTAACCTGCCCGGACTACTGCCAAACAGGGGCCGACCGGAATTCAGAATGATCGACGCAAAAGAGGTGACAAAAAGGTTTGGCGAGGGAGCGTCGGCTGTGACGGCGCTGGAGAAGGTCTCGTTGCACGTGCCCGAAGGCAGTTTCTTCACGCTGCTGGGGCCGTCGGGTTGTGGCAAGACCACGCTTCTGCGGCTGATTGCAGGGTTCGAACTGCCAAGCGAGGGCGAGATTGCCCTTGATGGGGAGCTGATTGGCCACCTGCCGCCGCACAAGCGCCCGGTCAACACTGTCTTTCAAAACTACGCCCTGTTTCCGCACATGAGCGTTGCGCGCAATATCGGCTTTGGGCTTGAGATGCTGAACCGGCCCAAGGCCGAGATCACGGCGACGGTCGCTGAGATGCTCGACCTCGTGCAGCTTGGCGCCTTTGCCGCGCGCCGGGTGGATCAGCTTTCGGGCGGTCAGCAGCAGCGGGTCGCTCTTGCGCGTGCTCTGGCGCCCCGGCCCAAGGTGCTGCTGCTGGATGAGCCGCTGTCGGCGCTGGATCTGAAGTTGCGCAAGGGCATGCAGAGCGAGCTGAAACGGCTTCAGGCTGAAACGGGCATCACTTTTGTCTTCGTGACCCACGATCAGGGCGAAGCCCTTGCGATGTCGGACCAGATTGCGGTGATGTCCGCGGGCGCCGTTCAGCAGATTGGCACGCCCGAGGAGATCTACACCACCCCGCAAAGCCGCTTTGTGGCGGATTTCATCGGGGACACCAACATCGTGCCTGCGCACCTTCTGGGATATGAGGGGGAAAAGGCGCGCATTCGGTTTGCGGGCGGTCAGGCCGTGCTGGCAAATGCGGCCAGCGCCACGCTGGCCCCCGGGGCGGTTCATGTGGCGATCCGCCCCGAGACGATCACGATCTGCGATGCCGCAGATGAAGCGGCGCTGCTCCTTGGCACCGTTCTGGACAGCAGCTATTTCGGCGCAGGTTCGCAGATGCGGATCCGTCTGCGCGACGGGACCGAGGTGCAGGCCCAGGTGGCCCAGCCCAGCCCTGCGGGGCGCGACGTGGGACTGATCCCGGATACCTCAATGCTGCAGGTGTTGGTGGACTGATGGGGCAGGGCGTTGGACATAACCAATCGGCGGCAGAGAGCCTTAGGCAGGCCGCGGCCGCACGCAGCAGTGCCCAGCGGCGCAGGCGGCTGTTTCTTCTGCTTCCGGCGATCACGATCATCGGGATCTTTGGCCTCGCACCCCTGTCGATTGCGCTGATCTATTCCTTCCTTGAACCCGGCACCTATGGCGGTGTCGAATGGGTGTTCTCGACCGATGCCTATGTGCAGTTCCTGTTCGAGAGGGACATTTTCGATGACAGTCTGGTGTTCAACAGTGCCTATCTGCAGATCTTTGCGCGATCCTTCGGTCTGGCGCTGTTCACCATGTGCGGCACGCTCCTCCTCGGGTTTCCGGTGGCCTATTTCATCGCCGCCAGACCGCCGGAGCAGCGCAACTTCTGGCTTTTCGCCATCACCCTTCCGTTCTGGACCAACCTTCTGATCCGCACCTATTCCATGCTCCTGATCGTGCGCGACGAGGGCTTTGTGAACCTGGCCCTGATGAAGCTGGGCGTGATCAGTGAGCCGATCGAGATGCTATACACGGACGGAGCCGTTCTGATCGGGCTGGTCTACAGCTTCCTGCCCTTCATGATCCTGCCGATCTATGCCTCGCTGGAAAAGTTCGATTTTTCGCTGCTGGAGGCCGGGCACGATCTCTATGCCTCTCGTGTGCAGGTGTTCCGCCATATCGTCATTCCGATCAGCCGTCCGGGGATCGTCGGGGGATGTGCGCTGGTGCTGATCCCCTCGCTGGGGGCATATATCACGCCCGAGCTGTTGGGTGGCGGCAAGAAGCTGATGATCGGCAACCTGATTGCCATGCAGTTCGGCTCTGGGCGCAACTGGCCCTTTGGATCGGCTGCGGCCCTGATCCTGATGGCTGTGGTGTTGATCGCGATGATGATCTCGCTGCGGGTCGGCGCAGAAAAGGAGAGCCGCCATGGATAAGGTTCCGCCCAGAAAGCCGTCCTTCCTGTGGCGAGCGACAGGCACCCGAGAGCTGCGACGTCAGCCGCTGTTCACCGGTCTCTCCTGGTTCGTACTTCTTTTGCTTTATGCGCCGATTGCCGTGCTGATCGTGTTCTCCTTCAACGACAACCGCTCGGTTGTGGTCTGGACCGAGGCCAGCCTGCGCTGGTACGAAACGGCCCTTGGCAATGAAAACGTGCGCAATGCGGCTTGGATCTCGATCCAGGTGGCGCTGACGGCCACGGGTGTCTCGACAATCATTGCCACGATGGCAGCCCTGGCCACCACCCGTGGCGGTGATTTCCGAGGGAAATCGGCGGCGATTGCCCTGATCAACCAGCCCCTGATGATCCCCGAGATCGTCACCGCCATCGCCACCCTGTCGTTCTTTTCGATCCTGCGCAAGCTGACCGGAGTGTCGGGCATCGGCTGGCTGATGCTGGCGCATACGGTGTTCTGTATCCCCTTTGCCTTCATGCCGATCCGCGCGCGGCTTTCGGATATGTCCGACACCTTCGAACTTGCCGCTGCCGATCTTTATGCAACGCCCTGGCAGGCCTTTCGCCACGTGACCCTGCCGCTGTTGATGCCGGGGATCCTATCCGGGGCGATGCTGGCCTTCGTGGTGTCGCTGGACGACGTGATCATCACCCTGCTGATTGCCGGCCCCGGAGAGACCACCCTGCCGCTGTACATCCTTGGCCAGATCCGGCGGGGCGTGACTCCCGAGGTGAACGCGGTCTCGACCATCCTGATCCTGCTGACCGTGGCCATGGTCGCGCTGACCTTCGCCCTGCAACGCAAACGAAAATAACCAGAAGCCCGCACGCGGCGGGACAGACCCAACCAACAAGAGGAAAACTGATGAAACTGACGACCCTGACGGCGGCGGTCACTTCCGCCATTGCCCTGACTGCGGCCTCGGCCCAGGCCGAAGGCACCCTGAACATCTACAACTGGGGGAACTACACCAACCCCGAGATGATCGAGAAGTTCGAAAAACAGTACAATATCGAAGTCAATATCGACGGCTATGACAGCAATGAAACCATGCTGGCCAAGGTCAAGGAAGGCGGCAGTGGCTACGACATCGTGGTGCCCGGCGACTATATGGTTGCCATCATGATCGAAGAGGGCCTTCTGGCCGAGATCAACGCCGCCGAGATGGAGAATTTCAAGAACCTCGATCCCAACTGGGTCGATGTCTACTGGGATCCGGGCCGCAAGTATTCGGTGCCGTACCAGTGGGGCACCACCAGCTTTACCGTGGACAGCGCGGTCTACGGCGGCGACATCAACACGCTTGAGATCGTCTTCAACCCGCCCGAGGAACTGAAGGGCCGCATCAACATGCTCAATGACATGAACGATGTGATCAACGCCGGTCTGCGTTATCTCGACTATCCGCGCTGCAATTCAAACCCGGAACAGATGAAAGAGCTGATGGAACTGCTGCTGTCGGCCAAGGAAAACTGGCGCACGATGGACTACGCGGTGATCGAAAAGCTGACCTCGAAGGACGTTGACCTGTCGCAAAGCTGGAACGGCGCCGCGATGCGCGCTCGCGCCGACCGCCCCACGCTGACCTATGCCTACCCCAAGGAAGGCTTTACCGGCTGGATGGACAATGTGGCGGTGCTGGCCGATGCGCCCAACATGGAGAACGCCAAGCTGTTCGTGAACTTCATGATGGATCCTGAAAACGCTGCGATGACCTCCAACTTTGCCCGTTATGCAAATGGTGTGCTGGGCTCCGAGGAATTTATGGATGCCGAAATGCTGGACGCGCCCGAGATCGTGATGCCGACAGACGCGCCGGTGCCGGATTTCGTCAAACCCTGCGATCAGAAGGTGGTCGAGATGTACAACAAGGTCTGGACCCGCCTGAAGCAGTAACAGCCCTGGCCGTTTCGTGGTGGCTCTGCGGGGCCACCACACAAGGATATTTGACTGCGGTCCGTACCCAAGAGCAACGGGGGACCGCACTGAGGGAGCATGTCCGAATGCAGCGCAGACTACAGAATCCGAAACCCAAGACGGCGCGGGACATCGGCATCATGCAAGGCTTTCCGCCGCCGCCGGAAAAGCGTCCGACGCTGGAGAACTGGGATCTCGCGCCCTTCAACCGCTGGTCCTTCCAGAACATGCGCAGCCTCTTTCCCACGGTGGATGTGCGCGCCGGGAACGGTCCAGCCCGAGCCTTGGGCAGTGCTCCGCGGGTTCTGTCCGGTATCGTGTTTCCCAGTTGTGATGGGCGTCAACTCTCTGTCGGAGATTGGCTGGGCGAAAGCTACACGGATGGGTTTCTGGTCCTGAAGGGCGGCACGGTTGTCACCGAGGTCTACGCCAACGACTTTCACCCGGAGGCCGCGCATCTGGGGCAATCGGTGTCGAAATCCGTGGTGGGGATCCTGGCGGGCGTGCTGCACGGTGAGGGCCTTTTGGATCTGGCCGCGCCCTTGGAAGATATCATCCCGGAACTGACCGGCACCGGCTATGAGGGATGCACCGTAGATCAGGCGCTCGATATGCTGTCGGGTGCGCGCTTTTCCGAGGATTACGGCCTGCCGGACAGTGACATGACGCGCATTGATGTGGCCTCGGGCTGGCGTCCGGTGCGCGCGGGCGAGATCAAGCCCACAATTCGCGATGTCATTCTGACCCTGCCGCAGGAGCGTGCCCATGGTCTCGGCTTCTCCTACCGCTCGATCGAGACTGATGTGATCGCCTGGGCACTGGAACGGGTGGCTGGTGCGGACCTTGCCACGCTCCTGTCGGACAGGATCTGGCGCAAGCTCGGCTGTGAAAGGGACGGGTTCTTCACCGTGGACGATGCGGGAACCGCCTTGGCGGATGGAGGCTTCAACGCGACTCTGCGCGACTATGCCCGGTTTGGTAAAATGGTTCGGGATGGTGGCCGGGCAGGGGGGGAGCAGATCGTTCCGGCGGCCTGGATCAATGACATCTGCGCCGGCGCGGATCCGTCGAAGTTCGGCGCGCCATACGATCAGCTGTCGCCGCAGGGCGCCTATCGGAGGTTCTGGTGGGTGCACGACCCCGCGCGCGAGGTCTTCATGGCGCGGGGTGTCTTTGGTCAGATGATATTCGTCGATCGCAGCGCCGATCTGGTGATCGTGAAACTGTCCAGCTGGCCCGACTATCTGATCCCTTCTTTCAGTTGGGATGCAGTTGCCGCCAGCGAGGCCATCGCCCGGACCCTTTAGGTGCGGGTGCGCCGCAGGATGTAGATATCCATAATCCAGCCATGATCGGCGCGGGCCCTGGCGCGTGTCTCGATGATCCGCGCGGTCGTGTCTGCAAGATCGCCCGAGATGGAGATTTCGTTCTCCATCCCTGCGTATGCGCACCACCAGATCTGTATCCCTTCGGGGGCGACGCTTTGAAAACTGCAATCGCCGTCCAGCATGATGACCAGGGTGTCGGCGCTGTCCGGCCAGCCCGCCTCGCGCAGCTGTCGCCCGGTGGTGATGGTCACGGGCGCGCCGATCTCGTTCAGCGGAATGGCATGGGCGGCGGTCAGCGCCTGGATCGATGTGATGCCGGGAATGACGTGCAGGGCAACCTGGGTGCGCGTCTTCAGCCGCTCGGCGATGCGCATGGTGCTGTCGTAAAGCGAGGGGTCGCCCCAGACGAGGAAGCCCACCTTGCCGCCCTCGGGCAAATGGGTCTGGATCGTCTGCTCCCAGACCTCGGCGATGGCATCGTGCCAGTCGTCCACGCCCTGCCGGTAGCTGGGGGTCGCCGCATCGCGCTTGGGCAGGTCGAATTCCACGATCCGCGGCCCGGGTTTGCGGATCACCCGCTCGCAGATCTCGTGACGCAGCCCCGCCAGATCGTCCTTTCCCGCCCCCTTGTTGGGGATCAGGATCAGGTCCAGCCCGTTCAGTGCTTCAATGGCCTCAAGGGTCAGATGCTGGGGGTTGCCGGTGCCTATACCGACAAGGGTCAGGTCAATCATCACGTGGGAGCCTCGGGACGGTAAGCCTTGGAAAAGAAACACGGCCCCGAATTGGGGCCGCGCTGACTGTCATGTGGTGGGCTGTCGCCTTCAGGCCGCCGCGTACAGACGCGGGGTCACAAGACCGCTGCGCTCAAGACCACGCAGGCTCTTGGCGGCGGCGAGAACGGCCAGATCGACGAGCGGCTCGATCAGGATGACCATCATGTAGGCCGCACCAAAGGTGAAGACAGACGCCATGGTCTCGGCGCCGATGCCCTGACCGTAGAAGGCCCAGAAGGCGACCCAACCCACGACGCCCGCCTGATAAGCGGTCGAGAGCGCCAGAGCCTGGGAATACTTCAGGTCCACATAGGCGGTGTTCGGGGCGATGATCTTCTTGGCCAGCGCCTGCATCGCAAACAGCGGCACCAGAAGCGTGGTCAGGTTGATGAAGTACTGGGGCAGATCGATCGGGGCAAAGAACACGCCCTGGATCAGCAGGCCCATCGCCAGACCAAAGGCGGCAGGCGCAGCGCCCAGCAGCAGGAACAGGGTCGAGCCGAGGATGAAGTGAACTTCGGACACGCCGACCGGGAAGTGCGGCAGAATTTCGAAGAAGGCAAAGACGCCGACGGTTGCAATGGCCGAGCGCGCCGCGAAAGAGGCGATGCCGGAGGATGCCAGGTCGGCCATGGTCTTCTTGGCGGCAAAGCCAAGCGCTCCCGCGGCGGTGGCATAGGACAGGGCGATTTTGACGCCGTTCACGATCCCGGGTTCGATATGCATATTCTATCTCCTTGCCGCCTCACCCGGCGGCACTATGTGAAATTTCGTCGGGCCGTACTGGCCGCTTATACCCAATGGCAGGTCTCCTGACTCGCGGGTCGGTGCCGGTCCGGGGCCTTCCCAGTCCTGATGGGACCAGTGGCAATGCCCGGTAGCTCGCCGCTCACAGTTGCGGGGGCAGTCACGGATTTGGCGCCTTTTGGCTACACCGCACCGTGTTCCCTTTTCATCCTTGGATCTTGGACCCGTCGGAACCCTTGGTCTTTCAGAGATGGCACAAGGGCCCGGAAGCTGTCAACGCGCCATCGGCGTCATCCTCGTGCTATTTGCGGCATCCGGAGCGTTCAGTGGGGCAGATCCTCATCTGCGAGCGGACCATAGAGGATCAGCACCGGCGCCTTGGTTTCCATCGAACGGAGCACATTTGGCAATTCGCCGACCGTGTGGCAGGACAGCGCCTGATCGGGGGTAGACACGCCAAGGGCAATCAACGCGTGCGTCTCAGGCGGCAATCCGGCCTCCAGCAGGCGTTCGGCCAGAGCGGCAAATGTGCGTTTTCCCATGTAGACGACCGTCGTGGCCTCGGGGTCTGCAAGGGCGGCCATGTTGAGGTCCTCTGGCAGGCCGCCGGTGACGTCATGTCCGGTAATGAACTGCAATCTCCGCGCGGTCAGGCGGCGGGTGAGGGGGATGTTCGCGGCAGCCGCTGCAGCCGAGGCCGCGGTCACGCCGGGCACGATCTCGAACCCTATGCCTGCCGCGCGCAGGGCGGTAATCTCTTCCTCAAGGCGTCCAAAAACGCCCGAATCGCCCGATTTAAGCCGCACCACATGGGCACCTGTCGAGGCATATTCGACCAGAAGCTGGCTCACGTGATCCTGCCGCGGTGAGGGGCGCCCGGCACGTTTGCCAACACCCACCAGATCGGCGTCCTTGCGGGCATGGGTCAGGATCGGCCCCGAGGACAGATCGTCGAACAGCACTGCATCTGCCGCCTCCAGTCGTTTCACAGCCTTGACGGTCAGAAGCTCGGGATCGCCCGGACCGGAAGAGACAAAGCTGACAAACCCGCTCATGGCTGCTCTCCGGTGATCAGGTGGAAGAAGGTGCCGGTGACATGGCCGCGCACCGAGCCGGTTTCGGGCACCGGGTTGCCGTCTGCGTCCATCACATTGGCGAGCGGCGCGTCGGGCTCATCCAGAATGGTCGAATAATGGAACTCATGTCCGCGCAGGGCGGTTCCGGTCGCAAACCCCGGCATCGGCGCCTGAAGGACGGCGCGGCGGTAGCCGAGGTGAAACTTGCGTTTCTCGTAAGATGTGACCAGCCCCAGCAGCCCGGCCATCTGGTGGCGGTTGCCCTCCTTGTCGATCAGGGCTTCGCCGAGGGCCATGTAGCCGCCGCACTCGCCATGGATGGGCCGTGTTTCGGCGTGTTTGCGCAGGGCCGTGCGGAAGGTTTCGGCCGCCGCCAGCCGACCGCCATGCAATTCGGGGTAACCACCCGGCAGCCAGACAAGATCGGCATCCGCGGCGGGGGCCTCATCCGCGAGCGGCGAAAACGGCAGGATCTCGGCCCCCGCCGCCCGCCAGCCTTCCAGAAGATGCGGATAGGTAAAGGAGAACGCAGCATCGCGGGCCAGTGCGATGCGCTGAGCAGGCGGATCAGGTAGGGGCGCTGAGGCGGGCGCTGCACCGGCGCGGGCGGCGGATTTGATCGCCTCAAGGTCCACGTTCTCGCGCAGAAAGGCCGCGTAGCCCGCGATGGCGGCTTCCAGATCAGGGTGCTCTACCGCCTGTATGAGGCCAAGATGGCGTTCGGGCAGGGCCAGATCGCCGCGCCGGGGCAGGGAGCCGAGGACCGGGATGCCTGCGCGCTCCATCCCCAGCCGGGTCAGCCTCTCGTGTCGCGGGCTGGCGACGCGGTTAAGGATGACGCCTGCAAAGGGCAGATCGGAATCATAGGCGCGAAACCCCAGCGCTGTCGCGGCGGCAGACTGCGCCTGACCGCCGACATCCACGACCAGCACCACCGGCCAGCCCATGCGTTTGGCGGTTTCTGCAGAAGAGCCAAAACCGCTTTGACCGCGTGTTGCCACACCGTCGTAAAGCCCCATGGAGCCTTCGCCGACACAGATCTGCGCATCGCTTGCCTTACCCGCGACCGCGTCCAGCAGATCGCTATCCATCGCCCATGTATCAAGATTGAAAGAGGCGCGCCCCGCTGCGGCAAGGTGAAAGGCAGGGTCGATGTAATCGGGGCCGCTTTTGTAGGGCTGCACCACGAGGCCATCCTCGGCCAGTGCCCGCAGAAGGCCCAGCATCACGGTGGTCTTTCCCGTGCCCGAGGCGGGTGCCGAGATCATCAGCCCCGGGGGAAAGGATCCGGTTGTCCGTCTCTCAGTCATCGCCTTCGCTCCAACCTGCCCATTGGCTGTCGGCGCTTTGGGGGCGGTAGCGCCGGTCATAATCCTGCGCGTAAAGACAGCTTTCGTCAAAATCTTCGGCGCCAAGGGCGTGGCCCACCAGGATCAGCGCCGTGCGCCCGCGCGCGCCATCTGTAGCGTCGATCAGGGTGCCGAGGGTGGCCTTGACGATCTTCTGATCCGGCCAGGAGGCACGCCAGACAATGGCGACGGGGCAATCGGCGCCGTAGGCGGGGGTCAGTCGCGCTACAACATCGTCGAGCACATGAACCGACAGGTGAATGGCCAGTGTCGCGCCGGTGCGGGCGAAATTCTCAAGCGTTTCACCCTCCGGCATGGACGATGCCCGCCCCGAGGTCCGCGTCAGCACCAGCGACTGGGCAACGCCCGGCAGGGTCAGCTCGGCGCCAAGGGCGGCGGCGCTGGCGGCAAAGGCAGGCACGCCCGGCGTCACGTCATAGGGGATGCCCAGATCGCGCAGGCGGCGCAGCTGCTCCCCCATGGCGGACCAGACCGACAGATCCCCGGAATGCAGTCGCGCCACATCGTGACCGGCAGCATGGGCGGCTGTGATCTCGGCCATGATCTCGTCCAGCGACATGGACGCCGTGTTGACGATCTTGGCACCTTCCGGGCAGTGCTGCAGCAGCGCCTCGGGCACCAGCGATCCGGCATAAAGGCAGACAGGGCAGGCCGCAATCAGGTCGCGCCCGCGCAGGGTGATCAGGTCGGCAGCGCCCGGGCCGGCGCCAATGAAGTGAACGGTCATGGGGTCAGTCTTTCAGCTATGGCCGCAGTGGCAAGACCGTCTGCGGTGACAACACGGGGTTCCAGCAGGCGGGCTGTGGCGGTGGTGCTGCCGTGGCACGCGCCCTTCAGGGCAGCAGCTTCGGCCAGCGATCCGGTGCCAAACCGGGCCTGGATGCGGGGGGATGAGGTCAGGGTTTGCATGCCGCGCAGCGCCTCTTTCGGCAGGGCGATCACGGGCAGGTTCATTTCGGCTGCCAGGGTGCGGAAGGCTGGCGCGTCTGCCTTGGTCGCGACCGAAGCCAAGGCATCCGGGCGGTGGCCGGTCAGCGCCAGCGCTGCGGCAAGATCGCCTGCGGTAGCTCCTTGGCGAAATCCGAAGCCTGCCACTTTCATCGGGTCACGCTCCATTGGATGACGGGGCGTGCGCGTTCCCAGCCGCGCATGGAGCCGAGCGGCCCGGCTTCGGCAATCTCGGCCTTGAGAAGGTGACCGCCGTGCGTTGCCTGAGCCTGCATCAAAAGCGTCTCGGTTTCGAGGGTGACGCCGTTGGCCACGATGCGGGTGCCCTCCGGCAGCGTGTCCCAGAGATGGTCCAGCAGCGCCTGCGTGCCGCCCCCGCCGATAAAGACGCAATCGGGCAGATCGAATCCGTCCAGCGCATCCGGCGCGCGGCCCAGAACCGGTTTCATCCGGTGTTCGATCCCGAACCGTTCGGCATTGGCGCGGATATTGGCGATCCGGTCTGCGCGCGGCTCGAAGGTGATGGCGCGCGCGCCGGGCGCGGCAAGGCACCACTCAACCGAAACCGAGCCGGACCCGCCGCCGATATCCCACAGGACCTCTCCGGCGCGGGGGGCGAGGACTGACAGCGTCAGGGCCCGGATGGGGCGCTTGGTTATCTGCCCGTCGTTGTGGAACAGATCGTCGGGCATGCCGCTGGCAAGGGGCAGCCCCTTTGCGCCAGCAACGGTCAGCGCGGCGATGACGGGCGCTGTTATATCGGCCAGGTCAAAGACATCTGCGCTCTGGCTGCGCAGCCGTTGGCGAGGGCCGCCCATGGCCTCCATCACCGTAATCTCGGTCGCGCCAAAGCCCTGTTCTGCCAGCCATCTTGCCAGTGCTGCCGGGGCCGCGCCATCGCGCAGGGTGCAGATGATACGCCTGCCCCTGTTCAGTAGCGGCGTCAGCCGCTCGAAGGGGGCCGCATGAAGGCCGAGGCAGAGTGTTTCTTCCAGTTTCCAGCCAAGGGCATTCGCGGACAGCGAAAAGCAGGAAGGCGCAGGGTGGGAGACCCATTCGCCGGGGCGCATATGCGACAGCAGAGAGCCGCCCGCACCGTGCCAGAAGGGGTCGCCCGAGGCGAGAACCACCACGCGCCGCCCCCGCGCCGCCAGAACCGGGGCGGTGGAAAAAGGAACAGGCCAGGGCTGGCCGCGCGATCCCGCCTGCACAAGATCAAGATGACGTGGGCCACCGATAATGACCTCTGCCTCTGCCAGGGCTTTCCGGCTTGCATCCCCAAGCCCAGCCAGTCCATCTTCGCCAAGGCCGACGAGGGTCAACCATGGGGTTACTTGAGGATCAGACATCATGCGCATCCTGCTTTTGGGCGGCACAACCGAAGCGTCTCGCCTTGCGGTGGCGCTGGCCGAGGCCGGGCTTGATGCGGTGTTCTCTTATGCGGGCCGAACGGCCCGCCCCGTGCCCCAGCCGCTGCCCCTGCGGGTAGGCGGGTTCGGGGGCGTTGATGGGCTTGCCGGTTTTCTTCGTAAGGAGGGCATCACCCATGTGGTCGATGCGACGCACCCCTTCGCGGCGCAGATGAGCACCAATGCGGTAGAGGCCTGCGCGCGCGAGGGTGTTGCCCTGTGCGCGTCGGAGCGTGCTCCATGGCAGGCAAGCTCTGGCGACAGATGGACCCATGTTGTCGGACTTGAAGAGGCCGTTGCGGCACTCCCCGATCAGGGCGCGCGGGTGTTCCTCGCAATTGGAAAGCAGAACCTCGCGGCCTTTGCGGGCAAGCCTGCGAACCACTACCTTCTGCGCTTGGTAGATCCGCCCGACGCGCCTTTGCCCCTGCCGAGTACAAGCGTGGAAATTGCGCGCGGACCGTTCGATGCGGCGGGAGACAGAGCGCTGATGCAGGCCCATGGCATCACGCATGTGGTCTCCAAGAACGCGGGCGGCAGCGGCGCCGAAGCCAAACTGCAAGCGGCGCGCGACCTGGGCTTGCCGGTGATCATGATCGCACGCCCCAAGGTGCCGGAACGCAAGGTTCTGGCCACGGTCGAAGAGGTCATGGACTGGCTTCAGGGCGGCGCTGATCACGGGGCGGCATCCCCTGCAGAACGGGGCGTGTAGACAAAGCGTCCTATGGCCCGCGTGTCACGGTTGCCGACGATCACCATGGTGCGCATATCCGCCATTTCGGGCGTTGCGTCCTTCAGGGCCACGGTTGTGATCTCCTGCGTCGGTTTGGTCACGTCGCGGGCAAAGCTGATCAGCGTGTCGCTGCCGCAGGCCTCGCGCAGGATGTCCAGCGCGCGGGCAAACTGATGCGGGCGGGACTTGGACCTTGGATTGTAGAAGGCCATCGCAAAGCCCGCTTCACCTGCCGCGCGCAGGCGGGTTTCGATCAGCGACCAGGGTTTCAGGTTGTCAGACAGGTTGATCGCCGCAAAATCATGCCCCAGCGGCGCGCCGATCTGCGCGGCGGCGGCCAGCATCGCGGTGATGCCGGGCAGCACGCGGATATCGAGGTCGAGCCAGCCTTTCGGACCCGCCTCCAGTGCCTCGAACACGGCGGAGGCCATCGCAAAGACGCCGGGATCGCCTGAGGACACGACGACAACGCGCCGCCCCGCGGCGGCCATCTCCAGCGCATGGGTGGCGCGGTCCAGTTCGACCCGGTTGTCGGAGGCATGAAGGGTCAGGCCGTCGCGCGGGGCGATGCGTTTGACGTAAGGAATGTAGCCGACGATATCCGTGGCAGTCTCGATGGCGTCACGCACTTCCTGCGTGACCAGTGCCTCGTCGCCGGGGCCGAGGCCTGCAATGACCACCCATCCCGCTTTTGCCGTAAGTGTCATGGGCGGCGCCCCTGTCCATGAACCAGCACGATCGAGAAGTAGGGCACATCACCTGTCACGTCCGTGAGTTTCTGCACGGTCTGGCCGGGCATGGTGCCACGCTCCACCAGCCAGGCGGCGTCGAGCTTGCCCGCTGCCTCAAGGGCGCGGCGCAGTTTCGGCAGGTTGCGGCCGATCTTCATCACCACCAGTGCATCCGTGCTTCGTGCCCGCTCGGTCAGTTCCTCCTCGCTGAGGGTGGCCATGGCGACGGTCAGTACATCATCACCCCAGGTGATCGGCTGATCGGTGGCGGTCCAGCAGCCGGACATGCCGGTGATGCCGGGAATGATCTCCACCTCGGCGCGGCCCTGCAGACGGCTGTGGAGATGCATGAAAGAGCCGTAAAGGAAGGGGTCACCCTCACACAGGACGACAACGTCATTGCTGCGGGCGATCTCTTCCAGCCGGTCAGCCCAGTCATCGTAAAAAGCAGACAGGATGCGGTTGTACTCGGGGTCTGAAAAATGGATCTCGGTCGTGACCGGGTACTCCATCGCGTGTTCCTGAACGCCATCCGGCAACAGACCCTCCACGATGGCACGGGCCTGTCCCTTGCGGCCAGCCTTGCGGAAATAGGCGATGTGGCGCGCGCTGGTGATGGCCCGGTGCGATTTCACGCTCATCAGGTCGGGGTCGCCGGGGCCGAGCCCTGCGCAGATGACTTTGCCCATGATCACTCTTTCCAGCTGGCCAGCGCGTTGACTGCTGCCACGGTGATGGCGGAGCCGCCAAGACGCCCCTTCACGATCATCGAGGGCACGGGAAGATCCTCCATCAGCGCCTCCTTGGATTCCATGGCGCCGACAAAACCTACCGGGCATCCGATGATGGCGGCAGGGCGCGGACAGGCAGGGTCTTTCAGCATGTTGAGAAGGTGGAACAGCGCGGTCGGGGCATTGCCGATGGCGACCAGGGCGCCCTCAAGGTTGGGCCGCCACAGTTCCAGCGCGGCAGCAGAGCGGGTGTTGCCCATCTCTTTGGCCACCTCGGGCACCTTTGGATCACGCAGGGTGCAGATTACCTCATTGTTCGCGGGCAGGCGGGGGCGGGTGATGCCTTCGCTGACCATATAGGCGTCACAGAGGATCGGCGCACCGGCCGCCAGCGCCGCGCGGGCGGTTTCGGCCATGCCGGGCGAAAAGCGGATGTGCTCTTCAAGGCCCACCATGCCGGCGGCGTGGATCATGCGCACGGCGACGCTTTCCTCATCGCGGGTGAAGCGGTCAAGATCGGCCTCGGCGCGGATGGTGGCAAAGCTCTCGGCGTAGATCTTGGCGCCGTCAGTTTCATAGGTGTGGAGCATTTCAGCTGCCCTCTGTCAGACGTTCGGGAGCGGCACGCAGGTCGCGCGCGCTCAGGTGGGGTTCTAGCGTCTGATCCGCGGCGGTGCCATGGCGGATCAGGGCGAATGTGTCGCGGGCGGTGGCAGTCAGGGTCAGCGGCGCCGCGCCGGGATGGGCGCACCCCTTGGCGCAGCCCGAGACGTGGAGATGCGCGCCCTCTGGCACATGGGGCGCCAGATCGCGGGCCAGGTCGCGGGTGGAGGAAAGCGCCTGCAGGCAGCCGGGCGCTCCGGTGCAGGCGCTGACCCGCAGGCGCGGATCCGCCCCATCCAGGATCAGGCCGGGCAGGGGCGCGATCTGGCTGGCGTCTTCGATCAGCAGCATCCGCCAGGGGGTGAGGCGCAATGTACCTTGATCTGCAAGGGTTTGCAGGGTTGTCGCGCGCATCTGGCCGAACTCCAACGCGACCAGTTGGCCGACTGCGACGGGACCGGGCTTTGCGGGCGGTTCCGGCGCAAGGCATGTCTCGCGATAGCCGCTGGGAAGCGGCGTGCCTTTGGCGAGATGCGTTTTCATGCGCCCGCGCCCGCCCGATGCGCCCCCGGTTTCAATAAACCAGTGGGCCAGTTTCAAAGCCTCGGCGGCGGCGGTGTCGCGGGTCACGGGCAGGCCATGCGTGGCACCATCGGCGCGCAGGATCAGGCCGGAAGGCCCGCGCTCAATTCGAATGTCGGCGGAGGCGCCTTGCAGCACGGGCACCGGACCGCAATCCGCGGCAAAGCCGAATTTTCCGGGCAATTTCAGATCTGTCGCCGCTGTCAGCGCCTTGGCCAGATCACCCGCGATCGCGGCGCTGTCGTCCCCCTCGGTCCAGAACGGGGTGAGCATGATGTTGCGGCGCGCTTCCGCGGCTTCGTCCGTGTCCAGCAGGCCAAGGTCGCGCAGGCCAGAGAGAAGGGCTGCGTGGCCTTCTTCCCGAATGCCGCGCATCTGCAGGTTGGCGCGGGCGGAGAGGTCCAAGAGGCCATTGCCGTGGGTTTCGGAGAGGTCGGCCACACCGCGCGCCTGCTCGGGCGTAAGCCGTCCCAGCGGCGCGCGGATGCGAACCACCAGCCCGTCGCCGGACATCATCGGGCGCAGGGCGCCGGGGCACCACCCGTACACCTTTGGTACACCCCTCATGCAGCGCCGCTCTCCAGCGCGGCGATGATCGAGTTGCGGCGGGTGACCCAGAGACCGGCCTCAGCCAGGGCACGGAACCGGTCCCGCATCGCAGCGAGCGCGTCGGGGTTTTCGCGCTCCAGGAACTCCACGAGATCTTCGCGACCCAGCGTGGCCTCGAAGTAGAGGTCGAACAGGTGTGGCGGCACCGCCTGGGCCAGATGGGCAAAGGCCGCCATGTGATCCAGCGTTGCGGCAATCTCGGCGCCGCCGCGAAAGCCGTGGCGCATCATCGAAGTGGCCCAATCCGGGTTGGCGGCGCGGGCGCGGGTGACGCGGGCGATTTCCTCGCCCAGGGAGCGCGCCTGTGGCGCGTCGGGGCGGGTCGCGTCGAGGTGATAGAGTGCGGGTGCCTTTTGCCCGATGCGGGCCATGGCGGCCGCGAAACCGGCCTCATGCGCCGCATAATCCGAGGCGATGAGGATGTCCGTTTCGGGCAGATCCTGAAGGTGCACGAAACTGTCGGCACCCCTCAGGCGCTCCTCCAGCGCCTCGCGCGCCTCGGCAATGTCGCCCTTGGCGTCGATGGCATGGGAGGAGGCGCTCAGCCAGGCCTCACCGGCTGCGGCGCGGGCCTCCTCCGAGTAGTCCTCAAGATGCGCACCCATCGACAGGCCGTATTGGCCGGGTTTGGGGCCAAAAACGCGCGGCGCTGCGGCGCGGTAGGGGTTGTCGGCCTCAGCCTCGTCCCGGTCCGCAAGGGCGGCGGCAGCGGATTCGAACATCTGGGCAAGGCCGGGAAACACATCGCGGAACAGTCCCGAGACGCGCAGAGTCACGTCGATGCGGGGCCGGTTCAGCATGGAAAGCGGCAGCACCTCGAATCCGGAGACGCGTTCAGAGCCGTCGTCCCATTTCGGGGCTAGACCCGCCAGATGCAGCGCCATCGCGAATTCCTCGCCCGCAGTGCGCATGGTGGCAGAGCCCCACAGATCGATCACCAGCCCCTGCGGCCAGTCGCCGTGATCCTGAAGATGGCGGCGCAGCAGCTCTTCCGCCAGCTTGACCCCTTGCGCATGCGCCGCCCGCGAGGGCACCGCCCGTGGATCGGTGGTGAAGAGGTTGCGCCCCGTGGGGATCACGTCCGTGCGCCCGCGAAACGGAGAGCCGGAGGGGCCGGGCGCGACAAGCCGCCCCGAGAGCGCATCCATGACCCCGGCGATTTCCTGCGACCCGCATTGGCCAGTACCGAAGACGTGAAGGCCCTCGCCGTACTGGCTTTCCTTGATGTCGCAGACAAAGGCATCGATGCGGGTGATCGCCTCGGCGGCAGAGCAATCGGGCGTGAGGCCCAGATCCGCCTCGACGCCGTTGCCCTGGGCCTCGGCGCGGATATCCTCGATCAGGCGGTCGCGGCGGGCCGGGTCCAGGCCGTCGGCGGTAGAGTATTCATCCAGCAGGCTTTCGAGCCGCGCCATACCGTCCGGCAGGGTGGTCTGTGCCAGCGGCGGAGGAAGATGGCCGATCGTCACGCCGCTGATGCGCCGCTTGGCCTGTGCCGCCTCGCCCGGGTCGTTGACAATAAAGGGATAGATCACCGGCAGGGCGCCGATCAGCGCCTCGGGCCAGCAAGCACCCGAAAGGGCAACCGCCTTGCCGGGCAGCCATTCGAGCGTACCATGAGCGCCGATGTGGAGAACGGCATCGACCTGTGTCTGAAGCCAGAGGTAGAAGGCCACATAGGCATGGCGCGGCGTGCGGTCGAGATCATGATAGTCATTGACGCGGGTCTTCACCTCACCCCGCTCGGGTTGCAGGGCGATGATGGCCTTGCCCGCGGTGAGAGCCTTGAGATGAAAGGCTCCGTTACGCACATCGGCGTCATCCTCGGGGGCGCCCCAGGCGTCATTCAGGTCCTGCTGCAACTTTTCCGGAAGCGTTGTCAGGGCCGCTTTGTAGTCTTCCAGCGGCAGGGTGAGACGTTCCTGCCCAAGACGGGCGCCAAGGTTGCCTTGGGGGCAGACATCAAAACCTTGACCGGCCAGCCCGCTCAGCAATTGCTCGCAGGAGGCGAGCGCATCCAGTCCGACCGCATGGGCGATATTGTAGTCACGCCCGGGATAGGTAGAGAGGACCAGCGCGAGACGTTTGTTCGGGTTCTCGAGTGTTGCAAGGCGCAGCCAGCCCTCGACCCGGTCGACGGCGGCGCTGACCCGGCCCGGATCCGCGCGATGGGCAAACCGGGAATACTGAAGGTCCGGGTCCTTCTTGGCCGGAGCCTTGAAGCTGACAACACCGGCCATGATGCGACCGTCCACCTCGGGCAACACCACATGCATGGCAAGATCGGCAGGCGACAGGCCACGTGCGGCTTCGGCCCAGTCCTTGCGGCGGGCGGTGGACAGCGCGACCTGAAACACCGGGCAGCCCGTCACGCTGAGCGGAGAGGGTCGTCCGTCCGACCCTTGTGCGGAAAAGGCGGTGGCGTTGATGATCGCGGCAGGGGCGAGGCGGGGGAGTTGGGTGCCCAGCCAGTCCGCTGCGGCGGGTGCCTTGAGACTGGCGGCAAAGGCGCCATAGGCCGCATAGCCGCGCCCGCGCAGCTCGGCGATCAGCGCATCCACAGGCGCTGTATCGGCTGCCGTCAGGTAAGAGCGGTAGAAACTGACAAGGACCAGCGGTTTGTCATCCTGTGGCAGGTCGGCGATCACTCCGCGCTCGGGGTCATAAAATCCGAATTCCGGCGTGGTCTTGAGACCGGGAACCGGGCCCGCATATAGTCCCGCCGCAAGCGCCAGTTGTGCGAGGGCTGCCTGCGCGGCGACGGCGCCACCCGCATCGCAGAGCGCCTGCAAACGGCGCAGGGTCGAGACTGGCAAGGTCGACAGCTCATCAAGGCGCGGATCCTCGCGCCCGTCGGCGGGCAGAATGGCCAGGGCAATCCCCTTGCGGCGGGCCAGATCCTGCAGGGTGGCAAGGCCGTAGGACCAGTAGCTTTCTCCGCCGATGAGGCGCACCAGGACGCCCTTTGCGCCCTCCAGCGTTGCTTCCGCATAGGTATCCACAGACAGCGGGTGTTTCAGCGCCACCAGATTGGCAAGACGGCAGGTGGGCAGATTGCCCTTGGCCCTGTGCCATCCCGCCGCAAAGGCACCAAGATCGCTGTCGGAAAAGGACAGTACGATCAGATCCGCCGGATCCTGCCCGACGTCAAAGGGCGTATCGGTTTCTTCCAGCCCGTGACTTTCGCGAAAGACGACATGCATGGGTCAGCTCCGCAACAGCGCACTTAGGGACGCGACCGGCCTCGGGGGGGCGTCATGCGCCCTCCCGGGGGGGAGGTCGGGCGCGTCCCGGCCTATCAGCCGGGACATATCCCGATTGGGTGTGCGGCGTTCCCACATGTGTTCTCAGGCTCCCAGATCCGCGTGGATACCGGCCACATCGATATCGTCATGCTCGGCAATGACCACCAGCTGGGTCTTGCGCGGCTGGGCGCCCCAGGGTTGATCGTACTGGGCGCGCAGGCGTTCGCCTACGGCCTGCACCAGCATGCGCATCGGTTTTCCTTCCACCGCGACATAGCCCTTCACGCGCAGGATCTTGCGGTTGCGGGCCATCTTGATGATGCGATCTTGCAGGTCTTGCGGGTCAGAGACTTCGCCCATTTCGACCACGATGGAGTCAAAATCGTCATGTTCGTGGTCATGGTGCCCGTCGTGATGGCTGGGGCGCGCGTCGAGATCATCCTCGGCAGCGGCACCGATTCCCAGAACGACACGGGGATCGATCACGCCTTCGGTCATCGGCAGGATCGGCAGTTTGCGGGGGGCTTCGGCCTCGATCACGGCGCGCGCCTTCGCAAGGCCCTCTTCACCGGCCAGATCCGCCTTGGACAGGAGCACGATATCGGCGCAGGAGATCTGATCCTCGAACACCTCGGAGAGCGGCGTTTCATGGTCGAGGCTGTCATCCGCCTCGCGCTGGGCCTGCACGGCGTCCAGATCGGGGGCGAACTGGCCAGCGGCAACAGCTTCGGCATCTGCGAGTGCAATCACACCGTCCACGGTGATGCGCGAGCGGATCGCGGGCCAATCAAAGGCCTTGAGCAGCGGCTTGGGCAGCGCGAGGCCCGAGGTTTCGATCAGGATATGCTCGGGCGTTTCCGGCAGGGCCATCAGCGCCTCGATCGTGGGGATGAAATCATCGGCCACGGTGCAGCAGATGCAGCCGTTTGCCAGTTCCACGATGTTGTTTTCCGGGCAGTTTTCATCGGCGCAGGATTTCAGGATATCGCCGTCCACACCGGCGGTGCCAAACTCGTTCACGAGAACCGCCAGACGCTTGCCTTGCGGGTTCTGCATCAGGTGGCGGATCAGCGTGGTCTTGCCCGCGCCCAGAAAGCCGGTGATCACGGTGACGGGAATTTTGTTCAGATCGCTCATCGGTTACTCCTGAGATGGGCTGTCATCCGGCACAGGGGCCGGGGGGATGCGGGCAATGGACTGTTTGCGGAAAACCTGCGGGCGTTCGCGCCAGGGCACAAGGCCATCCTCGGTGGCGGCATAGGCGGCGGCGCCTTCGAGGATTTCCGCAACGTGCTGGTCCGGGTCAAGGTCGCCGTAGATATAGCTCCAGCGGTCCGCGCCGCCGCTCAGCACCATCGAGCAGCCGCGCTTGCAGGCCGACAGGCACTCGACGCCGCGCACGGAAACGCCATCGGGCAGATCGGCGCCTTTTAGGGCCTCAAGCAGAAGGGTGCCGGGGCGGGTGGCCTCCGGGTCAACACCCTCGCGCTTGCAGGTCGTGCAGACGGTCAAAAGAACCGGTGCCTTGGCCAGGGTCTGGCTGTCTGACGTGTCTTTCGCCATGATCCGGCGACTCCTTCGCGTTCCTTTGGACAGGCGGGGAAGAGCCAGAGGGGAGCCGCCTTGCTGCATCGGCTCTCATCCGGTCGCGGAAACACCCCGTCCGCCCGTTGATCTTATCCGTTGGCAGGTCTCCCGGCTTGCGGATTTCAAGGCCTGTGCGCAGGGCGCGGGGCCTTTTCGGTCCTCCTGCCTTCCCGGTTTCACCCAGTGGCGTGGAGACCTCTCCGGTCACGGTCGCGGGGGCGGCTGTGCTTGGGGTCGCGCGCGGCCCTGTCACATTCCCTCTTCGCCTGCTGTCGCAGGAACCAACAAAATCCCCTTGCGCTATTGGGGGCTTCCTTGTCAAGACATGGGACCTAACCGCGCAAGCAGCAGGAGTGGACCCGGTGAGCGAAAAGTCCGAGAACGGCATTTCAGAAGAGGAAGCGGCACGTCACGCCTCCAAAATGGCCAAGAAGAAGGCCGCCCGCGATCGCATGATGGCCAACAAGGATGGCGAAAAGGGGCTGATCATCGTCCACACCGGCCCCGGCAAGGGCAAATCGAGTTCGGGATTCGGCATGATCATGCGCTGCATCGCCCACAAGATGCCCTGCGCGGTGGTGCAGTTCATCAAGGGCGCCTGGCAAACTGGCGAGCGGACGTTGATCGAAGAGAATTTCAGCGACCTGTGCCAGTTCTACGCCATGGGCGAGGGCTTTACCTGGGAAACGCAGGACAAGGCGCGCGACATCGCCGCGGCCCGCGCTGGCTGGGAAAAGGCCAAGGAAATGATCCTCGACGAGAAGAACACAATGGTTCTGCTCGATGAGATCAATATCGCGCTGCGCTATGAATACCTCGACCTTGAGGAAGTGCTCGAGTTCCTGGTGGAGCACAAACCCCCGATGACCCATGTCGTGCTGACAGGCCGCAACGCCAAGGAAGAGCTGATCGAGATCGCGGATCTCGTGACCGAAATGGGCCAGATCAAGCATCCCTTCCGCGCCGGGATCAAGGCGCAGAAGGGGGTGGAGTTTTAAGCTGCATCAGGCGGCAGATTTGTCGCGGATATAGGTGTCCACAGCCTCGCGCTGGGCCTCGTTCAGACGCAGGCCCAGCTTGGTGCGCCGCCACAGGAAGTCGTCTCCGCTGCGCACCCATTCGTGTGAAATGGTCCAGTCCAGCTCTCGTGCGGTGATGGTGGCGCCGAAATCCTGCCCCAGGTCCTCGGTGCTGCCTGCCTTGCCCAGAACGTCCCAGGCCTCGGTGCCATAGGCGCGGATCAGGCGGCGCACAGCATAGGGCGACAGGAAGGGATAGTCCGCCGCCAGCCGGTCCTGCAGTTTCGTGACGTCGGCAACCGGGAAATCACCGCCGGGCAGGGCCACTCCCGCCGTCCAGTCTTGCCCGACACCGGGCAGCGCTTCGGCAATCTTGGCCAGTGCGGCCTCGGCCAGTTTGCGGTAGGTGGTGATCTTGCCGCCAAAGATATTCAGCAGCGGCGCCGCACCTTTTTCCAGTGTCAGCACGTATTCGCGCGTGGCGGCCGTGGCCGAGCTGGCCCCGTCATCATACAGCGGGCGCACGCCGGAGTAGGTCCAGACGATATCCTCGCGCTGGATCGGTTTTTCAAAGTACTGCGAAGCGAATTTCACAAGGTAGTCCTGCTCTTCGGGCGTGCAGGTCGGGGCTGTCTGCGGATCGGGGTGATCGGCATCGGTGGTGCCGATCAGGGTGAAGTCTTCCTCATAGGGGATTGCAAAGATGATCCGCCCGTCCGTGCCCTGGAAGAAATAGCACCGGTCGTGGTCGTACAGCCTGGGCACAACGATATGACTGCCCCGCACAAGGCGCACGCCTTCGCGGCTGTTCTGGCCCAGTTTCTGGCGCAGCACGTCGGCGACCCAGGGGCCGCCTGCATTGACCACCATCCGGGCGCGGCGCATGAAGACCTCGCCGGTGGCGCGGTCCTTGAGGTGGATCAGCCAGTGATCCTCGGCGCGTTCGGCCACCAGAACCTCGGTACGGGTCATGATCTCGGCCCCGCGCGCCTGAGCGTCGCGGGCGTTCAGCACCACAAGGCGCGCATCCTCGACCCAGCAGTCGGAGTATTCGAATGCGGTCTTGAACTTGTCCTGCAGGGGCGCGCCGGCTTCATCCTGCGTGAGGTCCAGCTTGCGCGTTCCGGGCAGGATCCCGCGCTTGCCCAGGGTGTCGTAGAGGAACAGGCCCAGACGGATCAGCCAGGCCGGGCGACGGCCCTTCATCCAGGGCATCACCAGGGTCAGCAGGCGCGAGGTGGGTGTTTCGCTGTCAAACCGCATATCCTTGTGAAACGGCAGTACAAAACGCATCGGCCAGGAAATATGCGGCATCGCCTTGAGCAGGACTTCGCGCTCGATCAGCGCTTCGCGCACAAGACGGAACTCGAAATACTCCAGATAGCGCAGGCCGCCGTGAAACAGCTTGGTGGAGGCAGAGGAGGTAGCCGAGGCAAGGTCGTTCATTTCCGCAAGGCTGACCGACAGGCCGCGCCCGGCCGCATCGCGGGCAATTCCGCAGCCGTTGATGCCGCCGCCGATAATGAAGAGGTCGGTGATGTTCTCATCCATCGTTTTCGCTGCTTTCGTTTTGAGTTTCGTTTTCGCCTGCGACCAGAATGCGTGTTCCGGCCGTGCGGGCGGCCTCGGCGAAAGGGTCAGGGACAGGGGCGTCGGTGATCACCAGATCCAGATCTGCCACATTGCAGATCCGCACCGGGGCGGACCGCTGGAATTTGCTGTGATCGCAGACCAGAATCCGGGTGCGGGCGTTTTTCAGGATCGCGCGGGCGACCGAGACTTCACGGCCGTCGTGATCCAGCACAGCGCCGTCTTCGTCCAGGGCTGAGGCGCCGATCACCGCAAAATCCACCTTGTAGCGCGAGATGAATTCGACCGCGTCTTCGCCAACGATGGCGCCGTCGCTTTGCCGCACTGCGCCGCCCACCAGCACCAATTCACGGCTTTCGCCGCCCATCATCATGTTTATGATGTTGATATTGTTGGAAATAACGGTCAGGCCGCGATGGCCGGACAGGGCACGCGCCACCTGCTCGGTCGAGGTGCCGATATTGAGCGTGATCGAGCAGTTCTCCGGGATGACCTCGGCTGCAAGGGCGGCCATGGCCTGTTTTCCATCGGCATTGAGCCTGCGCCGATCCTCATAGGCGCGGCTGGCGCCTGCGCTGATGCGCACCGCACCGCCATGAACGCGCGACAGGGCGCCACGCTCGGACAGATCCCGCAGATCAGCGCGGACGGTCTGAAGCGACACGCCAAAGCGTCTCGCCAGGTCATCGACCTCGACACGGTCCTGCGCGTTCAGCAGTTCAACGATTTCGTTTTGGCGCGTTGGGGCATCCATGAGCTTTCCTTTTCTGAATCTCACATAGTAAATGTCTTTCGGTTTGTCATCGTTTTAATTTCGAAAATACGCGCTTTGAGCCTTTCGGCGCATTTTTCCCCGCTTCGCACGCGGATAGCCATTGCCCCCGCCCCGCAGAGGGGGCGGACCTCACCCTGTGCCCGAAAGGGGTGCTTCAGGGTTGGTCAGGCGAGCCGTATCAGGTGGTTATCCCAGGCGATTGGCGCCTGTGCCAGCGGGGTCACGCTGTCGGAGCCAATCTGCACGATCCGGCCGGTCCCCGAACTGGAAATCAGGCCGCCCGATCCCTGAGCCAGACCGCAGACATCCGCCAGACGGAGTTCTGCACTGATCCTGCCGCTTTCGGTGTCCATCACCTGCACGATACCGCCACGGGGGGAGGTCACGGCAACCTGTCTGCCATCCCCGGAAAAGGCGACCGATCCGCCATAGCCTGCGAGATTGCGCAGTCGCGGGTCGTCCTCTGCCATCAGGCAGGGGGCGCTGCCAAATCGGTGCAACCCGACAATCGGAACATCCGCGCCCTGATCTCCCTGCCACTGCATGGCAAAGGCCACGGTGCCATCGGCGCGCATCGCAAGGTGGCGGATCGAGTTCTTGTGCAGGTCTCGCCCGAGTTCGATCTGTTCCTCCACCGTGCCGTCAAAGCCGAGGTAGCTGAGATTGGGCCGCATGGTCGGGGTGTTCAGCTTGGCCCGCCCGCTGTCGGGATGGGTTTCGATGCCGCCATTGGCGACGACCACGCCTGGCCCATCCATGCGCAGCATGATGTCATGCGGTCCAACCCCGCCCGATGAAAAGCTGCCAATGCGCCGGTAGCCTGCGGCCGCATCCCACAGGCCAATGATGCCGCGCCCCGCCTCAAAGTCATTCTCGGTGGTCATCAGCAGTCCGCCGTCGGGGGTAAAGACACCGTGCCCATAGAAATGATGCGCCTCTGGGGGCGTGAGTCGGACCAGCCGGGCGCCGCTGCGGCAGTCGATGACATCTGCGAACCGTCCGGGGCGCCGGGCAAAGGCGACGGCCTCGGGGCGGCTGGGATGGGCCGCTGCCGCGTGGCCGCGCGCGGGGATGTCGCGGGTGAAGAGGATCTCACCGGCTTCAGTGAGCCCGGCCAGCAGATAACGGCCATCGGCCGCTTTCCCCGCCGACAAGAAAGCCGGGGTGCCAAGATCGGCCCAGCTTGCAGCAGGGGCCATGCCTGCGGCCAGTAGGCCCGCCAGAAATCCACGTCTTGAGGGCATGGCAGTCTCTCCTGGTGTTAGTCGCCATCCAGCGCATTGAAGCCAACCTCGACGCCCAAGGCGGGGCCAAGGGTGGTGCCGATCTCTTCACGCAGGTTGCGAAGGTCCTGTTGCAGGGCTTCGATACGCAGGCGCGGTCCCGGCGCGGCGACGCCCGCAAGCACGGGATCCTCCAGACGCTCTGCATGGGCGCGCACGGTTGCAAAGGTTTTGGCCAGCGCTTCCTTCAGATCGGGGATGTCGGCAGACAGGATGAGGGCAAGATCCTCCAGCGCCTCAAGCGACAGGACCACATGGCGCAAAGAACGGCCGGATCGATAGGCCTCGGCCCGGTTCGGGCGCGGTTTGTCGTATGTTCCAAGGGGGCGGCCCAGCCGCATATCGATCAGGATCTGCAGGCCGGTATCCAGCGCCTTGAACAGCTCCTGCTTGATTTCGGCGTCGCTATGATAGCGATCACCCGGCTGTCGCATTTCATCTGCAAAAGTCTCGGTCCAGTCTCGGTCGATGGCCGCGCTGGTTGCGGCAATATCGCGGGTGATCGCGCGCGTTAGCGCGCAGCGATAGGCGGCGGTTCCGGCCTGCTGCAGGTCGGTATCGTACAGCAGGAACTCGAGGGCATAGAACCCACGCGCTGCGATCGAGACCGTGGAATAGGCGTCCGGATCTGTCACGATCGGATCGCCGTTCCTGATCAGCGCCTGCAGGGCCTTTGGCGTCTTGCCCCGGCTGTCGGGCCAGAAGGCCAGGGCAAAGGCGCGGTTATCGGCTTCGGTAGGGCCAAACCGCAGGTGGCTGACCTGGACCCAGGCGTCAAAGCCCGCGCCATAGGCGGCGCGCAATGCTGCGGATTCCGGATTGCAGTCGTTTTCGGCAGCTTCGCTGAGCGCAGTGGAGGTTTCAGCCAAAGCGTGAAAACCCGGCAGGATGTGCCCATCAATCGCTGCGCCCACCATATCGGCGCGCAAGGCAGATGGCGCCAGAGCCATGGTCAGCGAAAGGGCCGGGGCCAGAAGGTGGGGCAGGTTGAAACGTGTCATAGGCTCTCCAGAAAGAGGATAAGGTCGGCACGGTCCTTGGGCGACAGGGCGATCACATGATCGCGGGCGGGTTTCGCCTCGCCGCCGTGCCAGAGGATCGCCTCCAAAAGCGTGCGGGCGCGGCCATCGTGCAGGAAGGTGGCGCGGGGCGATACCTGCTGCGTCAGCCCGATCCCCCACAGCGGAGCGGTGCGCCATTCGCGGCCCGTTGCACGCCCCTCGGGGCGGTGATCCGCAAGGTCGTCTCCCATGTCATGCAGCAGAAGGTCGGTGTAAGGCCAGATGAGTTGGAAACTGTGCTCGGGGCGGTCCTTCAGTCGATGCGTCACGAACTTCGGCCTGTGGCAGGAGGCGCAGCCTGCCGTGTAGAAGATCTCTTTCCCTCGCAGAACCGCCGGGGAGCCCGCCTCGCGGCGCGCGGGCACGGCCAGGTTGCGGGCATAAAACGTGACCAGATCCATGTTGGGCTGGTCGATCTCTGTTTCGCGTGCGTCTGCATCCCCGTGCGGCGCTGCGCGACAAGCGCTTTGGGCGGGCGAGCAATCCCCCCATGCCGCAGGAAAGAGAGGCGTGGAAATGCCGATGTCGCTGGAAAAGGCGGCCGCAGATTGCTCGTGCACCGTGGGCATTCCTGCCTTGAGGCCAAAGCGGCCAAGCATGATCTGTTGAAACTCGCTTGACCAGACAAGGTTGGCGCGGCCCGAGATGCCGTCCCCGTCAGTATCGTCAGGGTCGGCTGTGGCAAGGATGTCAGCCGCCGGGATCGCCTCAAGAAGGCCAAGACCGATCATTGCGGGAGCCACGCGTGGGGACAGCATCGCCTGCGGGTGCAGGGGGCCATAGCCCAGGTCCGTCGCGCTGTAGGTGGGTTTGCGCAAGGAAACGGTTTCGCCGCCGTTCAGTGCGATCGGGACTTCTTCGTATCGGATGTCGAGCCGGTATTCCGGTGCAAGGCCGGGTGCGGAGAAATCTTGGAGCTGATCGCCATATGACGGGTCGGGCAGGGTGCCGATGTAATCGTGGATCGCCGCCAGCCCGACCGGGACGGGACCGGGGACCGAGATGCGCAGGAACATGCTGGCCGAGGTGTAATCCGGCCCCTCCGGCACATGGCCGCGACCGTCCTTGATATGGCAGCGCTGGCAGGAGCGCGCGTTGTAGAGCGGGCCCAGACCGTCCGATGCACGGGTGGAGGAGGGCGAGAAGACCCAGATCTTCTTGAACAATCCGTTGCCGAGCTTGAACTCCAGCTCCTGCTCGAACGAAAGGTTCGCCGAGTGCTGCGAGAACGCCTCGTCATCGCGGAGGGCCCGAACGGTGGCAGCGCCCGCAGGCAGGGCCTCATAGGGTTCGGGAGTACTGAAGGCTGTCGCAGGGGCCGTGATCTGACCTATGCGAGTGGCTTCCTCTTCGCTGCGGGGGATCACGTTCAGATGCGGATCACCCAGGGACAGGAAGCCGAGATCCATCGCACCGGCAGGTTCGGCAAAGCTGGCTGCGGTCAGGGCCGCAGCCAGGCAGAGGTTACTCTTCGACCTCTTCCATCTTGGTGGCGTTGAGTTGCGCATAGTTTTCGGCACCGATCCGGTCATGCAGCTCGAGCTGGGTTTCGAGGAAATCGATATGCCCTTCCTCATCGGCCATCAATTCTTCGAACAGTTTCATGGTTACGTAGTCGCCTGCGCTGTCACAGACCTCGCGGGCTTCCTTGTAGAGGGCCCGGGCACTGTGTTCCGCGGCCAGATCGCATTCCAGCGTTTCCTTCGGGGTCTGGCCAATGCGCAAGGGATCCAGTTTTTGCAGGTTGGGATGACCGCCAAGGAAGAGAATCCGCGCGATCAGCTTGTCGGCGTGCTCCATTTCCTCGATGCTTTCTTCGCGGCTTTTCTTGGCCATGCTCCCAAGGCCCCAGTCGTCCTGCATCCGGTAGTGCAGCCAGTACTGGCTGACGGCGGTCAACTCATGGCGCAAGGCCTTGTTGAGATACTCGATGACGGTTGGGTCGCCCTTCATGGCTCATCTCCTGTCTGTGTGGCGCGCGCAAGTTTCGCAGCTGCGCAGGTACGTTCAGCTTATCATTGCTTCGCATGGTGTCGAGGAAGAGCGGCATGCATCCACCACAATCAGCGGATTTACCCAAGGCGTGGTAGATTTTTCCCGGTGTAATAATGGTTTCCGGATCAGCGGCTCGCATCCAGTCGATCGCGGCGTGGATGTCATGATCGGTGATCTGAGTGCAGTGGCAGACTATCATCTTGCGGTTCCGGGCGCTGGTCATGCGGTGATCCATGGTCGGTGCCGGGAATATCTGACAAAAACAGTCGTCAAGCAAGCTGTATTCTTGATTTTTTCTATCACCTTTTATTGGGTCGTCCCATGGCAAAAAAATGGGCCGCAAGATCTGCGGCCCAGTACGGTCAAGCTGGAGGTCTCCAACCAAAACCGAGGGAAAATCAGCCACCCAGCGGAATGACGAGGCTAAGGCCCAGCGTGGTGTCCTCGACGCCCGAGTCGTCGATCTGGGCCAGCGCCGCTGACAGCGTCATGCCGTTTGAGAATTCGTAGTCGGCGGCAATCGAGGCCAGGTCGGTGTCGCCTGCGCTGTCAAGATCACGGCGCGCCAGGGTGCCCGAGAAGGTCCACTGACCCACCGCGTAGGCGGCATTCAGCGTGGCAAAGGTGGCGTCATCCGCGCCGCCGCCGAAGTGCGAGAAGGAGGCTGCTTCGGCAAAGAGGTCGAGACCGCCCGCGAAAGAGTGGCCGATGCCGATCACGAAACCCTGCTCGTCATCCACGTCGCCCGCGCTGGCACTGAGGTGCCGCGCGCCGACGTGAAAACGGGTGTCTCCGACGCTATGGGCCCACTGGATCGCAAAGTTGTCGAGCTCCCCTGTGTTGCCCGCACCGCCATCCGACGCGCGATTGCGGCCGCGATCCTCGCCCCAGGAGCGGCTGAGGCCGGTGTCGTCGGCAAAGAAGATGCCAAAGGAGAGCGTGCCTGCGCCATTCAGCTCGACATCCGCCAGTACGCCGATCTGTTCGGACAGTTCATAGTCTTCGGCCAGGGTGCTGCCAAAAAAGCCAGCGGCATCATCCCAGGCGGTGCCAAAGACGGGGTGCAGTTTACCGACCGAAACCGTCGTCGCCTGGCCGATGCCAAAGCTGAGGCCCAGTTCCTCGACATAGAGGCCCATGTCGTCGAAGGTCCGGTCAACGGTGGCATCCGTCACGCTTTCCGCGGTCAGCGTCGAAAACAGCGCAACGCCATTGCCGAAGGTATAGGTGCCGGTGGCGGTGATCATCAGATAGGTGTCGCGGATTTCATTCGCGGGCGCGTCCGAGGAAACGACTTGTTCGTTGCCAATCTCGATTTCACCTTCCCAGGTGAACTCCGCCTGTGCGGTTGTTGCGCACAGCATAAAAGGGGCGCCGAAAGCCAGCGCCAAGGATGTCTTTGTTTTCATTGGGTTTTTCTTTCAGGAGAGCGCATCCCAATAGCCCGCGGCGATCAGGATGACTTGTTGCTTGGATGAGTTATGTTATCACATAACATTGTCTTATTCGAAGACTGCTGCAGGATTGTCAAGGCTGTCAGAACCTTCGAAGGCGACATCGCTCAGTTTCAGCACGGCGACCGCGCGCTCGATCGAGCGGGTCTGGTCGATCAATCCGTTGACGCCGCCCATGATCAACGCTTCGCCTGCGGCGTTGCCCTGCTCCAGCATCTGATCATAGGAGAAGCCCGCTTCGGCTGCGGTCTTGATCCGGCCAAGGGCCCGCATGGTGTCAGCCAGCTTGCCGCGCAGTTCGGCGTCCAGGCCCGCATCCGAGGCGGCCACCAGATCCGAAAGCGAGTCTCCGGACACCAGCTCACCATTCACGCGGATGTATTCGCCCAGGTAGACGTTCTGCACGCCAAGGCCGTCATAGTAGTGGCTGTTGTGGGTGTTGTCGGAGAAACAGTCATGCTCTTCTTCGGGGTCATTCAGCATCAGGCCAAGGCGCATCCGTTCACCGGCCTGTTCGCCATAAGAGAGCGAGCCCATGCCGGTCAGCATCGCGACAATCCCGGCGCCTTCGTCCGCCATCAGCTCGGCCCGGGCATTCCCGCCGTCGGCCCATTGCGCAGCCATCCATTCCAGATCAGAGACGAGCAGATCGGTGGCCGCCTTGAGATAGGCACCGCGACGGTCGCAGTTGCCGCCGGTGCAGGCCTCGCCTGCGGCGTAGTCGGTCCAGGGGCGGTTGCCCGCGCCATGATCGGTGCCGTTCAGATCCTGGCCCCAAAGCAGGAATTCAATGGCGTGATAGCCGGTTGCCACGTTGGCCTCGACCCCGTCTGCCTCGTGTAGGGTTTCTTCCAGCAGAGCGGGGGTAATGCTGCTGGTGTCGATGGTCTTGCCTGAAAGCTCAAAGGCTGGGTTCGCAATCACGTTGAGCGCGGCCAGGGTGTTTTCATCGGATGGGCCACCGTAGGAGGCATCCACATAGTCGATCAGCCCTTCGTCCAGCGGCCAGGCGTTCACTTTTCCTTCCCAGTCATCGACGATCGCATTACCGAACCGGAACACCTCGGACTGCTGGTAGGGCACGCGCGCGGCCAGCCAGGCGGCACGGGCGGCCTGCAGGGCCTCGGCCGAAGGGGTTGCGATCAGCGTCTCTACGGCCTCCTGCAGTTTTTGCGCCGTGGTCAAACTGTCCTCATAGGTGGCCTGCGCGATATTCGCATAGGTGGTCAGGACGGTTCCCTTTTCCGGCGCTGCGCCTGCGGCGAATGCGGTGCTGCCCGCCATGGCGAGGCTTGCCAGGGCGGTTCCGGTGCGAAACAGAGACTTCATCGGTGTGATCCTTGTCTGGTCTTCAAAAGTTTGGGGTGTATGAGATGTGGCCCGACTTCGGCCCGGTCTGCGTTGACTGGTCGATGCGGGACTATTTGGTCAGGATCAGCTTGCCGGCGCGGGTGATGCGCAGGCTGTAGATCTGCCCGTTCAGCAGAATCCGCGCCTGGATGCCGCCGCGGGTCAGATCCTCGGCATGATAGGTCGGAAAGGCTTCGGTGGCGGCGGTTGCAGCCACCGGTTCAGGAGTGATCTGGTTCATGAGGAAGGCCCATTCTTGAAATCCGTCCTGTCGAATTCTGCCCGGTCCAACAGCCACTCAAGGCAAAAGCCAGAGAGCGTGCCAGAGCGCGCAAAGACGTCCGGCCAGATCCGGGACAGGCTGTCCTGGCAATCAGGTCCGGGCGCGCGCACTATCTGGTTCGGGGCAGGATTCGGCATGATGACGCATTTTGATTGTCTCGGTTCTTTCGGGCTGGCCTGACATGCGCCAGGTTGGCTGGATTGATCAATACCTGATTTAATTACTCAGTTTTGTCAATCTGAGTTTTTTAGTCGGAAATTGAATTTCCACGCCAACTGTTCCCGGTTTCGGGATAAAGCGCCGTTATCGCAGGTCCCGTTTCTGCGCCGTGCGCATTGATTTGTCGCGCGGTCCACCGGCGCTTGATCGGTGAGTCGTCTCGTGCGACCGGATGAGGCGCTGCCGCACAAAAGAAAAGGCCACCCGAAGGCGGCCTTTGCATCGTTCATAATGAAAGTGGATCAGTCGCGCGTGCCTGAAAAACGCGTCTGCCAGTCTTCGCGCTGCTCGTCGGTGATCTTGGCAAACAGAACCTCTGGCACGGTGAAACCATGCCCGGCGGGCAGGGCGGACAGGGCTGCCGCCACGTCGCTGGGCCAATCGGTGTCCGAGCTGTTCAATGCCTCCATCAGCTTGGCACTCGCCTCTGGAATGAAGGGTGCGCTCAGCACGGCGTAGAAGCGGATCAGGTTCAGGCCCAGGCGCACCTGAGCGGCGGCACGCTCGGGGTCTTCTTTGAAGACCGACCAAGGAGCCGCCGATTGCAGGTATTCGTTACCCGCAACCCAGATGGCCCGCAGCTCCTGCGCCGATTTGCGCACCTCCATGTTTTCCATGTGCTGCTCATAGGCGCGCAGACGTGTGGTCAGCTCTTCGATCAGGGCCGTTTCCTGTTCACCGTAGGCGCCGCCCGTGGGCACCGCTTCGCCGAACTTGGAGCGGCAGAACTTGGTGATACGGCTGACGAAATTGCCCAGAACATCGGCTAGATCCTTGTTCACCGACTGCTGGAAGTTCTCCCAGGTAAACTCGGAATCGCTGCTTTCGGGCGCATGGCTTAACAGCCACCAGCGCCAGTAGTCGGCGGGGAGGATCTCAAGCGCCTGATCCATGAAGACGCCGCGCCCCTGGCTGGTGGAGAACTGACCGCCGTCATAGTTCAGGTAGTTGAAGGACTTGAGGTGATCGACCAGTTTCCAGGGCTCACCCGATCCAAGGATCGTCGCCGGGAAGGACAGGGTATGGAAAGGCACGTTGTCCTTGCCCATGAACTGGACGTATTTCACATCCTCGGCGCCCTTGTCGGTGCGCCACCAACGTTCCCATTCGGCGTCCGGTTTGCCATGGGCATCGGCCCATTCCTTGGCGCAGGCGATGTATTCGATGGGGGCGTCGAACCAGACATAGAAGACCTTGCCTTCCATGCCGGGCCAGTCTTCCGCGCCCTTCTTGACCGGGATACCCCAGTCGAGATCACGGGTGATGCCCCGGTCCTGCAAGCCGTCACCATCGTGCAGCCATTTCTTGGCGATGGAGGTGGTCAGGACGGGCCAGTCGGCCTTGCTGTCGATCCAGGCGTCGAGCTGATCTTTCATGGCCGATTGGCACAGATACAGGTGCTTGGTCTCGCGCACTTCCAGATCGGTGGAGCCTGAAATGGCGGAACGCGGGTTGATCAGGTCGGTGGGATCCAGCTGTTTGGTGCATTCCTCGCACTGATCGCCTCGGGCCTTCTCAAACCCGCAGTTGGGGCAGGTGCCCTCGATATAGCGATCGGGCAGGAAACGGCCATCGGCGTTGGAGTAGACCTGCTTTTCCACCACTTCGCGGATCAGACCGGCCTCGGCCAGCTTGCCCGCGAAATGCTGGGTGAGGGCGTGGTTCTGCGGGCTGGAAGAGCGCCCGAAGTGATCGAAGCTGAGGCAGAAGCCCTTGGCGATCTCGGCCTGAACCTCGTGCATTTCGGCGCAGTATTCCGCGACCGGCTTGCCCGCCTTGGCGGCGGCCAGCTCGGCCGGGGTGCCGTGTTCGTCGGTGGCGCAGAGGAACATCACCTCGTTACCGCGCCCGCGCTGATAGCGCGCGTAAAGGTCGGCCGGCAGTTGGCTGCCCACAAGGTTGCCCAGATGCTTGATCCCGTTGATGTACGGGATCGCCGAGGTAATCAGAATGCGTTCCATACCATCCATCCACATGTCGCTTTGCCTGACCGTCTATCGCATGGCGGGGGCGGCGGGAACCCCGCCTGTGCCTTTCCGCGGAAAACCCGGCTGTTAAGTGAAGGGGTGCTTTTTTTCTTGTCTATCAATGCTCTCCCGGCCATCTTTCCCATAGGTTGTATGGGTGCGGGGGTTGAAACGGGCGCAAAGCCTTTCCATATGCATTGTATACCATCGCATACTTATTCGAATCCGCGTTGAAAGGTTTGTCACACGAATGCTGGACTTTCTGCTTGAGGGCGCCTTTGCCCCCTTTACCCTCGCGCTTGCGCTGCTGACCGGCCTGATGGTGCTGGAACTGGTCGCGCTGCTCCTGGGGGGCAGTCTGATCGGCTCTGATGGGGATGCGGATCTGGATCTCGGCGCGGGGGAGGTCGGTGACATCGATCTTGACCTCGATGGCGCGAATCTGGGCGGGATTGAGGGCATTGACGCCGCTGATCTGGATCTGCCGGATGCAGATCTCGATCTGGAGCTTGCCCCGGATACATCGGCGGACGCAGCTGTTTCGGCACCGACGGGTTTGGCCGGTTGGCTGGGGCTGGGGCGCATGCCGACGGTGATCTGGCTCGGCACTGTTCTGCTGGGCTTTGGCCTGTCGGGCATGGGCCTGCAGGTGGTGCTGTCCTCGACCTTTGGCCTTTTGGCTCCGGCTTGGGTCGCGGCCATTCCCGCAGGGGCGTTTGCCTTCTGGTTCGCGCGGGTCTTTGGCGCGGGTTTTGCACGGCTCCTGCCCCAGACCGAAACCGAGGTTCTGTCAGAGCGCAACCTGGGGCGCCGCCGCGGCATTGTCACCCAAGGCACCGCCGCCAGGGGCCGCCCTGCCGAAGTGCGCGTCATCGATGGCTACGGCAATGCCCACTACCTGCGCGCCGAACCCCTGAAAGAGGGGGAGACCATCGCCCAGGGCACCGAGGTTCTGGTGATCCGGGATCGGCGCAAAGGGAGTTACGTGCTTGTTGCCGTCTCCGAATAAGCTTGACGATAAAATTCTAACTTTTGTCCCAAAGGGAGGTTTCTCAATGGAGTTTGAGTTTCTGCTGATTGTTGTAGTTGGTATTCTGGTTTTGTTTGCTTTGATTTCGCTCAGCATTGGGCGCATATACAGACGCTCAACCCGCGAAATAAGTCTCATCAGAACAGGGCTGCGCGGGAAATTGGTCATCATGGATGGCGGTGTTTTTGTGCTTCCGCTGCTGCATGAGGTCAGCCCGGTCAACATGAAGACCCTGCGCCTTGAGGTGAAGCGCGACGGCGAGGCGGCGCTAATCACCCAGGACCGGATGCGCGTCGATGTGGGCGTCGAATTCTATGTCTCGGTCAATGCCACTGAAGAAGGGATCGCTCGCGCGGCTCAGACCCTTGGCAACCGCACCTTCGATGTGGAGCAGCTGCGTGAGATGATCGAAGGCAAGCTGATCGACGGTCTGCGCGCCGTGGCGGCGCAGATGACCATGGACGGGCTACACGAAAACCGCGCCGACTTCGTGCAGGAGGTGCAGAATGCGGTCTCCGAGGATCTCTTGAAGAACGGCCTGTCGCTGGAATCCGTCTCTCTGACGGCGCTGGATCAGACCCCGTTCGAGGCGCTTGATGAAAACAACGCCTTTAACGCGGTGGGTATGCGCAGGCTCGCCGAGGTGATTGCCACCTCGAAAAAGGAACGCGCCCAGATCGATGCGGAGGCGGATGTGGCCGTGCGCCGCGCCGCGATGGAGGCCCAGCGTCAGAAGCTGTTGATCGAACAGGACGAGGAACAGGCCCGGATCGAGCAGAAGCAGAAGGTTGAAACCCTGCGCGTTGCGCAAGAGGCCGAGATCGCAGCCCGCACCGAGGACAGTGTGCGCGAAACCGAACGCGCCCGCATCGCGCGGGAAGAGGCCATTCGCGCCGCCGACATCGAGCGCGAGCGCAAGATCCGCGAGGCCGAAATCTCGAAGGAGCGTGAACTGGAAGTGGCCGAACAGGAGCGCCAGATCATCATCGCGCAGAAATCCGAAGAGGAAAGCCGCGCCCGCGCCTCGGCTGACCTTGCCCGCGCCGAAGCGACCAAGGCGACCGAAGCTGTGACCACGGCCCGTCAGGTGGCAGAGGCCGAGCGTCAAAAGCAGATCGTGCTGATCGAGGCCACACGCGAAGCGGAGCGGCAGGCGACCGCCATTCGTCTGGCCGCGCAGGCGGAAAAGGAAGCCGCCGCCGACCGCGCCCAAGCGCGCCGCGAAGAGGCCCAGGCCGAAGCCGATGCGCTCAACATTCGCGCGGAGGCCAAGAAGAACGACATGCTGGCCGAGGCCGAAGGCAAGCGCGCCATTGTTGAGGCGGACAATGTCCTCTCGGACGCGCAGATCCGTTTCAAGGTGGATCTGGCCCGGATCGAGGCGATGCCTGCTATCGTCGCCGAAATGGTCAAACCTGCGGAAAAGATCGACTCGATCAAGATCCATCAGGTGGGCGGCATGGGAACTGGCGCAGGTGGTGCTGGCTTCGTGGCGGCCTCTTCGGGGGGCGGTGACAAGCCCGTCGTCAACCAGGCGCTCGATTCCATCATGGGCATGGCCGTGCAGATGCCCGCACTCAAGAAACTGGGCGAAGAGCTGGGTCTGTCGATGGAGGACGGCGTGGCCGGGATCGCCAGTGGTGCTCTTGGTGTTTCTCCTGAACCCACCGGTGAGGCGATCGAGGGCGAGGCGGGGGTGTCGGAAGCGGCAGGCCAGCTCGAGACAGGCAAGGGGTAAGCCCCTTCCAGAATGCGCAAAGGGCCGGTCTTGTCCGGCCCTTATCGTATTTGTCCTTTACCGGTTTTCCCGCTCCCCCTTGGTGAGGCGCCCGATGGTGAAGGAGGTGCGCGGCGCATAGACGTAGTTCGTGCGTTCGTCCGGTGTCGGGCGCGAGCGCATGCGGGAGAGGCCAAAGACGATCAAAGCCAGGTGGCCAAGCGCGATGAAGGCGAACAGGGCCTTTGGGCCGAAACTTCCGATCAGCACCGATGAGATATAGGGCGCGGCAATCGCGCCCAGCGCATAGAAGAACATCAGCGCCGCGGCCAGCTCGACCCGTTCATCGGATGTGGCAAAGTCGTTGGCATGGGCTGATGAAACGGAGAATACCGGAAAGGCTGCGAGACCGAAGAGGCCCGCCATCAGCATCGTGGCTTCGGTGCTGTGGCCCGAGATCAAGACGGTCAGGCCGCAGGACAGGATGGCGCCGACCGAGAGCCAGATCAGTATCCAGCGGCGGTCGAATTTGTCCGCAAGCCACCCGACCGGATATTGCGCCAGGGCTCCGCCGAGTACGAAGGCAGCCAGGAAAAAGGCGATCTGGTTCAGTTTCAGCCCCACTTCGGTGCCATAGATCGGTCCGACCATGCGGAACGAGGCAGCGCCAATGGCTGCGACGATCACACCGACGACCGCCAGTGGCGAGCAACGCCAGGCAAGGCCGGGGCGCAGGCGCGGGGCCGCTGGCATCGCGGGCTGACTGGCGCGGGTCAGGGTCAGCGGCAGCAGGGCGGCGCAGCACAGAAGGGCCAGGAGGTTGTAGGACACATAAGAGGCGGGTGGCAGAACCGCGATCATCAGCTGCGCGGCAAGCGAGGCGATAAGGTCTGCCAGCCGGTAGCTGCCCATGGCCCGGCCGCGGCTTTCATTGGTGACCTTGGCGTTCATCCAGGCCTCGATCACCGTGTAGCACCCGGCAACGGACAGACCCGAGGCAATCCGCATGGCGGCCCAGGCCAGGGGGGCTTCGGTCAGAGTGTGACCGATCAAACCCATCGCGCCAAGGGCGGTGCAGACAGCAAAGGCACGCGAATGCCCGACCGCGCCCATCAGCCTGGGCGCCCACCAGCAGCCGAGGAAAAACCCGAAGAAATGCGCTGAGCCGAGGAGGCCGATCTCTTCTTTGCTGAACCCCAGCGTAAGCCCTGAAATGGCATCAAGCGGTCCGACACCCCCGGCTGAGAGCTGCAGCAGAATGACGGACATGAAAAGGGCGGCAAAAGACAGGATGAGGTGCATGACGGGTCGGACTGTGACGGCATTTTTTCAAGATGCCTAGTGATTTTCGGCATTTGCAGTCGCATTCGAGCGATGGGTGTCATTTCTTTTCCGTCTGGTGGCGCTCCCGCGCAGCGGCGGTCCTTTTGCGATGTCCTTCGCCCCTTGGGCCCAGCGCCGGGCGCAGCCCGGCGCTGGGCCCAAGTCGGTCAGGGGGGCAGCGGCGCAGCCGAGGCCCCCCGCAGACGCGGGAGAGCTGCCGCTTTTTGCTGGGCGGGGGGATTTGCAAGTTGGTGCGATTCTTTCCCTCCGGGGGGCTCGACCAGGGGCCTGCGCGGCGCGGCTTGCGTGATCTTCCATTGGCGCGGAGGCTGGGCACGGGCCCGCAGGAGTTCAAGCTGCCAGCAGCGCTGCCTCGCATGATGGGCAGGTTGCATGGACCAGCGGCTTTCGATGCCCTGGGCGCCCCCCGCGCCTGGTGTCAGCAACAGGCCCAGTGGCGGCAGCCCGTCCGGGGCTGCTGTGGCACCGGAGGCTGCGGCCATGTGCAGGCGGCGCACCGGGGTGATGGCCGGGGGGCTGGGCAGCTCCGCCACCACCAGCGGAGCACCGCCGCAGCGCAGGGCCTCCTCCATGACCCAGAGGATATCATCCTGTCGGGAGGGGCTGACCCACAGAAACCGGGCCGGATCCGCAAACTCGCAGATTCCGTCCGGGTTCAGATGAGCATTTTCCTGTGGGGCTGAAATCCACACGACCGGGCCATAGGTCGCTCCTGCCAGCCATAAAGCAAAACTGCATCTGGCGCCCCCGCAGGCTTCATGCGCGCGCCCCCGCAGCAGGACGGCGTCTTTCAGCAGGGTGAGGCTGCCCTCCGGTCGCGTTTGGTGTGGTTGAGGCAAGGCGTGGCTGGCGGCCAGCAGGCGAGAGGCGCTGGGATGAATCGACATGTTGAAAATACTAGCATGTTCATCTTTTGTTCTCAATGGGGCGATGGGCTGCGGCGCCATCCCACCCGGCCCGTGCACAGCCGGGAAATTCTCAAAAGGATCAGCTCTCGCGCGGGACCACGGGGCCGCCCTTTTCGACCCATTTGGTAAAGCCGCCTTCCAGATGCAGAACGGGGGACAGTCCCATCTCCTGTGCTACACGGGCGCTCAGCGCTGATCGCCAGGCGCTGGCGCAATAGAACACATAGGTCTTGTCCTGATTGAAAACCGGCTTGTGATAGGGGCTTGCGGGATCGATCCAGAATTCCAGCATGCCGCGCGGACAGGAAAAGGCGCCGGGGATCATGCCCGAACGTTGCAGCTCCCGGATATCGCGCAGATCGACGAAGACATAGGCGTCATCCTGCGCCTTCTTCATGGCCTCTTCGATGGACATGGTGGCGACCAGGGCATTCGCTTCGGCCAGAAGGTCTTTGATGCCCTTGGTGATGATCTGTGGCATGAGGCTCTCCTTTGTCAGCTCCGTTGGAGGCTCTTGCATTTCGGGTGCCTCGGCAAGCCCCCCCCCCGGCACAGGAGACGTTGCGAGACAACAGGGGCGCACCAAAAGCCCCGACCTTCCAACAAGGCCGGGGCGAAAAGATGTCAGGTTCCGGATCGCTCTGGACGTTGTCACCACTTCACAGGAGACAAGGCGCCGCCGGCTTGCATCCAGGCGTCCAAGCCGCCCTCCAGGTGCCGCACTTCGGGCAGGCCAATATCGAGCGCTGCCTTGGCCGCCAAGGAGGAGCGCCAGCCGTTGTCGCAGTAGAAGACAAACAGTTTCTCGCTGCCGAAGACTTCCTTGTAATAGGGGCTTTCGGGGTCGATCCAGAATTCGAGCATGCCGCGTGGGCAGGAGAATGCGCCGGGAATGACGCCGGTCCGATAAAGTTCGCGAATGTCACGCAGGTCCACGAATTGCGTGTGGCTCTGGCTCAGGAGGACTTGCGCTTCCTCTGTGCAGACGTGCTGGACCACGGCATTGGATTCGGCGACAAGGTCCTTGAAACTCTTTTTTGTGGTGAATGTCATAACGGGCTCCTTCAGTGCTTATGATGCAGTTCTCGGGGTCCTTAAGCGTGTCCTTTCTGTGACTTCGGTTCGGGACTTTTTCACTATGTTAGCGTCACCATATTGGCCGCAATCACGGGCATGAGTAAAGGACGCTGCCGCATAGGGTTGCACTCCTTTAGGGCAGGAGTAGATACTTTCGGTACAATTCAGACAGGGACTGCGCGATATGAAAATGAACCCTTTGGGCCGCACGGGCATGGTGGTGTCCGAACTGTGCCTGGGCACGATGACCTTTGGAACCCAGACCAGTGAGGCGGATGCCCATGCCCAGATCGACATGGCGCTGGCGGCGGGCGTGAATTTTGTCGACACCGCCGAGATGTATCCGGTGAACCCTGTCAGCAAGGAAACGGTGGGCGACAGCGAGGCGATCATCGGCAACTGGAATGCAAAGAGCGGGCGGCGTGGCGATTACATCCTTGCCACCAAACACTCGGGCGAGGGGCTTGCCGCAGTGCGGGACGGGGAGCCGATCTCATCCAAGACCATCGCGCCGACGATTGAAGGCTCCTTGCGCCGCCTCAAGACCGACTACATCGATCTTTACCAGTTCCACTGGCCCAACCGGGGCAGTTACATGTTCCGCAAGAACTGGACCTTTGACCCTTCGGGGCAGAACCGGGAAGAGACCCTTGCCAATATGGAAGACTGCCTTGAGGCGCTTCAGGCACAGGTCGAGAAGGGAAACATCCGCGCCTTTGGCCTCAGCAACGAAAGCGCCTGGGGCACTGCGCAGTGGCTGCGCCTGTCCGAGGGCAAGGGCTACCCGCGGGTGGCCTCGATCCAGAACGAATACTCGCTCCTGTGCCGGATGTATGACACCGACCTGGCCGAACTCAGCATGAACGAGGATGTGGGCCTGATGGCGTTCTCACCACTCGGAACAGGACTGCTGACGGGAAAATACCAGAACGGGGCAGTGCCTGAGGGCTCCCGCAAGACGCTGAACCCGGAGCTGGGGGGGCGTCATTCGCCGCGCGTCTATGCGGCGGTGGACGCTTACCTTGAGATTGCGCGCAAGCATGGGCTGGATCCCGTGCATATGGCGCTGGCCTGGTGTCGCACACGTCCGTTCATGGCTTCGGCCATCTTTGGTGCGACAACGGTGCCGCAACTCGAACATGCGCTGAGGTCTGTCGAGGTGACGCTCACTGATGACGTGCTGGCCGAGATCGACGCGGCCCATCGTGCGCATCCGATGCCTTACTGATCTGGCGCCAAGCAAGCCGGGTGGAGCTCCCGCGCCCGCAGGTGCATCGGCTGTTGCCGATACCCCTCGCCCAAGGGGCCGATGTCACATGGAACATGTGCCAAGGCTGCGCGGGAGTGCAACGAGACCGGCCTGATGACACATTTTTTCAGGCGATGCGTCCCTCAAAGGCGAATGAACCTGTCATCCTTAGTGTGTGATCGGGCGATGACTTTCCCCACCAGTCCCTTGCGCAGAGTAGTTGGCGGACGGCCCATCGTTTCGCGCCATCCTCAGATCGCGGGCCGAGGTGCCATGGGCCAGCCGGAAGGCGCGGGCAAAGCTCGATTGCGAAGTGAACCCCGTCGCCATCGCCACATCCATCAGCGGCAGGTCGGTATCCGTCACCAGGCGCCGTGCTTCGGCCAGGCGCAGTTGCAGGTAATGGTCCTGCGGTGTGGTGTTGAGGCGCAGGCGGAATTGCTGCTGCAGGCTGCGCGGGCTGGTGCCGAGCGTTTCGGCAATCTGCGCCAGCGGCATCGGATCATCCAGCGCGGCTTCCATCAGGGCATTGGCCTTGGCGGTCAGCGCATTGTGCTTGTGCCCGCCCAGACGGCTTTGCGGGCGCGGCGTGCTGGTGGGGCCATCGTAGAGGAACAGCCCGGCCACACGTGCGGCGAACCCTGCGCCGTGGCGGGCGCTGATAATGTGCAGCATCATCTCGATCGCCGGGGTTGCCCCGCCCGAGGTCAGTCGCCCGTCAGAGACAGTGAACCGGTCGCTGCGGCAATCCACATCGGGGAAGCGGGCCGAGAAATTCTCGAGATCCTCCCAATGGGTGGTCGCGGGGTGATCGTTCAGAAGGCCCGCCTCGGCCATCAGCCAGGGGCCGCCATCGATGCCCGCAATGGTGGCGCCGGTGGCCGCGATCCGGCGCAGCCCGGCCAAAAGGCTGGGGGTGGCGTGGCGCGCCAGCTGGAACCCCGCGACGACGATCAGCAGATCGCAGCCCTCCAGCCGTGACAGGGGCGTTGTCGGAACGGTCAGGCCGCTGGTCAACATCGGCGCTTCACCCGTTGCGCCAATATAGTCCCAGTCAAAGGCGCAGCGCCCCGCCAGCCGGTTGGCCGCGCGCATCGGATCGACCGCCGCCGCAAAGGAGAGCGTGTTGCATTCGTCCAGCACCAGAACCGCACATTTCAGCGGGCGATGCTCGGGTTGCAGGATGTTTTTCACGGATTTCGTCAAGTGAGATTCGCTTTGCGTCAACTGTTCAGGCCAAGGCTGAGGCACAGTAGGCGGCAAAGCAAACAGGAATCTGGGGGGGAGTCTGGGGATAACCCATGGCAAAACCCTGTACATCGAGGGGAAAACAAAAACATGCCTCTGACCATGAACCGCGACGTCTTCATCACCTGCGCCGTCACCGGATCGGGCGGCACCCAGGACCGCAGCCCGCATGTGCCCCGTTCACCCAAACAGATCGCCGACAGCGCCATTGCAGCGGCCAAGGCAGGCGCCGCCGTGGTCCATTGCCACGTGCGCGACCCCGAAACAGGCGCGCCCAGCCGCGATCTGGGGCTCTACCGTGAAGTGACCGACCGCATCCGCGACAGCGACACCGATGTGGTGCTGAACCTGACGGCGGGCATGGGCGGGGACATCGTCTTTGGCGACGTTGAAAACCCGCTGCCGGTCAAGGAAGCGGGCACCGACATGATCGGCGCCACCGCGCGCATGGCCCATGTGGCAGACTGCCTGCCGGAAATCTGCACGCTCGACTGCGGTACGATGAATTTTGCCGAAGCCGACTACGTGATGACCAACACCCCCGGCATGCTGCGCGCCATGGGGCAGATGATGACCGACCTGGGCGTCAAGCCCGAGATCGAAGCCTTTGACACCGGCCATCTGTGGTTCGCCAAGCAACTGGTGACTGAAGGCATTCTGACCAGCCCCGCCTTGGTGCAGCTGTGCATGGGGGTGCCCTGGGGCGCGCCCAATGACCTCAACACCTTCATGGCGATGGTCAATAACGTGCCCGGTGACTGGGACTGGTCGGCCTTCTCATTGGGGCGCGATCAGATGGCCTATGTGGCGGCCTCGGTGCTGGCGGGCGGCAATGTGCGCGTCGGGCTTGAGGATAACCTCTGGCTGGAGAAGGGCGTTCTGGCCGAAAACTGGCAGTTGGTGGAACGCGCAGGCACCATCATCGAGAACATGGGCGCCCGCGTGATCGGCGCTGCCGAGGTGCGCGAAAAGCTGGCCCTCGTGAAACGCGCGCCGGTGGCAAAGTGATCATTTGCGCACTGGTGCGACTGGGGCAAAGGGGTGAGGTGACATGCTAAAACGCGTGGGTGCCGCAATTGTGGTCGCGGCGGTTGTTGGATTCTGGGGGGCTTCGCAAGTCGCTGCGGAGCGCTATCGGGACCGGTCGGTTCCGATTGCCTCCGTTCCGCAGTTGGACGTGCAGCGGTACCTCGGGCTCTGGTATGAAATCGCGCGGTTTCCCAATCGGTTCGAGAGGGGCTGCGAAGGGGTGACGGCAGAGTATGGTCTGCGCGACGATGGCAGGCTTTCGGTCTTGAATACCTGCCGTGAAGGGGCTGTGGATGGTCCCGTGAGCACCGCCGAAGGTGAGGCCAGGATTGTCGCCCCGGGTCAGCTCTCGGTGAGTTTCGTTCCCTGGTTGCCGTTCGCACGGGGAGACTACTGGGTGCTTTGGATCGATGCTGATTACAGCATCGCGGCCATTGGCAACCCGAAAGGTAAAACAGGCTGGATCCTGGCGCGCACGCCTCAGGTCAGTGCGACAGATCGCAAGGATGCCGAAGCGGCGCTGGCGCGTAATGGCTATGACGTTTCGCGCCTCTACGATGTGGCCCAGCCAAGCAAATAAACCTGATGAATTCGGAGAGATCGGACAGTGAAAACAGCAGCAATCATCGGTGGTGGGGTCATTGGGGGCGGATGGGCCGCGCGGTTCCTGTTGAACGGCTGGAACGTGCGCGTCTTTGATCCGGACCCCGAGGCCGAGCGCAAGATCGCCGAGGTTCTGGAAAATGCCCGCCGCGCCCTGCCGGGGCTGGGCAATGTGGCGCTGCCTGACGAAGGTGCGCTGTCTTTCCATCCCACCATTGGCGAGGCGGTTGCGGGGGCCTCTTGGGTACAGGAAAGCGTGCCAGAACGCCTGGATCTGAAGCAGAAGGTCTACGCCGAGCTGCAAAAGCACGTGGCGCGCGGCGCAGTGATCGGCTCCTCCACCTCGGGCTACAAGCCGTCGCAGCTGCAGGAGGGGTTCGACAACGCAGCGCAGATCGTGGTTGCCCATCCCTTCAACCCGGTCTACCTGCTGCCGCTGGTCGAAGTGGTCAGCACCGAGGCGAACACCCCCGAGGTGATCGACAAGGCCAAAGAGATCATCTCCGAGATCGGCATGTACCCCCTGCACCTGAAAAAGGAGATCGACGCCCATGTGGCGGATCGCTTCCTTGAGGCGGTCTGGCGCGAGGCGCTTTGGCTGGTCAAGGACGGCATCGCCACCACCGAGGAGATCGACAACGCGATCCGCTATGGCTTTGGCATCCGCTGGGCGCAGATGGGTCTGTTCGAGACCTACCGCGTGGCGGGCGGCGAGGCAGGCATGAAGCACTTCCTGGCGCAGTTTGGCCCCTGCCTCACCTGGCCCTGGACCAAGCTGATGGATGTGCCCGAGTTCAACGACGAGCTGGTCGATCTGATCGCAGGCCAGTCCGATGCGCAGTCGGGCGCATACTCCATCCGCGAGCTGGAGCGAATCCGCGATGACAACCTTGTCGGCATGATGCGGGCGCTGGGCAACACCAACTGGGGCGCGGGCGCCTTGCAGAACGCTCATGACAAGGCGCGCGAAGGTGCCATGGGGCTTGCCAATACCATGACTGAGATCACGGATCCCTCGCAGCCGGTGCTGACGCTGAACCGCGTGGTGCCGCTGGATTGGACCGATTACAACGGCCATATGACCGAAAGCCGTTACCTGGATGCCTTTGCCCAGTCCACCGACCGGCTGATGGCGATCATCGGCTGCGATGCGGAGTATATTGCATCTGGTGGCAGCTTCTTCACCGCCGAAACCCACATCCGCCACATCGATGAGGTGCACGCTGGTCATCCCATTCAGGTGAAAACGCGCGTGATCATGGCCGAGGGCAAGAAGATGCACCTCTGGCATGAGATGTATGAGGGTGAGCGGCTGCTTGCGACCGGGGAACATATGCTGTTGCATGTGGATCTGGCGACGCGCCGCTCCGCGCCGCCTGCGCCGCATCTTGCGCAAAACCTTGCCACCTTGGCGCGCGCCCATGCGGATTTGCCCGCACCCGAAGGGTTGGGCCGCGCCATTGGCGCACCGCGTTAGGGGGGCTTTGATGCGGGTTCTGATCACGGCAGGCGCCTCTGGCATCGGGCTGGCCATGGGCAAGGCATTCGATTCGGCCGGGGCAGAGGTCTGGGTCACGGATCTGGACGCTGCGGCGCTGAAGGGCCTGCCGGATCGCTGGCGCACCCGCGTGGCCAATGCGGCGGATGAAGGCGCGATGCGCTCGGTCTTTGACGAGATCGCAGCGGCGGGCGGGCTGGATGTGCTCTGCGCCAATGCGGGGATTGCCGGGCCAACCGCCAAGGTCGAGGAAATCGACCTCGATGACTGGCGTGCCTGCGTCAGCGTCAATCTGGAGGGCGCCTTTCTGGCGGCAAAATACGCGGCTCCCCTGTTGAAATCGGCGGGGCGGGGGGCGATTATCCTCACGTCCTCCACTGCCGGTATTTATGGCTATCCGAACCGCGCGCCCTATTCGGCGGCGAAATGGGCTGTCATCGGCTTGATGAAGACGCTGGCGATGGAGCTGGGGCCCCATGGCATCCGCGCCAATGCGATCTGTCCCGGCGCCGTCGAAGGGCCGCGCATGGAAGGCGTGCTGGAGCGTGAAGCGATGCTGAAAGGCATGAGCCGCGATGCGGTCTATGAGGGCTACGCGGCGGGCACCTCCATGCGGTCCTGGGTTCGGGCTGAGGATGTCGCGAATATGGCGGTGTTCCTGGGGTCTGACGCGGCGCGGATGGTGTCGGGGCAGGTGATTGCCGTCGATGGCCACACCGAGAACCCCGATCCCAAGGTTTAAGGCGTGTAGTCCTTGTAGGCGCGCAGTTTTTCGGGAAACTGCCGGGCGGTAAGGTCTGCCTCGCGCACCAGCCGGTCGAAATGGTTCGTGAAGGTTTCGACCCGCTCGCGGTCGCGAAAGGCCATGTAGTGACTGCCAGCGTAGAAGACACAGAGCAGCGGGCCAAAAATGGTCAGCGGCGATGAAAACAGCCTTTTTGCGTCAAAAAGATAGACCCGCAGCCGCGGATAGAGCTGGGTGCAGATCTGCTCGAAGTGATCGAGTTGCTCAAGGCGGATCTCCAGCGGCAGGCCTTCGTAATAGCCGGTCGCCTGGGCAAAGCTCTCCAGCTCGTAGGTGGGCATGGCGATTTCGTAATCGGACTGGGCCTGCCGCATCCAGGTCAGGCGATCTTCTGAGGCGCCGATGGCCTGATCGGCAGAGCGTCCCAGATGCGGCGCATATTCCCATTCGAGCAGGGCGCGGGTCTTCAGCATGTCGGGCAGGGACACAGGCACATGGCGGATCTTGTAACCTGCAGCCTCACGGTGCCAGTCGAAGATCTGATCATCCACCAGAGCGCGCGACGCTTTGCTCCCCGCCATGCCGGAGGCCAGCAGCTCGGCCGCGTTTTCGGGGCGTTCTGACAGGCTCAGCAGCCAATCCGCCGATACCCCCAGCGCAGTGGCGCAGGCCCCGACCACATGGGCGTTGGGCAGCCGCGCACCCTGATCGGTCAAGAGCTGCGAGATGGTCGAACGATCCACACAGGCCTGGCGGGCAAGGGCGCTTTGGCTGATCCCGCGGGTGCTCATCGCCCGGTTCAGGCGCTCTCTGAACTGCCGGGCGCGCAGCCGCTTGTCGATCTTCACATTCATTGGTGATAATTATCACAGGTGCTGCAGTTTGTTAACAGCATTCTGAATTTCGAACAGCAGAACGAACACCTATTCTCCCCGTAAGCGGCTGCCATCCCCATGCGCAGCACCCAAAAAGAGCCAGGATACCCTTGAAAAGGGGGCAGAATGGAGACGTGCAGGCTGCCGGTAGTCAAAGCCGCGATCTGGAATGCAATTGGGTTCTCGGTGATGACGGTTGTCGGGTTTCCGGCACGGGCACCGCCAGCCTGGGCTGCCCAAATGGCAAAGACTGCTGCTGCCGGCAAACAAGACAACGCTGGGGCGGATGATCCTTGGCCCGCCGATAGCACAGATCTGTTTCCTGACCGGGGAGTGGCGCCTGATCCGGGCGGTTGGCCGACAGGTGATCACGGACTGGCTGTTGCACCTCGCGGGTGCGGGCCCGGTGATCTGGCTGCTCGGGCGATCGCCCCTGCCGGTCAGGGCCTGTGGTGTGGCGGTCTATCCGGCTCTTTCGCTGCTGAAGATCCGCACCTTTCTGGAACACCGCGCCCATGACGAGATTCATGCCTGAACAGTCCTGGTTGAGGATCGTGTTCGGCTGGTCTTCCTCCTGCTGAGCAACAACCTGCATGTCTTGCATCACGTGCATCCGGGCGTGCCCTTGCATGCGTTGCCGCGTCTTTATCGCTGCAACGAACCTGCCTTCAGGCAGGTCAGCAAGTCGCATGTCGATGGCTCCTGCCTGCAGGTTTTTCGTCACTATCTGGTGAGAACCAAGGATCCGGTGCCGCATCCGCTCTGGCACAGGGAAGGATTAGCGCTCATAACCGGGCACATGTTGACCTGGATACCCGTCTCCATCGCCGCCGCGAGCTTTCAGACCGTGCGCTTCATGCTGCAGAAGGTGCTGAGCAGCGTCACCCTGTCGCCGGGTGGGGCAACCTTTGCGCGATTTGCCTATTCGGCACCTATCATTCTGGCGACTCTGGCGACCTATCTGGCGGTTACGGGGCAGAGCCTTCCCGCGCTGTCCGCCCGGTTCTGGGCCTTTGCATCCATCGGCGGCACCGCTCAGATCCTTGCAACGGTCTGCGTGGTTGCGCTGTTCAAGCAACGCAATTTTGCGGTTGGCATCACGTTCAAAAAGACCGAGGTGATCCAGACCGCCATAGTTGGCCTCATCGTGCTCGGGGACGGGATCAGCCCCTGGGGGTGGGCGGCGATCCTGATCGGTCTTTCGGCGGTTATGGTCCTGTCGAAAACTCCCGATGTGCAGGGCGCCTGGTGGCAGCATCTGACCAACAGGGCATCAGTGCTTGGCCTCGGATCGGGCGTGCTCTTTGCCTTTTCCGCCGTCAGCTATCGCGGGGCATCCTTGCAACTGGGAGACCTGGATCCGATGCTGCGCGCGGGGATTACCCTGTCTGCCGTTGTTTCCCTGCAGACGCTGTTCATGCTGGTGTGGCTCACTTTGCGTGAAAAGGGTGAGATCACCCGCGTCTGGCAGGCGCGCCGGGTGGCGGTCTGGGTGGGGCTGACCAGTATGGCCGGCTCTTTCTGTTGGTTCTGGGCCTTTACCTTGCAGAACGCCGCTTACGTAAAGGCGCTGGGCCAGATCGAACTGGTGTTGTCACTTCTGGCTTCAGTCCTGTTTTTCAAGGAAAAGATCTCGGCCCGCGAGATCATCGGTATGGCGCTGCTGGGCCTGTCGATCCTGGCTCTGGTTCTGGCGCTCTGAGGGGGCGCCTCAGTTGCTCTCGGGCATCGGGTAGCCCTTTAGGCGCAGGAACAGGCTGGTTTCATCGTCGTTGCGGAAATAGGGAACGCTGCCCGGCGGGCTGGTGTCGCGGATGCGGCCCGTCACCTCGGCCAGTACCACTTCGGTGATGAAGGGCAGATCGAAGGTGCGTACCTCGCTCAGCGGGATCCACTGAAGATGTGACAGTTCATCCGATGCGCTGGAGAAATCATCCAGATCGCCGGTGATTTCGGCCGCGTCGATCAGGAAGAAACGTGCATCAAACCGGCGCGGCCGCCCCGGAGGCGTGAGGGCGCGAAATACGAATTGCAAGGCGCGCGCCGAAGGCAGATGCCCGCTTTGGGCAAAGGCTTGCCAATCCTCGGGAACGCTGCCGGACCACGTGCCGGGGGTGCCGAGCAGCAGGCCGGTCTCTTCCCACAATTCACGGATCGCAGCGGCGGCAAGGGCGTGGTGCAGATCTTCCGGGGCCTGCTCTGAAAGGCGGTTTCGGCAGAGCTCTGGCAGGGGTGCGGCGAGGGGAACCGATGCATCTGCCGGGTCGACGGCGCCGCCGGGAAAGACAAACTTGTTTGGCATGAAGGCCGCCTTGGCACCCCGCTGACCCATCAGGACCTGCGGATCGTCGGACATCCTGTCGCGCACGGCGATGACTGTGGCCGCGTTGCGGATGGCCGATTTGTCCTGGCTCGTGACCCCCTGAACCTCTGCGTTGTTCATCTGCCTCTTCCCTTGTTGTTATTGCAAAGGGATCAGGCCCTGTCGTCGAACCCGTGCATGCGCCGGGCCCATTGGTAGGCCACGACAATTCCCTTCAGTCTGGGCAGAAGATACAAGGAGGAGGCCAGACAGCCAATCGAGAAAACCGTAAAGGTGACAAGAGGTTCCGGTCTGTAAGCAAAATAGACCACATGCAGGATCGGGGCCATCAGGTGCCCGACGATCAGAATGGTCAGATAGGCGGGACCATCGTCGGCGCGGTGCCCGGACAGGTCGAGGCCACAATTGCCGCAGCGATCATTCACCTTGAGGTAGGAATGCAGCAGATCTCCCTTCCCGCAGTCGGGGCATTTGCGGCGCCAGCCCTTGATGAGGGCCGGTTTGGTGGGGCGATCGTTTTCAATATCGGGGGCCGGTACGGCTTGAGACTCGGTCATGGAAAATCCTGTGTTGCGTGCCCATGTTCTCGCGCTTCTTGCCCGAGGAAAAGGGGGGCGCACAAGCTCTGCGGCGGCATGCCGCAACATTAGCAGCCAATAGTTAATTCACTTTTTTGCGACGGAAAGCCGGGGCCGGGGCGTTTCTTCTGTGTATCAGGCAGCACACGGGTGCTGCGGGCAGAAGGAACAAAGGCATGAAACATACGCAATTCATCGGTGCGATCGTGGCCGTGGCAGCCCTTGCCAGCGCATCGGTCGCTCTGGCCAAGCCGGGCATGGGGCACCATGGGCCGCGGGTGTCTTTCGAAGAGTTGGACACCGACGGAAATGGCGAGATCTCCAAGGCCGAGATAGAGGCGCACCGCGCGGTCCGCTTTGCCGCGACGGATACTGACGGGGACGGAAAACTGTCGGCGGCCGAGATCGAAGCAGAAGGCGCAAGGCGCGCCGCAGAGCGCGCGGCGCGGATGATCAAACGTCATGACACTGATGGCGATGGTGTGCTGAGCCAGGAAGAGTTGCCCAGACCTTTGAAGCGTGGTGATATGTTCGCACGCATGGACAGCGATGGCAGCGGTGGGATTTCGAACGAGGAGTTTGAAAACGCGCGTGCCAAGATGCGCGGCAAACACCACAAGGGCCGGGAGTGCGGCCAGAAACCGGGCCAAGAACCGGGCCAGAAGCAGGAACAGGACATGGAGCAGAACTGATCTATCAGGCGTGCTGCAACACACGAGCATACCGCCGGGCGGGGCTTCTGCGGAAGGCCTGCCCAAGGTGACCATGACCGGCCAGACGCCGGATGAGGAGGCGTTGCTTGCGCAGTTTGCCGAGGGCGATGGGCGTGCGGCCGCATTGCTGACCGATCGTCTTGGTCCACGGGCCTTTGGCGTGGCCCTGCGGGTTCTTGGCAACCGGGCCGAGGCCGAGGATGTCACACAAGAAGCCATGCTGCGTCTGTGGCGTATGGCTCCGGACTGGCAGCCGGGGCAGGCCCGTGTGTCGACCTGGCTCTATCGGGTGGTGATGAACCTCTGCATCGATCAGAAGCGACGCCAGCGTCGCGGACATCTTGATCTTGATGCGGTGCCCGATCCGCCGGATCCGGCCAAGGGCGCCCCGGAGCGCCTTCAGGAGGATGCTCGTCACGACGCTCTGCAGGCGGCCTTGATGCAATTGCCCGAGCGGCAGCGGCAGGCGGTGATCCTGCGGCATCTGGAAGAACTGGCAAACCCTGACATTGCTGCAATTATGGACATCAGCGTCGAGGCGGTCGAAAGTCTGACCGCCCGAGGCAAACGGGCACTGGCGGGCATCCTCGCCGAACGCCGCGAAGAACTGGGGTATGACGATGGCTGATACCGAGGATGATCTGAACGGGCTCGACGCCCTGTTTGCCGAGGCGCGGCAGAACCGGCCCGAGATGCCAGATAACCTGACCGCCAGAATCCTGGCGGATGCGGCGTCGGTGCAGGCCGCACACCAAGGTGCAATGGCGGTGCAGCGGGGCCCGATGGGGCAGGCGCCGCGCGCGGCTGCCTTGCGCCTGTGGCATCAGTTCTGGCGCGCAGTCGGTGGCTGGCCTGCGATGGCTGGCATGGCGACGGCCTGCGGTGCCGGGCTCTGGATCGGCCTTGCGCCGCCAGACTTTGTACCGGACCCGATCGAGATCGTGCAGGCGTCGGCTCAGACAGAGTCTTTGCCTTATGAAAGCTATGATCTGGCTGTGCTCCTGGATGAGGATATCGAATGACCACTGAAAACGAAAACGGAGGCAAGGGGCCGACTGAGCAACCCGATGCGCCAGCGTCCAAACCAGAGCAGAAGACGGGCATGCGGCCTTGGCTGAAGGTTGTTCTCGCGGTCTCGTTGGCGGCGAATCTGGCGGTGGCGGGCCTGGCTGTCGGTGCGGCCCTGCGCTGGCAGGATGGGGGGCATCCCGATCGTCGGCCACCATCCGTGGGTTCCATGATCTACCGGGATCTGGACGGGGATACCCGCCGCGATCTGCGCCGCCGCGCCGAAGGTGAGCATGGCAGCTATCTTGCGCGTCGGCGTGCCGAAGGAGATGCCGTGATAACCCTGCTGTTGGCGGACCCCTTTGATGCACCTGCGTTGGCCGGTCTCCTGCAGCGTCAGGCCGAGACCCGCCATGCCTTCCATCTGTCCGTTCAAGATGCCTGGATCGCTCAGGTCACGGCGATGCCGACGGAGCAACGCCAGACCTATGCACGGCGGCTTCAGTCGAAGCTGTACCATCGCGGGGATTGGGAAAAGCGTCATCAGCCGGGACGTTGACGGATCGCCCTTTCTCTCAAGTCTTGGGAGTAAGCCACACGCTGAGAAGCCTTTTCAGCCTGTTGCCGCCTTTGGTCAGGCAGCCGCCGTGCCGGGGGGTGACAGTTTGGCCCGGTTTCGCCCCGCGTTTTTGGCGTTGTAAAGAGCCTGATCCGCGTTGGCGATCAGATCGCTGACCTGAATGGAGTCAGCCTTGGTGCCCCCGCCAATCACTGCGCCGATGCTGATGGTCACGGCAATGGAGTCCTGGATGCCCGGAACCGTGAAGGGCTTGCTGTTGATGGCATTGCACAGCGCGACTGCGGCCTGACCGGCCTCCAATTCGTCAGCGCCGGGCAGAACGATCATGAACTCCTCGCCGCCGACACGGGCCAGCAGATCCACCGGGCGCAGATGCTGTTGCAGGCGGCGTGCCGCTTCGATCAGGACGGCATCCCCGGCCGGGTGGCCGTAGCGGTCGTTGATCTGTTTGAAATGATCGAGGTCAGCAAGCATCAAAGCGAACTTGTCACCTGTTTCGGTTGCGCTGCGCGCGGTGCGGTCAAGGAATGGTTTCGCATAGCGCCGGTTGTAGAGCCCGGTCATCGGATCTTCGACGGCCGCGCGCAGGCCATTGCGCACACTGGCCCGCAGCAGATCGTGGCGATGCTTGTACTGCAGCTGGGTGTTGAGGCGCAGGGCCAGTTCTGCGACGTCAAAGCCGGTTTGCAGAACATCATGGGCGCCCCGGTCCAAGGCTTCGGCAGCCACATGCGGATCGCCGGGATTGGGCACCGCAATGACGACCGATTGACGGGTTGCAGCACGCGCGCGCAGATCGGCCAAAAGGCGCAAACCTGCTCCCGCGGTGGTTTCGTTCAGCTCGATGATAAAGACATCGGCGACCGGTTCGCTCATCAGGGGCTGGATGTCGCCGATCTGATGGGTGCGGATGTCGCGGTGCACATGGCCCGACAGGCGTTTCTTCCAATCCCGCGCGGTCTGGATGTCTTCGGCGACCAGGGCGATGCTGGCGTGCGGAGGCTGGGCAGAGGCGGTCCGATCAGTGAGCGGCAAGACAAACCCGTGCGAGGCGTCGCGCTGCATGTTCAGCTCTTCATTCGCGCTGCGGGCCCGCAAGAGGCTGCGGATGCGCGCCTGCAGAATGACATCGTCCAGCGGCTGAGGCAGAACGTCATCAATGCCCGCCGACAGGGCTTCGAGGCGGCGCATGGGGTTTTCGGTGCGGCTGACGGCGATGATCGGCACATCTGCGAGCGTGTCGTCGCGTTTCAGCTCTTTCTTGACGTCGGCGGCGCTGCCATCGGGCAGGACATTCGCGGTGAGCACCAGATCGGGGCGGCAGCTGCGGGCAATCTCAAGCACGTCAGACACGCTGGTCGCCAGCACGACGTCGTAATACGCCGCCGACAGCTGGACCTTCATCATGATCCGGTTGGTGGAAACACCGTCGATGACCAGAATGGTTCCCTGCACGCACAAACCTTTCAACGCATGGATTTCGATGACTGGTAGTTTTCTCAGTCACTGGTTAATAAACTGTTTCGTATTTTTACTAAAATGGCCGCAAGGTGTCAGGAAGGTGCCCATATGCAGGTTTCCGCCGATCAAGCCGAGACAATCGCACTGCAGGCGCTCGCCTGGCTGTCTGGAAATGATGAGCTTTTTCCAGTGTTTATGGGTGCAACTGGCGCAAGTGTTGACGATTTGAAAAGCCGGGCTGCGGATCCTGAGTTTTTGGGCTCCGTGCTCGATTTCTTAACGATGGACGATGCCTGGGTCATCGAATTCTGCGATTGCGTCGGGCTGAAATATGAATCACCCCTGCAGGCGCGGATGGCGCTTCCGGGTGGTGCGCAGATCCACTGGACCTGATACACCACAGGCAGACTGATGATGAAACTTTTGCGCAGGACATGCCCATGCCGGTAGATGCCTTTCTGTTCGACAAGGACGGAACGCTGTTCGATTTTGCAGCCACCTGGAACGGGTGGGCCGCGAAAATGCTGAGGTCGCTTTCGGCAGGGGACGATGCCTTGGCAGCCGCAATGGCGCAGACCCTTCGCTTTGACCTTGCCAATGAAACCTTTCATCCCGAAAGTTTCGTGATTGCAGGCACCAATGCCGAGGTCGCCAGCGCTCTCGCGCGGCATGTGCCACATATGCCGGAACCCGAGCTTGAGCGCTACCTGGCACAAAACGCGGCTGAGGCCGACCTAGCTGAAGCCGTGCCTCTGGCAGAGTTTCTCGATGGGCTCCTGGCGCGAGGGAAGGTCCTGGGCGTTATGACCAATGACGCCGAAGTGTCTGCCGTCAGCCAACTTGAACGGTCAGGGGTGCTGGATCGCTTTGCCTTTGTGGCGGGGTTCGACAGCGGCCATGGCGCCAAACCGGATCCTGCGCCCCTGCTGGCCTTCTGCGAGCAGTGCGGTGTAGACCCCGGGCGTGCGGCGATGGTCGGGGACAGTCTGCACGATCTTCAAGCGGGGGCAGCCGCGGGAATGCGCCGGATCGGGGTCCTGACAGGTTTGGCCTGCTATCAGGATCTTCACCCGCATGCTGACGCTGTTCTGCCAAACATTGGCCACATCCCGGACTGGCTGGACCGCCAGACCATCTGATCCTTCACCCTCCTTTGGATCAGGGGCGCCTTTGGCCCAAGGTCTGCGGCGGTGGCAGGGCAGGTGCAGCCATACGTATGGGCAGCGGCGCTCCATGATGGCGCCATGCGCATTCACCAAGTGTTTGGAGAGGTCTTTCTCAACCCCGAAGCCATCCAGTTCTTCTAACAGTCGGGCTGCAGGGGCGAGGGCGATCTGGTTCGTATGGACCGCAGATTTTGGGATGGAAATGCTGCGCATCCCCGGAGGGTTGAGCTATGCGCAATGCGAGACCCCGCCGCATGTATACACCAACATCAACTCGACTCCGCCGCTGAAGCATGTTGTTCCGATGATCGATGGCTGCCTGCGCATGGTCCGAAAAGGGCAGGCTGATCGCCAGCATGGAAAGATCATCATGGATTGCGAAGTCCTGCAGCATATCCAGCGCTGCATGCAGTTACAGATTTGCGTCACAGGTCATGAAGATATCGCTCCGGAAGCGATCCGCGAGCTGGGCAGTGACGGGCATTGCTTTGGCATCCAGCAGACCCAGCATCTACGAGGAGATCCCGGCAGATTTCGAAGCTCCTCCCATGGATCCTGCGGCCCGCGGCGAACGTGCCGATTTCGTTGCTCGCCGCACATCCCAAGGTGGTGCGCCGCCGCATTTCTGGGACAAAGGCCGGTGGATGTATGTGGCAGCATCCTCAAAGATTCGTATCTTAATCGAGCTTCAGTAAGGTCGCCTGACGTCTGGTGTGCCTATGGGCCACTGGCACCTGATGGCTGGAACCCCGAATATCTCCGGCGCGCAAGCGGGAGCCCTCACGACGATTGCACGACGTCGAACGTCTTGATGCGGCGTGTGCTCGGTGACTGTTTTTCTTATTTTACAGTGATTTGTCGCCTTGATGAGGCGCGCCTCTTCAATGCTGCGGTGTCAAGATAGTGAAAACATCCGTTGCTTAAAGCGTCAGTTTGAGACTTTTTTGGCAGATTCTGGTCAATCAAAGGCATTGGCGAACAATAAAACTATAATGGTCACTCTAAGGGAATCTTAGGAAAAGATGCGTATCCCTGCATGTCAAATCGCTCCATCTGAGGATCTGTTAAACATGCCCACGTTCCTGTACCGGTTACCGGCTCGTATCTATGCCTTGGCGGGGTTGGCCATCGTGCTTGCCGCCGTTTTGACCTTTGCAATGCTCGCACGGTCGGTGCAAAAATCATATGATTTGCGCGCTGACAAGCTCGACAGCCTGACCGACTCTGTGATCAGCATCCTGGCCGACCTTGAAGCCCAGGTCTAGGCGGGGACCCTCAGCCGGGATGAAGCCCGTGAACTCGGTATCCAGGCGGTAGAGAGACCGCGATTTGGAACAGCAGGCTATTTCTTTGCCTTTGACAGCAACAACTTGATGGTTGCCCATGCTGTTGCCAAGCAATTGATTGGCAATGACCAAACCGACTTTGAAGATGTCAATGGCGTGAAGGTCTTCCAGGAATTCCAGAAAGTCATCAAGGCAGACGGTGCAGGCGCCGTGATCTACCATTTCAACAAGCCCGACTCTGAAGAGCCCGAAGCCAAGATGGGTTATGTGAAGGTCTTCGAACCCTGGGGCTGGGTTGTCGGTACCGGTGACTATGTGGCTCATATTGATGCGGATATTGCAGCCTTCCGCAACGCAGCCCTGGCGGCGCTTGCTATTGGCCTTGCCGCGATGAGTGTGGCCGCGTTTTTCATTGCGCGCAGCGTGATCAAGCCGATCGAAAATCTGAAGCAGCGCATGAAATCCATGGCCGACGGCGACACCGAATCCGAAATCCCGGGCATCAAGAGCCACAGCGAGATCGGCGATATGTCCCGGACCTTGGATGTTTTCCGCAAATCACTGATCCGTCAGAAGGAACTCGAGGCCTCTCAGCAAGAGCGTGACCGCGCTCAGGCCGAGGTGGTGCAGACCCTGACGAGCCGTCTGTCGGTTCTCGCCGGTGGCGATCTGACCGTGCGCATCGACAGTACCTTCCCGGAGGATTACGAACAGCTGCGGATCGACTTCAACAAGACGGTCGAAAACCTCAACGGCACCGTCGCTCAGGTTGTCGAATCGGCGCAGAGCATCCGCAACGGCGCGGCCGAGATCAGCCAGTCTTCGGACGACCTGTCACACCGCACCGAAAGCCAGGCGGCCACGCTCGAGGAAACCGCCGCCGCTCTCGATGAACTCACCGCAAGCGTGAAATCCGCCGCTGAAGGCGCGCGCAGCGTCGAGAACATCATGGAAGAGGCCAAACAGGAGGCCGAAAACAGCGGCGTCGTGGTGCAGAGCGCGGTTTCGGCGATGACCGAGATCGAGCAGTCCTCGACCCATATCGCCCAGATCATCAGCGTGATCGACGACATCGCCTTCCAGACGAACCTTCTGGCGCTGAACGCAGGCGTCGAGGCCGCCCGTGCCGGCGAAGCGGGCCGCGGGTTTGCGGTGGTGGCCTCCGAAGTGCGGGCGCTGGCGCAGCGCTCCTCGGATGCGGCGATGGAGATCAAGAC